>CALULQ010000010.1 GCA_944321525.1 uncultured Paraprevotella sp.
ATGATTTTCCTTTACTACATCATCAAGAACCGCATCGCGATGGGGAAGATGAAGGGCAACGAATTCATAGTAAAGACCATCGTGACGACGGAACTGATCAAGTCCATCGCCGACAAGAACCACGTGGAAATGTACGACTGCTACACTGGTTTCAAATGGATTGCACGTCAGATTCGCCTGAACGAAGGCAAGAAGCAGTACATTGGTGGCGGTGAAGAGTCCTACGGCTTCTTGGCCGAAGACTTTGTGCGCGATAAGGATGCCGTTTCGGCTTGCTCTTTGCTGGCCGAAATCTGCGCTTGGGCCAAGGATCAGGGCAAGACGCTGTTCGACGTGCTGATGGACATCTATGTGGAGTATGGCTTCTCGCTGAATCAGACCATCAACGTAGTGAAACCGGGCAAGACGGGCGCCGATGAAATCAAGCAAATGATGGTGGACTTCCGCGCTAATCCGCCGAAAGAGCTGGGCGGCTCGGAAGTGGTCATGGTGAAGGATTATCAGACATTGAAAGCCACGGACAACCAAGGCCATGTGACGGATATCGACCAGCCGACCACGTCCAACGTGCTCCAATGGTACAGTGCCGATGGCACAAAGGTGAGCGTGCGTCCCTCGGGTACAGAGCCCAAAATCAAGTTCTACATCGAGGTGACGGGCGAGATGAAGTGCCCGAAGTGCTATCCCGAAGCCGAGAAGAAGGCCATGCAGACGGTGGAGGCCGTGAAGAAGTCCTTGGGGCTGTGATTTCAGTTTATTCTTATTTAAAATATATGGGGAAGCCTCGCCATTTGGGTTGAGGCTTCTTTTTTTATTGATACAATGGAACAGATAAGACATGATGAACCGGCTTACTGGTTCGTCTTTTGCAAGGATGAGTTGCTGTTGCAGCGCTCGGAGGGGGGACTGCTGACGGTTCCTTTCGGAAAAGAGCCGCCCGTGGAACTGGCCGACTGGAACACTGTGCACCGGCTGACTCCGCTCGGGGGGAAGGCTTGCCGCGCCGTTTCCATAGACCGGCCCGTGGTGGAGGATGCCGCCCGGCGCATGGTGGGGTTGCGTGCCTCGTTCGACATCCTGCCCCGCGACCTTTACCTGAAAGCCGGCAAGGGGGCGGAAATCCTTTATTGGGACCGTAACACGAAGTTTTGCGGCGTGTGTGGCGCTCCCATGAAGTTGCATACGGACATCAGCAAGCGCTGCACGAACTGCGGCAAGGAGGTGTGGCCGCAGCTGGCCACTGCCATCATCGTGCTGGTGCGCCGGGGCGACAGCATACTGATGGTGCATGCCCATAATCTGCGGGGCAGGTATTACGGTCTGGTGGCCGGTTTCGTGGAGACGGGAGAGACGCTGGAGGAGTGTGTCCGCCGTGAACTGATGGAAGAGACCGGAGTGCGGGTGAAAAACATCCGCTACTTCGGTAGCCAGCCGTGGCCTTATCCTTGCGGGCTGATGGTGGGATTCTATGCCGACTACGTGGAGGGCGAGTTGCATTTGCAGCGAAGCGAAATTGCCAGTGGCGGATGGTTCAGCCGCGACCACTTGCCGGAAATTCCCGGCAGGGTATCCATGGCCCGCATGCTGATTGACGCTTGGCTGGAAGGCCGGCTTCCGGATTGATGTTTCGGGTCGGAATGGAAGGGTGCGGCTCCGTCCCCCTCCATTCCGACCTGGATGTTTTTTTGTATGAGTGCGATTGTGGGCGATGGCTTTTGCACATCCCCTTGACATGTTGTGCTCTTGTCTTGTTGTGAATGTCCGCCCGAAAGGGTATGCTTGCCTTTTCGGCGGATATAAAAACTTTTCTTTGTTCGCGGAGCCTTTGGGATGCTCCTTGGCGCGATGAAACATCGGGCGGTTTCCAGGTTCTCTTCCTGCGGCAGGAGGATAAGCGCCGTGCGGAGACCGTCAGCGTACTTTGCGGCAAGTACTCGAGTACTCTCCGCAGAGTACTGTTCGATACTCCGCATGGCGCGGCGGCGTTTCGGGCACGGTCGTGCGCGTCCAGCCTTGTTGCCATCCTGTGGTCTGGGGGGCTGCGCTCTGTAAAAGCTTTTGTCTTATTCCCGTTACTCTTGTTGGGTGTTTCCTTTAGCTGGCATTTAGCGCTTCATCGCCGTTGGAACAAAAATAAAAAAAGGGGAGCGCCCGGATGTGGCGTCCCCTTCTTTTGCAATAAATATAGTTTAAAGGAATTTGGTTTTGACTTATTCTGCGGCCAACAACTCGTCTGCCAGTTCCTCCATGGCCGCGATGTCGGCCTTCTTCATGCTGCTTTTGATGGTGACGGTGTGCTCCATGACTTGCATGTTTTTCATGTCCGCCAACATGCACGACATGACCCGTCCGGCCGTCGGTGCCCATGACCCGTTCTCGATGATGCCCACGCGCCGCTTCTGGAAGTTCTTGATTTGCAGGTGGTGAAGGAAGTCGAACATCGGCGGGAACACGCCGGCATCGTAGGACGAGGCGGCCACAATCATCTTGCTGTATCGGAATGCGCATTCCACAGCCTTGGCCATGTCGTCGCGCGTCAGGTCGACGAGTTCAACCTTGGCACCTTTGGCTTGCAGCATTTCGCCCATCTTCCGTGCGGCTGTGGCCGTGTTGCCATGGATGGAAGCGTAGGCCACCAGCACGCCTTCGGTTTCCGGCTCGTATTTGCTCCACGTGTCGTAGAGGCCGATGTAGCGCCCCAAGTCTTCAGTGAGCACCGGGCCGTGCAGCGGGCAGACCATGGCGATGTCCAGGCCGGCGGCTTTCTTCAGCAAGGCTTGCACCTGTACGCCGTATTTGCCCACGATGTTGAAGTAGTATCGGCGTGCCTCGTCGGTCCAATCGTCCTCGTGGCAGAGCGCGCCGAACTTGCCGAACGCGTCTGCCGAGAACAGGATTTTCTCGCTTTCCTCATACGTGAGCATCACTTCGGGCCAGTGCACCATCGGCGCCATGATGAACTTCAGCGTGTGACGGCCAAGACAGAGCGTGTCGCCCTCCTTCACGGCTTGGGTGCGCCCGGCGAAGTCCGTTTCTTCGAAAAACTGCGGCATCATCTGGACGGCCTTGGTGCTGGCCACGATGGTGGCCTGCGGGTATTTCGCGGCAAACCATCCGATGTTGGCCGCGTGGTCGGGCTCCATGTGTTGCACGACGAGGTAATCCGGCGTGCGTCCGTCGAGGGCTTTTTCCAGATTGGCTTGCCATTCGGCCGTCTTGCGGCGGTCGATGGTGTCCATGACGGCGATTTTCTCGTCCAGAATGACGTAAGAATTGTACGAGATGCCGCGCGGCACGACGTATTGGCTCTCAAAGAGGTCCAGGTCCGTGTCGTCGGCACCGATGTATTTCACGTAAGGAGTGATGTCTTGATTCATATTCTATGCGTTTAAATTCTGATGCAAATATCGCACTTTTCCGCGGAATGCGCAAGAAAATTCCTTATATTCATCCCATTCTCATTTGCTGCAGCAGCTCTTTTTGCCGCTCGCTCAGGTTGGTGGGAAGCTGCACGTTGTACGTCAGGATGAGGTTTCCGCGTGTCCCGTCGGGGTAGGTGTCGCCTTTTCCTTTCAGGCGGACCTTGGTGCCCGGTTGCGTGCCCGGTTTGATTTTCAGTTTCAGTTTGTCGCCGTCGGGCGTTTGCACGATGATGGATCCGCCCAGCAGGGCCGTGTACATGTCGATGCTGACGGTGCATTCGCGGTCGGAATAGCTCACCGTGCCGCCTTCGTCGCCGAAGGGGTTGAAGCCGCGCTTGAAGCTGGTGCGGTAGCTGCGCGTGCGCCCTCCGCCGCCTCCGAACATTTGTGTGAAGAAGTCCGAGAAGCCGCCTCCGCCGAACTGGCTGAAGTCGAATCCTTCGAATCCGCCGTCGCCTCCGCCTGCACCCGTGGCGCCTCCGCCCATGTCCACATTTTTCCAATGCTCGCCGTATTGGTCATACTTGGCCCGCTTTTCCGGGTCGTTCAACACGTCGTAGGCTTCGTTCAGGGCTTGGAATTTGGCTTTGGCTTTCGGGTCGTCGGGATGCAGGTCGGGATGGAACTGCTTGGCCCGTTTCTTATAGGCCGCTTTGATGTCCTTCTGCGGGGTATCTTTGCTGATGCCCATTATCTTGTAATAATCAATAAATGCCATGGTGATTGTCTCCTTTCTGCGAGATTTGCAACAAATAAGATGCCAATCTGTTTGCCGGAGACGGCTTTATTGTTATTTTTGCATGAAAGAACTATTTGTGGAAAGATTTATGACGGGAAAGACTGCGGACAGAAGGATGGTGAGCTTGAAGATTGTACACACGAGCGACGTGCATGGATGCTTTTTCATGCGCGACTACGTGAACAACCATTCCGTCAGGGGAGGCCTGTCGAGGGTGTATGCCTACGTGCAGAGCCTGAGGCGGACTTACGGGCGGCGTCTGTTGCTGCTCGACGGGGGGGACATCCTGCAGGGAAACCCCGTGGTGTATTGCAGTAACTTCGTGATGCCCACGGGGAAGAACCTGGCAGCGGAGGTGATGAACTATATGGCATACGACGCCGGGGCGATGGGGAACCACGACCTGGAGACGGGGCACAGGGTGTATGACAACTGGGTGGCCGACTGCCGTTTTCCAGTCTTGGGGGCGAACATCATCGACAAGGCGACGGGCAAGAGCTACCTGACGCCTTATGCCGTACTGGAACGGGAGGGTGTCAAAGTGGCAGTCTTGGGCATGACGACTCCTGCCGTGCCTAACTGGCTGCCGCCCTCATTGTGGAGTGGGCTGGAGTTCCAGGACCTGGTGGCTTGTGCCCGGCAGTGGGTCCCCGTCATCCGGGAACGGGAGAAGCCGGACGTGCTGGTCGGACTTTTCCATTCCGGAAAGGAAGGCGGCATCGTCACGCCGGCATACGCCGAAAATGCAGCGCTGGACGTGGCCCGCGAGGTGGAAGGCTTCGACGTGGTCTGCTACGGGCACGACCACATGCGCAACTGCGAGACAGTGGCGGGGCCGTCGGGGAAGCCTGTCGTCTGCTGCGCGCCGTCGAGCATGGCCGTGGTCGTGGGCGAGATTGACATTGACGTTGAAATCGGACGCGACGGCAACAAGGTCGTCGCCGTGGAGGGGAAAACCACCGATTTGTCTTATTATAAGGGAGAAGCGTCGAAATACATGCAGCATTACTTCAGGCGCTACATCCACAACACGGAGTATTACGTGGCCCGGAAGATTGGGCGCTTCACGCATGCGATAGAGAGCCAGGATGCTTATTTCGGGCCGTCGGCCTTCGTGGACCTCGTGCACGAGGTACAGTTGGCGGCCACAGGGGCGCAGCTCTCGTTCGCGGCCCCGGTGTCGTTCGCGGCCAGAATCGAACAGGGCGATGTGCATGTGCGCGACGTGTTCAACCTCTACCGTTATGACGACGTGCTCTACACCCTGCGCCTCACGGGGCGCGAAATCAAAGGCATTCTGGAGATGAGCTATGGGCTTTGGGTCGACCAGATGAAGAGCCCGGACGACCACGTGATGCTGCTGGACTATGTGTTGGACGGAGGAGGGCGCCTGGGATTCAAGAATCTGGCTTACAATTTCGACTCCGCGGCCGGATTGTGCTACACGGTGGACGTGACACGTCCCTGCGGGGAGAAGATAACCATCACGGCGATGGCGGACGGAAGCCCGTTCGATCCTGCGGCGTGGTATGTGGTGGTGGCCAATTCGTACCGTGGAAACGGGGGCGGAGAGCTGTTCACCAAGGGAGCCGGCATCTCGCACGAAGAATTGGGGAGACGTCTGTTGCGCAGTACGGAAGAAGATCTTCGTACGTTGATCATACAATATATAAGAGGTAAGGAAGAAACCGACCCGCAACCTTTCACCCGCTGGCGGCTGGTGCCCGAGTCGTGGGCCGCACCGGCTTGCGCCCGCGACCGCCTCTTGCTGTTCGGGTCGCACGGCAAGGCGGAATGACGGGCGGCCCTGTTGGCAGCGCCCGTCATTCCGCCTTGTGTGGTGTCAAGTGAATCTAATAGCGGAACTTCCCTTTTGTGCTTTCCTTGATGTAGCCGTGCCGGTAGGCGTAGAGCAGCTCTTTCAGTTCGCTGATCTGGCTTTCCAGTTCGGCGCCTTTGTCCGTGTCGCGCACCATCATGCGCTGGGTGCTCAGTTCCACGATTTGCGTGGTGCTCACGATGTCGGTCCCGTTCTTGATGGCTTCCTCGGCCGAGGTGAACGGTTCGTGCTGCACCAGCTGGAAACCCCGGCTGTGGAACACCAGCGTGTATCCGGCAATGCCCGTCGTGTTGTGGTAGGCCTTGGCAAATCCTCCGTCGATGACCATCAGTTTGCCGTTTGCCTTGATGGGCGTTTCCCCTCGTCCGACGCGCACCGGCACGTGGCCGTTGATGATGTGCCGGTGCTCGCCCTTCACGCCGAACGCATCCAGAATCATGTCGCAGATTCTTTCATCATCGCGCAGTTTGTAGTAGTAGCCTTTTTCTTCGGCGTGCGTGTCCTTGTCTTCCAGGAAGTAGCGCTCGAAGGTGGTCATCTTGTCTTTGTCGAACAGCGGCGAGTCCTTGCCGCACCACAAGTACCAGAAGTAGTCGACGGCAAATTTCCGTTCTTCCGTTTCCGTGTCGCTGTTGAAGGCGGAGCGCATCACCATGCCTATTTTGTCCAGCAAGGCGCGGCCCTTGAACTTCTCGCCACGGATGTCCACTTCCTTTAGGCTGCCGTCGGCGTTCAGTGGCACGGAGGCATGGAACAGCAGGTTGGAGTTGAAGATGCCATACATGCAACCGTGGGAGAACAGACATTGTATGTGTTTGTCCAGTTTGTCGCTCACGCTGAAGGAGTGGTGCAGTTTGGCCACCAGGTCTTGCTCTTCCGGCGTGAGTCGGTAGGGAGCGGCCGGGTCCACGGTGGGCAGGTAGCAGTCGCGCATGGCATATTCTTTCCCGTCGCGCACGAACACTTTCCGTTCGAAGTCGATATGTTCCAGCAGTTTCCTGTCCTCCATGTGCCATTCCGGCCGGCTGTCGATCATGGCAGCCTCCAGTTTGAACTGTATGATGCTGATGGCCTTGTGCATCTGTGCGATGAGCCGGCGCGCCTTCGGGGTGTGCCGCGTGTCGTCTTTGTCCAGTTGCGGGCCGAAGAAGTGGCAGGGGTCGTCGGCATACGTTTCCATGGCGAAGGTGGCGAGGGGCACGAGGTTGATGCCGTAGCCGTCCTCCAGCGTGGAAAGGTTGCCATAGCGCAGCGTCAGACGCAGCACGTTGGCGATGCAGCAGTCGTTGCCCGCCGCCGCTCCCATCCACAGCGCGTCATGGTTCCCCCATTGAATGTCGAAGTTGTGGTAGTCGCAGAGCGTGTCCATCACGATGTGCGCCCCGCTTCCGCGGTCGAAGATGTCGCCCAGAATGTGCAACTGGTCGATGCTGAGCCTTTGTATCAGGTTGCAGATGGCACAGATAAATTCGTCCGCCCGTCCGGTAGACACGATGGTCTCGATGATGCGGTTGAAGTAGGCCTGTTTGTTGTTGTCCAGCGGTGATTCGTGCAGCAGCTCCTCAATGATGTAGGCGAATTCCTTGGGCAAGGCCTTGCGCACTTTCGAGCGGGTGTATTTTGACGACACCGACTGGCAGACGCTGACCAGCTGGTGGAGCGTGATGTTGTAGAAGTCGTTCAGGTTGGTTTCAGACGTCTTGATGTATTGCAGTTTGCGCTCCGGATAGTAAATCAGCGAGCACAGTTGTCTGATTTCCGCCTCGCGCATGGTAGTGCCGAATATTTCGTTTACCTTACGTTTGATGTTTCCCGAAGCGTTTTTCAGTATGTGTTGGAAAGCCTCGTGCTCCCCGTGGATGTCAGCCAGGAAGTGTTCCGTGCCTTTGGGCAGGTTCAGGATGGCTTCCAGGTTGATGATTTCCGAGCAGGCCGTGCCGATGTCGGGCACGCTTTGCGAAAGCAATTCCAGAAGTCGCATGTCGTTCTGGATTTTCTCGTAAGAGTAGGTTTGCGTCATGGTTTGCTGTAACATTGGTTTGCCTTTACAAAAGTACGGAAATTCCGTGTATTTATCGAATAAAAACCGCAAAATGCGGAGCCGCCGTGTCATTTGCCTTGTGAGGGGAGCGGCGGCGGTTTCTGCGGCGGGCGGACAAGCGCCTTGCGGAATGTCGGATTGTACTTTGCGGAGAGTACTCGAGTACTTGCCGCAAGGTACTGCGGCGGTCTCTGCATGATGTTGCTGTGTCTTGCGGATTTTCCGGTTCTTTATTTTGCCATTTGTCGTGCATTTGTTATCTTTATGGGTGATTAACCAAAGTGAAAGATGGGAGGTTCCATGCACTTGAGAATGTTCATTTTATCCGTGTTGTTACTTTTGTCCTGCGCTCCGCTGAAAGCCACGGGGCTGGATGGCGATGTCATTTACATTGAAGGCGAGGAGTGGGAACTGCTCAACAAACCTATCGAATGGGATTCCACGCTGTTCGTCCGCCTGATGGAATTTTTGCCCGAGAACCATTGCACGTCGACGGCCAACTGGGAAGGATATACCGCTCATTGGGAGGTGCGCGACGACAGCCTCTATTTGCAGCACTTGGAAGTATGTGTGTACGACACGCTGACGCGGGAGTGCGACACGCTGGCCTTCTTTCCCGATTCGTTGAAGGCGCTGTTCGCTCCTTATTATAAGAATGGGAGAATTTGCGCCCGCTGGATGAACGGGACCATCCGTGCGGGACGGGGTGAACTGGTGAGGTATGAGCACATGGGTTTCGACCGCAACGTGGAGACGGAGCGGCTGATGCGGCTTCGAGGCGGTGGAGTGGTGGAGGACCGCACGTACCACAACCGCAAGCAGGAGGGACTGGATTTGGAGGGTGTCCATCGCGAGTTGGTCAGGCGCTTCCCGTGGGACGATTTTCCGGAATACAAGGATTCCTTTTTCCTTTTCTGGGTGAGGGATGTCCGTGTTTCTCCAGACGGACGCTTGTCGGACTTTGTCTTGCGCAGGTTTTCTGACAGGGGAAAACGGGGAGAGGAACTGAAAGACACGCCGATAGGGGATGCCCTCAGGAAGACCTTGAAGTCCATCGGCCCGTGGCAGGTGTTGTATATCCATGATGAGGTGCGCCCGGTGGCAACGAGTTTCATGATGAATTTCCGCAAAGGGGATGACGGCGGACAATAAGCGGTGTCGGAAAAAAGCCTTCTCCTCCCGTCCAGAACCATAGGGCGGGAGGAGAAGGCTTTTTTTATTCGTTCTGTCAAAAGTTGTGGCTTTTCTTGGTTAGTCGGGTGAGCCGATCGTGCCCATCGTTCCGCGCAGTTCTATGTGGCTGCGTCCTTCTCCTCGCTTCACCACGCGGATTTGCACGCCGATGCGCTCGTCCAGTTCTTCGCGGTGGGAGATGACGCCCACGCGCCGCCCGTTCTGTCCGGCGATTTCCTGCAGGCGTTCCAAGGTGGACATGACGGAATCAAGGCTTTTCTCGTCGAGCGTGCCGAAGCCTTCGTCGATGAACAGGATGTCGATGTTCATGTCGGGACTGTTGAGCGACGAGAGCGCCAGCGACAAGGCCAGCGAAATCATGAAGCGTTCGCCGCCGGAGAGCACCGTCACGCTGCGCACCTGGTCCTTGTTGTAGCGGTCGAGCACCAGGATGGAGAGCTGCTCGTTGTCCTCGCTGCACGTCAGCTTGTAGCGGTCGGTGATGCGGGACAGATAGATGTTGGCGTTGTTGAGCAGCGGCCGCAGGATGTAGGACTGCACGAGTGTGCGGAAACGCGTGCCGCCGAAGCGGGCATTCAGTCGTTCCCATTTTGAGAATTCCTTCTTCGCCGCTTCCAGTCGTGCGGCTATTTCCTTGAAGCGTTGTTCGTTGCGTCGGTTTTCTTCCAGCCTGTTGCGGGCCACGCTCATTTCGGTCAGGATTTGGTCGCGTGCGCGGGCCAGTGTGGCTTTCTCCTCCTGCAGGAGTTGCGGGTCGGGCAGTGACTGCGCGTCGTCAGCCCCGAGTTTAGCCATGGCTTCGGCTTGCTGTTTCCGTGCGGCGGCTATGGCGTCGCGCCGCGACGTGATGTTGGCTTGGATGCTGTTGAGGCGTCTGCGTGCGCCGGCCAGTTCGTTTTCCCTGGCGGTGAGGGCGGTCAGGTCGGCTTCCGTTGTGCCCGTTGCTTCGAAATATGCATTCAGTTCCGTGGCGCAGGCCGCGATGGTGCGGGCGCATTCGTCTTCGGCTTTCGTGGCTGCGTCCACGTCGGCGAAAAGTTTCGCCCATTCACCGTGGATGTCGGGGCAAGGGAAGGAGGCCGGGGCAACTGCCTGTTCCCATTTTTCTCGTTGTTTCAGGATGTTGTTGCGGATGTGGCCGATGGATGCGGCCAAGGCCGACAAGGTTTCCCGGCGTTGCGTGGCGTTTTCGAGCGCCGTCTTCTGGCGGGCGTAGGCGTTGGCACCTGCGGTCAGCGCCTCTTTCGTGGCTGCGGTGTCCTTCTGCCAGTCCGGCATCAGGCCGCACAAGGTGGCTTCCAAGTCGGCGGACAATTGTTCTGCCGTCCTTCTTCCGGCCTCTTCCTGTCCGTGCAGGTGGCGTAGCTCTTGCGCGTTGGTCTCGATGGCTTTCTCCGTGCGCACCTTGGCTTTTTCGGTTTCCTCTTTGGCCGCGTCCACTTCCTTTTTCTCTTTCAGCAAGTGTCCGATTTTGCGTTGCAGTTCTTCAGCTTCCTGCTGTCGCTTTTTGAGTCGCATCATGGCGGCTGCAACAGATTCGATGGCCCTGTCCACTTGTTCGGCCATGGGGCGTGCCGGGTCAAGAGCCAACCGTTGTGCCGTTTGCGCGGCCTGCACAGTTTGTGCGTTCAGTCTGTTTTTCTGTTGCGAATGTTGCGCCAGCTGCGTCTGCAGCATGCCGCTTGCCATGTCGTAGTTCTTCTTTGCCTTGTCGCGCACTGCGGTGGCCCGTTCCAGGTCGGCCCCCGTGGCAGCCTTTTCTTGCTCCAAGGGGGTCAGCACCATGCGGAAGTCCTTGTCCAAGTGGGCGTGGTCGATGTGCTGGCCGCACAAGGGGCAAGTGTCGGCCTGCTCCGCAGCGAGCCGTTTCCGCAGCGTGACGAGATGTTCCTCGAGGCTTGTTTGCATGGTGTGGAGCAGGTTGTTCGCTTTTTCATCCCTTTCGCGGGCCTGCTTGTAGGCCGTTTCTGCTTCTTGGGCAGCCTGTGAAAGCATGCGCATCTTCCCCTCCATGGTTTTGATGTCTGCGTCGAGCTTTTCCAGTCCGGCTTTGTCGGCTTCCAGTGCATGCAGAGTCTGCCGCAGCTGTGTCAGTCCGGCGTGCTTCAGGTTGGCTTTGTCAAGTTCTTGGTTTGCGCGGTCCGGGTCCATTTTTTCCCGTTGTTGGGTCAGCGCGTCTATTTCCGCTTGCTTTTCCCTTGCGGAGCGGGCGGCCGCTTCTGCGTTTCGCGCGGCTTCCTCGGCCGCATTCTTCAGCGGGGCTGTCCTTTGTGCTTCCTCCTGCATTTTGCCTGCAAGGATTCGGATTTCTTTCAGGATGTCTTCATATTGGCGCATTTTCTGGACGATTTCCCCGGTTTGCCCGTATAGCTCGTCCCAATTCTTGTGCTCGCCCATCCACTGTTGTAATTTTTCTCTTTCCTTGTCGAGCTGCCGGATGTCCTCTTCGCGCTGTGCCAGGTCGGCCGACAGGCGGCAGAATGCAGCCTTCCGCAGGGGCTCTCGTGCTTTTGTCGTCGCCTCCTTTTCCTGTGCGTCTTTCATTCTTGTCAGGGTCAGGCGTTGCGCTGTGGTGCTGTCCCATCCGCTGACGAGCGCTGCATACGCCTTGTATTCCTCACTGTTTCGTGCTGCTTCCAGTCGTTCCAGGTCTTGTTGTGCGGAAGCCGCGTTGCATTTGCTTTTTTCTATGGCCTCGACGAGCGCAAGCCGTTCCTCGTTCTGCCGCACCTGCGTTTCCAGTTCTTTCTTGTCCGCTTCCAGACGGACCAGCTTTTCCAGCAGGTTTGTCCTTTCTTCTTCTTTCAGGATGTGGGTGGCTTCCGTGTCATATTCGGTTTGCGTTTGTCCGCAAACCGCTTTCGTCCGGTCGAAAATATTCTTGATGGCCGCGCCGTATCGTGAGAAGCGTTCCGTGTTGGTCAGTTGCTCCAGGATAGCTTCGCGCTCCGCCTTTCCTCCGGTGAGGAACGATGCGAATTGTCCCTGCGCCAACATGGCCATGCGTCCGAACTGTTCGAAGCTGAGGCCAACGGCCTGTTGTATGATTTGGCCCACTTCGTTGTTCCCCGACAGCCAGTCTCCGTCTCCTCTTTTTACTTCCCATTTAGGTGCGCGGTGCTTCATCTGTTTGCGGTAGCGCTGCATACCCAAGGAGAGCCGGGCATGGTAAGTGGTCCCGTCGTTGCCTTCAAATTCCACTTCGCTGTAGCACGGCTCGCGTTCCGAGATGCCCAACCGCGTGTATTGTTCTATGCTGGCCACCCGCAGCGTCTCGCCTTCGGTGTTCACGTAATCGTTCCGCATGGCGTTGGCCACTCCGTCCAATCGAGGTGTTTTCTTGTAGAGAGCCATGGCGATGCAGTCCAGTATGACGGTTTTTCCCGCCCCGGTGTCGCCGCAGATGAGGAAGAGCGGGGCCGCTTCCCCGCTCACGGCGTCGCGCAAGCCGTTTTCGAAGTCTATGTCTCCCGTTTCGATGGATGCAATGTTCCTTATATGTAACTTTTTTATTCTCATGTTCGTCGGATGCTTGGGCTAACTTTGTCTGTTTCTTTTGCGCGTGGTGTTGCTCTCCTCCGCCATGCGTCTCATTTCCGCCTCTATCTCGACGAAGGCTTCTCGCACTTCGTCCATGTCGAGTTCCGGATATTGTTGCTGCGTCTTCTCTATGAAGAGCACCGGGTCGGTCATTTGTTGGATTTCCGCCACTTCGAACTTCGGCTTCACGAAGTCTTCAGTGTGGCTTTCTGTCGGGCCTGTCCACAGGATTTTCGGGTTGTAGCGCAACTCTTCCTTGTAAGGTTCGATGAGGGCGTACACCGCTTGGTTGAAGTCGGACGGGAGCACCGCGCGTTGGTCCAATTGCAACCGGATGTAGCCTCTTCCGCATTCCTCGGCAAACCGGCGTATGCCTTCCAGAGCGTCTTCGCTGTTGGTGAACGAGGCGTAGGCGTAGGGCAGGATGTGGAAATGCCTCAATTCGTGGATGCGGAGCTGGCGGACGCGCACGTTTCCGCCGTGGCGGTCGATTTCCACACAGCTCACCGTGTGGGGGTATTGCTCGTCGCAACTCACGTGGAGGGCGCTCCCGGCGTAGCGGATGACGGGAGCGGGATAAGTTACGTCCGCTTCCATGCAGTCCGCTTCGCGGCCGATGGTCTGAGGCTTGTGTATGTGGCCCAGGGCAAAATAGTCATATCCCAGTCCCAGGCTGGCCCGGGATTGTGTCCTGACGTGCCCCACGTCGGGGTCGTGTCCGGTCGTGTCGCAACCGGCCACGGCCAAGTGTCCCGTCATGACCACGGGTTTTCCTTCCGTGTTTTCGGCGGCCACGCGGTCGAGCAGGGCCTGAAGCGTGGCGGTGCGCTCGCCGGTCATGTAGGGCAAGGCGACGATGTAGCCTTCGGGCAGCCGGACAATGAAGCGTTCCTGCCACCCGTCGGACGAAGCTGCGTCGGCCGGAGGGGGAGTGCCGACGAGATGCACGTCGGCCAGTTGCCACACGGCATCGTGTGACTGGAGGCGGGAGGCCGAATCGTGGTTGCCCGCGACGATGACGATGTGCATGCCGGGCGATGAGCGGTGCAAGCGGACGAAATGTCTGGTGAACGCCTTCCACGTCGTGGCCGACGGTTGTTGTATGTCGAACACGTCGCCGCTCACTATCAGGGCGTCAGGCCGCTCGTCGCGGCACCACTGTTCCAACTGGGCGAAGAAGCAGTCGTGCTCGTCCGTCCGGTCATAGTTCTGGTAGATGACCTGCCCCAGGTGCAGGTCGGCTGTATGCAATATTTTCATGTGTTGCCTTGTGTAGGGTCAAGAGTTTGTCGCGGCAAGTTAGCAATAAAATTCCGTTCCGGCAAGTGGCGCTGTGCGATTGCGGCTCCGGGCGGATGGCGGTCGGGCGCCGGTTCACAGCTTCCCGCCGTAGGCGTTCATGCTCGTCAGGTCGTCCCATCCCGTGTCCCGGATCTCCCTGAGGAACAGGCGGGCGCACATCTCGGCATCGTTGCCCGCGCGGTGGTGCGTTCCGCAACAGATGTCGAAGCGTTGGCAAAGGTAATCCAACTTGTTGCAACTGAAGTCGTAAATCTTGCGGGCGGCGCGCAGCGAGCAGTAGTAGGTGACATCGGGCTTTTCCAAGCCGTAAAGTTCCAGCGAGTCGCGGATGCATCCCATGTCGAACACGGCGTTGTGGGCGACCAGCACGGGACAGTCGGCCAGATAGCTGGCAATTTCGGCCCACACTTCGGGGAAGTCCGGGGCGTTGGCCGTGTCGGCAGGGCGGATTCCATGGACCTGCGTGTTCCAATAGCAGTACCGGTTGCCGACCGGGCGCACCAGCCAGGAGCGGGTTTCTGTCACCTTTCCGTCGCGCACCACACAGATGCCTGCCTCGCAGACCGAGGCCCGGCTCTCCGCAGCCGTTTCGAAGTCGATGGCGATGAAATTCAGTCCTTGCATGGCTCTTCCTCCTTCGTTGCATAATAGTCCATCAGTCGTTTGGCGAAGTTCCGCATTTCTTGGCGCACCTCTTCGGGCGACACTACTTCCAGTTGATCGCCTTGTGCGAGCAGCAGTTGGTAGAAGTCGAAGGTGAGCTTCACGCGATACTCAAAGAGGGTCGACTCGCCGTCGCTTCCCAGTTCGCGGTGCGACTCGTGCAACGGGAGGGTGCGCAGGTAGTCGGCAAAGCCTTTGTAGGCACGCACGACGACGGGCACGACGGGGCCGTCGGAGGTGATCACCCCGCAGCATCCTTCAAAATAGCGTTCCGCGTTGAAACTCTTGTCCGGCTTGAAGGTGCGCCCCGTGTCGCGGATGTCGGAAATCCTGTCGAGCGCATACACCAGGTAGACATCCTTGGGCTTGTTCCCCCTTGCCTTGTTGCGGTCGGAATAGTAAGGGCTTCGCCCGATGACGTACCACCGCCGTTTCGCCACCTTCAGACAATAAGGTTCGATGTCGAACGTGCTGGGCTCCGGCTTGCCGAACCCCTGGTGCGTGATGCTCAGCACCCGGTCGTGCCGCATGGCGTCGGCGATGAGCGTGAGCCACATCTGCCCGGAGGGTATGTCCTCGAAGAAAATGCGGTCTTCCAGTCCGCGGTCGGCCTGGATTTGGTTCAACGTGGCGTAGGAGCTGATCAGCCAGCTGCGCAGGTTGTTGCCCCTCAGCCGTTCCGGTTCGTCGATGTAGTACCGGTAGCCGTCCTTTTTGTCACATTCGATGTAGACGTCGAAAATGTCCTTGATGGCTTTCTGGTGGTTGTGGAAGGTGCGCAGGGGAAGCTCGTCGCCATATCCCAGGTTGCTTTTCTTCCACAGTTCGTTGATTTCCTGAAAGGTCAACCGCCCGTAGCGGAGCAGGATGTCCACGAGCCAAACGTATCGTCCGAAAAGGTTTGCTGCCATAATAAATCAGGTTTGTTGTTCTTCTTTGCCACAAATGTACCGATTAACTGCTGAAAAATCGTAGCACATCCCGGATTTTTTGCCCCGTCACGGTGTTTTTCCCTGCTTCTGCTTCGTTTTGGCGCATCTGGGCCTTAACTTTGCCGCCAGAACCCGCCCCGACAAGGAAAGCCGGGCAAGGAAAACGAATAATATATAAAGGAAGAAAAGGTGAGAACCATAGAAGGACATGACGTGAAAATATTCACGGAGAACATCGAAGAGACGGCCATGGCGCAAATCATGGATTTGCTGGCCATCGGCGCATTCGCGCATTGCAAAATCAGGATTATGCCCGACGTGCATGCCGGGGCGGGATGCGTGATAGGGTTCACGGGCGATTTGGGCGAAAAGGTGATTCCGAACATCGTCGGGGTGGACATCGGGTGCGGCATCCTGGTGCAGCCGTTCGCTGCTGCGAAGCCCGTCGACTACCACGCGCTGAACGAGTTCATTCTGCACAACATCCCGTCGGGGCGCGGCATCCGCGACGGACGGTATGTCCCGCTGGCGCCGAAGCACATGGACGCCTATCGGGAGGCGAAAGAACTGGTGAAGCAGTTGCGCTGCTACCGGGAGCTGAAGGACACGAAGCGCCTGAACCTTTCCATCGGTTCGCTCGGGGGAGGAAACCACTTCATCGAGATAGACCGCGACGAGCGGGGAGGAAGTTACCTGGTGGTGCACACCGGAAGCCGGAACCTGGGGAAGCAGGTGGCGCAGGTGTACCAGAAACTGGCGGTCAAGTGCCAGTCGGGCTGGGCCGAACTGATGGAAGAACAGAACCGGATGATTGCGGCTTACAAACAGGCCGGGCGCAGGGACGAGCTGCAGGAGGCCGTGCGCCAACTGCACAACTCCTTCAAGATGCGCCGCCCGTCCATGCCGCCGGAACTGGCCTATCTGGAAGGCGCCTACCGCGACGACTACCTGCACGACATGAGGCTCTGCCAGCGCTGGGCGCAAATCAACCGCCGCCTGATTGCCGACCTGCTCTTGGAGCATCTGGCAGGGCCGTGTGGCGGAGAGCCCGAGGGGGCGGACGGGGCTTTCGAGAGCGTGCACAACTACATCGGCGACGACAACATCATCCGCAAGGGAGCCATCGCGGCGTATGCCGGGCAGCGGTGCATCATCCCGCTGAACATGCGCGACGGGTCGCTCATCTGCACGGGGCGGGGGAACGGGGACTGGAACTGTTCGGCGCCCCACGGCGCGGGGCGCGTCATGAGCCGCAGCCAGGCTTTCCAGCGTATCAGCATGGAGGAGTACAGGCGGTCGATGCAGGGCATCTACAGCGAAAGCCTGTCGGAGGAGACCAAGGACGAGTCGCCCATGGCCTATAAGCCGAAGGACGAGATTCTCGCCAACATACGCGACACCGTGGAGGTGGTGGACGTCATCCGGCCGACGTACAACTTCAAGGCGGCGGAATGAACCGGAATGTCAGACTATCGGATGCCCTGATGCCTGTATGCGGGAGCGGCGTGGAAACGCAGGGGGAGGCATTCGCCCGACGCGCGCCTGGCCGAAGGGCGGGTCCGTCCGGCTGCCTCATTGCTTGCCGGCCGATAGCCGGAAGGCGTGCGTCCGGGCGCGCCCGGACTTGCCCGATGCGACGTCGCGGCCTGCGGAGGCCGTCAGCGTACTTTGCGGAGAGTATTCGAGTACTCTGCGGCAAGTACTCGAGTACTTTGCGGCAAGTACAATCCGCGACTCCGCAAGGCGTCTGCCCGCATTCCGCGGGGCGATGCCCGGGGGTTGGCCTTTTCGGGGCGTCGGGCGCAGCCTCCGGCACCAGCTTCGGCGTTTCGGGGCCGACATGAAAAAAACAGTCCCGGCAAGAGTGTCTCTTTCATGGAGGCCTTTTGCCAGGACTGTAAGGTTTTAAGATTCTCCGGTGCTTTGTCCCGCTTCCGTTCGTGCCCCATTCGCTGCCGGGACGGTTGTTTCACCAACCGGCCAGCCTGATCTTGTGGGTCGGGGGCGGGAAGGCCCGGTCAATCTCCCGCAGGTCCTCGTCCGTCAGTTCTATGGCGAGGCTCCGGGCGTTTTCTTCCACATGGTCGGCACTGCCGGCCTTGGGAATGGGCATGACGTCCGGCGTGCGCATCATCCACGCCAGCATGATTTGCGTGGGAGTGGCGCCGTGGCGTTGCGCGATGCGCGACAGCACCCGATGGTCCTTCAGCCGGCCTTCGCCCAATGGAGTGTAGGCCATCACGGGGATGCGATGCCCGGCGCTCCAGGGAATGAGGTCGAACTCGATGCCGCGGTCGTGCAGGTTGTAGAGCACCTGGTTGGCGGCGCAATCCTCGCCGTGGGGCAGGGAGAGGATGCGCTCCATGTCCGCCACGTCGAGGTTGCTCATGCCCCACCGCAGGATTTTGCCTTCCTGCCGCAGTTCCACCAAGGCGCGCACGGTTTCGGAGAAGGGATAGTGCCCTATCCAGTGCAGCAGGTAGAGGTCGATGCGGTCCGTGCCGAGCCTGCGCAGGCTTCGTTCGCAGGCCCGTTTCGCGCCCTCGTAGCTGGCGTTGCCGGGCAACACCTTGCTCACGATGAAGGCCTCGTCGCGGCAGCCGCGCACGGCTTCGCCCACGAGGTCCTCCGTGCCATACATCTCGGCGGTGTCGATCACGGCCAGTCCCAGGTCGATGCCCCGTCGCAGGGCCTGCACTTCCTCTTTGCGCCGGCGTCCCATCTGATAGGTGCCTTGTCCGAGCGGGCAGACCTGTCGTCCGTCGCGGAACGTGATGGGTTGCGGTTTCATTTATTCCAGATGCTCGCGATAGAAGGCTTCTATCTTGTCGAACGGAATCTTCTCGAAGTTGTCGTAGAGATCCGTGTGGTTGGCGCCGGGTACGATGAGGAGTTCCTTGTTGTCGCCCTTCAGCTTCTTGAAGGTGTCTTCGCTGAAATATCGCGAGTGCGCCTTCTCGCCATGCACGAGGAGCACCGCGTTGCGGATTTCTCCGGCATACGTCAGGATGGGCATGTTGATGAACGACAGCGCCGAGGTCTTGTTCCATCCGCCGTTGGAGTTGAGCGAACGCTTGTGGTAGCCGCGCTCCGTCTTGTAGTAGGCGAAATAGTCCTTCACGTATTGCGGTGCTTCGGCCGGGACGGAGTCGGGCAGTCCGCCTGCCAGTTCGTAGGTTCCGTTGCGGTAGTCTTCGGTGCGCTGTGCGTTGAGCTGTCGGCGCATGTCGTAGCGTGCGTCGGCGTTGTCGGCCTCGTCGAAATAGCCGTTGGCATTGACGCGGCTCATGTCGTACATCGTGGCGGCGACGGTGGCCTTGATGCGCGTGTCGACGGCCGCTGCGTTGACCGCCATGCCGCCCCAGCCGCAGATGCCGAGGATGCCGATTCGTTCAGGGTCGACCTCGCCGCGCGTGGAGAGGTAGTCGACCGCCGCGCAGAAGTCTTCGGTGTTGATGTCCGGCGAGGCCACATAGCGGGGCTGGCCTCCGCTCTCGCCCGTGAACGACGGGTCGAAGGCCATGGTGAGGAATCCGCGTTCGGCCAGCTGCTGGGCGTAAAGGCCCGATGCCTGCTCCTTGACGGCGCCGAAGGGACCGCAGACGGCGATGGCGGGCAGTTTTCCACTGGCGTCCTTCGGGGCGTAGAGGTCGGCGGCCAGCGTGATGCCGTAGCGGTTGTGGAACGTCACTTTCGAATGGTTCACTTTGTTGCTCAGCGGGAACACTTTGTCCCATTCCTGAGTCAGGGTCAATGTCTCTTCCATGTTGTTGTTTGTTTGAGGTTGTGGTTCGCCTTGTCCGGTCTTGCTCCCCGTCCCGCACGAGCAGGCGAGGAGGGCGACGCACAAGGCGGCAATGGATTGTCTTACCATATCTTCTTGATTTTAGAGGGGGGTTGTTGCTTGTTTATCTCCCGTCGGGCCGGTGTCAGACGGTCTTTCCCATTTCGTAGGCCTCGGCCAGAGCCTTGTGTCCTTCGATTTCTCCCGGTCCGTTCACGCCTCCGGCAAACACAGTGCCCGCAAGCCGTGCCTGCTCGAAACACTCTATCCAGCCGCCCAGTCCGGCCACGGCGCGGGCGGGCACCTGCGGCTCGCCTTCGGCCGCCGAGGTGAGCAGGTAGATGTCGCGGAAGTGGTAGTCGGTCGTGTACAACGGGTTCGAGCGGTCGAGCAGCGTTTTCAGTTGTCCGCTCAGTTCATAATAATAAATAGGTGTGGCAAAGGCGATGGCGTCGGCCGCATACATCTTTTCCACGATGGCGGGGGCGTCGTCGGCGATGACGCATTTTTGCGTTTTCTGGCACGCCAGGCACCCCATGCAGAAGCGCAGGTCCTTGCCTTTCAGGCTGACGTGCTCCACTTCGTTTCCGGCCTCGGCCGCGCCGCGGGCAAAGGCTTCAGCCAAGGCGTCGGAGTTGCTCCCGCGGCGCAGGCTGGATGAAATGATCAATACTTTCTTCATGTCGTTTGCAGATGAATCTGAGTTTAACTTCATGGGGCCGCCCCCATGCTTACGGTTGCAAAGTTAAGGCGAAACGCGGACAACGGCATTGCTGTGCGGCTCAAACTTTGTTGCTGAAAAGGCCAATTCGCACTTTTCCGGAGGCGGACTGACAGAAAGTTCTCGCAGAAGGGGGCGCAGGCGGGAGCTGTCGCAAAAGGCGGGGAAAGTGGTGCGAAAGGAGGGCTCCCGGCCGGACGCATGGGGCGGAGTGTTAATTCTTTTAAGAAAGCATCAATATACTGAAAACTTTTTCCCGCTGATAATAAAAAAGATGTAAATTTGCGCGTCCAAGGATAAAAGAAATGCGGAATAGGTTTTTGGGTATTCTGTTATTGTGCGGGTGGCCGTGCATGTATTCGAGTGCCGCCGGATGGGCGGATGCGCCGGCCGCGGCGGGGCAGGATAGTGCCCGGCACGAACCGGAGCCGGCGGCGTCGGCCGTGGATTCCGTGCATAGGAAAACTTACAATCCGTTCCGATGGATTGGGCACTACTTGCGGAGCACGAACAAGCACGCCGACCGGCCTTTCGACTTCAGCATGTTGCTGGGGCCAAGCTATACGGCAGCCACTTCGGCAGGCTTGGGCATCACGGCCTCGGGGCTGTATTCGTGGGACCGTTCCGATCCAGCCTTGCCCAAGTCCAACGTCTCCGTCTTTGCCAACGCCTCGTTGACGGGGATGCTGGCAGTCGGGCTGCGGGGCAACAACTTCCTGCCCAAAGAGAAATACAGGTTGGACTATCAATTGTTTTTCTACACTTTCCCCGGCGACTTCTGGGGCATCGGTTACGACAACGGTGCCAACGGGGCGAACAAAAGCGACTATGAGCGCGTGAAGCTCCAGTTCAAACCCAGCTTCCTGTTCCGCCTTGGCAAGTCGGTGTTCGTGGGGCCGGTCGTGGACGTGGAGTGGGTGAACAGCTTCGGCTTCGAGAACGAAGTGCTGCTCGAAGGACAGGACAAGTCGGTGGCCAACTATGGCGCGGGTCTGAACTTCACCTACGACACGCGGGATTTTGTGCTGAACGCCTACAAGGGCAACTTCCTGCGCCTGGAGCAGATGTTCTATCCCTCCGGATTCGGCAACGATTATGCGTTCAGCTACACCGACCTGACGTTTTGCACCTACCACCAGGTGTGGAAGGGCGGCGTGCTGGCCATGGAGTTGCATTCGCTGTTCAACTACGGCGACGTGCCGTGGACAATGATGGCCCAGGTGGGCGTGCAGGGGCGCATGCGCGGATATTACGAAGGGCGCTACCGCGACAGGAACATCATGGAGGGGCAGCTGGAGCTGCGCCAACACATCAAGGGCCGGAACGGCATTGCCGTGTGGGTGGGGCTGGCCAACGTGTTCCCCAACTTCGGGCATATCTATTTTGACCAGATATTGCCCAACTACGGCGTGGGCTACCGGTGGGAGTTCAAGAAGAGGGTGAACGTGCGCTTCGACTTGGGGTTCACCAAGGACAGCCCGAACTTCACCTTCAACATCAACGAGGCATTTTGACAAGGATAAACTTTAAAAACAAAGATATAGGATGAATCTTAAAGTAATGTACGTGTCGGGGCTGTTGGCGCTGTGCCCCATGGTGCAGGGCGCGGCCCAGTCGGAACTGATCAAGTACGGCAATTTCGACCAATGGATAGTCCGCAACATCAAGGAAAGCCGGATTATCGGGGGAGAGACCAAACAATTGTATGAAATAGGCCCGAACGCGGTGTGGAACGAGAACAAACCGTATACGAACCAAGGCGGCTCGCCGTGGGCCACCTCGAACGTGATGGCCAAGGTGTGTGGCATCACCAAGACCAACACTTCCGTATACCGGGAGAAGAGGGGCAACGGATATTGTGCCCGGCTGGAGACGCACGTGGAGAAAGTGAAGGTGATGCGCATCGTGGACATCGAAGTGCTGGCCGCGGGGTCGGTGTTCCTGGGCAGTGTGCCCGAACCCATCACGAACACGTCCAATCCGATGAGCAAGCTCTCGCTGGGTGTGCCTTTCACCAAGCGTCCGAAAGCCGTCAAGTTCGACTACAAGGTGAAACTCACCAACGACCAGAACCGCATACGGCAGACGGGATTCAGCCGCGTGTCCACCGTGCCGGGGCGCGACATGCCCGACGTGCTTTGCCTGCTCCAGAAGCGTTGGGAGGACGAGAAGGGCAATGTGTATGCCAAGCGCATCGGTACAATGATACACCGCTTTGACAAGAGCACCGACTGGGTGAACGGAGCGGAGTTCGCCATCCAGTACGGCGACATTTCCAAGAAACCGGGCTTCCAAAGCTACATGGGGCTGATTTCGGGCGACCGGACACAGTACACCCGCAACAGCAAAGGCAAGATGGTGCCCATCAAGGAAGTGGGGTGGGCCGATGCCGACGAGGTGCCGACACACATGGTGCTGCAATTTGATTCCAGCTACGGAGGCGCCTACGTGGGTTCCATCGGCACAACCTTGTGGATAGACAACGTGCATGTCGTATATTAATATAGGAAAAGAACGAGCATGAAAACCGACAGCCAGACATACGAAGGCGTGCCCACGCCGTGTTATATTATGGAAGAAAGCCTGCTGCGCAGAAACCTGGAACTGATTCGGGGCGTGGCCGGGCGCGCCGGAGTGGAGGTCATCCTGGCCTTCAAGGCATTTGCGCTGTGGAAGTCGTTCCCCATCTTCCGCGAATATATCCGCCACACCACGGCCAGTTCGCCGTATGAGGCCCGGCTGGCGGCCGAAGAGTTCGGCAGCAAGGCACACACCTATTCTCCGGCTTATACGGAGCGGGATTTCGGCACGATCTTGTCGTGCAGCAGCCACGTCACGTTCAACTCCCTGAGCCAATACGCGCGGTTTTACCCCCAAGTGGAGGACTACAACCGCCGGCATCCGGACGAAGCCGTCTCGTGCGGGCTGCGCATCAACCCGGAATATTCGGAAATAGAAGTGGAACTGTATAACCCTTGTGCCCCGGGTTCACGTTTCGGCGTGACGGCCTCGCAACTTCCGGCAGACCTGCCGGCGGGCATCGAGGGCTTCCATTGCCATTGCCATTGTGAAAGTTCGGCCGAGGCCTTGGGGCACACGTTGCAACACATCGAAGAGAAGTTCGGACGGTGGCTTCCACGCTTGAAATGGCTGAACCTGGGCGGCGGGCACCTGATGACGCGCAAGGGCTACGACGTGGATTTGCTGGTCGACCTGTTGAAGGGCTTGCGGGAGCGCTATCCTAACTTGGAGGTGATATTGGAGCCGGGGTCTGCCTTTGCGTGGCAAACCGGCCCGTTGGTGGCTTCGGTGGTGGATGTGGTGGAGAACGGCGGCATCCGCACGGCCATCTTGGACGTAAGCTTCACGTGCCACATGCCGGACTGCCTCGAGATGCCCTACCAGCCAGCGGTGCGCCATGCCGAGGCGCTGGAGCCCGAAGCCGTGAAGACGGCCGGAGCGGAAGAAAATGTGTATCGCTTGGGAGGAAACAGCTGCCTGAGCGGAGATTTCATGGGGGCGTGGCGATTCGACCGTCCCTTGACGCCGGGCGACCGCATCATATTTGAGGATATGATACATTACACCACGGTGAAAACCAATATGTTCAACGGAGTGGCGCACCCAGACATCGCACTGCTGCATACGGACGGAACGCTGGAATATTATCGGCGCTTCACCTATGAAGACTATCGCGACCGGATGTGCTGAAAAGAAAAAATGCAGGGTAAAACGAAAATTTTTCGCCCAAACGCTTGCCAGTTCAAAAAATAGTCGTACCTTTGCAACCGCATTCAGGGGGATGCAAAACGGAATTAATTTGATGAACAAGCATCTTTTGCGGAAATAGCTCAGTTGGTAGAGCACGACCTTGCCAAGGTCGGGGTCGCGAGTTCGAGTCTCGTTTTCCGCTCAAGATTCAGAAAGCATTTTTTGCCCAGGTGGCGGAATGGTAGACGCGCTCGTTTCAGGTGCGAGTGTTGAGAGACGTGCAGGTTCGAGTCCTGTTCTGGGCACACTAAAATGTGATAGCATCCTTTTTTGGAGAGATGGCGGAATTGGTAGACGCGCTACTTTGAGGGGGTAGTGACAATTGTGTCGTGGGAGTTCGAGTCTCCTTCTCTTCACTTTCATTTGTTTTTTTTTGATTGCGGAAATAGCTCAGTTGGTAGAGCACGACCTTGCCAAGGTCGGGGTCGCGAGTTCGAGTCTCGTTTTCCGCTCTTTGCCGCCGCTTCATCAAGCGGTTTTTTTGTGCGAATCAGGCAGAAGCCTGATCCGCGTTCTCAGTTTCCTTTCGTTTTTGGTAGAGTTGGTACGAATTATAGATGTTATGCCACACGCTGTAGAATCCGCCGGCCACAGAGGTCACCGGCGTCATGAACGTGTATCCCATCCAGATGGCAAACACCGTGTTTTTCTGTCCCAAGGCTTGCCCGGCGCTGATGGCATCGTCGTGGCGCGCACCGATGGCTTTCCCGCTCCAGAATTGCAGGACGCAGCAAGCCAGCGATATGCCGGCTATCCCGATGTGGTAGATGACGGGCACTTCGCTATGGACAATGCTCTTCACCGTGACTCCAATGGCGATGGCTAAGGACACGGCCCAGAGATAAAAGGCCAGGTCTTTGCAGCTCGTGACGACGCGGTGGAAGCGAGGCAGGCAATAGCGGACCAGCAAAGCCAGGAGGAAGGGGCAGAACAGCAATGGGAACACCTTGCCCAGGATGAGGGCGAAAGACATGCCGAAGGTGAGCTCCGGATGTGGGTGCACCAAGGGGACGAAGAGCGGGACGATGACGGCTGCCACCAAGTTGACGAGAATGGTGTAGGTGGTCAGATGGGCGGCGTTGCCTCCCAGTTTTCCCGTTACGACGGGAGCTGCGGTAGCCGTGGGGCAAATCATGCACAGCATGGCGGCCTCGAGCAACACTTCTCCCGGCATGTCGGGAAACAGGTGGGCGATTCCGGCCATGAGGGCGAAGCTGCCGGCCTGTATCAGGAGCAGCCAGCCGTGCCACCGGCAGGGACGGAGCTCCTTGGGGTCGACTTTGCAGAAGGTGATGAACAGCATGGCAAAGATGAGCGCCGGTTGCAGGATGGCGATGGCTTGTGCCACGTAAGGCTTGGTGGGAACTAATGCCGGAATGCCGGTATACACGAAATAGGACAGCGCGCCGGTGAGCATGGCGATGGGCAGCGTCCAGTTTTTGATGAATCGGATAATAGACATGTCTATGTTATCATGAAAAAGTCGTGCAAAGTTACGGTTTTTATCGGGCTTTGTGCGGATTACGGTATATAAAATTTGTGCGGACGGCGGATTTTATTTAATTTTGCGGCCGTGTCCGACTAATTATATTATTAAGGTATAATTGTTCGGACTTAGGCTTTTTATTTAATTTAGATTTGAGTAATTGATGAATTTGTACATTCGCTATTTTGACGAGGAGTGTGTGGTGAGTTCGGCAGAAGAAGCTTATGATTTCTTGTCTTCCTTGCCGGGAATATCGTTGGATGAGACGTTCGTGAAAGATTTGCGCCAATACATGGAGAGCCCGATGCCTTACCCCAAGCGTTACAAAGTGCGCCCTCGTGTGTATTTTATTGTGATTAAGACCACGGCCACGACTTTGGCCGAATTCAAGGTGAACGGCGGTCGGATGCAGCCGCTGGCTGGTGGTGGGGAAAAGGAACCGGTGTCGCGCTTTTCCCTTAATGACCGTCCGGGATGGTATGAAGGCGAGATTCTGTTCAAGCGTGTGGTGCCCATACCCGGCACCAATAAGTTCCAATATCAGGATACGCGCTTCAAGGCACGGTGCAAGGCGCACAACATGCAGGAATGTTATGACCGTATCGTAGAGCATTTGCGTTCGAGGCAGGACGTGGATGCGCGCAGCCAGTTCCCTTCCATTAAGGGTAAGAACTTCACGTGCTCTTATTTGGGCATGGTGCCCGAGGAGGAATAGCCTGCATGCGGAAGGACGAGCGGCGAGGCGGGTACTCTTCGGAGCCCGTCTATTGCCGCACGGCTTGCCCGTCGCAGATGTTGTCCATACGGGCGCGATGCGCAAATCCCCTCTTCAAGGAGAAGTTACCTTGGAGAGGGGATTTGCCCTTCTTTGGCCTATGCCTTGTTCCCGTATTCCTTATTCCTATATGCAGGATAGGAATCTTATATAATAAGGTGTGCTTTTTTTGTGTTCCTTTTACTTGTTTCTTGGGAAAAACTTGTGGTAGAACGTATTTATTTTATTACTTTTGCCAAAAAATTAAAGGAGGACTAATATGCCGAAGAAGAATTACTATTTGGAGTCTGTTCTTGACCTGAATGCCAGCAATGTATGGGGGATTGACGCCCAGGAGCTTTTGGAGCTGTGGCAGAAGGACATCAAGGAAGAAGGCTTTTCCGCATCGGAGGATAAGGTGCTGAACATTATCCGTCTGGCTTTCGAAGTGTATCATTTCGACCCGAAAGACGATCGTGAAGTATTGAGGTACAACAACGGTGATTATGTTATTCTGCCGGGCGTGGACAAGCACAAGGGAGCCGTGGCCATCCGTAAGAAGGAGATTCGGCGGATTACAGACCTTTCTTATGAGAACATCAAGCACGTCACGGCTTTTGAATTGCTGAAACTGATTGAGGGTAACTTTGGCGGCGGATGGGATTCTATCTCGCTGGCGATAAAGGACATCATCGAATCGGCTTTCGATATCAGTACCACCACGCTGCCGGCTTCGCGCATACACGCCAAGGGCGGCACTCTGGAGCGCAAGGTAGCCGACGGATATGAAGTGCTGGAGATTCCGAAAGGTTCGTGGGTGGAGGCCATTTTTGCCAAGAAGCGCGAACCGATGGAGAAATTGCGCTTTGTGCCGGAGCAGGAATATGATGAGGACGGCAATCGCCGCATCCCGGACGAGGAGGTGGACGAAGACACCGAGACGGAAGAAGAAGAGGACGTGACAAACGACGAGACCTTCTATGACAGCTATACCCCGGAAGCCGACATCAAGGACGTGGACGAGGAAATGGCTGACGAATGAGAATGGATGGAAGGCATGGAGTGCGTGAAGTTGGATAAAGCGGAGAGAGAACGCATCATCCGGCTGGTCAAGCAGCAGGTCGTGCCGGCCATTGGCTGCACGGAGCCCATGTGCGTGTCTCTTTGTGTGGCCCGTGCGGCCGAGGCCTTGGGCGAAGAGCCGGTTTCGGTGCGGGTGGCCTTGAGTGCGAACATACTGAAGAACGCCATGGGCGTCGGCATTCCCGGAACGGGGATGGTGGGGCTGCCCATAGCCATTGCGCTCGGGGCGCTGGTCGGGAAGTCGGACTACGGGCTTGAGGTGCTGAAGGACGTGACGCCCGAAGATGTGGCCCGCGGAAAGAGATACATCGCGGAGCGGCGCATCAAGATTGCCCTGAAAGAAGACACAAGCGAGAAATTGTATGTGGAAGCCGCAGTGGAAGGACGGACGGGGCGCAAGGCCACTGTCATCATTGCGGGGCACCACACGCATTTCGTGTTCGTGGAAGTGGACGGGACGGTGTTGTTGGATAACCGCAGGCCTTCGATGGAAGAAGACGACGAGGAAGAATGTGACTTAAACCTGCGTAAAGTGTATGATTTCTCAATGGAGGCCCCGCTGGAGGAGATTGAGTTCATCCGCGAGGCGCGCCGCCTGAACGAAGCCGCGTCGCAGCAAGCCTTGAAAGGCTGTTACGGCCACGAACTGGGCAAGACACTGAGCCGTCCGTTGGGGCGGGGCATCATGGGCGACAACATCTTTTCCCATATCCTGTCGAGTACGTCTTGCGCCTGCGACGCCCGCATGGCGGGCGCCATGATTCCCGTGATGAGCAATTCCGGGAGCGGCAACCAAGGTATCTGCGCCACGATGCCGGTGGTGGTCTTTGCCGAGGAGAACCATAACACGGACGAAGAACTCATCCGTGCGCTCATGCTCAGTCACCTGACCGCCATTTATATCAAGCAAAGCTTGGGTGTGCTTTCCGCCTTGTGCGGATGCGTGGTGGCTTCCACCGGTTCGAGTTGCGGCATCACGTATCTGATGGGCGGCAAGTATGAGCAAGTCTCCTATGCCGTGAAGAACATGATTGCCAACCTGACCGGCATGATTTGCGATGGCGCCAAGCCCAGCTGCGCGCTGAAGCTCACCAGCGGGGTGTCCACCGCCGTGTTGTCGGCCATGCTGGCCATGCAACAGAAGTGTGTGAGCAGTGTGGAAGGCATCATCGACGACGATGTAGACAAGAGCATTCACAACCTGACGAGCATCGGTGCGGAAGCCATGAACGAAACAGACCGCAAGGTGCTCGACATCATGGTGCATAAGAGTTGCTGACGAAGCGGGGCCGGAGGGGAGGATGCCGCTTGGTTTCCAGAGTATAGAGCCCTTCGTCGGTTCCTATGGAAAGTCCTTCTCCGGTTTGATGTTCCCGTTCTCGTGTGGGGTCTGGACAGTTTTTGAGCCGGCTCCGCTTCAGCCATGAGGAAGATAGCGTCAGCTATCGGGTGAAGGGCAGAAGCGGAACCGGCTCAATTGTTTATCCCCAATCGCCGTTTGATGGATTCGAAGCCGCTTTTTAGAATCCTATTTTCTTCGCGTCGCCCCCGTTTTTTCCTATTTTCTCTTCGTGGCAAAGCTGTGCGAGGCTTTCCGGTGTGGGGCGCACGCCGTTGATGACTTCCTCCATCAGGGCCTTTCGTGCGATGTTTTCTATTTCGCCGCCGCTCAAGTCGAAGCGCGCGGCGAGCGACGCGGCTTCCCCTTCGTCCAGCTGGGGGAGCTTGTCTTTCCATATTTGCGCTTTTGCGCAGACGGACGGTTGCCCGAAGCGCACCTTGAACAGGAAGCGCCGTTCGAAGGCCTTGTCCAGGTTGTCGGCCAGGTTGGTGGTGGCCACAAGGATGCCGTCGAGCCTTTCCATTTCTTCCAGGATGATGTTCTGTATCGCATTTTCGGTTTGCGCCACGCTGCTGCTGTTGGAGTCTTTGCGTTTGGAGAACACGGCGTCGGCCTCGTTGAACAGCAGTATGGGTTTCACCTTGCTTTTTTCGCAAAGGCGTTTGTATTGGGTGAACACTTCCTTGATGAGCTTCTCGCTCTCGCCAAACCAGCAAGTCTTGGTGGCCGAGATGTCCACGTGCACGATGTCGCGTCCCGTGGCCCGCGCCATTTGCATCACGCTTTCGGTCTTGCCCGTTCCCGGTGCGCCATAGAACATCACCGTGATGCCGGCCGGCAGGTGTCTTTCGCCCAGCCTCCGGCAGAGGGTTTGATAGTTCTGTTCGTCCAGACTGTTGCGCAGTGTGGCGAGCTGGCGCTCCAGTTCCGGTTCGAAGAACAGCCTTTTTCCGGCGATTTTGCTGCATGGCAGCAGGTTCTTGTCCGTGTAGTTGCTTTGGAACAGGGCCGCGTCTTCTTCGAGGAACACCTCTTTCCCTTTTTCCGTCAGTTTGAGTTCGCCGTTGTCGAAGATGCCTCCTCCCGTGAGTTCCACGAGGCCTTTCCGTTGCAGCGGGTGTTGCCCGTCCTGCAGCGCGCGGCGCAGCTGCATCTCGTCCCGTTTGGTGAAGATGCGCTGGAGTTGCGAGATGCGGTACGAGTCGGAATCGAGCAGTTCGTAGCACACCATGTAGAAGATGATCCGGTCTTCGATTGATGCCACTTGTGCGCGCAGGTCCTTCACCACTCCCAGCTGCCGGTTTTTTCCTTCCAGTTTACATATATCGCGACGGATTTTCATGATGGTTCTCATGTCGCTCTGGTAGCCGGCGTTGTCGTCCACTATCTTGTAGGCTTTCCCGATGAAGCCATACCGGTCCAGCGGGCTGTTGTTCTCGATGAAGGCCGACGAGGCTTCGCCGAAGAGCAGCCGGATGCCCTTTTCCGTGAGATGCAGTTGCGATTCGTCCCTCAGTTCTGCCAGGTCGGCTGCCTGGAGCGGGTGTTCGTTTCCCACGATGAGCTGCCGGGCCAGGGTCCGGGGCATGATGCGGTCGTAGAGGTCCTGAAGCGTGCGGTCCAGGTCAGACCGTCCGCCCCCGCAATCGTCGGCGAAGTCTTTGCAGAGTTCGTAGAAGAGCGTTCGGTCCTCGATGCGTTCCACCAGTTTTTTCGTTTCCGCCACCAGGGCCATTGTCGCATGCTCGTGTTCCAAAACTTCGGTCTGTGCGAACACGCTTTCCGTGTCGGCGTTTCCCTTTGAGCGTTCCTGGATGAAGCGGTCCACGGCTCCGCAGAAGTCGAACTGGTCGTAAGCCGCGGCGGTTCGTCGGGGCGAGGGCTTCACGTTCCGTCCTTCCGCGATGGCGCAGAACACATGGGCCTGCAGCTTGAACTGCTTTTTGGTGACCCAGTGCTCGTCCGGGTTTTCCGTCGTGGCATAGCCTTTGGCCGTCAGGGCCTGGAGGGCCGGCACGAAGGTCATGGCGTCCAGCGCCGTGCATCCGAAGTAGTCGGACAGGTCGGTCAGGTCGGTGGCCCGTCCGGAGCATTGCCGGTCGAGCAGTGCCACCAGCGCCATGGCTTGCTGCCGGTCGTCGAGTGCCAGGCTTTCCCCGATGGCATCGAGTGCCGGTTCGGCGCAGGCCAGCCGTTTCAGTTTGCTTCCCTTCAGTTTCGAGGCCGCAGCACGTATGTGCTGCATCAGTGATACGTTTTCCATATTGTCGCTTTTGAAATCCTGCTGCAAAGTTATGTCCGGAAGATGCCAATCTGTGGCACAAGGCAGGGCGATGACTGTTAAAACACGTTATATGGGCATGGAATCCCCCGCCGTGGAGTAAACCTTCCTTCTCCGCGCATGTCCTATCATTGTAATTCAAAAATATTGGTTTAAAAAGAAAGGAACTATGAGAAAATTGATGGTGGCCGTATGTTTCGCCTTGTTGGCCGGAGGCACAGTGCAGGCACAAAACGGGAGCGAGGCTCCGCGCAGGGGATGGAATCCCGAGATGGTGGCAAAAAGAATGTCCGAGCGGTTGATGCTGGGCGACGAGGCTTCGGCCAAGTTCATCCCGCTTTACCAAGAGTACATGCAGAAGCTGGCGGAGTGCCGCATGCCGCGCAGGCAGGGAGGCCAGGAAGCCGCCCAGACGGACGAGGCGATAGACGAAAGAATCCAGCAAATGTTCGACGCGCAGGAGAAGCGCCTGAAAGTGCAGAAGGATTATTACGGCAAGTTCAAGGAGGTGCTGACCATGCGCCAGGTGGAACAACTTTATAACCGGGCGCAGGCGCCGGGACGCAATCGCCCGCAGGGGGCGCCCCGGGCACCGCGTGGAATGAACCGTTGAGTTAGTTAGTCATAGTGATGTTTCCCGCTGTTTGGAGCCGTTGGTTTCGGGCAGCGGGATTTTTTTGTTGCCGCCGGCAGAATGGGGGAGGCGGCGGCAGCCCTCCGCCTTGCCCGACGACGTGCGTCGGTGTGCGGAGGCCGTCAGCGTACTTTGCGGCAAGTACTCGAGTACTCTGCGGCAAGTACAATTCGGGACTCCGCAAGGCGCCTGTCCGCTTTCAGCCATTCCGCAGGGCGTTTCCAGCCCGGGAGCGGACGCCTTTCCGCCGGAACGGAAGAAGCCCCGGCGCCCGATTTTTCTTGTCGGGCGCCGGGGCTTCCATGTTTGTGTTGTCCGTTGTTCAGGCCATGGTGCCGCCCACGATGTCGAGCAACTCGTTGGTGATGGCCTGCTGCCGCCCCTTGTTGTAGGCCACGGTGAGGTCCTGAATCAAGTTGTTGGCATTGTCGGTGGCCACTTGCATGGCCACGCTGCGGGCCGCGTGTTCCGAGGCGTTGGAGTCGAGCAGGGCAGTGTAGACCTTCAGCTTCAGCACTTCGGGGATGAGACGTTCCAGCAGCGCGCCCTCGGAAGGTTCTATCAGGTAGTCGGGCAGCGTTCCGCCTGCGGCGTCCTCGCCGGCCAGTTGCGACAAGTCCACGGGAAGGTAGACGGAACGGGTGAGTTTCTGCACGCCGGCCGACTTGAAATGATGGTAGATGAACTCCACCCGGTCGAACTCGCCTTCGATGAAGCGGCGGCACAGTTCGGCAGCCAGCTCCTTGGCCTCCTCGTAGTTGGGCTTGTTGGCCATGTGCGTGAAGTCGCCGCCCACGTTGACCCCCGTTTTCTTCACCGCGTCCGCCACTTTGCGCCCCACGGGATAGACGGTGATGTTTTCAGATGGCATCCCCGCGTGTTCGTCCAGCCAGCGGTGGTAGAGGCGGATGACGTTGGAGTTGAACCCGCCGCAAAGGCTGCTGTTGGACGAGAACACCACCAGCGCGACCTTCTTCGTTTCCCGTTCTTGGGCGAATGGCGATTGCATCGCGCCCCCCGACTGCAGGAAATGGGTCATGATGGCCGACAGCCGCTGTTCGTAGGGCAGCATGCCTTCGATGACCTCCTGCGCCTTGTGGAGCTTGGCGGAGGCCACCATTTTCATGGCCGACGTGATCTTCAGCGTGTTGTTGGCCGATAAGATTCTGCCTTTTATTTCTTTGAGTGATGCCATGTCTTAATCAGTTTTTGAACAACAAGAGGGTGGACTTGGCCACTTCGTCGAGGATGGCTGTGACCTCGTCGTTGATGACCCCGGCGCCCAGCACGTCGAGCACGTCCTTGCGGTGCGAGGCGCGGAGCTTTTCCAGGAACTCGTGCTGGAAGGCGCGCACCTGGTCGATGCGTATGTCGTGCATGAGGCTGTGCGTACCGCAGTAGAGGATGGCCACTTGTTCGCCCACGGGCATGGGGGAGTATTGCGGCTGCACGAGCAGTTCGTTGTTCTTCCGTCCGCGGTCGATGGTCATGACCGTCACGGGGTCCATGTCGCTGCTGAACTTCGAGAAGGCCTCGAGTTCGCGGTATTGCGCCTGGTCGATTTTCAAGGTGCCGGCCACCTTCTTCATACTCTTGATTTGTGCGCTGCCGCCCACGCGCGACACGGAGATGCCCACGTTGATGGCGGGGCGGAAACCTTGGTTGAACAAGTCCGTTTCCAGGAAAATCTGCCCGTCGGTGATGGAAATCACGTTCGTCGGAATATAGGCCGACACGTCGCCCGCCTGGGTCTCGATGATGGGCAGGGCCGTGAGCGACCCTCCGCACTTCACTTTTCCCTTCAGGCTTTCCGGCAGGTCGTTCATCTGTTCGGCCACTTCCTGCTGGTTGATGATTTTGGCCGCGCGCTCCAGCAGCCGGGAGTGCAGGTAGAATATGTCGCCCGGATAGGCTTCGCGGCCCGAGGGGCGGCGCAGGATGAGCGACACCTCGCGGTAGGCCACGGCCTGCTTCGACAGGTCGTCGTACACCACCAGCGCGTGGCGCCCCGTGTCGCGGAAATACTCTCCGATGGCGGCGCCCGCAAAGGGGGCGAAGTATTGCAAGGCGGCGGGGTCGGCAGCCGTTGCGGCCACCACGATGGTGTAGTCCATCGCGCCCTTCTCGCGCAGCGTGTTGACGATGTTGGCCACGGTGGAGCCTTTCTGCCCTATGGCCACGTAGATGCAGTAGACGGGCTGCCCGGCCTCGTAGGCCGAACGCTGGTTGATGATGGTGTCTATGGCGATGGCCGTCTTGCCCGTCTGGCGGTCTCCGATAATGAGTTCGCGCTGTCCGCGCCCGATAGGTATCATGGCGTCGATGGCCTTGATGCCCGTCTGCAGCGGTTCCGATACGGGCTGGCGAAAGATGACTCCTGGCGCCTTGCGCTCAAGGGGCATCTCGCACAAGTCGCCGTCGATGTTGCCACGCCCGTCGAGCGGCACGCCCAATGGATCGATGACGCGTCCGAGCATCTTTTCGCTCACGCGGATGGAAGCAATCCGCCCAGTTCGCTTCACGCTCATGCCCTCTTTGATGAGGTCGGTGGAGCCGAGCAGCACAGCGCCCACGTTGTCCTCCTCCAGGTTCATCACCACACCCATCACGCCATTCTCAAATTCCAAAAGTTCGTTGGCTTCTGCGTGCAGCAAGCCGTAGATGCGTGCCACTCCGTCGCTCACCTGCAACACGTTGCCCGCCTCCTCGAACTGGATGCTGGCGTCGATGCCCTTGAGCTGCTGGAGCAGCACTTGGGAGACTTCGCTTGGTTTTATCTTATCTGACATACTCTGGTTTCCTTTTCATTATACTATTCTTCTGTTCTTCTCGATAAACTGTTTCTTCACCCTCTGCAGCTGGCCGGCCACGCTGGCGTCCACCCTCCAGTATCCCATGCCGAGGATGCCGCCGCCGATGATGTCCGGGTCGACGCGCGTCTCGAACTCCACGGCCCGGCCGCGGTAGAAGTGGAGGATGATTTTCTTCAGCCGTTCCAATGTCTCTGCCGGCAGCGGCGCGGCCGTGACGAGGAAGCCTTGGCGTATCCGCTTTTTCTTCCTGTAGAGGAACAAATAGGAGTTCAGGATGAACACCAGGAACTTCTCGCGCTTGTGCTCGAGCAGAAGGCCGAAAAAGCGGGTCAGCTCAGGGCAGGTGTCTTTTCCGGCAGTGGCGTTCTGAAGGAGCTTGATTTTCTCCTCCTTGCCCACGACGGGGTTTTCCACGGCCCGCCGGATGTCCCCGATTTGGGCATAATGTTCCAGCAACACTTCTATTTGTTGGTAGACAGTTGTCTCGTTCGCGCGCTCGCAGGCAAAGTCCAACAGGGCGCGTGCATAACGTCTGGAGATGATTCCTATGTCCATTTACTTAATCTCTCGTTCGGATTCCACCTCAGCGATCATGCGGTTGATGAAATCCAGTTGTTCTTGGTCTTTAGACAGTTCCCTGCGCAGGATTTTCTCGGCCACGTCGACGGAGAGGACAGCCACCTGGCGGCGGATGTCGTTGACGGCGCTTTCCTTTTCGGCGGCGATTTGGTGGCGCGTCTCGTCGAGCGCTTTCTGGGCCTCTTCGCGGGCTCGCCCGCGGGCGTCCGCTACGATTTGGTCGCGCGTGGCAGCGGCTTCCTTCAGTATGGCCGACTGTTGCCGCCGCGCTTCTGCCAGCAGGTTTTCCACTTCGGTTTTAGCCTGTTGCAGCTGTTCGTTGGCTTGGCGCGCGGCTTCCAGCGAACTGTCGATGTATTTCTTTCGTTTGTCCACTGCGTTGATGATGACCGGGAAGGCGTACTTCGCCAAGATGAAGAATACGACTCCGAAGCAGACCACCATCCAGAACAGCAGACCCGAATCTGGTGTCAGCAGTCCCATGATGTGCGCAGGGGTTAAACGAACAATGCCAGGATGCAGACGACGATGGCAATCAAGGCCACACCTTCGATCAGGGCCGCCGCCAGAATCATGTTCGTACGGATGTCATTCGTGGACGACGGTTGGCGGGCGATGGCGTCCATGGCCGAACCGCCGATCTTGCCGATGCCGATGCCCGCGCCGATGGCTGCGATGCCTGCGCCGATGGCTACGCCCAACTTGATAAGACCACTACCTGCAAGAGCTTGTAACAAAACTGTAAGTAACATAATTTTTTCCGTTTTTTAAATGATTAATACTTTATTTGTTTTCTGTTGTTGTTTCCGCTTGGGGATGCGCGATGCCGATGAATATCGCCGACAAGAGTGTGAACACGTAGGCCTGGATGAATGCCACCAGCACCTCCAACGCGTTCAGGAATATGCCGAAAATGACGGCGATGAAGCTCATCGAACTGCAAATGCCCGCGCCCAGCTGCGCCGTGATGAAGATGATGCACACGATGCTCAGGATGCCCGCGTGGCCGGCCATGAGGTTGGCGAACAGTCGCATGGCCAGCGTGAAGGGCTTGGTGAACACGCCGATGAACTCAATCAGCGGCATGAGCGGCACGGGGGCCTTGAGCCACGTGGGCACGTTGGGCCAGAAGATGTCCTTCCAATATTCCTTCGAACCGGTGACGTTGGTCAGCACGAACGTGAACAAGGCCAGCACCACCGTGATGGCGATGTTGCCCGTGATGTTCGCCCCGCCGGGGAAGAACGGCACCAAGCCCATCAGGTTGTTCAACAAGATGAAGAAGAAGGCGGTGAGCAGGTAGGGGGCATACCGCCGGTATTGCGCTCCCACGCAGCTTTTCACCACATCCTCGTAGATGTACATCACCGTGGCTTCCATCATGCCCACGCCTCCCTTGGGGGCGGACTCGTTCACTTCGTGCCGCTTGTACCAGCGGGCGCAGCCCAGCATGATGGCCACCAGCAGGGCGCTGTTGATGAAGAGGGCCAGCACATTTTTCGTGATGGAGATGTCCAGCGGGCGCACTTCCTCGCCCGCGGCATTTCGCTCCACGATTTTCTTGGCATGGCTTCCTTCCTGCGCGATGTAGAGTCCTTCGTATTCCGCCCCGTCTTTCAGCCGGTCGGAAGAGAACACATGCCAGCCCGTGGAACTCTTCACGATGACGGGCAGGGGGATGTGCACCGACACGTCGCCGACGTCCGTGATGTGCCATTCGTAGGAGTCCTCGATGTGGCCGAACACGATTCCGGCCACGTCGATTCCTTTTTCAGCCTCCGCCGCCCGTGCGGTCTGTGGGGCGAGCAGCAGGCAGAGGCCGGCGATGATGGATAGATATTTTGTCCGTTTCATTCTTTGTTTTGCTTTATTCTGTACCAATCTCCTTGTGTATGGCGTGTGGCGGCTTCAGCCTTTTGCCACCGTCACGCAGACCGACACCTCGTTGCGGAGCACTTCCACGAATCCGCCTTCGATGGCGATGCTCTCTTTCCCTTCGGCATGCCGGAACGTGACCTCGCCCTTGTCGAGCGACGAAATCAGCGGGGCATGGTTGTGGTACACGCCGAACAGCCCCAGGCTTCCGGGGAGTTTCACATACTGCACGTCGCCGTCGAACAATGTCTTTTCGGGAGACACGATAACCAGATGGATGTTCTCGCTTTCCATGTTTCTTTAGTTTTGGATGGCACTGAGCAGTTTCTTGCCTTTGGCGATGGCTTCTTCGATGGTGCCCACGTTGAGGAAGGCCTGTTCGGGCAGGTCGTCCACCTCGCCGTCCAGAATCATCTTGAATCCCTTGATGGTGTCCTCGATGTCGACCATCACGCCCGGCACGCCCGTAAACTGTTCGGCCACGGCGAAGGGTTGCGAAAGGAAGCGCTGCACGCGGCGGGCGCGGTTCACGGTCTGGCGGTCTTCGTCCGAGAGCTCGTCCATGCCGAGGATGGAGATGATGTCCTGCAACTCCTTGTTCCGTTGCAGGATTTGTTTCACGCGCTGTGCCGTCTCGTAGTGTTCCTTGCCCACGATGAGCGGATCGAGGATGCGCGAGGTGGATTCCAGCGGGTCCACGGCCGGATAGATGCCCAGCTCGGCGATTTTGCGGCTCAGCACGGTGGTGGCGTCCAGATGGGTGAACGTCGTGGCCGGGGCCGGGTCGGTCAGGTCATCGGCAGGCACGTAGACGGCTTGCACCGAGGTGATGGACCCGTTCTTGGTCGAGGTGATGCGCTCTTGCATCTGTCCCATCTCGGATGCCAGCGTCGGCTGGTAGCCCACGGCGGACGGCATGCGCCCCAACAAGGCCGACACTTCGGAACCGGCCTGCGTGAAGCGGAAGATGTTGTCGATGAAGAACAGGATGTCGCGCGGGCCGTCGCCCTTCCGGCTGTCGCGGAAAGACTCTGCCAGCGTCAATCCGGAAAGTGCCACGGAGGAACGCGCGCCGGGAGGTTCGTTCATCTGTCCGAACACCATCGCCACCTGCGACTTTTCCACGGCTTCGGGGTCGACTTTCGACAAGTCCCAATGCCCCTCTTCCATGCTTTTGAGGAATTCGTCGCCATACTTGATGACGCCCGATTCAATCATTTCGCGGAGCAGGTCGTTGCCTTCGCGGGTGCGTTCTCCCACGCCGGCGAACACGGAGAAGCCGTTGTGCTTCTTGGCGATGTTGTTGATGAGCTCCTTGATGAGCACGGTCTTGCCCACACCGGCGCCGCCGAACAGTCCGATTTTTCCGCCTTTCAGGTAAGGCTCGAGCAGGTCTATGACCTTGATGCCCGTGAAGAGCACTTCCTGCGTGGTGGTCAGGTCTTCGAACTTGGGCGGATCGCGGTGGATGGGGAGCGAGTCGGCCCCGTCGAGTTCGGGCATGCCGTCGATGGCTTCACCCACCACGTTCATCACCCGTCCACGGATTTGCGGCCCCACGGGCATGGTGATGGGCCGTCCCGTGGCGGTGACCTTCATGCCGCGTTGCAGTCCGTCGGTGCTGTCCATCGCGATGGTGCGCACCGTGTCTTCGCCGATGTGTTGTTGTACTTCTACTATCAGTCTTTTGCCGTTGGGGCGCTGGATGAGCAAGGCGTCGTGTATGCTCGGCAGGTTGGCGCTGTTGACGTCCTCTCCATGCTCGAAATGCACGTCCACCACCGGTCCGATGATTTGCGATATGTGTCCTATTACCTTTGCCATAAATGCTGTTTATACCTTATTATAATAATATTGTTTTATTCGTTTCGTGTTCTTTTTGTCCGCCGAAGTAGCCCTTTTTTCATCCGCCTGCTGCGGAACTTTCAGCCTGCTTGGCTTTATCAACATTCTTATACATAATTTAAGTCGGCGTGCCTTCTTTCAACCTCTCGTTTATCATTGTTTAACCTTGGGGCGCTTCCTTTTTCGTTATTTCAAAGTTACTACCAAATTTTCTTTTTCGTAAATTTGCAGAATTAATAATATTCATGATTTCTATTGGAATTTCTTATGGAATTGACACCGCTGAGATACTTCGTCAAGTTGGCCGATGTGCTATCCTTCACAGAAGCCGCAAAGGAACTTTTTATAACTCAAAGCACTTTGTCGCTGAGCATCAAGCAGCTGGAAGAAGAGCTGGGCGTGAACCTTTTCGACCGAATCGGGAAGAAAGTGTTTCTGACCGATGCCGGGAGCGATTTCCTGGCCTGCGCGCGCAAGGCGCTCGAGGAGGTGGAATACGGCGTGCAGCACCTGAAAGAAATGCAACACGTATGCACGGGGAAGGTGAGAATCGGAGTGATATACAGCCTGTTCCAGTTGCTGAACCATTGCGTGCTGAATTTCACGCGGGCCTTTCCCAAGGCCGAACTTTCCATCGTGTATTCCCATTCGGTGCTGGAACTGGTGGAGCTGATCAACTCCAACAAGCTGGATTTCGCCTTGAGCTATAATCCCCAGGACGTGTCGGCACTGACGGAGTCCACGGAGTATGCCAGCCTGCCCCTGTGCGTCATTGCCCACGAGCACCATCCGGTGGCGGTGCGCAAGCGTTTCTCGCTGGCAGACCTGAACGAGTTCCCCCTCGTGTTCCTCGAAAAGGAGCTTTACACCCGCAAGGTGATAGACCGGATGCTGGCCCAATACAAGGTGAAGGTGAAGCCGCAGATAGAAGTCAACAGCACGCCTTTGTTGCTGGAGATGTTGCGCACAGGGCATTGGATCACCATCCTGCCGCAGGACGCCACGGTGGGCAGCCCGGGGCTGAAGGCCGTCCCCATCAAGGAGAAGACCGAGATGATGCACGTGTGCCTGCTGTCGCTCAAAGGGAAGAGGCACTCGTTGCTGGCAGAGAAGTTCCTGGACGTGTTGAAAGAGGGAACGCAAAAGATTGAGGCCCTCAGGCTCTCCGGCCGGAAAGGGACGGGGTGGACCGAAGGCGACGCCGCGGCGGACGCACGGCTGTCGGCCCCCGGCAGATGAACGGATTTTTGGTTTTGAGAACAGAATAAATTACGCGATATGAAAAGAATAATCAATCATTTCACAGACGACGACCTGTATAAGCTCACCATGTGTTGCGCGGTCATCGACAATTTCCCACGCGCGCAGGTGAAATACCAATTCACCGACCGCGACCGCACGGTGTATCCCCCGGGATTCGCCGAAGAACTGATGGAGCAGGTGGCCATGCTCGAGGACGTGGCCATCACGGAAGAAGAAATAGACTTCATGCGCCATCGCTGCAGCTACATCCCCGGATGGTTCTACACCTACCTGAAAGGCTACCGCTTCAGCCGCAAATGGGTGAAGGCGTGGCAGGACGACGAAGGCCACTTGTCGGTGGAGTTTGAAGGCAGCTGGGCCGACACCATACTGCTCGAGGTGAAGGTGCTGGCCATCATTTCGGAACTCTACTACCGCATGGCGGGCATGGACGGAGGCTTCGACTACGATGCCTATTACCGCAAGACATACGAGAAGGCCTCGAGGCTGCTGGAGGCCGGTTGCGTGTTCAGCGACTTCGGCACGCGCCGCCGCGCCTCGTTCGAAGCCGAGGAGGCGGTGGTGCGCGCCATGAAGGACTGCCAACGCAGCCGCGAGTGGCCCGGACGGTTCGTGGGCACCAGCAACGTCTATCTGGCCATGGCGCACGACCTCTTGCCCGTGGGCACCATGGCCCACGAGTTTGTCTGTGCCATCGGAGGAATGTACGGGCCGCAGATGGCCAACCACATCGCCATGAACTCTTGGCGGAACACGTTCCGCGGGGCATTGGGCACCTATCTCTACGACAGCTTCGGGTGGGACATCTTCAGCCTGAACTTCTCGGAAGACTTTGCCAACCTGTTCAAGGGGCTGCGCGTGGACAGCGGGGACAACCGCGAAGAGCTGCGCAAGATTGTGGAGAAATACCGCTCGCTGGGCATCGACCCGCGCACGAAGCAGGTGGTGTTCAGCAATGCGCTCGACACGGACGCCGCCATCGAAATCCAGAGTTATGCCAAAGACTTTTGCCAGCCGTCGTTCGGCATCGGCACGCACTTCACCAACGACTTCGACGGCGTGAAGCCGATGAACATCGTCATCAAGCTTGTGGCCGTGAAAATCACCGAACTCTGGACCTTCTACAACGACACTTGCAAGTTGAGCGAAGACGACGGCAAGCACACCGGCAAGCCCGAGGTCATCCGCCGCTTCATGGAGGCGCTGCACATGGAGGGATGACCGGCAGCCGGAGCCTCTTCCCGGCGATATCCGGATTTTATAGGGGGGCTTTATGGCTGGGTAAAAAAACTTTAATGCGGAAGGGCCATATGGCCTCCCTCTCCTTTTGTGCCGATACGCTTATGACGGTGCTCCGGCCGGAGGCGGCCGACAGGCCTCGTGCGGCGTGCCGTCCGTGCCCGATGCCCCATCCCTTCGTGCGGAGGCCGCCAGCGTACTCTGCGGCAAGTACTCGAGTACTCTCCGCAGAGTACTCGAGTGCCTTGCGGAAAGCACGATTCGGCATTCCGCAAGGCATTTGCCCGCTTTCCGCGGCCATAAAGTCGGAAATGTGGATGCCGTTCCAGCACGCAACGCGCGATTTCGGGATAAGAAAAGGCAGGGAGAAACCATTTTACGAGCGCCCCATGGGAAAACCATTGCATGGTGCAGACGGGATAAAATCAGGACATACTTCAGCCGATGGGAGCGTTGCGGAGATTTTTTCGGAACAGTCCCCGCTGACAATGTTCTTCTCACCCTGGAGCTTGAAATGGCAAAAATGGCAATCCGAGGTTGAAATTCAGCGGGCGGACTCTTTCTTTATACCTTATTTCTATACATTGTCTCTGTTTTTATCGGATGAGAATAGTTAAAAATGACTGATAATAAACAGAGTTCGCATAAAATATCTACCTTTGCAGCCGGTAAATAAAGATGCATGATGGATTTTTCAGAATTAGTACAAAAAAGGCAGAGCGACCGGAAGTATGAACGGCGTCCGGTGGACCGCGATTTGGTCGTGCGCTGCCTCGAAGCCGCCAGGCTGGCGCCTTCGGCTTGCAATTCACAGCCATGGAAGTTCGTGGTGGTGGACGACCCCGATTTGGTGAAACAAATAGGGGAGGCCGCGGCCAGTCTGGGCATGAACGGATTTGCCCGCGAGGTGCCGGTCATCGTGGCCGTGGTGTTGGAGAAGATGAACCTCACGGCGCGCATCGGCAGCGTCATTAAAGACAAGGAATATTCGTTGCTCGATGTGGGCATCGCGGTGGAGCATTTCTGCCTGCAGGCAGCCGAACTGGGGCTGGGCACGTGCATCATGGGGTGGTTCGACGAGAAGAAGGTGAAGAAGCTTCTGGGCATCGGCAGCAAGCGCGTCCCCCTCTTGGTGTCGCTGGGCTATCCGGCGGGAGAAACGCGCCGCAAAGCGCGCAAGGCATTGGACGAAATGAGCTGTTGGAACAAATATTAAAATTGGAAATATGGATAATGTGAAACTGAAAGGCTATCTTTTTGGCGTGATTGCCTCTGTGAGCTACGGTTTGAATCCTTTGTTTGCCCTTCCGCTGTATGCCTCGGGCATGCTGGTGGATTCCGTGTTGTTCTATCGCTATGCCTTTGCCCTGTTGTGTCTGGCGGTCGTGATGAAGCTGAGCGGGCAGTCGTTTGCGCTGAAGCGGCAGGAGATTCTTCCGCTGATGGTCATGGGGTTGTTGTTCTCCTTTTCGTCATTGTTCCTGTTCGAGAGTTTCAACTACATGGACGCAGGCATCGCGTCGACGATTCTGTTCATGTATCCCGTGCTCGTGGCTGTGATTATGGCACTGTTCTTCAAGGAGCGGTTGAGCCTGGTGAAGGCCCTGTCGATAGCCACGGCTTTTGTGGGCATCACGTTCTTGTATGAAGGCGAGGGAGGCGTGACGCTGAACCTCACGGGCGTTTGCTTCGTATTGCTGTCGTCCTTGACCTATGCCTTGTATATTGTGGGCGTCAACCGTTCCTCGCTGAAGGAGATGCCGGGCCTGAAACTGACGTTTTATGCCATATTGTTCGGCTCGTTGGTTTACATTGTCCGGCTTCGCGGCTGCGTGGACCTGCAGTTGCTGGAAAGCGCGGATCAGTGGGTGAATGCCTTGGGGTTGGCTTTGTTCCCCTCGGTCATTTCCATGGTGACGATAGCCAAGTCCATCCGCTTCATCGGTCCGACCCCGGCCGCCATTCTGGGCGCCTTGGAGCCGCTGACGGCTTTGTTCGTGGGTGTTGTGGTGTTCCACGAGCGGCTCACTGCCGGCAACATGGTGGGCATCGTTCTTGTTTTGGCGGCAGTGACATTGGTGGCAGCCGGACCGGCTGGGTTGGCCCGTCTGAAAGCCGCATGGCATAAGGAAGGCTGAGGAGTGCGGCACACGTAGCTATAAAGCAAAACAGAAGCGGGTGTATCCGAATCGGAACGATGGGATACACCCGCTTTTGTTTTGGGGAATGGGCAGCTGCCGTCTACGGTGTGGCGATGGCAGTCGGCCCGGGGACGGTGTCACGGGCGTTTCAGCAGTAAGGCCTCGTGGGCTTGCGCTACGCGGACCGATTCCGTGTCCGGCTGCCTTTCGTTGACCTTGAGGCGCGTGGCTTTCAAGTCTTCAATGTGGAGGCTGTTCCGGTCCGACAGGTCGAACATGGCGCTGGAGCTTGTGCCGGAGAGCTTGATGCTCCTGTGCCATTCGGATTTCAGGTCGATGGCGTCAGAGCTGATGCCCGAAATGAGGAGGTCGCCGCCACCCTTCATGCGGATTTGCAGGCTGTCGCACGAGAGGCCGCCTTCCAGCCGCAGGTCGCCGTTGCCCAGCATGTCGATGCAGAGCTTTCCGCAGTGTATGTGTTGGTTCACGGCCAGCTGTTTGTTGCCGGAAGAGGTGATGTAGAGGTCTTGGCAACTGATGGGGCCGCACAGGATGTCACCGTCCACCGCGATGTGCAGCGTGGTGTCGCTTTCAATTCCGTCTTTCAGGATAAGCAGTCCGGTGCCGGCGTTCCGGATGGAAGTGACGGGAGGTGCTTTCAGTTCCACCCATTGCGGCGAGGGAGAAACGATGTGGGGATAACGCTTCATGTTGAGCAGGAAAGTGCCCCGACGGTCGACGAATGTCTCCATGTAGGACAGCAGGTTGCCCGGGGCCGTGATTTCCACGTCGGGTTCACCGGGGGTGGGCGTGTAGACGACATCCACGGTGGTGATGGTGACGATGCGGTTGAATCCCTTGGCTTCTATCTTCCGGCTCTCGTGGTTGATGTCCGGCGACACTTCCACCGTCTGCACCTTGCCTACGGCCGTCACTTCATACACACCGGCGTATCCCGCGGCGAAGCCTTCGCCGGAGCGCCCCATGTCTTTCACCTGCAGTTCGGCATAGGCCGGATAGCCATTTCTCGTTCCTTGCGTGGCTTGGTCGTATGCTTGTTGGAGTTTCCCGCTCGGGTCGACAATCCAATAGAGCGTGGTGTCGTTGCAGGACACGAACGTGCTTATCTCGTGTCCGATGACCAGTTCGCCCTTCACGTGCTTCTCGGGCACGTCGGTGAGCACGATGCTTTCCGGATCGAAGAGCGGCGCTTCCTGTCCGATTTCCACGAAGATGGCCAGGTCCGGGTGGCTGTCGTGCACCTCGAAGTAGCGCGTCCCACTGTTGCCCATGCCCCAGCCGTTGCAGGTGGCCGGGACGGCTTCTTTCTGGCTCTGAGCCTCAACCTGCTCGGCGTAGTCGCCTTTGGGCACCAGAATGTAGCGGGTGACGCCCTCGCGGTCGCACTCCTCTTCCCGGAATTTGCAGGTTTGTGTCGCGTCCCATCCCGGCGTGCTTGCCAGGATGTCCAGCACGTCGTCGATGTCGCCGTCCTCGATGGTGAACAGCTTGATGACTTGCCGGCGGCTGTGGCGCATGCTGTCGCTCTGTTCCACGACCGCCCCGTGGAGTATGGCGTCGGTGGACACGTGTGTGCGGTGGTCTCGTTGCGCCCAGAATTTCAGGCCTGCGCCGGTCACGATTTCCCATTCAAAGCCTTCGCGGGCCGGAGCAGACGGTTGGCCGGGGAATGCCGGTAGGTTTTCGTCCCGCTGACCGAAGCATCCGGTCAGAATAAAGAGGCAAACAGCGATGAGCGCATTTGTTGCATAGTTTTTCATGATGGATGAATTGTTACGTAATTAAAAAATAAGGCGCCTTCCCGCATAAGGGCATGCGGGAAGACGCGGTATGGATTCTTATCGGATGAACAAGAGTTCGCGGTATTTCGGCAACGGCCACATCTCGTCGTCCACGATGAGTTCCAGCTTGTCCACGTGGTAGCGGATGCTTTCCAGCATGGGCGCTACGGTGTCGTGGTAGGCAATGGCCTTCTCGCGGATGTTCTCGATGCGGTTGGCCACCTTCCGGTTCTCCACCATGAGGTTGATGTTTTCCGCGATGAAGCTGGAGTGGGCCGCAATCTTCTCAATCAGTTCCAGGTTCTTGGCGTTCAGCTGGGCTGCTTTTTCGGCAGGGAACACCTCCTGGACCTTATGCACGTTGTCGATCAAGGCACTTTGGTAGCGCGTGGCCACGGGGATGATGTGGTTCATGCACATGTCGCCGAAAATGCGCGCCTCGATTTGCACCTTTTTCGTGTAGGTCTCCCATTTGATTTCGTTTCGAGCTTCGATTTCGTTGCGCGTGAACACGTGAGTGGCCTCGAACATCTTCACGCTGCTTTCGTCCAAATAGCGGTCGAAGACGAGCGGACAGCTGCGCTCCGTGTCCAGCCCGCGGCGCCGGGCCTCGGCTTGCCATTCTTCGGAGTATCCGTTCCCGTCGAAGTGGATGGGCTTGCAGGTCTTGATGTCCTCGCGCACCACTTGCAGGATGGCTTTGGTCTTGTCGACGCCCTTTTCTATCAAGGCGTCCACCCGCTTCTTGAAGTCGATGAGGGCTTCCGCCATGGCGGCGTTGAGTACAATCATCGCGGCGGCGCAGTTGGCCTGCGAGCCGACGGCACGGAATTCGAAACGGTTGCCCGTGAAAGCGAAAGGCGACGTCCGGTTGCGGTCGGTGTTGTCGAACATCAGTTCGGGAATCTGAGGAATGTCGAGTTTCATGCCGTGCTTGCTGGCCACGTCGATGAGTTCGTCGTCCGTGGAGTTTTCCAGATGCTCCAGTATGTCGCTCAGCTGCTGCCCGAGGAAGGAAGAGATGATGGCCGGGGGTGCCTCGTTGCCGCCCAGCCGGTGGGCGTTGGTGGCACTCATGATGGACGCCTTGAGCAATCCGTTGTGGCGGTAGACGGCCATCAGCGTTTCCACGATGAACGTGACGAAGCGCAGATTGTCGGTCGGTGTCTTGCCAGGTCCGTGGAGCAGTATGCCGGTGTCGGTGGCCAGCGACCAGTTGTTGTGCTTGCCCGACCCGTTGATGCCGGCAAACGGCTTTTCGTGCAGCAGGCAGCGGAAGCCGTGTTTGCGGGCTATCTTCTTCATGAGCGACATGAGCAGCATGTTGTGGTCCACGGCCAGGTTGGTCTCTTCGAAGATGGGGGCCAGCTCGAACTGGTTGGGTGCCACTTCATTGTGGCGCGTCTTGCAGGGGATGCCCAGTTCCAAGGCTTGGATTTCCAAGTCTTTCATGAATTCGGCCACGCGCTCGGGGATGGAGCCGAAGTAGTGGTCGTCCATCTGCTGGTTCTTGGCCGATTCGTGCCCCATCAGTGTGCGTCCCGTCATGAGCAGGTCCGGGCGGGTGGCATAGAGCCCTTCGTCCACGAGGAAGTATTCCTGTTCCCATCCCAGGTTCGAGATGACTTTCTTCACGTCGGAGTAGAAGTAGCGGCACACGTCGGTGGCGGCTTTGTCCACGGCGTGGATGGCCTTTTTCAGCGGGGCCTTGTAGTCGAGCGCCTCGCCGGTGTAGGAGATGAAAATGGTGGGAATCATCAAGGTGTCGCCCAGCACGAATACGGGCGAGGCCGTGTCCCAGGCAGAATAGCCGCGCGCTTCGAAGGTGGAGCGGATGCCGCCGTTGGGGAACGACGAGGCGTCGGATTCCTGCTGGATGAGCTGCTTGCCCGAAAATTCCTCCACCATGCCGCCTTTGCCGTCGTGCTCCACGAAGGCGTCGTGCTTCTCCGCCGTGCCTTCGGTCAGGGGCTGGAACCAGTGTGTGCAATGGGTGACACCCAGTTCCATGGCCCATTTCTTCATGCCGGCGGCCACGGCGTCGGCTGTTTGCAAATCGAGCAACGCCCCGTTGTCGATGACGTCGCACATCTTTTTATAAATATCAGCCGGGAGATATTTGAACATCTTCTGGCGGTTGAACACATACTTGCCGAAGAACTCGGACGGCCTTTCCGCAGGGGCGGGCACTCCCACCGCCTTCTTCTTGAAAGCCTCGCCTACGACTTCGAATCTTAATGAGGATGACATATACCTTATTATATTATGAGATTAATGAATCGGGTTAATCAATGAAACGGCGGCAGAGCGGGCCGAACTCCTCGATGCGGCGGTCGCGCAGGAAGGGCCACCAGCGGCGCACGTTTTCCGAGCGCTCCATGTCGATGTCCACCACCATGTTCTCGTCTTCCTGTCCGGCACGGGCGAGCAGTTCGCCTTGCGGTCCGGCCACGAAACTGCTGCCCCAGAACTGTATGCCGCGGGTCTGTCCCGAAGGGTCGGGCTCGTGGCCGCAACGGTTCACGGCGATGACCGGCAGTCCGTTGGCCACGGCATGTCCGCGCTGCACGGTGGTCCAGGCCTCGCGCTGCCGCTCTTGTTCCTCGGGCGTGTCGCTGCTTTCGTATCCGATGGCCGTGGGATAGATGAGGAGTTCCGCCCCTTGCAGGGCCATCAGCCGTGCGCCTTCGGGATACCACTGGTCCCAGCACACCTGTACGCCCAGCTTGCCGAGCGAGGTCTGAATGGGGTGGAAACCCAAGTCGCCCGGGGTGAAGTAGAACTTCTCATAATAGGCCGGGTCGTCGGGGATGTGCATCTTGCGGTAGGTGCCGGCTATCGAGCCGTCGGTGTCGAACACCACGGCCGTGTTGTGGTACAGTCCGGCGGCGCGTTTTTCGAAGAGCGACGTGACCAGCACGATGCCAAACTGCCGTGCCAGTTCGCCGAAGAAACCGGTGGACGGGCCGGGGATGGGTTCCGCCAGGTCGAACATCCGCGTGTCCTCGGTTTGACAAAAGTACAAGGAGTTGTGCAATTCTTGCAGGATGACCAATTGCGCCCCCCGGCGGCACACGTCTTCGATGTTCCGGGCCAGCTTGAGAAGGTTGGCCTTGGTGTCTGCGGTGTTGGACTGTTGCACCAGTCCTACTTTTATTGTTTTCATGTTGTAATCGTTTTATTGAAGGACAGAAGCGGGAAACTGCATCGTACAGCAGTGCAGCGAACCGTGCTGGCGGATGAGCGGCCGGCAGTCGATGCCCACGATTTCATGCTGCGGGAAAGCTTTCAGCAAGGCCCTGCGCGCCAGCTCGTCGTTGGCTGCCTGTCCGTAGGTGGGCATCAGCACCGCACCGTTGATGACCAGGAAATTGGCGTAGGTGGCCGGCAAGCGTTGTCCGTCCTCGTCGTAAATGGCCTGCGGCATGGGCAGCGGAATGAGGCGGTAGGGTTCGTCCTGCAGGGTGCGGAACGTGCGGAGCTGCTCTTCCATGCGGGCCAGCTCCTCGTAGTGCTCGTCCGTCCGGTCTTCGCACTTCACGTAGGCAATGGTCTGTTCGGGACAGAAGCGCGCCAGCGTGTCGATGTGCCCGTCCGTGTCGTCCCCGGCCAGATAGCCGTGGTCGAGCCACAGCACCCGTTCGGCATGGAAGAACGCTTTGAGCCGTTCCTCGATGTCGGCTCGGTCCAAACCCTCGTTGCGATGGGGCGCCAAGAGGCAGCCGGACGTGGTGAGCACCGTGCCGTGCCCGTCGCTTTCGATGGCGCCTCCTTCGAGCACGAAGTCCAGATGGTCGGCATACGCCCCTTTCAGCACGCCTTGCTCCATCAGGCAGCGGTTGATGCGGTTGTCCTTTTCGGCGGGGAACTTTTCGCCCCAGCCGTTGAAGCGGAAGTCCAGCAGTTCCGGCCCGTCTTCCCGCACCAGCGTGATGAATCCGTGGTCGCGGGCCCACGTGTCGTCGGTGGGGCATTCCGCCCATCGGATTTGTTCCAACACATGGGAGGGGAACTTCTCTTTCAGCAAAGCCTCCACTTTCGCCCGTTCGGGCGTCACTATTAATAAAGGTTCGCGCGAGGCGATCTCGTAGGCCATGCGCAGGTAGCAGGCCGTCACTTCCGGCAACATGTCGCGCCAGTCGGTGCCGGCGTGCGGCCACGTCAGTTGCACGCCGCTTTGCGGATACCATTCGGACGGCAGGAAGGTTTTCCGTATTTCGGTCCGTTCCGGTCCGTTGACTTCCTCAAAACGTATCTGAACCCACCGTTCATCCATGGTGGCCGTGCGAGCTTTATAGAGTAGACCCATACTTCAATTTTATATTTCGAGTAGTTTAATGGGACAAAGATACGAATCTTCTGTCAATTATGCCTTTATTTTTATTAACTTTGTGCGTAGAATGGCAGAGATGTTGAAAATAGAGCGTGCCGCGTTGCGGCTGGGAGGACGTTTGCTTTTCCGTGATTTGGACATGGATGTGGCGGCCGGACAGTGGGTGTGTGTCACCGGGGAGTCGGGTTGCGGCAAGACGTCGTTGCTGCGGGCCGTGCTCGGTTTCCTGCCGTTGGAGGCCGGGCGGGTCAGCGTGTGTGGCGAGGACTTGTCGCTGCACACGGTGGAGCGCATCCGCCGCCGCACGGCCTACGTGCCTCAGGAACTGTTTCTGCCGGCCGACACGGTGGAGGAGATGCTGCGCATCCCTTTCGACTTGAAGGCCAACCGGCGCACAGGGCTTTCGCTCGAGAGTTTGTTCCGGATTTGGGAAGCCTTGGGACTGGGGCGCGATTTGTACCACCGCAAGGTGGGGCAACTGTCTGGCGGGCAGCGGCAACGCATCATCCTTTCCATGGCGGCTTTGCTGGGGAAGCGGCTGTTGCTGGCCGACGAGCCCACTTCGGCACTCGACGAGGAAAGCGTGGGAAAGGTGGCAGGACTGCTTCGCGGCATGGCCGCGAGGGGCGCGGCTGTGGTGAGCGTGTCGCACAACCGCACGCTGCTGGAGGCTTGCGACCGGGTGGTGAGGCTTTAAAACGGGAAAGACAAAATGGGAACAGTGGATTTGACATACGGCGGTCTGGCAGTGGGCATGTTGCTCATGCTCGTGCCGTTTTATTTCTTGTGGCGGTTTCGCACGGGGTTGCTGGCTTCGGCTGTCCTGGGCACGGTCAGGATGACGGTGCAGCTCTTGCTCATCGGCGTGTATCTGCGGTTCCTGTTCCAGTGGGACAAAGCTTGGGTGAATGTGCTGTGGATGGTGGCCATGGCGGTCATTGCTTCTTACACGGCGGTGAGCCGCACCGCCCTGCGTCGCAGCGTGCTGCTCTTGCCGGTTTTCGTGGGTTTCCTTTCCACGGTGTTGCTGGTTTCGCTTTATTTCCTGGGATTCGTGGTGCGCGCCGACGATGTGTTTGCCGCCCGTTTCTTCATACCGGTGGCCGGAGTCTTGTTCGGCAACATGCTGACGGTGAATATTATGGCGGTGAACGTCTATTACAGCGAGTTGCACCGCGAGCAGGCGATGTATTATTATCTGTTGGGTAACGGGGCCAGCCGTTTCGAGGCCACATTGCCCTTTTTGCGTTCGGCCGTCATCAAGTCCTTTTCCCCGTGCATTGCCAACATGGCCGTGCTGGGCATCGTGTCTTTCCCCGGAACGATGATAGGGCAGATACTGGGCGGTTCCATGCCGGAGGTCGCCATCAAGTATCAGTTGATGATCAGCGTCATCACGGTGGTGGCCTCCATGCTCTCGCTGGTGGTCACCATCTCGCTCTCCGCCCGGCGCACCTTCGATGAGTTCGGGCGGCTGCAACCCGTGTTTCGCGAGGAGCGGAATGGTAAATAAATGATAAAAACTCGGTCCATTGCTTGGACGGATGCCCCTTTATGCCTATCTTTGCATAAATTTTCTATGACGTGAAAATTAAGGAAGTAGTTTTTGCCCTTGAAAGATTCGCGCCTTTGCCCTTGCAGGAAAGCTTTGACAATGCGGGCCTGCAAGTCGGATTGACGGAGGCGGAAGCATCAGGGGCTTTATTGTGTCTGGACGTGACGGAGGAAGTGATAGACGAGGCTGTGTCGCTTGGATGCAACCTCATCGTGTCGCACCATCCGTTGCTGTTCCATGGACTGAAGACCGTGGCCGACCGCAACCTTGTGGAACGCTGCGTGCGCAAGGCCATCCAAAACGACATCGCGGTCTATTCGGCGCACACGAATCTGGACAACGCCGAAGACGGGGTGAACTTCAAAATCGCCGAGAAGCTGGATTTGGAGCAAGTGAGGCTCTTGCAGCCCCGCGCGGTGAAGATGAAGGACGGCGGACGGGAGTACGCCGTCATGGCGGGCAGCGGAGTGGTGGGATTGCTTCCCGAGCCGGAAGACTCGCTGAAGTTCCTCCAGCGCATGAAGTCGGTATTCCATGTGGAGTGCCTGATGCACAACGACCTGTTGCAGCGTCCGGTGCACAAGGTGGTGATTTGCGGCGGGGCTGGCGACTTCTTGCTCGATGAGGCCATCGCCCACGGGGCCGATGCCTTCGTGACGGGAGAGATGCACTATCACCAGTACTTCGGCCACGAACAGGAAATCCAGATTGCCGTGCTGGGGCATTACCAGAGCGAGCAATACACGAAAGAAATATTTTATTCCATCATAGGGGAGGCCTGTCCGGAGCTGCCGCTTTACATGACGGCCGTGGACACGAATCCCATAAAATACTTATAACAAGAATTATGGCAAAAGACGCAAAAAAAGATGCCGCGGACTTGTCGGTCGAGGAAAAGCTGAAGAACCTGTATCAGCTGCAGACCATGCTTTCCGAAATAGACAAAATCAAGACCTTGCGCGGCGAACTCCCGTTGGAAGTGCAGGACTTGGAAGATGAAATCACGGGCTTGGGCACCCGCATCGAGAAAATCCATGGAGAGATTGGCGAACTGAACGCCGACATCGCCGCCCGGAGGAACAATATCGCCACCTGCAAGGCTTCCATCGAGAAGTACAAACAGCAGTTGGACAACGTGCGCAACAACCGTGAATATGACTCGTTGAGCAAGGAAATCGAATATCAGACGCTGGACGTGGAGCTGAATGAGAAGCGCATACGCGAGGCTTACAGCAGCATCGAGCAGAAGAACGGCGAGATTGCACACTGCACAGAGGTGATGGAAGACCGCCGCGCCGACTTGGAGGTGAAGAAGTCCGAGCTGGACGAAATCATCTCGGAGACGCGTGCAGAGGAAGAGAAGCTGCGCGAGAAAGCCAAGTCGTTGGAAGCCACCATCGAGCCGCGCCTCTTGCTGGCTTTTAAGCGTATCCGCAAGAACAGCCGGAACGGGTTGGGCATCGTCTACGTGCAGCGTGATGCCTGCGGCGGATGCTTCAACAAGATTCCGCCCCAGCGTCAGCTGGACATCCGCATGCGCAAGAAAATCATCGTGTGCGAGTATTGCGGCCGCATCATGATCGACCCGGAACTGGCCGGGGTGAAGACGGAAGCCAAGGTGGTGGAGGAGAAACCGAAACGCCGCCGCCGTTCGGCTGCAGCTGCAGAAGAGCAAAGCAAGGCAGAATAGAAGGAACACTGACGAAGGAAGGGAGGCCGTATCCGGGGAATGTCTCGGGTGCGGCCTTCTTTTTTTCGGGCGGATGAAAGCATGCCTTGCGGAGTGCGGAATTGTACTTGCCGCAAAGTACTCGAGTACTCTCCGCAGAGTACGCTGGCAGGTTCAGCCCGACGTCGCGGAGCATCGGGCATGGGACGGACGCTTCCGCCCTCTTGGTGGTTTAGCCGTCCGTAACCCAAAAGCGGCCGTTTCCGGTTGAGGGCAGCCCGGCAGGGCGCGCGTGCCGGGTGGAACGGGGGCGGGGAGCTGTTTTTTTGCTGGTTGGAGCTAGCCTGCACGTATTTTAGGAGAAACAAAATGAAAGCCATGGGGCTTATGAACGTGCGCTTTTGGCTTTTGATTCATGCGAAATATCGGATTTGCGGGCGGTGATTGCATGAAAATATCAGGTTATGGTTGCATTTTGATAACCTGCAAACGCAAAATGCGTCCATATTTTCGGGCGCCCCGGAGGGGAGGGCGCAAATGAGCGATTCTTGCGACGCGGCGGCCGGTGCGGGACCGTCCGTCAGGGCATCTCTTCCGGCGCGCACAATTCTTTGTAGTCCGGGATGTCGGGCAGGAAGCGGCAGGTGTTGGTGGCATAGTCCATCCGGCAGCAGTAATGCCGCAGCCCGTTGGACACGATAAGGAAGTCCACGTGCAGCACCATGTTGTAGCGCGAGATTTGGCTGAACACCTTTTGCGTGATTTCGATATGGGGCGCCTTGTATTCCACGATGGCACGCGGGCACGCATTGCGGTCGTAGACCACCGTGTCGCACCGCTTGGACGTCCCGTTCAGGTTCAGCGAGATTTCGTTGGCCACCAGTCCTTGCGGGTAGCCCTTGTGTTCGACGAGATAATGCACGAAGTGTTGCCTGACCCATTCTTCGGGGGTGAGGGCCACGTACTTGCGACGTAATTCGTCGAAAACCACCTTCCGGCCGTTTTGTTCAGCCACTTTTATGGGATATTGTGGGAGGTTTAATGTGAACATTTTGCTAACTTTGCAAGGATTCCCCCGTGGAGAAGCCGCGGGGATTCCGATGCAAAAATAAGCAAAAAACGATGAAGACGAAAGCAGAAATAGTGGAAAATTGGCTGCCACGCTACACCCGGCATCCTTTGGAAGACTTCGGGAAGCATGTGCTGCTGACGAATTTCAATAATTACGTGGACCTCTTTTGCCAGCAGTTCGGCCTGCCCGTGCCGGGCTACGAGGCGAACATGCGGATGGCCACGGCGGAGGACATCACCATCATCAACTTCGGGATGGGAAGCCCCAACGCGGCCATCATCATGGATCTGTTGAGCGCCGTGAAGCCGAAAGCCTGCCTCTTTCTGGGCAAGTGCGGCGGCATCTCGGACAAGACGAGGCTGGGCGACCTGATTCTCCCCTTGGCCGGCATCCGGGGCGAGGGCACGTCGAACGACTATTATCCGCCCGAAGTGCCGGCCTTGCCGGCTTTCATGCTGCAACGCGCGGTGTCTACGGCCATACGGAACGCGCGGCGCGACTATTGGACGGGCACGGTGTACACCACCAACCGGCGGATTTGGGAGCACGACGAGCGTTTCAAGGATTACTTGCGGGAAACGAGGGCCATGGCCGTGGACATGGAGACCGCCACGCTCTTCACCTGCGGCTTTGCCAACCACATCCCCACGGGCGCCTTGCTGCTGGTGTCGGACAACCCCATGACGCCCGAAGGGGTGAAGACGGCGGAGAGCGACAAGGCGGTGACGCACGACTATGCCCCCGCCCATGTGGCCATCGGCATTGACGCATTGCGGCTTATTATCGGGGAGCGGCAGACGGTGAAACATTTGAAGTATGACTGGTAAACAAGAAAGGAGAGAATGATGGCGGCGAAAAAAGAAGGAGTGACGTATGAAGAGATTGTGCGGGCCGTGCGGGCCGGCAACTATGCGCCCGTTTATTACCTGATGGGGGAAGAGTCATATTATATAGATAAGGTGAGCGAATACATCGTGGACTCGGCCCTGAAAGAGGAGGAGAGGGACTTCAACCTCACGGTGTGCTATGGTGCCGATGTCACGGCCGATGAGGTCATCAATGCGGCCAAGCGTTTCCCGATGATGGCCGAGCGGCAGGTGGTATTGGTGCGCGAGGCGCAGAACCTGCAGGGGAAGGAGCGTTTGTCCTACTACTTGGAGCATCCGCAGCCCACCACCGTGCTCGTCTTGTGCCACAAGCACGGGGTGCTGGACCGCAGGAAGAAATTGGCGGCGGACATCCAGAAGAAGGGCGTCTTGTTTGAATCCAAAAAGTTATATGATAGCCAGCTTCCGGGATTCGTGCAGTCCTACCTGCGGCGCAAGGGCGTGGCGATGGAGCCCGGTGCCGTGATGATGGTGTGCGAATGCGTGGGCAACGACCTGTCGAGGCTCTCCGGCGAGTTGGACAAGCTTCTGCTGGCGCTGCCCGAAGGGGAGAAGCGCATCAGGGCGGCCTTTGTGGAGAGCCATGTCGGGATAAGCAAGGATTTTAACAACTTTGAATTGGTGGCGGCGCTGGTCGCAAAGGATGTCCTCAAGGTAAACCGTATAGTGAAATATTTTAACGATAATCCCAAAAACTTTTCCTTGCAGCTGACGCTCTCCGTCGTGTTCGGATTTTTCAGCAACCTGATGGTGGCTTACTATGCACCGCAGCGCACAGAAGAGGGGATTGCCGACTGGGTGGAGCTGCCGCGCTGGCAGGTGGCGCGAAACATAATTCCGGCCATGCGGAATTACTCTGGCGTGAAGGTGCTGCAGATAATCGAAAAACTGCGCGAAACGGATGCAAAATCGAAGGGATTGGGCAACGTGAGCACCTCTCCGGGCGAGCTTTTGAAGGAGTTGGCCTACTTTATTTTGCATTAAAAGGCCGTTTTTCACTCTATTTTGAGGTTTTCTGAAACTGTTAAAAAGTAACCTATCGCGTTTGAATCTAATAGGTTAAGCGCATTTCCAATCGCTGAGATTTCGATATTCAGGCCCGACTCCTCCGTCGGGCCTGAATTTTTTAGTATCGAAAAAACGGGAGGGTTTTCGGGAAATGCGATTTTACGTTTAGTTTTATTAGCATTCATATTCTTAACTTCAAGCTTCATGTTTTAGAATTGTGATTTATAAATTAAGAGGAGAAACTGCTATTTGGCTTAGTGAATTCAGGATTCATATTTATGTTTTGCGCAATCTAAAAACATGAATAGCTGTTTTTATTATCATAAATGAATGTTTATACGTGCTTGTTAAGCACTGATTATACATCTGTAACCCATAGATTTATATAGGTTTATTTACTTTCCGTTAGAAAGTCTGAAGATATCTTTTGCATATTTCACCTCATTTCGTCCTTCGTTTTTACCTATTTATATATTACTATATTAAAAACCAATAATTTAGTTGATTTCATTCTCCTTTTCATTCAAGCTGATAATGCCGTTTATTCGTATGATTTACGTTTATAAAAGTAAAGTATGGAGACTTCAGTTTATGAAGGTAAACGCGAATGATACTTTAGATTTCGAAATGTGAATTTAATTTTTTGGTTTATGTTTATTGCTCATCCCGTTTTTTGTTTTTACCTTTGTGAATGTAAAATGGAGCTTTAAAAGCAAGGAAATACAATAGACGAGCAGAAAAATGATGAAGGACCGTATTCTACAAATCATGAGACGGGAGAATATGACCCAGCAAGACTTCGCCAAGGCCATTGAGGTGTCTCCCGCATCGCTATCAAATATTTTCAATGGTAAGACGAACCCGACGAACAACCATGTGAGTGCCATTCACCGGCGCTTTCCCGACATCAACGTCAACTGGCTGATGTTCGGCGAGGGAGATATGTATACAACTGTTGCGGGTGAAACCAATGGCGGGGATGAGACAGAGGAGCGCGAGGCGCAGGGACATGCGGCACAGTCTGGCAAAACGCCCGCTGAATCTCCTTCTCTATTCGACATATCCGACCCGAAGCATTATGAGGATTGGACGAAGTTGGAAGACCTGAAAGAACCGGAAAGCGGGACGCAACAGATTCCCGTTGTTCGAGAGATAGTGAAATATGTAGACAAACCGTCCCGTAAAATCACGGAAATAAGAATCTTCTTCGATGATGGTACATTTGAGGTCTTCAGTAAGTGATAGGATTTTGTCTTGACATTTTTTGGCGCCTTTGTGCATCGGCATGCTGCTTGATGGGAGTCGTTGTGCAACGCGTTTTGGATGCAGGCATGGCCCGCAGGCCGGAGTGGGAGCGGCGGGGAGCTTGCAGGCATCGCGGCATGCAGGATTTCGTGTAGCATTCTAATACATATTCTTAATTTTAAGGTGTCCGGCATGGCCGGAAATAGCGGGATTATCGTTATCTTTGTATCCGTTACCTGATGACTATTTAAGAATATATATAATAACAGATGAGAAAATACATTTTAGATTTGACGGTGGCCGCCAACGAACATTTGAGGGAAGGTTACGCATTGTTGAAACTGACCCAGGGGAGGCCGCTGCCTTCCATGCTTCCCGGACAGTTTGCGGAACTGAAGGTGGAGGGCTCGGAGACGACTTTTTTGCGCCGTCCCATTTCCATCAATTACGTAGATGAGGAGAAAAACGAGGTGTGGTTCCTCATTCATGAAGTGGGCGACGGGACGCGCAAATTGGGAGCGATGGCTCCGGGAGACACGTTGAGCGTGGTGATGCCCCTTGGCAATGGTTTCACGATGCCCGCTTCATCGGACGAGAAAGTCCTGCTCGTGGGCGGAGGCGTGGGAACGGCCCCGCTCCTCTACATGGGAAAGAAGATGGCCGACATGGGCTGCCGTCCGTCGTTCCTTCTGGGAGGACGTTCGGCAGGCGACTTGATGCAGCTGGACATGTTCGCGGAATTGGGCGATGTTTATCTGACCACCGAGGACGGCTCTGCGGGCGAACAAGGATTCGTGACGCAGCATTCGTTGTGGGGCGAAGGGCAACGCTTCGACCGTATTGCCACTTGCGGCCCCAAGCCGATGATGGTGGCCGTGGCGCGTTGTGCGCAGGAGCGCGGCATCGATTGCGAAGCATCGCTCGAGAACATGATGGCGTGCGGATTGGGAGCGTGCCTGTGTTGCGTGGAGAACACGGTGGAGGGTAATTTGTGTGTATGTAAGGAAGGTCCGGTTTTCAATACGAAGAAGTTGTTATGGCAGATTTAAGTGTGAACATAGGGGGATTGAAGCTGAAGAATCCCGTGATGACCGCGTCCGGCACTTTCGGATATGGTCTTGAGTTTTCCGATTTCGTCAATCTTGAAGATATAGGCGGCATCATCGTGAAAGGCACTACGCTGAAGCCGAGGGAGGGCAATCCCTATCCCCGCATGGCTGAGACGGCCCAAGGGATGTTGAACTGCGTGGGGCTCCAGAACAAAGGCGTGGATTATTTCTGTGAGCACATTTATCCGCAAATAAAAGATATCGGGACCAACATGATCGTCAATGTGTCGGGTTCTTGTTGTGAGGATTATGCGGAGTGTGCCGCACGCATCGGCGAGCTGGAACGCATACCGGCCATCGAACTGAACATTTCGTGCCCGAACGTGAAGCAGGGCGGAATGGCGTTCGGCGTGACGGCCGAGGGGGCCGCTTCGGTGGTGAAGGCCGTGCGTGAGGCTTACAAGAAGACTTTAATTGTGAAGCTTTCGCCCAACGTCACGGACATTGCCGGCATTGCCCGCAGCGTGGAGGACGCCGGGGCCGATGCCGTGAGCCTGATCAACACGTTGATGGGCATGGCCATCGACATAGAGAAGCGCCGCCCCGTGCTGTCCATTGCCACGGGAGGCTTGAGCGGGCCGGCCGTGAAGCCCGTGGCCTTGCGCATGGTGTGGCAAGTGGCCAAGGCGGTGAAGATACCCGTGGTGGGACTGGGGGGCATCATGAATGCCCGCGACGCGGTGGAATTCTTGCTGGCGGGCGCTACGGCCGTTGAAATCGGCACGGCCAACTTCATCGACCCGGCTGTGACCGTCAAGGTGGCGCGGGGGATAGACGAATACCTGGAGCGGCATGGCTGCTCAAGTGTACGGGAAATCATCGGGGCTTTGGAAGCATAAATAGGCGTTTCCCTACGCTTTTGTGGGGATTTCCTGTTGCCAGGTGTCGGATTTTATGGCTATTTTTGTGCAAGAAACCTTTAAAAGAACAGATTATGAAATGGGTTAAGTATTGTAAGCTTGTTCTGGTCTGCTGCTTGGCGGTGGCATTGGGCGGATGCGAGGAGGACGATGATTATCGTGGCTACTTGCTCTCCGGACGTTGGTTCGGGGATTTGGGCATGATGGTGGACGGCCAACCGGCCATAGGTTCCGACTTGGAGTTCGTGCCGCAGGATTATGGCGGTTATTCGCAGGGGTACGGATATGAGACGGATTATTACCGCGGATGGCGCGGCCGGATAGAGATGGTGGAGCACTACTTCACGTGGACGGTGATGGACGGCATTATCTACCTGCGTTTCGACAATCCGGAACTGGACTGCAACATCCGCGACTACAGCCTGTCGCCCGATTATTTCGAAGGCTACATGGACGGTGTGTATTCCTCCACATGGTTCTCGTTGCGCAATTACGACCGCTATTGGAACGAGTTCGGCTATTGGGACGACGGCTATGACTACTACAGGCGGGGCATCGACAGCGTGTCCCAGGCGGAGCAGCCGCCTTACAGGAACATTCCGCGCTGCACCCGAGAAGTAAACATGGCAGAGCCTGTCGGCCAATGACATTGAGAGCCACGCAATCGTTTGTCCACGGTTGCGTGGCTTTTTCTTAGGCCGTCTTCGTCGGATAGGTGCAGTGTCCGTCGAGGAGCGTGCAGGGCAATGGCGTTTGAGATGGAGCGTGGAAATCGTCGGAATCTTTTTGCCGGTTGTGTGTTTCTTTCTATTTTTGCCTTCAAAAAGAACCGATGAATGCGCATTTTCATGTCATAGACCTTGCCACGTGGGAACGTGGCGCCCACTTCGATTATTACTATCATAAAATCAAGTGTAAATACAACCTGAATGCGAATGTCGACATCACGCATCTCGTCAAAGAGCAAAAGGCCAGGGGGCTTCGCTTCTTCCCCGTCATGCTCTACGTCGTGATGAAGGCCGTCAACCAAAACAAGGAGTTCCGGATGAGCTTCGACGGCGAGGGGCGGTTGGGCTATTGGGAGGAGGTCGTGCCTTGTTACACGCTTTTCCATCCCGAGGACAAGACCTTCACGGACATCTGGAGCGAGTACAGCGATGATTTCGACACCTTCTACCAGACCGTTGTGGCCGACATGGAGCAATACGGGGGAGTGACGGGCGTGGTGAAGGCGCGCCCGGGACAGCCTGCCAATTTCTGCCCCGTTCCGAGCCTGCCGTGGCTGAGCTTCACGTCTTTTGCTCAAGACACTTATACGGAAAGCCCCTTTCTTTTCCCTCTCATCAAGTTTGGAAAGTATTTCGAGCAGGATGGGCGGACGCTCATTCCCGTTTCCGTCTTCGTCAGCCACGCCGTGGCCGACGGGTATCACACGTGCAAGCTCATCAACGACATGCAGGACATCGCGGGGCGTTTTTGAACTGCGGAGGGGCTCTCCGGAGGTTATGTTTGTTTTGAATGGTATAAATGGAGTTTGACAGCGATGAACATAGAGGATTTTAGGGACTACTGCCTTTCATTCGATGGCGTGCAAGAGAAGATGCCTTTCGGGAAAGCGGCATCGGAATACGACCGCGGCATCTTGGTTTTTAGCGTCTCCGGCAAGTGGTTTTGTTTCGTAAACGTGGAGGAGTTCGACTTTTGCGACATCAAGTGCGACCCGGGACGAATCGAAGAACTGCAAGGCCTTTACGAAGGTGTGCGACCCGGTTATCACATGAACAAGAAACACTGGATCAGCGTTTGCTTTAATCAGGATGTGCACGACGCTATCATCCGGGAGCTTGTCAAGCGGTCGTATGACATCGTGGTGGCTTCGCTTACCAAGAAACAACGTGGGGAACTGGCGGAAATCCGGCGCGTGCATGATGGCATTTAGCCATCGGTCCGGAGCCGTTTCCTCGGGTTTGCACAAGAAGGACTGAGGGAGGCTGCCGTCGGATGGTTGCAATCGCAGGGGCGGACGGGCGAGTGTCCTGCGGAGTGCCGGTTTGTACTTTGCGGCAAGTACTCGAGTACTCTCCGCAGAGTACGCTGGCGAACTCCGCACGACGTTGCCGCACATTGGGCACGAGCCGCCCGCTTCGAGCGCCCGCCGGCCGCACAACCTACGGAAGCCATCTGCAGACGTCCGCTTTCAAACGTACAAGTCAAGCACGCTTTCTATGGCGAAGGCGCAGGAACCGGCGCGGCTGCGGGCCAAGTCATGGCGCCCGGTCGCCCTACGCCTGCAATTTGGCCATGAATTTCTGCCGGTCCACGACGAAGCGGATGTGCTCTCCTTCGCCGATGACTCCTTTGTCGTCGTGCGCCGTGACCTTGAACGTGAGCTTGCGGCCCTCGACGGCTGTCAATACGGCTGTGGCGGCGACGGTCTGTCCCGGTGCGGTGGGCCTGAGGTGCGAGGAGCTGATTTGTCCCCCCACGGTAGTCTGTCCTTCCGCCAAGGCGTCTTTCACAGCCTCCATGGCCGCATTTTCCATCAGGGCCATCATGGCGGGAGTGGCCAATACTTCCAAGTCGCCGCTGCCCACGTTGGCGGCCAGATGCTTGCTTTCCACTGTGAGCGTGCTGGTGTGCGTCAATCCTACTTCCATTTCTTTTTCTGTTTTTGTTAAGGAGTGGCAAAATTACGAATTAAAAACAAGATTTGCGCTTCCCGCGGAGCAGAAAATCCCGAGGCGGCGGAATAAAAAAACGACGGCAGGCGAATCGGGGCGTATGGCCTTCGTTCGTCTGCCGTCAGTTTTGTTTATTTCACGGCGATGTGCCGTCGTTTTATCTCTTTTTGTAAAAGTGCTTTAGCATGCTGCCGTGGCTTGGAAATCTCCGTTTCCGTACCGCATGGAAGTGCTGGACATGAAGAAGTCCTTGTCGAGCGTGGCCTCTTTGTGCATGCCAGCCAACATTACAACTGCGAAAAGCACTACAAGCACTGCTGCCATAAGTATTACGGCAAACAGCATAATACCCATTGTCATCATAATCTTTTTACCTTTAAATTAAACAATCTTTTTTACCTTTCAGAACCTCTACCCGAGAGATTCGTTTAAGCTTTCATTAATAACCTTTTTTCTTCTTATGACACTGCAAAGTTATAACCAAAACGGGCGGCGGCCAAGCGTTCGGTGCATGTATTTGGGGATTTTGGGGAATATATTGACGTAGGTCAAGAAAACAGGGCGGTTTTGTTGCCGGCAGGTTACGAGACTGCCATTGGATGGGCGAATGTCTGCCATTATGGCAGAAACGGGTGGCTCTCCGCGCTTCAACGCACCTTGTTGCGGTGGAAATGAGGGCTGACGTAGAGATTGAAATAGAGCATGGAAACCACGCATAGCACGCTTCCGAAGAGGTAGACGGCATCGAAGGCATAGTGTTCGGCGATGTAGCCGCCAGTGGAGATGCCCAAGCCGATGCCCACGTCCCATGATGTCAGGTAGGTGCTTGTCGCCGTGCCCCGCTGGTTGTTGGGGGCGAGATTGACGTATAAGGTGTTGTAGGCGGGGAACATCACGCCGAAACCGACGCCCAGCATGAAAGGCACCAGATAGAAGATGGCGGCGCACCATGCGTGGCTGTAGGCTATCACGTGGGAGCACGTGGAGAGCAGGAAGAAAGCCGCGATGACGACATAGAAGCCGTAAGATATGGTCTGCGTGATGTATCCCTTGTCCACGTATTTGCCTGCAAAGATGCGGCTCACGCCCATTCCCACGGCCATGAGCGTGAAGAAGAAGCCTGTGGGCACGTCGAGTCCTATCTGGCGCGCATAGACGGCCACATAGTTGGTCGTTGCCCCGTAGGGAATGGACAAAAGCAGAAGGGCGATGCCGGCCGGGATGCCTTTGAGCAGGATGAAGCGGTCCAATGAAATGGGCGGGCGGCGCACGGGGGCTTTCCGCGGCGCTCTGACAGACATGGCCGCCACGAAACCCAAGGCGCAGGTGGCCAAGCCGATGCTGAAGATGTGTTCGTAGCTCAGGTGCGAGTCATGGAGGAACAGGCCGGTCATGGGGCCGATGCTCATGGCGATGTTGTTGGTGAGGCCGTAGTATCCGAGTGCCTCGCCCCGCCGCGAAGAGGGCGTGATGTCGATGACCAGCGTGTTGCCCCCGACGGTCACGGTGCCGAACGCGACACCGTGGACCACGCGCAACATGATGAACACGGCCAGTAAGCCCGTGAGGACGTAGCCCGCAAAGATGGCCGTGAACAAGAGGTAGGCCATGAGGTAGATGGGCTTGCGGGCGAAGCCGTCGTAGAGATAGCCCATGAAGGGGCGCGTACACAAGGCCGACACCGTGTAGCAACTCAATATCGTCCCTATGGCCGCTTCTGTGCACGAGAACGTCTCTTTCAGATAGAACGGGAGAATAGGAACTAGCAGCCAAAATCCGAAATAAAGTAGGAAATTGGCTGCCAGTATGCAAATGAAACTTCGTGTGACGAGTTTGTCTTCCACCGGGGATGTTTAGTTGGCCGACTTGAATTCTTCCAGGAAGCGGGTGTCGTTTTCAGAGAACATGCGAAGGTCTTTCACCTTGTACTTCAGGTTGGTGATGCGCTCGATGCCCATACCGAAAGCATATCCTGTGTAGACTTTGCTGTCGATGCCGTTGGCGTCCAGCACAGCCGGGTCCACCATGCCGCATCCGAGGATTTCCACCCATCCCGTATGCTTGCAGAAGGAGCAGCCCTTGCCGCCGCAGATGTCACAGCTGATGTCCATCTCCGCCGAGGGTTCCGTGAAGGGGAAGTACGACGGGCGGAGGCGTATTTTCGTTTCTTTGCCGAACATTTCCTGGGCAAAAAGCAGGAGCACCTGTTTCAGGTCGGTGAACGACACGTTGCGGTCTACGTACAAACCTTCCACCTGATGGAAGAAGCAGTGGGCGCGGGCCGAAATGGCCTCGTTGCGGTAGACGCGGCCCGGGCAGATGACGCGGATGGGCGGTTGCTGGCGCTCCATGACGCGGGCTTGCACGGAGGAAGTGTGCGAGCGGAGCACGATGTCGGGATGCGCTTCCACGAAGAAGGTGTCCTGCATGTCGCGGGCCGGGTGGTCGTCGGCAAAGTTCATGGAGGAATACACGTGCCAGTCGTCTTCGATTTCCGGGCCTTCGGCCAAGGTGAAGCTCAAGCGCGAGAAGATGTCCACGATTTCATTCTTGACGATGGTGATGGGGTGGCGCGTGCCCAGCGCTATGGGATAGGGAGTGCGCGTCAGGTCAATGTCGTCCGCCACGTTGTCCTTAGCGTCGGCTGCGTCTTTGAGCGCGTTGATTTTCTCTTGTGCCTTGTTCTTGAGCTCGTTCAGCTTCATGCCCACTTCTTTCTTCATTTCTGCGGGCACGTTTCTGAAGTCGGCCATCAGGTCGTTGACGATTCCTTTCTTGCCCAAGTATTTGATGCGCAATGCCTCGGCCTCTTCTTTGGTTGCGGCTTGCAGCTTTTCGACTTCTTCCAGAAGTCCTTGGATTTTAGCTATCATAGTCTTCTTTCGGTATTGTTCTGGATAAAAACGATGCAAAGGTAATCAATTATCCTCAAAAACTTGGCAAGGAATGAAAATAAAAGTGTACTTTTGCATGTTTTTAAAAGGGATTTTATCCTAATGTTGGTATGAGAGGAAAAATTGTAGGGGGAGTGGCCTTTGCGCTTTTGCTGGCTGCTTGCGGCCAGAAGAAAGGGGCTTCCATGAGTGAGCGTGCGGAAGTCCCTGTTGTTGATACTTTTATGGATTCCACCGATTCGCTTCTTATTTTCTCCGACGCGCAGGAAGAAGGCATGTCTTCCCGTGCGGACGAGCTTTTCGACGACTTCGTTTTCGAGTTTGCGCGGTTGGGGAAACTCAGGGCGGCGCGCGTCAAGTTTCCCTTGCTGCAGGTGAAGGCGGGCGACACCACATGGATTCCGAAGGAGCGGTGGAAGTATGAGCCGCTGTTCACCAACCAAGACTACTATACGGTGTTCTACAACCACGAGGAGCAAATGGAGCTGGAGAAGCGCACCGACTTGAGTTTCGTCGAGGTGGAGCAGTTCGACCTGCAGAGGCGGAGCGTCAAGGCATCGCGTTTCGAGAAACTGGATGGCAAGTGGATGCTCACGCAAGAGCGCATCAACGTGTTCGGGCAGAGCGGGCCATTGGAACAATTCCTGGCTTTCTACCAGAGGTTCGTGGCGGACTCGCTTTTCCAGGTGAAGAGCATTTCCTCACCCTTGCGTTATGTCACCACCGACCCCGAAGACGACTTCGGAACGGTGGAGGGGACGCTCGACGTGGCCCAATGGCAAGCCTTCAAGCCCCAATTGCCCGACAGCGTGCTCACCAACGTGCGCTATGGCCAGACATACGACGACCCCGACGACATGATTCTCGTGAAGGCCGGCATCTCCAACGGACTGATGGATATCCTTTATTTTAAGAAGAGAAGAGGGGCATGGAAGTTGGTCGCCTACGAAAACTGATGTATTCCCATGATTAGACTTGAACAAGATTTTTCGTTGCTTCCCTACAACACGTTCGGCATCGCGGCCCGTGCGGCCCGTTTTGTCGAATACGGTACGGTGGACGATTTGCGCCAGGTCGTGCGCATGCTCCGGGACGATCTTCCTGGCCTGCCGGTGTTGCACATCGGCGGGGGCAGCAATTTGCTATTCCTTTCCGATTTCGACGGTGTGGTGTTGCATTCCGCCATCGGCGGCGTCGAGTGCCGGGTTTCCGGCCGCGAAGCGCTCTTGCGGGTAGGAGCCGCGGTCGTCTGGGACGATTTCGTGGCCCGTTGCGTGGAGCAGGGCTTCCACGGCGTGGAGAACCTCTCGTTGATTCCCGGCGAGGTGGGGGCGGCGGCCGTGCAGAACATCGGGGCATACGGCGTGGAGGCCAAGGACGTGATAGAAGCCGTGGAGACGGTGGACTTACAGACGGGCGAAAGCAGGACGTTCGGCGTGGAGGAGTGTGGCTATGCCTATCGCGACAGTGTGTTCAAGGGGCGGCTGCGCGGCCGTTATGCCGTGACGCACGTCTGCTTCAGGCTTTCGCGGCAGTTTGTCCCCCGGTTGGACTACGGCGGGCTGCGTGAGGCCTTGCGCGCCGAGGGCATACGGCCGGAGGACGCCACGGCGCGCGACCTGCGCCGGGTGGTGACGGCCATACGCCAGGCCAAGTTGCCCGACCCCAAGGTGCAGGGCAACGCGGGCAGTTTCTTCAAGAACCCCGTGGTGGATCGTGCCGTCTACGACCGTCTCAAGGCGGACTTTCCCGCCATGCCTTGTTACGAAGTGGACGCCCGGAGGGTGAAGGTGCCGGCCGGATGGCTCATTGAGCAATGCGGATGGAAGGGGCGCCCGCTCGGGAGGGCGGCCGTCCACGACCGCCAGGCATTGGTGCTGGTGAACCGGGGCGGGGCCACGGGGCGCGAGATATTGGAACTTTGCGAGGCGGTGCAGGCCGACGTGCGGGCACGTTTCGGCATAGAGCTTTCACCGGAGGTCAACATCATAGGAGGAAAGCAATGAAAATCACATTCTTGGGGACGGGGACGAGCACGGGCGTGCCGCAAATCGGTTGCCATTGCAAGGTGTGCAGCAGCAGCGATCCGCGCGACAAGCGGTTGCGCACGTCCTTGCTGGTGGAAAGCGGACAGACGCGCATCCTGATGGATTGCGGCCCGGACTTCCGCCAACAGATTCTGCCGCGCGACTTCCGGCGGATAGACGCCGTGCTGCTCACCCATGAGCACTACGACCACGTGGGCGGAATCGACGACTTGCGCCCGTTTTGCGTCTTTGGCGACGTGCAACTCTATGCATCGGAGCGAACGGGCGGGCAGTTGCGGCAAAGCCTGCCATATTGCTTCGTGGAGCACAAGTATCCGGGCGTGCCCCTTTTGCAGTTGCATGCCGTGCGGCCTCACGAGGCGTTCCGTGTGGGCGAATTGGAAGTGATGCCCGTTGAAGTGATGCACGCACGGCTTCCGATTCTGGGCTTCCGCGTGGGCGACATGGCTTACATCACGGACATGAAGACCATTGCCGACAGTGAACTGGACTACCTGCAAGGACTGAAATTGCTGGTGGTGAACGGCTTGCGCCACGAACCGCACTATTCCCACCAGACGATAGCTGAAGCTTGCGCCTTTGCCCGCCGCCTGAACGTGCCCGCCACCTATCTGGTGCACATGGGACATCACATCGACGTGCATGCCGTGGAAGACGCACGGTTGCCGGAAGGGGTGCGCATGGCCTACGACGGGCTGGAGCTCGAGCTGTAGCCTTTCCTCCGCGTTTTTTCCTGCCGGTCGCGGCACCGGGGCGTCGGTTTCCCGCACAAGTGCGGGCCACTTGCCGCAAAGCACGATTTCTTTTTCTGCAATAATATTTTTTGACTGTTCGACGGGGTCCTCCGCTAATGAAGGGAACGTCCCGCCGAAGGTCGGTGTGCGCATCCAGGTCTGCGGTACGTGCGTGTCCGGCCGTGCCCGATGTCTGGGCGTGCCGTGCGGAAGCCGTCGGCGTACTCTGCGGCAAGTACTCGAGTACTTTGCGGAAAGTACGATTCGACATTCCGCAAGGCGTCTGTCCGCTTCCTGCGGCGGGAGTGCCTGGGATGGCGGCGGCATTCCAGGCACAAGAGGGTGTCCGGCGTCCCTTCTGTCGGCATGATGTCATTGCCTCCTTTTTCTTTATACTTTAATTTGCGTTTTGACGAAAATTATAACTACCTTTGTGCAGCAGAGCATCTTTGGCCACAACAGATTTATGAGCGCCAAGGAATTGACGGAACAAAAGAGGGTATGGCCGCAAAAACGACTTGCGGCAGAACCATCACGATAAAGACAATGAAAGATGAATGACAAGTTAGCCGCCATATTGCAGGAATGTGATGCGCTGAAAGCGCGTCTTTCCGGAGCGCGTCCCCTGCCGGCCGAGGCCCTGAAAAAGATAGAGGACGCATTGGCCATCGAATACACTTACGAAAGTAACCGCATCGAGGGCAACACGCTTACTTTGCAGGAAACCGAGCTTGTCGTGAATGAGGGCGTGACAATCTCGGGCAAGTCCATGCGCGAACACCTGGAAGCCATAAACCACGCCGAAGCAATAGGCTACATCCGGGACTTTGCAAAATGTGGCATCGGGATAAGCGAGCGTACAATCAAGGAAATACACGCGCTTGTGCTTCACGGCATCAACCGCGAGAATGCCGGGCGCTACCGTTCCGTTCCCGTGATGATTTCGGGAAGTCGGCATATACCGCCACAGCCATACCTGATTGAAAAGCAGATGGAAGACTTCATGTTGCACTTGCAGGAGATGGAAGCGCAAAAGGTGCATCCCATATTGGTGGCTGCTTATTCTCACGCTGAGTTGGTACGCATCCATCCGTTCATTGACGGCAACGGGCGCACCTCACGCCTTTTGATGAACCTGTATTTGCTCCGTTGCGGTTACACTATTGTGAACCTCAAAGGCACAGATGATGCAAAATTGGCCTATTATACGGCATTGGAAGCCTCACACATAGACAAGCGTCCCGAAGCGTTCCAATGGTTTGTGGCGGATGCGGAAAAGGCATCCTTGGAGCGTTATTTATCCATCTTGGGGGTGGGTGGTGATTGAGGCGCAACAAGATTTGTTTCGGGTTGCAGGTAATGGAAAAACAGATTGCAGGTCCGGGCATGCCGGTTGTGCAATCTGTTTTTTCGTTGCGGACCCTTCATCGGGTGTCGGATGAAAGTTTTTTCTGCGTTTCCGCATGCGGCAGTGTGTGGCCCTTCCGGTTTCAGTGGTGTGCAGGGGATTGCGCCGCGGCGCGCGTCTGGTGCAGGAAACGGCGGAGGAACAAGGCTCCGGCCAGCGTCAGGGCTACGGGGTAGGACATCCAGATGCCCGCAGGGCCGCCCCCGAAGGTGAAGCCCAGCAGGTAGCTGAGCGGGAGGGATACCACCACATAGCAGAGGAAGGCATAGCGCATGAGCGGCCGCACGTCGGCAATGCCGCGCAAGGCGTTGCCGAAGTTGATTTGCAGCCCGTCGCCCAATTGGTATAAGACGAACGGCAAGGCCAGGCTGGCCACAATGCGTCGTATTTCGGCGTCGTCGGTGAAGAGCGAGCAAATCTCATGGATGGAGGTGCTGATAAGCAGGGCCAGGACGATTCCCACGGAGAGAATCATGCCGTAGCCGGTGAAGGCCGTGCGGCGCAGGTTAGCCGTGTCGCCCAGTCCGTGGAAGTGGCTCACGCGGATGGCCACGGCCGCTCCTATGCCATAGTAAATCATGAAGCACGTGGAGCCGATGTTCGTCATCACTTGGTGGGCGGCCAGCGGGCCGGCTCCCAGCCAGCCCTGCATCACCGCGCAAAGAGAGAATGAGGCCGTCTCCATGCCCATCTGCAGGCCGAGCGGGCGCCCCAGACGGTGCATCTGGTTGCGCAGTCCGGACAGCCCGTCGCGGGTGGAGAAGCCTTCGTGGTACTTGCGGTAAGCCGGGTTGGCCACGAAAATCCCGTAGATGACGGCCAGCATGAGGACGCGCGACAGCGTGGTGGAGATGCCGGCGCCCAGCAGCCCCAGTTGCGGGAAAGGCCCCACGCCGTAGATGAGCAGCCAGTTGCCCACGATGTTGAACACGTTGGCTCCAATCATGATCCACATGGGAGCGCGCGTGTGGCCGATGCCGTCGAAGAACTGCTTGAAAGCATTGAACAGCGACTGCACGGGGAGCGACACGAGCACCACAAGGTAGTAGGGGCGGATTTCGGGCAACAGTTCCGCGGGCTGCCCCATGCGGTCGAGGAAGAAGTAGAGCGTGCCCATGAGCAGGAACAGCGCCGCGCCCAGCAGGCCGTTGGCTTGCAGGCCGGCTTTCAGCGCCTTTCCGGCCTCAGCGAACTCTTCGCGGGCGTGCATCGGGCCCACCACGGGAGTGATGGCGTAGGAGTAGCCCAAGGCGAAAATCAGCACCAGCGTCATGATGTTGTTCACGAAGCCGGCCGCCGCCAAGGAATGCGCACTGAAGTGGCCCACCATGATGGTGTCGGCCAGGCCTTGTATGATGGTGCCCAGCTGTCCGATGATAATGGGGATGCCTAATGTGGCCAAGGCATGGACATGCCTGCCGTATGAAATGGTTTGTCGTGAAGTTTGCATAATATGGGTTTGTTTCAGAAGGGTTTGCGACGGAAAATGTTCCGGGGGGCAAACAGATGGTTGGCCAGCGAATATGCGTGCCAGACGTGAAGGCGCAGCTCGTACCACCAGAATGAGAGCAGGTAGGAGCGTTCGCCCAAGGCCCGCGCGGAGCGGTTGAACCACACGGACTTCAGGGCGCAGAGCAACAGGGTGAGGACGGCCACGACGCCGACGGCAATCCATTGCCTGTGCCAGGCGCCCCATCCTGCGGCTGCCGCCGCGGCAAGGTAGAACAATGGCACGACGCATTGCTTCAGGTTGAAACACAGCCGGTAGCGGAAGGTGCCTTTGAAGTGACGCCTCGTTTCCATATAGTAAGTGCGCTTGAGCCTCCATTGCTTGGCCGACACGGGGAGGGCGCATTCGATTTTGGCTTCGGGCGAGAGCGCCACGGCCGTGTTCGTGTTCGTGCTGTGGCGGTTGACGAGCAGTTCGGTGGCGCCTTCCAGCAGGTTTACGTCGCTGGCGAACCCTTGGTGCGACATGAAGAGGCTCTTGCGGTAGGCCAAGTTGTCCGGCGAGCAGCGGTATGCCTTGTGGCGCATGGCCCATGGCAAGTACTGCATCTGGTGGAAAAGGTTGAAGAACACGGCCTTGCGCGACAATTCGCGTTTATCCCGTTCGTAGTTGGCATATCCCAGCACCATCAGGATGTCCGGCCCGAAATGGCGGGACATTGAGCGAAGCCAATACGGCGTGAGCGGACGGCAGTCTGCCTCGGTGAGCAGCAGCCATTCGTGGCATGCGGATTTGATGCCGAGGGTCAGCGACAAGCGCTTATGGCTGACGTAGCGGGCGTCGGCAGGCGTGAACGTGTGGCGCAAGTGTGGATAAGCCAACTCCAGTTGTGTCAGCACGTCCTCCGTGTCGTCGGTCGATGCGTCGTTGACCACCACCACTTCAAACTCGTCGTATTCCTGTTCCAGGATGGCGGGCAGGTTGCGGCGCAATGCCTCGGCTTGGTTGTGCGCCGTGAGAATGACGGAGATGGGTTCTTCCGTTGCTGTTTCCGTAGCCTTTCCATCGGCCTGGGCTTGCCGCACGAGGCGAGCCACGCGTCTGTAGGAAAGGGCCGTGCAGAAATGCACCGCCCACACCATTAGGAAACAGGCGTAGGCGGCGTATTCATATAATAAGGTATGCAACACCGGATGCATCATGCGAAGTCTTCAGTGGTGTATCCCGCAGGAAGTTCGCGGCAATTGTACCTCGAAGCCATGATTTCGCCGTAAGCTCCTGCCGAGCGGATGGCCAGCAGGTCGCCGCGATGGCAACGGTTCAGGTCGAAGGCCTTGACGAACACGTCGCTCGACTCGCAGATGGGGCCCACCACGTCGTAGGTCTCCTTGCGCTCGCTGCTGCTCAGGTTCTCGATGGAATGGAAAGCCTGGTAGAGCGCCGGGCGGATAAGGTCCGTCATGCCGGCGTCCACGATGGCGAATTGCTTGTAGGTGGCCTGCTTGACGTAGAGCACTTGTGTGATAAGGCTGCCGCACTGTCCCACGACGGAGCGGCCCAGCTCGAAATGGAGCTGCTGGTCGGGGCGCAGGTTCAGGTGCTTGCGATACGTCCGGAAGTAGTCGCCGAAGTTAGGCACGGCGGCTTCGTCGGGATGATGGTAGTCGATGCCCAAGCCTCCTCCCACGTTGATGTGGCGCACATTGATGTGCCGGCGTTCCAGTCGGGCTTGAAGCTCGTTGACGCGGTTGCAGAGGGCTACGAAGTCGCCCATTTCAAGGATTTGCGAACCGATGTGGAAGTGCAGCCCCACGAACTCCACGTGTTTCAGCGTGGCGGCAATGTCGATGACCTTTTCCATGTCGGCCATGGCGATTCCGAACTTGTTCTCGGCCAGCCCCGTGGTGATGTTGGCATGGGTGTGTGCTCCCACGTCGGGATTGATGCGGAACGACACGCGTGCCACCTTGTCCTTTTCACCCGCCAACTGGTCGATGACCTCCAGCTCTGGGATGCTTTCCACATTGAAGTAGGCTATCCCCGCATCCAGCGCCAGGTTGATTTCCCAGTCGCTTTTCCCCACTCCGGCGAACACAATCTTTCCCGCCGGGAAACCGGCTTCGAGACTTGCCTTGATTTCGCCGCCGCTCACGCAGTCGGCCCCGAAGCCTGCCGCACTGATGATGCGCAGCAGCTTGCGGTTGGCGTTGGCCTTCACGGCGTAGTGCACGTGGTAGTTCTCCAGTTTCCCTGTCTCGGCCTTGATGGCGTCCAAGGTCTGGCGGAGAAGGGCGGTATCGTAGTAATAGAACGGCGTTCGGACCGTTCTGAATTTCTCTAAAGGAAAGGAACCTTTCATCGTTTTAATCTTGAGAGTTGAACAAGGTGTCGCTCAAAGCCTGCAGGGCGCGCTTCTTGTCGTCCTCCTTCACCAGGAAGGAGATGTTGTGGCAGCTGCCGCCGTAAGAAATCATTTGCACGGGGATTTCTTTCAAGGCTTGCGCGGCCTGGCTAGCGAATCCGATGCTCTCTTGCGACAGGTCGCCCACCACGCAGATGATGCACATGTCTTCCATGACGGTCACCGTGCCATATTTCATCAAGTCGGCCACGATGTCCTTCAGGTACGACTGGTTGTCGATGGTGACCGACACGCCCACTTCCGACGTGCTCACCATGTCGATGCTCGTCTTGTAGCTTTCGAAGATTTCAAACACTTTGCGCAGGAAACCGTAGGCCAGTAACATGCGGCTGGAGTGAATCTGGATGGATGTGATGTGGTCTTTGGCGGCCACAGCCTTGATGCGTCCCTTCTGGAGTTCGTTGTTGATGATGGTGCCCGGTGCGGTGGGGTCCATCGTGTTGAGCAACCGGACGGGCACGCCTGCGAACTTGGCCGGTTGGATGCAAGTGGGATGCAGGATTTTGGCGCCGAAGTAGGCCAGTTCTGCCGCCTCTTCAAAGTTGAGCTGGCGTACGGGACTGGTGTGCTCCACGATGCGCGGGTCGTTGTTGTGCATCCCGTCGATGTCCGTCCAAATCTGTATTTCCTCGCTCTTGATGGCGGCACCGATGAGGCAGGCCGTATAGTCGGAACCTCCGCGCAAAAGGTTGTCCACTTCGCCGTAAGCGTTGCGGCAAATAAAGCCTTGCGTGATATAGATTTGGTATCCCGGGTTGGCGTCCAGCAGTTCGTTGATTTTCTCTTTGATGTAGTTAAAGTCCGGTTCCGAGTTCTTGTCCGTGCGCATGAAGTCGAGAGCGGAGAAGAGGATGGTTTTCACGCCACATTCCTTCAGATAGTTCGTCACCATGTTGGTGCTGATGATTTCGCCTTGTGCGAGGATGACTTTCTCTTCGAACGAGGTGAACAGTATTTTGGTGAAGCTTCTCAGATAGTCGAACTCTTCTTTCAGGAATTCCAGTGTCTTTTGTTTGTATTCCTCTGTGGCGTAGAGCTCGTTGGCGTGTTCGATGTATTTGCGTTCCAGTTGGTTGATGACGTTATTTGCGCCCTCCGGGTTCTTTTTGTAGAGGTAGTCGGAGATTTCCACCAACGTGTTGGTCGTGCCGGACATGGCGGAGAGCACCACCATGTTGGCCACGCCGTCTTGGGTGATGAGGCGGCAAACATCTTTCATCCTTTGTGCGGAACCTACTGACGTTCCGCCGAATTTCATGACTTTCATATCCAGTATTGCGTTTTAGTTGTTATCCTTCACATTTTCTTCTATGCTTTTCGTCTCGATGTCCGGCGAGAGCATGATGCCGTATTCGTCCGTGCATTCCCGCAAGTGCCCTTCCGCGCAGCGGTACACCACGCCGGGGAATTCCGAAATCAGTTCCTCGTCGTGGGTGCTCATGATGACGGTGGTGCCGTTTTTGCTGATGTCGTACAGGATGGAGGCTGCGCGCCGTCCGTTTTCCTTGTCCAGGTTGCCCGTGGCTTCGTCGGCCAGGATGATGTCCGGCCGGTTCAGGATCGCTCTGGCGATGCACACGCATTGCTGTTCGCCGCCCGAGAGCTGGTAGGGCATTTTTTCCGCTTTTTCAGTCATGCCCACTTGGCGGAGCACTTCCTCGATGCGTGCGTTCCGCTCTTTCTTCTTTCTCCACCCTGTGGCCTTGAGCACGAAATCCAGATTGGCGTGCACGTTCCGGTCGTTCAGCAACTGGAAGTCTTGGAACACGATGCCGAGTCGTTTGCGCAGGGCGGGGATGCGGCGGCGTTTGATGCGGACCATGTCCCAATCCAGCACGCGGGCAACTCCTGTGTGCACGTCCAGCTCTCCGTAGAAAGTCTTCAGCAAGGAACTTTTCCCCGTGCCTACTTTTCCGGTGAGGAACACGAATTCACCCGAATCGGCCCGGAAGTTCACGTCCTTCAATATGGCGTGTTCTTCCTGAACGATGTCCACATGTTGGTATTCAATGCGCATGGCTGTTCTTTTTTTGAGGGTGAGTGTCAGTGCTTCTTCCATCCGGGCTTGTGCCGGGACTGCAACTCGTCGGCCAGTTGTTCTATGCGCAATCCCTTGGAGGTCAGCAGCACGATGAGGTGGTAGAGCATGTCCGAGCCTTCGTAGATGAGACGCTCGTCGGTGCCATTGACAGCTTCGATGACGGCTTCCAATGCTTCTTCGCCCACTTTCTGCGCCATGCGGTTGATGCCGTCCTTGAACAGGCTGGTGGTGTAAGAACCTTCGGGCATTTCCTTGTGGCGCGTCTCGATGAAGTCCTGCAGTTCGCTCAAGAAGACCAGCGGGTTGGCTTTGTTAGTTTCCCCCCAGCAAGTGTCTGCTCCGGTGTGGCAGACCGGGCCTTCGGGATGCACCTGGATGAGCAGCGTGTCGTTGTCGCAGTCGTTCTTGACGGAAACCACATGCAGGAAGTTGCCGCTCGTTTCCCCTTTGGTCCAAAGGCGTTTCTTGGTGCGGCTGTAGAAGGTGACCTTTCCGGTTTCTATGGTCTTGTCGTAGGCTTCACGGTTCATGAAGCCCAGCATCAAGACGTTCTTTGTATCGGCGTCTTGGATGACGGCCGGGACGAGGCCGTCCATTTTGTCGAAGTCTATTTCCATATCATTATAAGATGTTTGATTTGTCTTGTTGGTTGTGTTCACAGTCTCACGTTGATGCCTTCCGCCTTGAGCCAGGCCTTCAGTTCCGGGATGGAGATTTCGCCAAAGTGGAACACGCTGGCGGCCAGTGCGGCATCGCTTTTTCCCACGACGAAGGTGTCGCGGAAATCTTCCTTGCAGCCCGCGCCGCCCGAGGCGATGACCGGGATGCTCAGTTCTTCGGAGAGACGGGCCAGTGCCTGGTTGGCAAATCCTTGCTTCACCCCGTCGTGGTTCATTGACGTGAAGAGGATTTCCCCGGCTCCGCGGTCGCATGCCTCTTTGGCCCAGTCGAAGAGCGTGCGTTCCGTTCGGATGCGCCCCCCGTTCAGGTAGCAGAACCATCCCTCTTCTGTTTCCTTTGCGTCGATGGCCACCACGCAGACTTGCGAGCCGAAGTGGCCCGTGATGTCGTTGATGAGTTGCGGGTTGCGCAGGGCGGCCGAGTTGACGCTCACCTTGTCGGCTCCGGCATTCAGCAGCCGTTCCACGTCGGCCAGTTCGTTGATGCCTCCGCCCACGGTGAAGGGGATGGAGATTTCCGCCGCCACGCGTTGCACCATGTCGGTGAAGGTCTTGCGTCCTTCGTGGCTGGCCGTGATGTCCAGGTAGACCAGTTCGTCGGCTCCTTGCTCGCTGTACGCCTTGCCCCGTTCCACGCGGGCGCCTGCCTGCCGCCGGTTGACGACGTTCGTGCCTTTCACCGTCTGTCCGTTTTTCACGTCCAGGCAGGGGATGATTCGTTTTGCCAGTGCCATGTCCTTATTGTTTGTTTCCGGCCCATTCGGCCAATTCTTCCAATGATATCTTGCCTTCGTAGATGGCTTTCCCGAAGACCACGGCCGGGATGCCGGCTTTGTCGAGGTCAACGATGTCCTGCATGCTGCCGACTCCCCCGCTGGCAATGAGGTCGCATTCGGGGAATTCTGCCATGATTTTCCGGTAAAGCGGCGTGGCAGGGCCTTGCAGCATGCCGTCTTTGCTGATGTCGGTGCACAGCACGTGGCGCACGCCTTCCTGCATGAACCGGGAGAGGAAGGGAATCAGCTCCTGTGTGCTTTCCTCCTTCCAACCGTTGATGGAGATGAGCCCGTTCTTTACGTCGGCGCCCAAAATGAGGCGTTGCGGCCCGTATTGGCGGAGCCATTCGCAGAACAGGTCGGGATGGGTGGCGGCCACGCTTCCCACGGTGACCATCGCGGCGCCGCTGTCGAAGGCGATGCGCAGGTCGTCGGCGCTCTTGATGCCGCCGCCGAAGTCGATTACCAGCTTGGGGGCTGCCGCCGCCATGCGTTCCAGCACCTTGTGGTTGACGATATGTTTGGAGCGTGCCCCGTCGAGGTCCACCACGTGCAGCCGCCTGAAACCGTAGCTCTCGAATTCGCGGGCCACCGCCACGGGGGCTTCGTTGTACACTTTCTTCGTGGCGTAGTCCCCCTTGGTCAGCCGCACGCATTTGCCGTCGATGAGGTCTATGGCCGGGATAAGTTCTATCATAATGCCAAGTCTAAAAAGTTCTTCAGTATGCGTTCGCCCACGCTGCCGCTCTTTTCGGGATGGAATTGCGTGGCGTAGAAATTGTCCTTGTGCAGGGCGGCGCTGAACGGCGTGATGTATTCGGTGACGGCCGCGGTGCATGGGTTGACGGGCACGTAGTAGCTATGGACGAAATAGACGAAATCGCCCGGCTCCAGTCCTTTGAACAGCGGGCCCTGCATTGCGGAAAGCGTGTTCCATCCCATGTGCGGCACCTTGTCCTCGTGGCGGTCGGGCCTGAACTTCAGCACGTCGGTGTCGAAGATGCCGAGGCAGTCCGTGTCGCCTTCTTCCGAATGGCGGCACAAGAGCTGTTGCCCGATGCAGATGCCCAGCACCGGTTGTTTCAGGTCGCGTATCAGCCGGTCGAGCCCGCGCTGGCGCAGGTAGGCCATGGTGCTCCCTGCTTCCCCTTGTCCGGGAAAGAGCACGCGGTCGGCTTTCGCCAGCTTTTCGGCGTCGTCGGTCAGTTCCGGTGTCACTCCTAAACGCTTCAGGGCGTGGACCACGGAATAGATGTTTCCGGCGTTGTATTTTACGATTGCTACGTTCATCTTTGGAAAACCCGTTTTTTTGTTGCCTGCAAATATACTAATTTTTGCGCTATCGCAAGGATAAAATAACGTGAAATAACGCTTTTTGCTTACATTCCGTTGCGTTTTCGCGAAAAAGAGTGTGCTACTTGTTCTTCTTTAGGAAGATGTGGTTCGTGATGATGTCGGGCAGTTCTTCCGCATAATGCGTCACCATGACCATCGTCTTGTTCCGCCGTTGGCAGAAGGCCGAGATGATTTCGCGCGTCAGTTGCCGGTTGCGGTCGTCCAGTCCGTGGAGCGGTTCGTCGAGTATCAGCAGCTCGGGGTCTTTCACGAAGGCCCGTGCCAAGAGGCAGAGCCGTTGTTCGCCACTGGACATTTTCAGGAAAGTGCGGTCTTTGAGTTCCGCGATGCCGAAGATGTCCATCCACCACTCGCAGATGGCCCGTTGTTCGGGTTTGGGACGCACGTAGAGGCCCACCGAGTCGTTGAGCCCGCTGGCCACGATGTCGATGGCCGGCAAGTCTTTCAGGTAGGCGCGGTGCATCTCAGGGCTGACGTAGCCGATGTGGCGTTTGATTTCCCAGATGCTCTCGCCCGAGCCCCGCTTTCTGCCAAACAGCTCTATGTCGCAGGCATAGCTTTGCGGGTTGTCGGCGCAGACCAGGCTCAGCAGGGTGGACTTCCCGGCCCCGTTTTCTCCGCCCAAGGCCCACTTTTCGTTCTGTTTCACGGTCCAGTCCAAGTCTTTCAGGATGGTGCGTTGCCCGTAGCGGATGCTCACGTGGTTGAATTTCAGCATGCAGCCTTCGGGGTCGGTGGTGGCCATGAGGTTGTCTTTTTCCGGCAGGTTCAGGATGCGTTTCTTTTTTTCTTCGGACAATACGGGGGCGCTGTAGGCGTGGCGTTGTGCCAAGTAGTCGGCCCGCGTCATTTTGGGCCGTATGTCCAGCTCCTCCACGGGTATCACGTGGGTGATGAAGTCCGGAATGTCGTCGGTTTTCGAGAGCACGAGCACCACCTGCAGGTCTGTTTCCCGGATGAGCACGCGCAACAGGTCGGCCAGCTGGTCGCGCGTCTGCGCGTCCAGTCCGATGAAGGGGTTGTCCATGATGAGCATCCGCGGGCCGGATAGCAACGTCTTTGTCAGCTGGAACTTGCGCAGTTCCCCGCTGGAGAGCAGTATGATATACTTGTCCAGCAAGGTGGAGAGGTGGAACATCTCGTAGAGTTTCTCTTTCAGCAGCGCCCGCCGCTCGTGCGACAGCCGTTTCTCTTCGTCGGTCATGCCGTAGCCCGTGCCGTTTTCGGCGGCGGCGAAGGCCTCGTCGAGCATGCTTCCCACGGTGGGCGTGTTCTCGTCGATGTCGTGCTGGTTCCAGCGTTGCTGGTAGTAGTAGCTGCTGTCGTTGTCGCCGTATGAGTCGCGGAACGTGATGTATTTGATATTGTCGCTCACCAGTTTCATGGGCGAGGGCGAGAAGTCGTAGCGCACTTCGTTCATCAGCAGGGGGTATCTGCCCGTGATGATGTCCACCAAGCGCGATTTCCCGCTGCCGTTGCGGCCCACGATGGCCACCTGTTCGCCTGCGGCGATGGTCAGGTTGACGGGATGCTTCATGCGGTAAAGGGGATGGCGCGTCACGCCGTCCCTGATTTCAACAATGTTCTGCATACCTTATTATATAATGTGTTTGTTTATCCTTTCACCCTTCCCGGATTTTTCCGGATGAAGTCCTTCCATCCATGGTAGGGATGCGTGGCGGCCGGCCGTCCCATCTGCAGGAAGTGGCAGTAGGCGGCGGCCAGGGCGTCGGTGGCGTCCATGTAGGGCAGCATGTCCTTCTCGTCGATGTGCAGCATGCGCGTCAGCATGCCGGCCACCTGCTCTTTGCTGGCCTGCCCGTTGCCGGTGATGGCCATTTTTATCTTCAGCGGGGCATATTCGGCGATGGGAATGTCGCGGTGGATGGCAGCGGCGATGGCCACTCCCTGTGCGCGCCCCAACTTCAGCATGCTCTGCACGTTTTTGCCGAAGAAGGGGGCTTCGATGGCCATTTCATCGGGCAGGTAAGCCTCGATGATGCCCGTCACGCGCTCGAAGATGCGCCCCAGCTTCAGGTAGGGGGTGGCATATTTGCGCAGGTCGATGACGCCCATGGTCACCATTGCGGCCTTGTTGCCGGTGGCGCGCAGCACCCCGTAGCCCATGATGTTCGTGCCGGGGTCGATGCCCAGGATGATTTTTTCGGTTTCTGCCGTTCCTTGCATTGCGTCAGTCCCCTTCGATGACTTCCATGAGCGTGCTGAATCCGGCCACCTTGTCCTTGAACACTTTCTGCAGTTCGCCGTTCAAGGTTTCGCCCTTTTTCACGTACCATTCGTGGAGCTTGGCGGAGTCTTTCACTTCGAATTGCAGCGAGAAGCATTCGGAATCTTCGTCGTGATGTGACAGTATCCTGCACAGCCGGGGACGGGAGAGCAGCCCCGAGGCCAGCGCTTCGGGAATGTAGGCTTGATGAATCCAGATGACGAAGTTGCGTGCGTCATCGAAGCCGACGTGGTAAGTAGTATTGTAAATCAACATGCTTTATTTCATTTCTCAACGTGCAAAGTTAGATAAAAAACGTGATTATTCTGCCAGAGTGATAAGAAAAAGTCAAGGCCGCACCGTCTTTGGGGCATGCAAGGGCCCGGCGGGGCGTATTGAACCGGTGGCAGACAAAAATGGTTTGCGGGTGCTTCCCTTGCGCGACGCGCTTTCGTGCCCTTTTCCGCCCGTCCCGTCGCGCAAGGCGGGCAAGCGCCTTGCGCAGCGCGGAATCGTACTTTCCGCAAAGTACTCGAGTACTTGCCGCAGAGTACTCAAGTATTCTCCGCAATGTACGCTGACGGACTCCGCACGTCCCGACGGTGCATCGGGCAAAGGCGGATTCCGACGGGTGGCCGTCGGGCACATGCCTGCTGGACGGCCGGGAATGGCCGTGAGGGCGCCGGCTGCTTGCGGCAGCGGGCGCAGAAACCGGGGATGCCCGCGGGCCGTCTGGGAAGAAAGTTGTTGAAAAAAGCGGCAGATGTGCTAATAAATCCTATTTTTTATACATTTTGTTCCATTCTTTTGGAGAAAGGGGCTATTTTTGCGGTAGTTTATAAATCGAGAAAGAAATGAAAAAGCTTATGCTGATGTCTCTGCTGTGCCTGTTCGGCCTGGGGCAAATGTCGGCCCAACAGGCAGAGACGGAGAAGAAAGACGTGAAGGAAGCCAACATCGTGTTCGACAAGACGACGATGGACGTGGGCACCTTCTCGGCGGACGAACCTGTCGTGAAAACCACTTTCACCTTTACCAACCAAGGGGATGCGCCTTTGGTCATCCACCAGGCTATTGCTTCGTGTGGCTGCACCGTGCCCACTTATCCGCGGATGCCGGTGAAACCGGGCGAGAAAGGCCAGATAGAGGTGACCTACAACGGAAGCGGGCGCAATCCGGGGCGCTTCAAGAAGAGCATCACCGTGCGCACCAATGCCCAGAAACCGATGGTGAGACTCTACATCACGGGCGTCATGGAGGCTTCCGCGAAGGACAAGGAGTGAGGCAATGGGGCACGTTAAAATTGTCTTTTTCGACATAGACGGGACGTTGGTGTCGTTCAAGACCCATCGCATTCCGCAATCTACACTTGATGCCGTGGCCGCCCTGCGCAGCCATGGCATCAAAGTATATATAGCCACAGGGCGTCCGGTGCAGTTCATTGACAATCTGGGCGAACTGGAGTACGACGGGATGGTGACCGTCACCGGGGCGCATTGTTTCACCCGGCAGGGGAAGGTGATTTACCATCATCCGGTATCGCAGCAGACCGTGGACCGGGTGGTGGCCCATCTGGAGGGCGGCCGCGACGCTTATCCGCTGATTTGCGTGTGCGAGGACGAGCTGTTCGTCACGGACATTAATGCCGACGTGGCCGAGGTGGCCCGCTTGCTGGACATCCGGATGCCCGCTGTGCGCCCTGCTTCGTACGCGAAGGGACGGAATGTGTTGCAGCTCATTTCCTTCTTCAAGGCCGACCGCGAGAAGGATTTCATGCCTTCGCTCATGCCCGATTGCGTTTCCATGCGCTGGCATCCGCTGTTCACCGACGTCATTGCCGCAGGCGTGAGCAAGAGCGTGGGCATCGACCGGGTGTTGGACTATGAGGGAATCCCGCTGGAGTGCGCCATGGCCATCGGCGACGGCGGCAACGACATCGCCATGGTGGAACATGTGCCTTGCGGGGTGGCAATGGGGAATGCCTGCGACGCCCTGAAGCAAGTGGCATCCTACGTGACGGCCTCCGTGGACGAGGACGGCGTGGCAAAGGCTTTGCGCCACTTCGGGCTTATACCATGATGGGCGGACGGAGGTAGGTTTGCAAATAATGAACGCATAATGAAAAGGATGAAAGGATGCAAGTCCGTCGTCCGCAGGGCTTTCTGTTGGGCGCTTTGCGCGTGCCTGTCTGTGACGGCGGCGCAGGGGCGTGACGCGGATTCCACGGATGGCGACACGCCGCGCGAGGTGGCGGCGTGGCTCGGATTGGGATGGAATCTGGGCAACCAGTTCGACGCCCATGCCGACGGGGTGGCCGCCGAAACGGCATGGGGACAGCCGCCCGCCACGCCGGAGTTGTTCCGGAAAGTGGCCGAAGCCGGCTTCACCTCCGTGCGCATTCCCGTGACGTGGCTGGGGCACATCGGTCCGGCGCCCGACTACCGCTTGGATTCCCTTTGGCTCGACCGGGTGGAAGAGGTGGTGGACGATGCCGCGCAAGCCGGATTGCGCGTGATGTTGAACATTCACCACGACGGGGCCGACAGCCGCCATTGGCTGGACATCAAGAAAGCGGCCACGGACGAGTGCGTCAACGAGGCAGTCAAGGCGCAGTTGCGGGCCGTGTGGACACAGATTGCCGGGCGCTTCAAGGACAAGAGCGATTTCCTGATTTTCGAATCGATGAACGAGATTCACGACGGAGGTTGGGGATGGGGAGCCAACCGGACCGATAACGGACGGCAGTATGCGGTGCTCAACGAGTGGAACCAGGTGTTTGTGGATGCCGTGCGCTCTACCGGCGGGAACAATGCCACGCGCTATTTGGGTGTGCCCGGCTATTGTGCCAACCCCGAACTGACCGTCGAACACTTCGTCATGCCCAAGGACAAGGCGGAGGGAAGGCTGATGGTGGCGATACATTTCTACGACCCCGTGGATTACACGTTGGAAGCCAAATGCCCCGAATGGGGGCACACGGCCCGGCCCGGGAAAGCACCGGAGTGGGGAGGCGAGGACAACGTGGTGAGGGTGTTCAGCCGGGTGAAGGAGCGGTTCATCGACCGTGGCATCCCTGTCTATATCGGTGAAATGGGCTGTGTTCGCCGCGGAGACGAGAGGGGCGAGGCTTTCCGCCGTTATTATCTGGAGTATGTATGCAAGGCCGCGCGTACATACGGCATGGCACCTTTCGTGTGGGACAACGGATCGGGCAGTGTGGGAAGGGAGTGTTCCGGACTGTTCGACCGGAAGAATGGGGCTTTTTTCACGCACTCAGAGGATGTGGTGCGCGCCATGGTGAAGGCCGTGTTCTCCGACGATGCCTCTTACACGCTGGAGGCTGTCTACCAGACTGCTCCATAAGGGAAAAGACTAAAGGGCCGGTTTCATCGGCCGGCAAGTCGAAGACGCCCGCTCGGGACTGGAGAAAAGCCAGTCCCGAGCGGGCGTCGAGCGTATGGATATGCTTCAGGCGCAGGAAAAAAGTGTGGATTAATCGGGGACGCCGCGCGCCGTGCGCAAAACTGCTTTCCGCAAGGTGGCCCCGCGTTTTGGCCGCATGCCCGTTTCAACGCCGTGGGGCGTGGGCATGACGGGCCACGCTCATAAAAGTCCGATTTCTTCGGCCATGGAGCGGTAAAAGGCAGCTTTGGTCTCCAGTTTCAGCGGATAAGCGCGCGAGGACGACGGCATGCGGTAGAGGCGCAGGGTGCGGCCTTCCGCCTCGAAGGGGCTGTAGTGCCCGATGGCGGGCGGTTCGGCATGAAAGGTGTCACAAAGTGTGTCCGTGGCTTTCTGGCCGGTGGTGACGATGGCCCGGCATTGCGGCAAAGCGCGGAGCAAGGCGTGGAGGTCGGTGGGGCGCACGACTTGCAGGAAGTTGTCGGACGCATTGTTTTTCAGTCGCACCACTTCCTCGGCCGTGTCGTAGAGCGCGATGCCCTTGTCGAGGCAGAAGGCTTCTATTTTCCCTTGGTCGAACCGCTTTTCGCTGTGGACGACGAAGTGGTTCTTGTCGCCTTCGGCTATCTGCCCCCAAATGCGCCACATGTCGTTGCCCCAGTTGGGGTAGAAAAAGTCCATGCACCACCGTTTGCGGGGTGGCGGGAAGCTGCCCAGCATCAGCAGTTTTGCGTTTCCCGGCAGGAACGGGCGCAGCGGGTGCTTTTCCGCCTGCAGGCCGGCGATAGGGGTTGGATTCTGTTCCGTGTTCATCTGTATGCTTTGCGTTTGTGGAAATTTAGTCCGACGTAGAAGTTCAATGTCCCGAACGTGTTGTTGACCGACAGTCGGTTGTGACGGTAATTGTAGTTGTGCAGGATGAGCGAAAGGCCGCCGAAGTATTTGGTGTTGTTCCACACCAGTCCTATGCGTCCCGTCACGTCGAAGTTGAAGTTGTCCAAGGTGAAGAAGGAAGACCAGAACGGGGTTTCCTCTTCGTCCTCGGTCTCTATGGGGAGCACGTTGCTGCGCGTTCTTTTGTAGCCGATGGCCGGAGCCAGCGACACGCACAGCAGCCAGTTGCGTTTGAATACCCAGTTATAGGCATATCCGCAACTGATGCTATAGTCGTCGTATTTCAGTTTGTCGATGCGGAAGTCCTGGCTTAGTTCGTGTCCGGGATTCTGTGTGAGTGCGTGCGGGAGGGCGTCGTAGTTGAAATCCAGTTCGTGGCGGGTGTAGGAAAATCCGGCTTTCCACGAACCGCAACTTTTCCGCTGCACGGTGCTTTGCGCGAAAGCGGCAGGATAGGAAAAACGCTTGTGGTTGAAGATGTAGTAAGCATTGATGCCCGTCACCTTCACGTTGATGCCGTGGCAGTTTTCTCCCTCTACGTCCTTGGCCGCCTCGCCCAGTCCCTTGGCTTTGCGAAGCCTGAAGTCGTCCCCCGTTCGGCGGTAGATGAGGTCGCATCCCAGCATGGCGCTGTAGAGACTCAGCTCCAGCTCTGTTTTCCGGGATTCGTGTCCTTTTCCCAGAGAGGACACTTCGAAGGTGTAGCCCAGGAAAATCCATCGCCATCCCAGGTAGGGGCCGATTTTTACGGCCGGCTTGGGCGAAAAGGAAAGCTTCTGGCCCAGTTCGCGGCTGTGCAGGGCGTAGGTCTCAAAACTGTTTGTGTTTTGCAGCATGAAGGCCCAGTTGTAGCGGTTGGGACTGATGTAGGTGGTGTCCATGGCGTTGAAAGCCTTGAAAAACTTACTGAAGATGTTCCCCTTTTCCGGCTTGGGCATTTCCGTTGATGCGGCGGCATTTCCCATGGCGGGAGGCACGCCCATGTCCGCCCCGTCCTGGCCCCGGCACGGTTGTGTCGCGGCGAAGAGCAGGAGCAGGCCCGCCCATGCGTGTCTCAGGGATGCGGGAGGCGTTTTCAAAGTTTTCCCAAGATTTTGTCCATCACCCAGTTCACCGGCGTGGCGCTCACGCTGTCGCAGGTGCAGGTGGATTGCTTTTGCAGGTGTTCCACGATGTTGTGTATCAGCGGGAGCTGCACGTGTGGCGGGTTGGGGACGACGATTTCCTCCCGTCCCCGTTCGGTGTGCAGGGCAATGGGCTCATAGGTGAACACGGAGAAGCTGATTTGGCCTTTGTCGCCGACGATTTCGATGCGGTCCATCTTGGCCGATTCGTGGGCCACGAAGCACCACGAGCCCGAGCCGGGCGTGCCGTCGGGAAACTGGAAGCAGGCGCTCACGTTGTCTTCCGTGGAATAGAGCCCCTCCTTGTTCGTGCAATAGCCGTGCGCACTGATGATGGGGCCGAAAAATTCTTGGAGCAAATCCAGCTGGTGTGGGGCGAGGTCGTAGAAATAGCCACCACCGGCGATGTCGCGCTGCACGCGCCAAGGAAGTTCCTTGCTGTTGTAGTCCAGGTCGCGGGGCGGCACGGCAAAACGGATTTGCACGTTGAGCACCCGTCCGATGGTGCCGTCGTGGATGAGCTCTTTCACTTTCATGAAATAGGGCAGGTAGCGGCGGTAGTAGGCCACGAAGCAGGGCACGCCCGTCTGTTGCGACACGCGGTTGATGCGCCCGCACTCTTCGTAATTGGCCGCCAAGGGTTTCTCCACGTACACCGGCTTGCCGGCTTTCATGGCCATGATGGCAAAGGTGGCGTGCGACGAGGGTGGGGTGGCGATGTAGACGGCATTCACGTCCGGGTCGTCCACCAGTTCTTGTGCGTCGGTGTACCATTTCGGGATGCCGTGCCGCTCGGCATACGAGCGCGCCCGCTCCTTGTTGCGGCTCATGACCGCCTCTATTTTAGAACCGGGGACGAGGTTGAAGGCCGGTCCGCTCTTCTTCTCCGTCACTTCCCCACAGCCGATGAATCCCCACTTGATGGTGATGTCCGTATCCATATTCCGATGATGAAATTTGTTTCTTGCACAAAAGTACGAAAAAAGTGCCATATCGGTCGCTTGGGCGGGAAGGTTTTTCGGAGAAACGCGGGTGGCAGGCCGGCCATGCCGCACCGGCGGCCGGAAGGCAGGCGGAGGGAAGGGGGTTGCCTGTCGGAAGGAGCGGGCGGCGATGCCGGCAGTGTATAAAAAATGTTATTGCCTCGTGATTGTTGGAAATTTGTGGTATTTTTGTTTCCAATTATTTATTCATCGTGAAATGGAAGAAAAGAAAGATTTGGATGAGGGGCTGTTCAAGAGCCGTAGTTATTTAAGCTGCCTGGACAAGGGGTTGAAGTTGCCCACGCGCCACATCCTGCCGTTGTTGAAGTTTTCGTGGCCGTCGTTGTTGGCGTGCGCGCTGACGGCCGGTTTGTGCGGGGCTTGTTTCAACCAGTTTTCGGTGGCTTTTGCCCAATGGTTGGCCGCCACGGAGCCTGTCGTGCTTTCGTTGCCGGTGCTCACCTTTATTCTATTGGGCTTGTTGTCGATGGGTGCGCTCAGTTTTTATGTGGGCAATGTGGTGGTCGCCATATCGCGTTTCGCGGAATCCGGTTCGTGGCCGGTGCTGAAGTTCGGGGCTTCCCGGGGCGCCATTCTGCAGTCGTCCCTGCGGGCTTTCGTGTTCATTCTGGTCGGTGTTGCGGTCTTGGGGCTTTGCCTTGCGCCCTGCGTCCTTTGGCTGGGAGCGGCGAACGCTTGGACGATGGTTGTTTTCGGCGTGTTGCTGTTGGCCTTGGCCGTTCCTTACAGCATGGTCGGCTTGGACTATCTGTTGGGCGAGGAGCACGATTATGTCCGCAGTCTGGCGAGGATGAAGGACGGCTATTTGAATTGGGGGCCGCTGTTCATCGTGTTGTTTTGCGGCGGTCTCATCCTGCTGGTGTTGTCGGTGGTGAGCTGGCTTCCGGCCGGCATCCTGGCCTATGCGGGGCACGAGTCGATGATGGGCGTGCTGGCGGGCGACCCCACCGATTTGCCGTCCAGCGTGCCGGCCCTCATCGTGTGCTTTTTCATGCTGGCGGCCTTGATAACGAGCATGTTCGGTTGGCTCACGCTCTTCCCGTTGTCTTATCTGTATGGCTCCGTCAGGACGCGCAAGAAAGAGAAAATGGCTTTCGAAGAGGAGGAACGCCGTCTGACCGGCATGCAGTAAACGCCGCTGTTTTTTGATTCAGGAATATTGCAGCCCGATGCCGGAATAAAGGCATGGAGACTGTAGGCAGGCCGTCCCGTTGCGTAAAGCCGCGGACGGCCTGCCGCAGTATCGGACAGTACTTTGCGGAGAGTACTCGAGTACTTGCCGCAAAGTACGCTGACGTTTTCCGCAAGGAAATTCGGGCACGAGTGGAAGCCGGCATCGCGCATGGCGCTTTTCAAAGCCTTGCACGGCGTCCGGCTACTTTTTTCTGTGCGCATAAAATTACCCTAATCGATATTATGTTTAATAGCATCGTGCGGAATTCCCTGCCCGCCCATCAGCATAAAAAAAGCAGCACATATCCCTGCGGATGCGTGCTGCCTACCTTATTATATAATAATGTGTCGTTGTCAGAGTATGTCCAGCGCCTTGAACACTTTCGTGAGTTTCTCAATGGCTTCGTCCACTTGGGCGTGCGTGTGATTGGCCATCAGCGCGAATCTCACCAGCGTGTCCTGGGGGGCGCATGCCGGCGGGATGACGGGATTGATGAACACACCTTCGTCGAAAGCCATCTTCGTCACGCGGAATGTCTTTTCCGTGTCGCGCACATAAAGCGGAATGATGGGCGACTCGGTGGCGCCGATTTCAAATCCGGCTTCGCGGAAGTGCTTCAGGGCATAGTTCGTCACGTCCCACAAGGCCTCCAGGCGCTGCGGCTCGTTCTGGATGATGTGCAAGGCTTCCAATGCGCAAGCCGTGGCGGCCGGCGTGGCCGAGGCGCTGAAGATGTAGGTGCGCGCATTGTGCTTCAGCCAGTTGATGACGCACTTGTCCGAAGCTATGAATCCGCCGATGGAAGCCAGCGACTTGCTGAACGTGCCCATAATCAGGTCGATTTCATCGGTGAGGCCGAAATGGTCGCAGACGCCCCTGCCCTGCCGTCCGAACACGCCGAGGCCGTGCGCCTCGTCCACCATGATGGTGGCGTTGTATTTGTGCTTCAGCCTGACGATTTCAGGAAGGTTGGCCAAGTCTCCTTCCATGGAGAACACGCCGTCCACGACAATCAGCTTGATGGCTTCCGGATTGCACTTCTGCAGTTGCTTCTCCAGGTCGGCCATGTCGTTGTGCTTGTATTTCAGGTTTTGGGCAAAGGATAGCCGTTTGCCGTCCACGATGGATGCGTGGTCGCGGTCGTCGCAGATGATATAGTCTCCCCTACCGACGAGGCAAGGAATCACGCCCGAGTTGACCGTGAACCCGGTGGAGAAGCACAAGGCCTGGTCTTTCCCCACGAATGCAGCCAGTTCTTTTTCGAGCTGCACGTGCAAGTCCAGCGTTCCGTTCAAAAAGCGCGACCCGGCACAGCCTGAACCATATTTCCTCATGGCCTCGACGCCGGCTTCTATGACCCTGTCGTCGCCCGTCAGCCCCGTATAAGCATTGGAACCGAACATCAGCACGCGGTGTCCGCCCATGCGCACTTCCGTGCCTTGTTTGCCTTCTATTTCCCGGAAATAAGGATATATGCCGGCCGACATGTACTTCTGCGGCTCGTCATATCTCGCTAATTTGTCTTGTAGTAAGCCCATTTTGATAAGTTCGTTATTTAAAAACCCTGCAAAGGTAATAAAAAACATTCTTTCCTTCTCCCCGCAAGCATGAAAAAGTTTCTAAATGTTCCTATAAGCATGGCCCCGCGGCGCGGCGTTTCTCATTTTTTATCCTTATCTTTGTCTCCGAATTCAGACACGACATGGCGAAGAAGAGCATTGCATTTATTGTGAACCCCATATCGGGAACGCAAGACAAGGAGAGCATTCTGGAGCTGATACGCAAGCATTTGGATGCTGAGAAGTTTGACTACCAAGTGGCACGGACGCAATACGCCGGCCACGCTTCCTCGCTGGCCAAGGCTTTCGTGGAAGAGGGGCGCGACGCCGTCGTGGCCATCGGCGGCGACGGGACGGTGAACGAGATAGCCCGGGCGCTGGTGCACACGCCGGTGGCTTTGGGCGTCATTCCCTGCGGGTCCGGCAACGGGCTGGCCCGCCACTTGCGCATTCCGATGGAGCCCGTGGGAGCCATCAAGGTGCTGAACCGCTTCGACGTGGAGTGCCTCGATTATGGGAAGATTAACGACGTGCCTTTCTTTTGCACCTGCGGGGTGGGCTTCGACGCCTTCGTGAGCTATAAGTTCGCACATTCCGAGAAACGCGGCATGTTGACATACGTGGAAAACGCCCTCTTGGAGGGCTTGAAATACAAGCCGGACACGTATGAAATAGAGATTGAGGGAGAAACGGTGAAATACAAGGCTTTCCTGATTGCCTGCGCCAATGCGTCGCAGTATGGGAACAACGCCTACATCGCGCCCCGCGCGTCCATGTCCGACGGGCTCATGGACGTGACCATCATGGAGCCATTCACGGTGCTCGAAGCCCCGCAAATCGCCATACAATTGTTTAATCGGACGTTGTCGCAGAATGATAAAATCAAAACATTCCGCTGCAAGAACATACACATCCACCGCAACCATCCCGGTGTGGTGCATTTCGACGGTGATCCCATGACGGCCGGTACCGACATTCATGTGCAACTGATACAAAAGGGAGTGAATATGCTGGTCAACACGCAACAAGGTACGGAAACGGCTTTCGGGCGCATGGTTTCGGAGCTCTACGAAGAGCTGGTGAACCTCAGCATTGCCGTGCGCAACAGACACATCCGAAGACTTGACAATTTTAATAAGGAGGTCCGGCGGCGGCTGAAGCTTTGATTAAAAGTGCAGGTAATACTCCCCCGTCAGGCTTTTGTATTCCTCCGTGTAGTTCCCGGCGTCATCCCGGATGATTATCCGTTCGGTGGCGGGATAGGTCGCGCCGCCTTTCCTGAAGCTCAGCAAGCTTCTTTTGGCAGGCGTCTCCGGGCGGCTGTACACTTGGCACCGTTTGTGCAAGTCCAGCCCATGTTCCCATGCCGCCTGTACAAAAGCATCGGCACCGGCGGCCGGTAACACGACACAAAAAACGCCTCCTTCGCGAAGCCATCGCGCGGCATTCGCGGCCAGCCGCTCCAAGGGCAGTGCCTGGCTGTGGCGGGCGTTGTTCCGCCTGGCTTCCGGGCATTGCAGGTCTTCCGTGTAGAACGGAGGATTGCTCACTATCAGGTCGAATTCCTTTTCCGGAGCGAACGAAAGCGCGTCCTGCTGCTCGAAGCGCAACCGTTCTGCCCAAGGACTTTTTGCTCCGTTTTCCTTGGCTTGTGCCACGGCTTCCGCGTCAATGTCGATTCCCAATATGTCCGCTCCGCATTTTTGGGCCATCATGATGGCTATCAGCCCCGACCCCGTGCCGATGTCCAGTATGCTGCGCATTTCGTTGCCGGCGGGCGCCCATGCTCCCAGCAACACACCGTCCGTCCCCACTTTCATGGCGCATTTGTCGTGCCAGATGGTAAACTGTTTGAAGTCGAAATGAGTCTTGGCCATAGTCGTCCTGAATAGTTTTACATATAACATTCATTGTTTCGGCTGCAAAAGTAGCAAATATTTGTTATTTCGGCTGTGCAACTTACGGCGCATACACTCTTTTTTTGTATCTTTGCCACGTTTTGTGAAAAATGTTTTGTTCACCAAATCATTAAGATTTTTAATATGCATATTGACGATAATCAGAATCCATTTTCATTGGTTGCGGATTTCGAAGGAGATGAATCGAGCGTTTTCGATGTGGAAATGGAGGATACGCTGCCAATCTTGCCGCTTCGCAACATGGTGCTGTTTCCCGGAGTCGTGCTGCCCGTAGCGGTGGGCAGGAGAACTTCATTGCGCTTGGCGAAGGCTGCCGACCGGCAGAAATCAAACATAGGCGTAGTTTGCCAATTGAATCCGGAAACGGAGAACCCGAATTTTGACGACTTATATCACGTGGGGACGATGGCCAAGATTGTACGTATCTTGGAGCTCCCCGACCATTCAACGACCGTCATCCTGCAAGGCATGAGCCGTTTCGAACTGAAATCCATCGTGTCGGAAAGGCCCTACCTTAAAGGAACCGTGGAACAGCTCACCGATACGCTGCCGGCAAAAGGCGACAAGGAGTTTGAAATGTTGGTGGAGGCATGCCGCGAGCGCACGGCACAATATATCCAGATGAACGACCAACTGCCCAAGGAATCCATGTTCGCGGTGAAAAACGTGAGCAACAACATGTTCCTGGTCAACTTCGTGTGCGCCAACTTCCCCTTCCCCATCGCCCGAAAGATGGAGCTCTTGCAGGAAGGAGCATTGGCCCTGCGCACCGTCAATCTGCTCAAACTGTTGGACAAGGAAATACAATATTCGGAACTTCGTGCCGAAATCCAACGCAAGACGCGCGAAGAACTGGACACGCAACAGCGCGAATACTTCCTGCAGCAGCAGATAAAAAACATTCAGGATGAGTTAGGCGGAACGCCGCAAGACCAAGACCTGCACGACCTGCGCAAGGAGGCAGAAAATAAGAAATGGCCGGAAGACGTGGCTAAGACATTCAGTCGCGAAGTGGACAAACTGGAGCGGCTCAACCCTCAGAGTCCGGATTACAACGTGCAGTTGAACTATCTGCAGACGATGTTGAGCCTGCCATGGCAGACCTACACCGAGGACAACCTGAACCTGAAGAACGCCGAGCGGGTGCTGAACAAGGACCATTACGGATTGGAGAAGGTGAAGGAACGCATTCTGGAGCATTTGGCCGTCTTGCAGTTGCGCGGCGACCAGAAGTCGCCCATCATTTGCCTCTACGGCCCTCCGGGAGTCGGTAAGACTTCATTGGGCAAGAGCATCGCGTCTGCGCTGAAGCGGAAATACATCCGCATGTCTTTGGGCGGACTGCACGACGAAGCGGAAATCCGCGGGCATCGCCGCACGTACATCGGGGCTATGCCCGGCCGCATCATCAAGAACATGATTAAGGCCGGCTCGTCCAATCCGGTGTTCATCTTGGATGAGATAGACAAAATCACACAGAACACCGTCAACGGCGACCCGTCCTCGGCACTGCTCGAGGTGCTCGACCCGGAGCAGAATTTTGCTTTCCACGACAATTTCCTGGATGTGGACTACGACCTCTCCAAGGTCATGTTCATCGCCACAGCCAATAATATCGGGACTATCCCCCGCCCCTTGCTCGACCGCATGGAACTCATCGAGGTAAGCGGGTATATTACGGAAGAGAAGGTGGAAATCGCCAAGCGGCATCTCGTTCCGAAGGAGAAAGAAAACAACGGCTTGGCCAGTCGGCCGGAGATTAAGATCAGCCGGCCCGCCTTGGAATACATCATAGAGAACTATACCCGTGAGTCGGGTGTGCGCGGCTTGGAGAAACAAATCAATAAGGTGTTCCGCAAGATGGCGCTCGAATATGCGCGCAATGGTTACTTTTCGTGTACCGATGTGAAAGTGGCCGACGTGGAACGCTTGTTGGGCAAACCTCTTTTCACTCGCGACAAATACCAAGGCAACGGCTATGCCGGCGTGGTGACGGGCTTGGCCTGGACGTCTGTGGGCGGAGAAATATTATTCATAGAAACCAGCGTGAGCAAGGGAAAAGGGAGCAAGCTGACGCTCACGGGAAACTTGGGCGACGTGATGAAGGAATCCGCCGTGCTCGCCTTGGAATACATCAAAGCGCATGCCGAACAACTGCACATCGACCCGAGGATTTTCGAGCAGTGGAACATCCACGTGCATGTGCCGGAAGGTGCCGTTCCCAAGGACGGTCCGTCGGCCGGCATCACCATGGCCACCTCCATCGCTTCGGCACTGACTCAACGGAAGGTGCGCCCGAATCTGGCCATGACCGGCGAGATTACGTTGCGCGGCAAAGTGCTTCCCGTGGGCGGCATCAAAGAGAAAATCCTGGCTGCCAAGCGTGCCGGCATCAAAGATATTATAATGTGCGAGGAGAACCGGAAGAACATAGAGGAAATCCCCGAGATGTATCTTAAGGGGCTGACGTTCCATTATGTGAACGATGTGTCCGAAGTGTTGGATTTCGCATTGCTCGACGAGAAGGTGAAGAACGCTATCACGTTCACTTTTGACGAACCGCAAAAAGAAGAGAAATGACCTTTGAACTCCAGCATACCGACAGCCTGACTTCCGCACGTGCAGGGCGGATCACCACCGCACACGGCGTAATAGAGACTCCCGTTTTCATGCCTGTTGGCACCGTGGGGTCCGTTAAAGCCGTCCAACTGAAGGATTTGAAAGACGACATCCAGGCGCAAATCATTTTAGGCAATACCTATCATCTGTATTTGCGTCCCGGCACGGACATTTTGGAGAAAGCCGGAGGACTGCACAAGTTTAACGGTTTCGACCGTCCGATGTTGACCGACAGTGGCGGTTTCCAAGTGTTTTCGCTGACGGGCATCCGCAAGTTGCGCGAAGAGGGATGCGAATTCCGCTCCCACATCGACGGTTCCAAGCACATCTTCACTCCGGAAAAGGTAATGGACATTGAGCGTTCCATCGGAGCGGACATCATTATGGCATTCGATGAATGTCCGCCGGGCACGTCGGACTACGAATACGCGAAAAAGAGCTTGGGGCTGACCCACCGCTGGCTGGACCGCTGCATCCGGCGTTTCAACGAGACGGAGCCTAAGTATGGTTATGAGCAATCGCTTTTCCCCATTGTACAAGGATGCACTTTCAAGGACCTGCGCATACAGTCGGCCGAGTTCGTTGCCTCGAAAGGGGCGGACGGGAATGCCATTGGCGGGCTGGCCGTGGGCGAACCGGCGGAGGTGATGTATGAGATGATCGAAGTGGTCAACGGCATTCTGCCCCAAGACAAGCCCCGCTACCTGATGGGTGTCGGCACCCCGGTGAATATCCTCGAGGGCATAGAGCGCGGCGTAGACATGTTCGACTGCGTGATGCCCACCCGCAACGGCCGCAATGCCATGCTGTTCACGCGAAACGGCATCATGAACATGCGGAACAAGAAGTGGGAGGACGATTTCTCTCCGGTGGATCCAGAGGGCACCTCTTACGTGGACACAGCCTACAGCAAAGCTTACCTGCATCATTTGTTCAAGGCACAAGAACTCCTGGCCTTGCAGATCGCGTCCATTCACAACCTGGCGTTCTACCTGTGGCTCACCCGCGAAGCACGCCGCCACATTCTGGAAGGAGACTTCGCCCAATGGAAAGCTATTATGGTGAAGCGTGTGGCCGAACGTCTGTAATCCTAAAGCAAAAACGGATATGAAATGGAATAAGCGCCTTGTTTCGCGGTTGGATATGTACCTCATCAAGAAGTTCTTGGGGACGTATTTCTTTTCCATCGCGTTAATTATATCCATCGCAGTGGTCTTCGATTTCAACGAGAATATTGATAAGCTCACGACGAACCATGCGCCTTGGAAAGGCATCATCTTTGAATATTACGCCAACTTTATCCCCTATTTTTCCAACCTGTTCAGCCCTCTGTTTGTCTTCATCTCGGTGATTTTCTTCACGTCCAAGCTGGCCGAGAATTCCGAAATCATCGCCATGATGGCAGCCGGCATGAGTTTCAAGCGTCTGATGCGCCCTTACATGATTTCCGCGGCCATCATTGCGCTGATGACCTTCTTGCTGGGGGCTTATGTCATACCCAAGGGAAGCGTCACACGGCTGAACTTCGAAAACACTTACAAAAAGAAGAAAACGACACAGTTCGCGCAGAATGTGCAGTTGCAGGTAGACACGGGAGTCATCGCCTTCATCGAGCATTTCGACGGGCGGACGAAGACCGGCTACCACTTCTCGCTGGACAAGTTCGTGAACAAGAAACTCGTGTCGCACCTCACCGCCACGTCGGTGACCTACGACACGCTGTCGGACGAACGATACCATTGGCGCATCAACAATTACACGCTCCGCGAGATGAAAGGCATGCGCGAATACATCTCCCACGGCTCGCGCATAGACTCCATCATTGCCATGGAGCCGTCGGACTTCCTCTTGTCGCGCAAGCAGCAAGAGACATTGACCACTCCGGAACTGAAAGACTACATTGTCAAGCAGAAGGCCCGTGGCTCGGGCAACGTGAAGCCTTTCGAGGTGGAATACCACAAGCGGTTCGCCACCCCCTTCGCCTCGTTCATCCTGACCATCATCGGCCTTTCGCTTTCCGCGCGCAAGCGGAAGGGCGGCATGGGACTCTACTTGGGCATCGGGCTTGCGCTCAGTGCTTCCTACATCTTGTTCCAGACCGTCTCCTCCACCTTTGCCGTCAATGCAGACTGGCCTCCCATTTTGGCGGCCTGGATTCCCAACATATTATTCGCGTTCATAGCATTCTTCTTATACAAGAAAGCCCCGCAATAAAGAAAACATTCTATTTAAACACAATATAGGACAGTGGATTTTTACGATTTGGATTTAAACGACCAAGTGCTCGACGCCTTGGACGATATGAACTTTACAGAGTGTACCCCGATTCAGGAGCATGCCATTCCGGTCATCCTGGAGGGGCGTGATTTGATAGGTGTGGCACAAACCGGTACAGGAAAGACGGCAGCATTTCTCCTTCCCATCCTGAGCAAGCTGAGCGACGGGGGCTATCCCGAAGATTCCATCAATTGTGTCATCATGTCTCCCACCCGCGAACTGGCGCAGCAGATAGACCAGGCCATGGAGGGATTTTCCTATTACATGTCCGTGTCGAGCGTTGCCGTCTATGGCGGCAACGACGGCATCCGTTACGAACAAGAGAAGAAAGGACTGGCCAAAGGGGCGGACGTGATCATTGCCACCCCGGGACGGCTCATCAGCCACCTGAACTTGGGGAACGTGGACCTGTCCAAGGTTTCTTTCTTCGTGCTGGACGAGGCCGACCGCATGCTCGACATGGGATTCAGCGACGACATCATGACGATTGTGAAGCACCTGCCCAAGGAGCGGCAGACAATCATGTTTTCGGCCACGATGCCCCGGAAGATCCAAGACCTGGCCCGCACAATCCTGCGCGACCCGGTAGAGGTGAAGCTGGCTGTTTCGCGGCCGGCAGACAAAATCGTGCAATCGGCTTACATCTGCTACGACGCACAGAAAATTGAACTGGTCAAGAAGATTTTTGCGGCACAGCCCCCGCAGCGTGTCATCATCTTCGCTTCTTCCAAACAGAAGGTGAAGGACATGGCCATCGTGCTGAAGCGTGCCGGATTCAACGTCGGCGCCATGCACTCCGATTTGGACCAGCACGAACGCGACGAGGTGATGTATCAGTTCAAGGCACAGCAAATCAACGTGCTGGTGGCCACCGACATCGTGGCGCGGGGCATAGACATCGACGACATACAGCTCGTCATCAATTTCGACGTGCCTCACGATGCAGAGGACTACGTGCACCGTATCGGACGCACGGCCCGTGCCAACAACGACGGTGAGGCCATCACTCTCGTGGGCGAAAAAGACCGCCAGAAGTTTGCGGCCATCGAGCGATTCCTGAAAATCAGCATCGAGAAGCGACCCTTGCCCGACGGCTTCCGCGAGGCGCCCGCCTATCGTTCCAAGGAACAGGGCGGGAAGAACCGCGGCAAGCGGAACGGCCGCGGAAACGAGAACCGTGCGGCCAATCCGGAGGCGAAGGCGCAACGCCGCAAGCACCACTCGCGCAAGCATTTCAATCCGCAGAAGCGTCCGGCCAACACGGCGCCCAACAAAGGCGACAAGGGAGGCCAGCAGCACGACGAGGCGAAAGGATAAGACATGCAGCAAGGGCTGCCCCGTTTGTTTCGGGGCAGCCCTTGCTGCATGTCCGTGTGCCGGCCCCCTTGCGGAGAAGTGGTCAGCGGTGATATTTCCCTTTGTCCTTCACCAAGATGACTTTCAGTTGCGGGTCGTTTACCATTTTCCGGCCCATTGGCAAGAGGAAGAATTCCAGTTGCGTGGTGCGGTGCCTCCAAGTGAGCAGGTCGATGGGGCGGTCCAGTTCTTCTTTTAGTGTGGAGTACCAAGGGCCGGGGAACGACAATGCGCACACGTTCCCGCTGTCGGCCACCCTGCGCAGGGCTTCTATGCCTCTCTCTTCCTCTTCAGGCTCCAACCTGCGCGGCAGGTCGAGCGTCACGTAGCACGAAGTGTAGAATCCCTCTCGCGTGAACTGCCCGAGCGATTCCCAGTCCGGGCTTTCCACAATCAGCCTTTCCTTCTCCATCCCGTAACTTTCCGCCAACGTATCGAGCGCGTCCAGCATCCTTTCCGCGTTGCCCGGATTCAGGTTCTTGATGTCCAGCCACATCCGCCCTCCGGTTTCACCCATGTGGGCGAAGTAGTCGTCCAACTGCTGTCCGAAACTCACGCCCACGTCGTGGGTGACGTCGAACGTGTTGTCTTCCCTGAACACCAAATCCACCTCCACGTTCGGATACCTGTGTTCCTTCTCGTAGAGTTTCTCCATCGAGTTGCAGCGGTGAAGCCAGATTTTGTCCTTGTGGCGTCCCACCTCGCGGAAGGCCACGGCCAGGTTGCACACGGCCAGCCCCACCACGATGCCCGCCACGGTTTTCCAGACCACACCGCGCCTCCTCGTCCTTCTTCGTGTTTCGCGATTTTCCATCGTATGCCCAATTTCTTTTACCGGCAAGTACTGTTTTAATACCGCAAATATACGGATTAATTTTCGGAAAATGCGAAATTCTTGTCACTTATAGTGGAGTTATACGGACGATTATTTGTCCGTTTTCCCTTCTGTTGCCGCTGCGTTCTTCTTCAGCAAGTCGCGAATCTCCGTGAGCAGTTGGATGTCGGCCGGCGGTGCGGCCGGCGCTTTCGGTGCCTCGGGCTTTTTCCGGTTCAGCGCGTTCACGCCTTTCACCAGGAGGAACACGGCCATAGCAATGATGAGGAAGTCCAGCGTGACCTGGATGAAGTTGCCGTAGTTCAGGGTGACAGCCGGTGTCACCTCCACCCCACCCTCCACGACGGCCTCCTTGAGGGTCAGCTTCAGGTCGGAGAAATTTGCGCCCCCCACGAGCAGCCCGATGGGCGGCATGACAATGTCCGCCACGATGGACGAAACGATTTTCCCGAAAGCTCCGCCGATGATGACACCGACAGCCATGTCCACCACGTTGCCACGCATGGCAAATTGTTTGAATTCTTGCAGTACTTTTTTCATAAAGTTAATTTTTAGTTGTGTATCAAGCGACTAAGTTAGGCAAAATATCCCGTCTGCGCAATTTTCTCCCGGCCTAAATTCAGTCCGGTGTGCATTTCCGGTCCGGGGATTTCCGTCGCCATCGCCGGAGAACTCGCGGCTCCGGCATGCACCAGATTGGAAAAATGTTTATGCCATAAGGCCGTCGGCAAGGCCGGGAGTCCTGCTGCCTTCCTGCTGCTTTTGAAGGGCGCAGACGCGTGCCTGCTCTTCCGCTGCATTCCGCAGCACCGTGCGGCAGGCGTTTGCGTACTCTGCGGCAAGTACTCGAGTACTTGCCGCAGAGTACAATTCTGTATTTCGCAACTTGTCCGTCCGCCATGGGCAGAATGAACCTTTATGGCAATGAAAACGGTGCTGCAGAAAAGCACAAGACTTTTTTGGGCAGCACCGCGTTTGTTGGGATGTATGGCTTACCTTCGATTCTATCTCAAGTATTTCTTATAAAACGCTTCAATCTTGTCGAACGGAATAATATCCATCCTGTCGTATAAGTCGGTATGACTCGCATCGGGAATAATCAGCAATTCCTTGTTGTCTCCTTTCAATTTGCCGAAAGCCTCTTGTGAAGCCGGAAGCGAATAGGCCTTTTCTCCGTGTACGACAAGCACGGCAGAGCGGATTTCGTCCGCATGGTCGAGCAGGGAGAACGTGAGGAAAGGCAGGTCGGCTATCTTTTCCCAACCCCCGTTGGAGTTCACCGAACGGGGATGGAA
>CALULQ010000011.1 GCA_944321525.1 uncultured Paraprevotella sp.
ACGGTCGCCAAACGCTACGTCCCCGCCTATGTCCTGGCCACTCTAAGATACCAATGGTCGTACACTCCCAAGAAAAAGAAACTATGAAACCGCCTAGCCCTTATCCAAACCACCGACAGGGCTGCGCCTCTAGCTACTACGCCCTGCGTTATGAGATTCGTGAAGATTCCCTGGCTGAACACGGACTACACTATAGTTGTGGATTCGGTCAATATCATCAATATCGTGAAAGGGGGGTGAAATGAGAATAGTCTGCAAATGGCATTTTTTACACCGCAAAGGCGTAGACGCGAATCTACCTCGTGCGGGACACGGCGGGACATTACAATTTATTTTATTGTCTCACTCGTGAAGTTCTGCTTGTTTTTTCAATTGGGACTACAATAACAAGAATTCATGCGACGTTTTACACAATTTCCACACTACAAGCAGAACAACGCCATGGACTGCGGTCCGACGTGCCTGCGCATCATAGCACGGTATTACAAGCTGGACTACTCGCCCGAGATGCTGCGCCGCCACTGCCACGTGTCGCGCACCGGGGTCAATCTGCTGGGCATCAGCGACGCCGCGGAGTACATCGGGCTGGAGGCGGTGGGGGTGAAGATGACCTTCGAGCAGCTGGCCGAGGAGGGCGTGTTTCCCTGCATCCTCTACTGGAACCAGAACCACTTCGTGGTGTGCTACGGCATAGAGAGACGCAAGGGCGGAGGCTACAGGATACACATATCCGACCCGGCCTCGCAGCGGCTCACCTACACGCAGGAAGAGTTTGAGAAATGTTGGACGGGGGCCCGCGACGGGGGCGGGGACAAGAAGAGCGGCGTGGCCCTGATGGTGGAGCCGGGGGACAACTGGGGCAAGGTGGAGGACGAGTACCGGAAAAACCGGCGGAGCATCCTGTCGTTCGTGCGCTATTTCACCCCCTACCGCCGCATGATAGCCCAACTGCTGCTGGCCATGCTGCTGGGGAGCCTGATACAGCTGGTGCTGCCCTTCCTGTCGCAGGCCATGGTGGACCAGGGCATCAACGGGCGCAACCTGAACATCATCACCCTGATCCTGCTGGCGCAGCTGGGCTTCTTCGTCGCCACGCTGAGCATCGACTACATCCGCTCGTGGATCATGCTGCACATCAACTCGCGCATCGACATCGCGCTCATCGCCGACTTCCTCATCAAGCTCACGGCCATGCCGCTGCAGTTTTTCGACTCGCGCATGACGGGCGACATCCTGCAGCGCATCGGCGACCACGGCCGCATCAAGAACTTCCTGCTGGGCAACAGCATGCGCATCGTGTTCTCGACGGTGAACTTCATCGTGTTCCTGTGCATCCTGGCCTATTACCACACGACGGTGCTGGCCATCTTCCTGACGGGCAACGCCCTCTACGTGGCGTGGATCTCGTTCTTCATGCGCTACCGGCGCGAACTGGACATCAAGCGGTTCAACCTGTCGGCCCAGGAACAGAGCAAGATGATACAGCTGGTGCAGGGCATGCAGGACATCAAGCTGAACAACAGCGAGCGGCAGAAGCGCTGGGAATGGGAACGGATACAGGTGAAGCTCTTCGGCATCGGGCTGAAGGGACTGCGCATCGGGCAGGTGCAGCAGTCCGGCTCGGTGTTCTTCACCCAGACCACCCACATCCTGATCTACTACATCGCGGCCAAGGCCGTGGTGGACGGGTCGATGACCCTCGGCATGATGATGTCGCTCACCTACATCATCGGGCAGGTGTCGGCCCCCATCGGCGAGTTCATCGGCTTCGCCCAGTCGTTCCAAGACGCGAAAATCAGCCTGGAGCGACTCAACGAGGTGCACTCGCAGCGGGACGAGGAGGAGGGAATAGAACGGAAACTGCCCCGGCTGCCCGGAGGGCGCGACATCGACATCAGGCATCTCTCGTTCAGCTACAGCGGTTCGGACCGGGAACTGGCGCTCAACGACGTCAGCTTCCGGATTCCGGCCCACAAAGTGACGGCCGTCGTAGGCGAAAGCGGGTGCGGCAAGACCACCCTCATCAAACTGCTGCAGGGATTCTATGAGCCGACGCGCGGCAGCATCAGCGTGGGGGGCGTGGCCCTGTCGGACATCAATCCCCACACGTGGCGGGCCGCCACTGGATCGGTGATGCAGGACAGCTTCATCTTCTCCGACACGATTGCGGGCAACATCGCCATCAGCACCGACGAGGCCAACGAGGCGAGGGTGAGGGACGCGGCGAGGCTGGCACGGATTGACGACTTCGTGGAATCGCTCCCGCTGGGCTACGACACCGTCATCGGCATGGAGGGCAAGGGCGTGAGCCAGGGACAGCGGCAACGCATCCTGATAGCCCGCGCCATCTACAAGAACCCCGAATACATCTTCCTCGACGAGGCCACCAACTCGCTGGACGCCACCAATGAGGCCGCCATCATGGACAACCTGAACCACTTCTACGAGGGGCGCACGGTGGTGGTCAGCGCCCACCGCCTGAGCACCGTGCGCAACGCCGACCAAATCATCGTGATGGACAGGGGCAAGATAGTGGAGCACGGCGACCACCAAACCCTGCTGGAGAAACGGGGACGATATTATGAACTGGTGAAGAACCAAATGAGCGTAACGGCATGAAAGACGAAAAAACACACTGCCCCGAAGTGGAGCAACTCATGAGCGGGCGCATGCCCTTCGTCACCCGGCACGGCATCACCATCGTAGCCGCCGTGGTGGCCCTGACGGGCGCCGTGCTGCTGTGCTCGGGCGGGGCACCGCAACAACTGATGAAAGACATCGTGAAACACACCGTAGAACAAATCAAAAGCAAAATATGATGGGACACACTGATTGCGTCATCTCGGCCGTGGGGCGAAACAGCCTGCACCGCCAATGGCTGGAAGGCGAGCCGCACTTCGACCTCCACCTGATTGTATATGACGACTCCGCGGACCTGTTCCGCGGCGACACGGAACACTTGTGCCAGCTCAAGGGCTACAAGCTGAAAGTCGTTTACCGCTACCTGGAACTGCATCCGGAACTGATGGGGCGGTATGACTACTTCTTCATCCCGGACGACGACCTGCAGATGGACGCCGCCGCCATCAACGCCCTCTTCGAAGCCATGCGGCGCTACGGGCTGAGGGTGGCGCAGCCGGCGCTCCGCATGTCGTACTTCTCCTGGAAACACACGCTGAGGGACCGGTATTGCAGGCTGCGCTACACTAACTTCGTGGAGATGATGATGCCCTGTTTCTCGCGCGAGGCACTGGAGAAGGTACTGTTCACCTTCGACGAGAACGAGACGGGATGGGGGACGGAGGCCCACTGGCCCCGATTGCTCCATGCCGGGCCAAAGGACATGGCCATCGTGGACGAAATCGGCGTGGTGCACGCGCGCCCCATACAGCCGAGGCGCCCCCTGCACCGGCAGGAACAAGAGGCTTATTTCCGGAAATACGGCCTGACGGACCGGGTGGAGGAATACGGGACCCTGCCGGCAGACGGGGCGCAGGATTTTCCCTGCTTCCGGGAGCGGTGCAGGCAATTCAAGGCGATGTTCGCGCACTGGCTCCAAGAGGAAAGGATGGCGACGGCATCGGTGGGAGAAGACGGGCACTTCGGCTACGCACACTTCCTGTTCCTGCTGGCGCGAATCACGGAGTCGCAACGGCTGGCCGACGCGGCGCTGGACATCCTGGGCAGGGCACAAGACTGGCTGGGAAACATCAAGAACGACATGAGCTTCGGGCACGGCATCGCGGGATGCTGCTGGCTGGTGGAGTTCCTGGCACGGAACGGATTCATAGACTGTGACCCGCAGGACGTGCTGGAAGAGGCGGACCTACACGTGGAGCGCTACCTGCGGGAACACGAGGACGGACTGTCGTTCACGGAACTGGCGGGCATCGGGCGGTATTACCTGGCCAAGGCCGCGCGCAGCGGCACGGCGGAGCACCGCAGGGACTGCGAGCACGTGGCGGAACTGCTGGAACGGAAAACAGACGGGGAGGAGGACGAGGCGGACATCGAGACCGTGGCGGACGCCCTGGAGCTGCTGCAAAAATGTGGGCGAACGGACCATACACGGCTCCGCCGGCTGGAGAAGCGGGTGGGAATCTGCACGTGCACTCCGCTGGAGCACGCGCACCGGATGTTCCGGCTATACGGCCTGACGGGAGACGAATATTTCAAAGTCTGCGTCAGGGAAGAACTGGAGCACCTTCCGCCCCAATTGCTGGACCTTGGCGGCGCGCTGGCCTTGGCGGAAATGTTATCTTTTGACTCAAACGGACTTATATCATGACGAATACGGCTATTTTGTTTACGACCCATGTGGTTCATGACAGCATCAGGCGGCAAATTCTGAAGCTCCGGGACGAGACCCGGGGGCAGGGCGATTTCTATGTGGGCTACCAGGCGGACAAGGTGTCTCTCCAACTGCCCGACGGCGTGACGCCCTTCCCTTTCACCCTGAGGAAGCTCAACCTGTTGGGCTACAGCCCGAGGGTGTGCACCCTGCTGGGCGGGAGCTTCCACTTCGTCCTGTTGGACTTCTTCCGCCATTTCCCGGGATATGATTACTATTGGCTGGTGGAATACGACGTGCGTTTCAACGGCAACTGGAAAGAGTTCTTTTCCTTTTTTGAAGACAAGGAGGAGGATTTCGTATCGGCCCATCTTGAGACGGTGGACGACTTCCCCGGATGGTCTTGGTGGGACGCCGTGGAGCTGGCGGGCATTCCCCTGAAACGAGAAAACCTGCGCAAGTCGTTCAATCCCATTTGCCGGCTTTCCTGGCGCGCCTTGGACTTGTTGGACCGGAGGTGCCAACTGGGCGACCGGGGACATTATGAGGCCGTGATGCCCACGCTGTTCCATCACTACCGGCTGCGGATGGCGGACTTCGGCGGGCGCGGCCGGTATGCGTACCCGGGTTGTCCCGACCTGTTTTATGCGGACAATCCCGGCGACGACGGTCCCGACCGGTGTACCCACCGCTTCCGGCCCGCGTACACGGAGGAGGGCATGACCCTGCCCAACAAGATTTATCATCCTATAAAATAACAATTATGAGAAAAGAGTTTCAGACTTCCACGAGGAAGCACCAGAACTGCGTGGTGTTCACCACCCACAAGTTGGACGAAGGCGTATTGAGCTATCTGGCCTATCTCAAGAAAGAGGTAGAGGGCACAATGGACTTCGTCATCCTCTACGACCAGTCGGCCCATCCCATCCGGGAGGAGGACTATCCCGACTACTCCTTCTTCTTCTTCGAATCGGAGAAACTGAGGGGCTTCTTCCATCAGGGCAACAAACTGCTGCCCAACACATTCGTCGCCCTGATTGAATATGCAAAGCAATACCGCTACGACCATTACCTGCTGATGGAGAACGACATCATCCTGCAAGGCAAGTTCCATGAGTTCATCGGCCGGGTGTGCGAAGAGCAGGCGGACTACATCCATATCGCCACGGACGTGGAAGGCGGACCGCTCAATCATTGGCCCGTGCAATACATCCGCGACTGCCCCTTTGAGCGCCTCTACTTCGCGTGGTGCCACATCTTCTATGTCAGCCGCAAATTCATCGTGGACGTAGCGAATTTCATGGACCAGAATGACAGCATACATTACGAATTCCTGTTGCCGACGATGGCTTACACCGGCGGTTACGAGGTGCGGCAGTTTGAAAACTTCGGCTATCATTTCCAAGTGTCGTGGGGACCGGTGGCCTATTATGAGTTCCTGCACCGCATAGAACAAACGCACAATACTTTCTACCATCCGTTCAAACACTTGGAACTGTTGGCGTTCGAGAACCTTTGACACGGGCACAGCTACAAGAAACGGAACTGACAAACGGAACTGCCGCGCACAGGAACGACTCCCGTGCGCAGCAGTTTTTTCATGACCTCGTCCGTAACGGCAGATGGCAGTTACAGTTCGGCCTTTATACGCAGGATGGTGTAGGAATAAGGTTGGAACTCATACACGAAGTCGTCGCCAGCATCCTGAAGCTCGCTCTCCTGGGGCGAAATCTTCAAAGGCTCGGCAAACGAATTTTCCTCCGCGTCGTCCGTGGCCGACAGGGTAATCACCTTGCCAGTCCCGGCCACCCGCTTGGCTCCTTCCAGCCTGATGCCCAAAGGATAGGTCTTGCCTTCGGCATTCACGACCTTGATGACCACTTCGCCGGCGGCCTCATCGTAGCCGGTGGTGAAGAACTGCATCGGGCTCGACTTCGGCTCGAAGGCCAGCACCAACTTGCCGTCCATGTAGAGTTCGCTCTTCTGCGGGGTGACCACCATCTTCACCTGATACCAGCGCCCCGTTTCGAGGCTCTGGGCGGTGCGGTTGTCGCCAGCCACGCCCGAGGTGCGCCCTTGGTTCACCTCCTCCACGGCCGTGGTCTGGTTGCCCCATCCGCCCACGTTGTACACGTAGCCTTTGCCCTGTGGCTCCGTCAGGCCCCAATAGAGGAAGAAGCCCTCGTTGCCGCCCGTCTTCTTCACCTGGCACTCCATCGTGAACCGGTTGCTCTTGACGCCGCTCAGGATGTAGCGGGCCGGAGTCTCAGGCGACGTCTGGGTGAGCACACCGTCCGTCCACGTCCAGTTGCCATTCTTGTGCGCCACGGCAGAGAGGTCCACCTCCATGGGCTTGCCATCGGCATCGGCAAACTTCACGTCGCGGAACTCCACGCTGGTGTTCCACGAACCGAAGCCGAAAAGCCCCTCGCCGAAGGTCAACGCCCGCGGAGCGCTCATCGTCATGTTGCTCTTCACGTTGTACGACGGCCGGTTCTCGGCCGCCATCTTCTGCACGTAGTAAGAGCTGCGGCCCAGCACGCTGTCGGTGTCCAGCCAAATCAGGTTCACGGGCCAGGAGCGGTCGTGGCGGTTCTCGAGCAAGGGAGCGTAGGAAGCCATCTTCACCAGGTCGCCGTTGCGCTCCATGCCGCCGATGAAGGCCGCTTCGGAGAGCGCTGCGCGCATGTTGCCGCCGCCCACATTGGCGTTGCAGGCATACTCGCCGACGTAGATGTCATACTTGCCGCGCGGCTGGTTGTCGAAGATAGTGGTGTTCTGGAAGAAGAATTCCGGGGCGACATACCAATGCGGGTCTATCATGTCGGTCTTGGCAATGTTCCCCGCAGCTCCCAACCCATGAGTGGAAATCAGCGTCAGTTGCGGATACTTCTCCTTGATGGCCGCATAGAAGATGTCGAAGCGTTTGTCGTACTCCGCGCCCCAGTTTTCGTTGCCAATCTCCACATACTTCAAGGGGAAGGGAGCCGGATGGCCATGCGCGGCACGCTTAGCGCCCCACTCCGTGTCGGTGTCGCCGATGGCATACTCGATGGCATCCAGACAGTCGTCCACGTAGAAGGCGATTTCGTCGTCTGTGGAGACATCGGCCATGCGCATCTGACAAGCCATGCCCACGTTGCAGACGAACATGGCGTCGGCATGGATGTCCTCGCAGAACTGCAGCATCTCATAGTAACCGAAACCATAGGAACAGCGATAGCCCCAGGTGCTGTATTCGCCGGGGCGGGCCGCCGGGTCGCCCAACGACTTCTTCCACTCATAGCGGTTGCCCAGCGTGATGCCTTCCACCACGCACCCGCCCGGCCAGCGGACGAAGGCCGGCTTCAGGTCGGCCAGCATCGTGGCCACGTCGTTGCGCAAACCGTTGGTCCGGCCATGGAAAGTTTTCTCGGGGAAGAGCGACACGTAGTCGAGCCAGACCGTGCCCGTGCCGTCGAACTCCAACGCCAGCTTGCCTTTCCCCGACGTGGCCAGGGGCACCAGCTTCTGGTCCACATCGCTCCACTGGCCGTCTTCACCGAGAAGCACGGGAGCAGACACCAGCACTTCGCCCTTTTCCGAGAGGAGAAGCGCCTTCACGCCCCCCTTATATCCCGACGTGCGCAGGATGGTGCGCAACAAGTAGGTGTCGCCTTCCACCAGGTTCATGCCCCAATAGCCGCCGTTGACCAGCCGCACCGGCGCATCGGCGGCGGTGATGGAGAGTTTCAGGTTGTTGGGCGCCGTGTCGAACTTCGGGCGCTCCTTGGTCAGTTCCATCTTGGCGTCGGCGCCTTGCCCCGTCACCAAGGTCCAGCCCGGAACGGGTTCGGTGGTCCAACGGAAACGGCCGTCGCCCGTCTTCCCCGTCATGTGGTTGACCACCTTCTTGGGGTGCAGCACGTCGCCCTCGGCATAATAGCCTTCCGGCATTTCCAGTTCTTCGAAACTGCGGTTTCTCACCAGTTCCGCATACAAGCCTCCGTCTCCGGCATGGTTGATTTCCTCGAAGAAGACACCATACATGGAGGGAGAGACCTCCGCGCCCTTGTCCTGCAGGTTGACCACGAGCTGGTCTTCCGGCTCCACTTGGGTGCACGCGCCTGCCAACAAGGCCAAAGACGCCATCAGCAAAACATTTCTCTTCATGTTCTTCAGGTTTTTTGATATGATTATTGCGTTCCGCCCGCCGGGATGCCCGGCGGGACTGTTTTTCCCATCCACGGGAAAGCCGCCGTCAGAAGATAATCTGGCAGCCTTCTTCCAACATCCGGGCCATCTCGTAGGCATAGGTCCGGATTTCCACGATGTCGCGCTCCTTCTCGTCCTGCGCCCGCCACGTCCTGATGCGCGCCGTGAGCGGCACCTGCATGGGCACCATCTCCGACCCCTCGAGCAGGTTGGCGCAGACTTCCATCGCGTCGAGCAGCCGCTCGCTGGAGGACCGCTTCGAACGGAAGGCCGTATAGTCGTCCTTCATCGCGCGCTGCAGTTGCCGCAAGGCGGCTTCCACCTTGCCCTCCTTGTTGGGATTGGGGCGCACCAAGGCGGCCTCGTCACGGTTGCGATAGAAGCCGAAAAGGGCGGCGACGACAGACGGGTCGCGCACCGTGCCGTCGGGGTAGACAATGCCGTGAATGTCGCCCCAATAGCCGCCTATCATGAGGTTGAACAAATACCAGCCCGCTCCGTTCTTCTCGCAAAGCTCAATGGCCATGTCGTAGGAATTGGCGCGGCCCGGACATCCCGTTTCACTGTTGATGACGGGTTTGCCGTACTTTTCAGACACCTGACGGGCAACGTCGTAGCTCGCCTGCACCCGGGAGCGAGTGTCGGAATAGTCGTGGAAACAGAGCACGTCGACCAAGTCGGCTGTCCGCTCCAGGTTTTGCGCCACGGTGACGCCCACCGTGATGGCATTCTTTCCGTCCAGTTCCTTAACGAGCCGGCAATAATGGCGCACGAAGCCCCACACTTTGTCATGGCGAGCCTCGCGCTCCGCGGCCGGCGCCTGCCCGCAATAGTCGTTGCAGGTGGGTTCGTTCATGATGTCCCAGATAAAAAGTCCCGGCTCATCCTTGAGCGCGCCCACCACCGCCTTCACGTAAGCATCGCCCTCGGCCCGGAACTTCTCGTCCAAGATGGCGGGGTCCATCATGTTCCCGTTGAAAAGAATGGGCATGGTGGAGATGCCCATCTTGTGGGCCGTGCGGACGTAGTTGAGCAGTTTCTTGACATAAGCTTCCGGTTCGCGACGGTAGCTGTTGAAGTCCAGCCAGATGCGCGTGCTGTTCAGCCTGAGCTTCCGGGCATATCCCAAGTCGCGCTCCAGAATATCCTGCCGGTCCTCGAGACCATAGCACACACCGCGAACAAAACTGTAGTCTTTCAGGGGCTCGGTAGCCGCTGCCGGAACGATGCCCGCCCAGGCGGCCATCGACCATACGAATAAAATAAGGTAACAATGTTTCATGGCATTCAAAGATTTAATGTTCTACAGATACTATTCCAGCACCACGCGCTCGGCTTCCACAGGCTGCCGAAGGAAAATGGAAGCCGACTCGACGAATTTCTCCGGACTCTCCGTGGTCAGGAAACGGCACGTGCCGCCCTGAGTGCACAAGGCCTGCATGTCGGCATGGCGGTGCAAGTAGTCCTTCAGGCTATAGGCCACATATTCGCCCTGCGGCACAATGCGCACGTTGCGGGGCGTATATTTCAGGATTTTGTTGAGCAACAGGGGATAGTGGGTGCAGCCCAGGATGATGGTATCTATCTGCGGGTCCTTGCGGAGCAGGTTGCCGATGCGCTTCTGCACGAAGTAATCGGCCCCGGGGGAATCGTATTCATAGTTCTCCACCAGCGGCACCCACATGGGACAGGCTTCGCCGGTGACGACGATGTCGGGATAGAGTTTCTGAATCTCAAGGGGATAGGAACCGGACGTGATGGTGCCCGACGTGGCGAGGATGCCCACGTGGCGGCTGTGCGTAATCTGGCCGATGCACTCCGCCGTGGGACGAATGACGCCCAACACGCGGCGCAACTGGCCCTCCATCTGCGGCAGGTCGTTCTGCTGGATACTCTTCAGGGCCTTGGCCGAAGCTGTATTGCAGGCAAGAATCACCAAGTGGCATCCCATGCCGAAGAGCTTCATCACGGCCTCGCGCGTGAACTCGTAGACCACCTCGAAGGAGCGGGTACCGTAGGGCGTGCGGGCATTGTCGCCCAAATACAAGTAATCGTATTGGGGCATCAGCTGGCGGATTTCATGCAGGATGGTCAGCCCGCCATAACCGGAATCGAACACCCCGATGGGTCCCGGGGTCTGGACAGCAGGAAGGTTCATGGCTGGGGAGCAGGTTCAACGCTGATGGGCAACTGGAGTTTCTCTTTCACGAGATTCGTCACGTCGTCGGCCATGGCCGGATGGAGGAAGGGGCAGACGTTGCCGTCCGTATTGACGATACAGGCATAGCCCCGCTCCACGCCCACGGCGCGGATGGCCTCGTTGAGCAGGTAGAGCATGTCGGCCTGCAAGTCCTTCTCGGCCTGCGTGAGCAACTGCTGCGCTTCTTCCTTGAAACGGATGCTCTTCTCCAGCAGGTCCTGCAACTCGTGCTGCCGCTTGAGCAGGATGTTCTCGGGGAACTCCTTCTGCCCTTGCAGGAACTCCACGAACTTGCGCTGGAACTCGGCTTCGCTCCGCTGGGCCTCCTTGTCGTACTTGGCCTTCAAATCGGCCAGTTTGCGCTGCGAAACCGCATATTCCGGCATGGACTGGAACACAGCGTTATAACTCAAATAGCCCAACTTCCCGCTTACGGTCGCACCGGTCTGCGCCCCGGCACAAAACGGCCACAGCAGGAAAGATACGTACAAGAATAACCTACAAGCTTTTCCCATTTGCCTCTGACTTATGATTCATCGTAACAAAAATACGGAATTTCGGGCTTCGCGCAAACGGGAAACACCTTTTCTTTAACTAAAAAAGTAAAACAAAGCCAAAAGCCCCCTTCGGGAACATGCTTCCCGAAGGGGGCTTTTGCGCTTTTTACGGTCGGCCCGACCGCGTTGCTTATTGCAATCCGAGTTTCTGCTTGATTTGAGCCGTCACATCGGTGCTCAGTGTCGTGCTGATGTAGGGAATGCCTGCGGCCACGTCCATGATGTACACATAACCGCCCTCGGCTCCGATTTCCTTGATCACGCCCAGCATCTTGTCGGAGATGGCCTGCATCTTCTGCTGCGAAGTCTCCTGCAGGGAGCGCTGGTTGTCCTGATAGCTCTGCTGGATGCGGTTGTACAAATCCTGCAATTCAGCTTCACGGCGCTGGCGCACGTTGTCCAGCAGGTTGGCTTTCTCAGCCTCATACTCTTCAGTCTTCTTCTTCAGTTCGTCCTGCATACGCTTCAGGTCGTTCTCGTACTGGGTCTGCAACTGTTGCAGTTCGTTCTGCGCCGTGGTGTACTCCGGCATAAGTTGGATGATGGCACTTGAATCGAAATGGCCAAACTTCTGCGCGCAAAGGCTCATGGGAACGAGCAACAATGCCAACAAAATCACTTTCTTCATTTTATTATACTTCATTTTTATATTACTGTTTTTTCATACAACGTGCAAATGTACTAATGTTAGTTGGAATATCCTAATTTAGCCAACACTTCGTTACTAATATCTATCTTCGGCGAAGCGAAAATGATGCCGGTGTCGGAAGCACGGTCCAGAATGAGGGCATAGCCCTTGCTGTCCGAGATGTCCTTCACGGCATTGTAGATTTCATCCTGGATGGGAGCCATCAGGCTCTCGCGTTTCTTGAAAAGCTCGCCCTCGGGACCGAAGTATTTCTTCTTCAGCTCGGCGGCTTCCTTCTCCTTGGCCACGATTTCCTCCTCCTTCTTTGTCTTCTGCTCCGTGCTCAGGAACACGGCCTCGCTCTGATAATTCTTATACAAGGTTTGCGCTTCCTCGGTCAAGGCATCCACCTCGGCCTGCCATTTCTTCGACACTTGGTTCAACTGCTCGCTGGCACGCTCGTAAGCGGGAATATTCTTCAGGATATACTCCATGTCTACCAACGCGAATTTCTGCGCCATGGCTTGTGCGCCCATTATCATGAGCAAACACAAAGAAACGAATAACTTCTTCATCTTTCGTCTGTTTTTTAGTTAAAACTCTTGTCCCAAAATGAAATGGAACTGGCTGCCGCCATATTGTTTGCTGCCGAACACGTCGTCGAAACCATAGGCCCAGTCGATACCCAAAAGGCCGACCATGGGCAGGAAGATGCGCACGCCGACTCCGGCAGACCGTTTCATGTCGAAGGGATTGAAATCCTTCACGCTCGTCCAAGCATTACCGCCCTCGACGAAGGTCAAGGCATAGATGTTGGTTGAGCCTTGCAGCATGAGCGGATAGCGCAGCTCCAGCGTGAAGCGATCGTAGGCATAACCCGTGTAGCCGCTCGGCGTCAAGGCACCATTATCATATCCGCGCAAGCCGATGGTCTCTGTGGCATAGGTCGTGGAATAGCCGGACATGCCGTCGCCACCCACATAATAAGTCTCGAAAGGCGACTTCTTATACTTATTGTAGGCCCCCAACAAGCCCATCTCCACACGCGCCATCAGCACAGGGCACTTCACCGCGCCGCTCAGGGCCGTGTAGGTGCGGAGTTTGAACTTCCACTTGTGGTATTCAATCCACTTGTATTTCTCCTGCATCTCGCGATCGTAGCTGGCGCTCTGATAGTTGTTGGCCAAGTTCTTGTAGTCCTTGTTGTCAAACAACGAATAAGGCGGTGTCAGTCCCACAGACAGCAGGAACTCCGAACCGCGACGGGGGAAGATGGGGTTGTCCGTGGAGTTGCGCGAGAGTGCCAAGTTCAGCGCGATGTTGTTGCACGACCCGTTCGCGATAAGGAAGTAATTCCAGTCCTTCAGGATGTAACGCTGGTAGGACAGGTCGGCCGACAGCTGGAAGTAGTCGTCGGGCCAACGCAGGCGCTTGCCCCATCCCAACGACACGCCGAACAATTTCACATAAGAGTCGGGGTCGAGGAAATTCTCATAATAGTCATACCCGTTCGTTCCGTAACCGTAGAGGTAATTGTAGTAGCTATTATAATAGGAAGAGTTATAATAGTTGTCGCTCACGTCGGTCTGCTTGGAGAAGAAGGCGGAGAACGAAAGCGCATTGGGACGCTTTCCGCCGAACCACGGGTTCATGTAGTTGATACTGTACGACTGGTAATACTGGCCGTTGGTCTGGCCGCTGATGCTGAACGTCTCCCCGTTGCCTTGGGGCAGCACGCCGCGGCGAAGCCCGCTCTTGGAGAAGAGGTTGGCCAGACAGAAGTTGGAGAACTTCAAGCCGATTTTACCGATGACGCCCGTCTGTCCGTAACCCAGCGAGAACTCAATCTGGTCGTTCGACTTCGACACCAGGCCCCAGTCGATGTCCACCGTTCCGTCAGCCGGCGACGGGTGTATGCCCGGATCGATTTGTTCGGGGTCGAAATGGCCCAGCGAGGCAATTTCACGGAAAGAACGCTCCAAAGCCTCTTTACTGAACAGGTCGCCCGGTTTGACCCTCAGCTCACGACGCACCACGCTTTCGTAGACACGGTCGTTACCACTGATGGAGATGTGGCGGATGGTGGCCTGCGGGCCTTCGGAAATGCGCAGTTCCAAGTCAATGGAGTCGCCGTCGATGTTCACTTCCACGGGGTCGAGCTTGTAGAAGACGTAACCATTGTTATAATAGAGGTTGCCCACGGCGTCCTCGTCCAGAGAAGTGCGCTCTTCCAGTTTGGTCTGGTTGTAGACGTCTCCCTTCTTCATGCGGAGCAAAAGGTTCAGGCGGTCGGTGGAATAAATCGTATTGCCGACCCATTCGATATTACGCAAGTAGTATTTCTGCCCTTCTTCCACCTTCACATAGACGTCCACCGTCTTCTCATTATGGGGCGTCACGCTGTCCACGAGGATGACCGCATCGCGGTATCCCAGTTCATTGTACTTCTTGATAAGGTTATTCTTGTCCTCTTCATATTTCTCCTCAATGAACTTCTTCGTGCGGAACCAGCTTCCGGGACGTCCCTTCTCATTGGTCTTCTTGAACACACCCGGCACGAACATCGTACCCTTGATCTTCTTGGTGCTCAACGCATGGTTGCCCTCGATGGTGATGGAGTTGATTCTCACCTTGGCCTTCTTGTCGATGTGAATGTCCACGATGGTGCGGTCGGGCGCCGTGACGTCGTCGCGCTGTATGATTTCCACTTCGGCATTCTTATAGCCTTTCTCGTCGTAATACTTCTTAATAAGGAACTTTGCCCGGTCTACCATGTTCGGGGTCAGCTGGTTGTCCTTCAGGAGCCCAATACGGTTCTCCAAGTCTTCCCGCTCCCCTTTCTTCACGCCGATATAGTTGATCTGCGACACACGCGGGCGCTGGGTCAGCTTGATGCCCAAGTAGACCTTGTCGCCCACCACGCTGTCCGCCTCAATAGACACGTTAGAGAACAAGCCATTGCGCCAGAAACGCTTGACGGCGTCGGTGATTTCCTCGCCCGGGATACTTACCCGCTGGCCCACCGAAAGTCCCGACAAGCCGATGAGCATGTAGTCGTCATAGTTCTTCGCCCCTTCCACCGTGATGCCTCCGATGGTATACAAGCGGGGCACGCGCGAATATTCCACCGTGGGGTTGACTTGCTTCTCGTCGGTCTGCGCCTGCACGGCCGGAATTCCGGTACACATTATTATAGATGCAAGAAAAATGCTCTTTACTGTTTTCATACGTTGGTGTTACTTATTCTGCAGCCACTTGTTCACTGGTCTTTCCGAACCGGCGCTCCCTGGACTGATAATCGGCAATGGCTCTCCTCAACTCCTCCTCATTGAAATCTGGCCAATAGGTATCACAAAAATAAAGTTCCGTATAGGCACATTGCCACAGCAGGTAATTGCTGATGCGGCATTCGCCTCCCGTCCGAATCAGCAAGTCCGGGTCGGGCATGAAATTCGTTGTCAGGTGCGACGCCACCGTGTCCTCGGTAATCTGCGAGGGGAGCAGACGGCCTTCCTTCACCTCGTCCGCAATGCGGCGCATGGCCTCCGTCAGTTCCCACCGCGAAGAATAGCTCAGCGCGATCGTGAGGGTCATCTTGTCGTTCCCGGCGGTGCGCCGCATGCATTCCTGCAACCGTGCCTGCACCGCCTCGGGCATGCGCCCCATGTCGCCGATGACACGGAAGCGGACATTGTTCTTCATGAAGATAGCATCCTCGAGATGTTCCAGAATCAGTCCCATGAGCGCTGCCACCTCGGGAGCCGGTCGGTTCCAGTTTTCCGTGGAAAAGGTATACAAAGTCAGGTATCTGACGCCCAAGCGGACAGCCTCTTCCGTGATTTTCTTCACCGTTTCCACGCCTTCCTGGTGGCCGGCCGTGCGCGGAAGGCCTTTGGCTTTCGCCCAACGCCCGTTGCCGTCCATGATGATGGCTATATGGCAAGGCACGCGCCCGGCATCTATTTCATTGTCAAAACACATATTTTATATTGTTACAATTTACACATTTAGGGAACAAGTCATAGGTTATCGACACCATGGTGAACGAATAACAGTCTTTGTTCTTGAAACCGGCGCTACGCACGCCATACGGGTCCTCGAGCACCACTCCGTCCGGGTTCGACACGTCCAGACGGTCTGTCGTCGTGAAGCGCATGCTCCATTCGAAACCGATGTTCAACCGCGGCCGCAACTTGAACTTCACCCCCACGCCTATCGGGATGTTGAACCCCGCGTCGGTGCGCACATGACCGGGCGCCAACGTCAGTCCGGCACCTGCCAGCATGTAGGGCGTGATACGGCTGTAGCCTTCTTCATAACCGTGCCCAATCCCGTATCCCCAGAAGTTGAACTCGAATTGGGCGCCGATGTCTATTACGTTGCGCTTGAAAGTCGCGGTTCCCCGCGCCCCGCCGGCCGCATCTCCGCTCCCGGCATCCTGCGGGAAGAAGTCCGCCCCCGTATCGCCGGAAATATGCCCCACGGCCAAGTTGCCCTTTATCGCCATACGGGGATTGAAGATGTAGCGGGCCACGATGCTCCCCATCGGGCCCAGATTGGCAAACGGCTTGCTGTTGGCGTCGCCGATGTAGAAAGCTCCGCCCAGGCCCCCGCCCAATTCCATCCGGTAAAGCTCGTCCTGCGCCTTGCCGCCCAAAGGACAGCAAAAACAGAAGCAGAAGACTATCACCAGAAGTTTCTTCATGCCCTTCAGGTTCAGCGGGCCTCGAAACCCAATTCATTCAGGCGGCCGCGCCACACTTGCGCACCGGCCACAATCCACAGATAGGAAGCCCCGTCCACCGCAGCCGACGAAACGACATCCTGTCCTGCCAACTCCTCCGGCAGGGTATATGTCCCATCCGCCTTCCACGTGATGCCGTTGTCTTGGCTCACATACATGTCATCGAAAGCTTCGTGGGAAACAGCGTCCAGCGACTTGCGTCCCACGGCCAACAGCACATCGCCGTAGTGGAGCAACATCAGGCCTTTCAGCCGCGGACAAGGGTAATAGTTATCGGGAGAGACGTTGAAATAAGTCCAACCGACGGCTTCCTGCCCCGGCATCGTGCTACGGCTCCACACCACAGCGGCGCCGTCGGCAGGATAGCTGGCCCACGCTCGGTTTCCGGCCAGCAACACCCGCTCCACGCCGTTCTCCTGCGCATAAGCCAAAGCCGCAAAGTCCTGGGCGGGCAAAAGCGAGGCATCGTCGTCCAACGCTTCCTCCTGCCACGTCTGGCCATCGGCCGAACGCCAGATGCCGCCATCGGAGAGTGCGTATAAATTCGTCCCGTCGGCCGCCAGCAGGCGCAGGGTGCGCCCCGCGGCCACGTTGTTCCAGTTCTGTCCGTCGGTGGACTTCAGCAATGCTCCGTCCGTGGTGCTCATGTACAAAGTTCCCGCCAATTCGGCCAAAGTGGCCACGTCGGCGTTTTGACATCCGGCCACAGCCAGCTCTCTCCAGTTCCGTCCGTCCGACGCTTCTGTGACAAACAGGCGCGCGCCGCCGTTTTCTTGTCCGTAGAGCCAGACCTGCCCGTTCCGCACCACGGCTTTCAGCGCTTCGGCCGCGGCCCATGGCTGCTGCTCCGCCATCTTTTCCCACACGAACACCTCGCCATCCTGCTGGTGTACGTTCACTTGTACCCTGTAATCACGGCTTGCCGAATTGTCGGGGGCATACACACGGAAAATCAAGGGAGTGGAAAAGTCAATGGAGTCCGACGTGGAGTACGAGTGCCAAGAATCCTCGCCTTCGTTCTCCTTCCGGTAGACCACCGTCCCCGACGACTCCACCGTAGCCAGCACGGCTCTCACGTCGCTGTTCACCGGCAACGAGTCCTTGTTGGCAATCGTGCCTTCCAGTTGGTTCACTATCATGGGATAGTAAAGCCCGCTGTAGGAAACGGTGTAAGTGGTGTCGTTCCCCGATGAGCCCACCGTGGAAATCACCCGCTTCACATTTCCCAGCGTCAGACTGTTGATGTAGCAATCCGAACTCAACACGACATTTTCATCATCGTCGCACGAGCTGGCCAAGCACAAGGCAAACACGGCTGCAGACAATGACAATATGATTTTTTTCATAAATCTATCAATACTTCATTATTTATCAAGGTACAAAAGTACGCACATTTTTCACTTTGACGAAACATAGAGCGTTGAATTATGCAAAAAATCGATAAATCAAAGGCTTTTTTCGCCCATTAGCGTGTTTATACGGCCCGGCGGCTGCATGCGGGAAAGATGCGGACGAGCGCATTCCCGTCCAGCGGTTCCACCTCCATCCGCCCGCGGGGCCATGCCGGCGCCGGCACACCATTGCCCAACGACACAGGCGACTGCTCCACCCTCACCTCGTCCCAAAGGTCGGCCGCGAGGAAGCTCTCCAGCAACTGGCGCCCGCCCTCCACCAGCAGCGACTGCACGGACAGCCCATACAAGTCGTCCAGCAACTGGGGCAGGATGTCGCGCCCGAAATCCAAGCGCACGCAAACGACACCCGGCCGGCCCTCGTAGACCGCACGGGGTACAGAAGCGTCGACATAGGCACGCGTTTGCTGGGTGCCGTCGAACAGCCGCAGGCCGGAAGGCAAATTCCCTTCGCGGTCCACCACCAGCCGCAAGGGCTGGCGTCCCGCCCACAACCTGACCGACAGCGCGGGATTGTCGGCCAAGGCCGTCTGCCGCCCCACCAGGATGGCCTGATGGGCCGCACGGACACGGTGCATGCACATCTGGCTGAAAGGCGTGGAAAACACGTAAGCCTTCTCGCAGGCATAATCGGCGCGCAAGGTGTCGATGAAGCCGTCGGCCGACTGCGCCCATTTCAAGGTGATGAAAGGACGGCGCAAGGTGTGGAACGTGATGAAGCGGCGGTTCAATGCCCGGCATTCCTCCTCGAGCACCCCCACCTTCACCTCCACGCCGGCGTCGCGCAACTTCGCGATGCCGCGCCCGGCCACCCGGGCAAAGGGATCCATGCAGCCCACCACGACGCGGGGGATGCCCCGCTCCACGATCATGTCGGCACAAGGCGGCGTGCGCCCGTAGTGCGAACAAGGTTCCAGACTGACGTAGAGCGTGCTGTCGGCCAGCCACTCGGGATGTTCCACCGACCGCACGGCATTCACCTCGGCATGCGGCCCTCCGCAACGCACATGATAACCCTCGCCGATGATGCGCCCCCGGCGCACGATGACGGCCCCCACCATGGGATTGGGCGCCGCACCATAGAAACCATTGCGCGCCAACTGAATGCAACGCGCCATATATTTTTCATCTGCTGTCATATTCCCATCCAAATAAAATCACTACTTTTGTCCGACAAAAAATCTTCTTTAGTGGATACGTCTTTCAAATCCATCCTCGCCCGGCTCGCGGCGGACTACCCGGAGCGGGAAGCCCGCGCCTTGGCCCGCCATGTCCTGGAGGTGCGCTTTGGCGTCACGCAAACGGACATTTGCCTGGGACGGGAAAGGAATTTTTCAATAGAAGAACGGCAAGAACTTGAAAATATTGTGAACCGGCTGTTGCGAAGAGAGCCCCTCCAATACGTCCTCGGGCAGGCCGACTTCTGCGGCCGCACCTTCGCCGTGGCGCCCGGCGTCCTGGTGCCAAGGCCTGAAACGGAAGAACTCGTCGGATGGATCGTCGGCGAAGAAGGGCGCACGGAGCGCCCTGCAAGCTCCTTGGACATCGGTACCGGCAGCGGCTGCATCGCCGTCACGCTGGCACTCGAGCTGCCGCAAGTCCGGGTCGCGGCCCTCGACATCAGCGCGGAAGCCCTCACCATCGCACGGTGGAACGCCGCCACGCTGCATGCCCGCGTAGACTTCCGCCAAGCCGACATCCTGTCCATGGCAGCGGAAGACGGCCCCGAAACGGAATGGGACTTCATTGCCAGCAACCCGCCCTACATCTGCGAACGGGAACGTGAGGACATGGACGACAACGTGCGGCTTCACGAACCGGAACTGGCGCTCTTCGTGCCGGACAGCGACCCGTTGCTTTTCTACCGTGCCATCGGACAGTATGCCCTCCGGACACTGAAGGCCGGCGGACGGCTCTACGTGGAAATCAACCGGGCCTACGGACGGGAAACCGCACGGCTGTTCCGGGAACTGGGACTGCGCGACATCGAACTGAGGAAAGACATCTACGGCAACGACAGAATGATACGATGCAAAAAATGAAAGAACTGACCGCACAAGAGGCTTTCAACAAAGCCGCAGCCTGCTGCTCACGGGCGGAATGCTGCACCGCCGACATCAGCAAGAAACTGGAACGATGGGGACTGGACGCCGATGCCCGCGAAGAAGTCATAGGGCGACTCGTCGGCGAACGGTTCATCGACGAACGGAGATACTGCCACAGCTTCGTGCGCGACAAATTCCGCTACAACCAATGGGGACGGACGAAAATCGCGCAAGCCCTGCGACTCAAAGGCGTGCCCGAAGACTGCGCCCGCGAGGCCCTGGAAGAAATAGAAGAAGAAGAATACCGGGCCACCCTCGGCAAGCTCTTGCAGGCCAAATCGCGAGGCCTGAAGGCTGCCTCCGACTACGAGCGCCGGGGCAAGCTCATCCGCTTCGCCCTGGGACGGGGCTTCGAAATGGAAACCATCAAGCACTGCCTGCATGCCGACGACGAAGATTTTGCATGACCTTTCCCTCTTCGGGCGCAGCTTGCTGGACTTCGTATTCCCGCGCTATTGCGTCTGTTGCGGCAGCCGCCTCGCGCTCCTGGAGGAAACGCTCTGCACCCGTTGCCTCGAAGGCTTGCCGCGCGTGCGCTTCTTCTCGTGGGAAGACAACGACATCGCCCGCATCTTCTGGGGGCTGGTCGACGTGCAGAGGGCCGCGTCGTTCTTCCACTACACCCGCCACTCGCCCTACAGCCGCATCCTTTTCGCCTTGAAATACCACAACCGCCCGGAAGTGGGGAAAGCCATGGGCCGCATGATGGGCGAAGCCCTCAAGCGCAAGGGCTTTTTCGAAGGCGTGGACCTCATCGTCCCCGTCCCCCTCTCGCGGAAAAAGGAACGCCAAAGGGGCTACAACCAAAGTGCCTGGATAGCAAGGGGCATAGCCGAGGCCACCGGACTGCCCGTCGACACGCAGAGCGTGGTGCGCACCGTTTCCAACCCTAGCCAGACCAGCCTGGACGAACACCAACGGCAGGAAAACGTAAGGAACATTTTCGGCGTGGCCCACCCCGAAAGGCTGGAGGGCCGGCACATCCTGTTGGTAGACGACGTCATCACCACCGGAGCCACCATGAAATCGTGCGCGGAGACCATCGCCCACGCCTGCCACGTGCGTTTCAGCGTGCTCAGTCTTGCCTGGGCCGGGGCGTCGTAAGGATTTCGCAAGGAAGTTCCCCTTTAGGCCTCGAACCGCATTTCATCTCCGAAACATACGCATCTGTTTTTACAATCCGCCAGGATAAAGCCAACCGCCCCGCTAAAGATTCCCCTCCCGGAGCCACAGCTTCAGCAGCGGATCGGCTATCGTATACCGCCCTCCTCGCACGACCTTCGCCTCCTTGCCCACCAACCCCTTGTCGGCCATCAGCTTCAGATAGGGCGACAACCGCCCATTGTCATCTCCGGTCATTTCACGAATGTCCTGCAATGTGCCGCCATCTTCCATTTGCGCCAACGCGGAAAGGATCTTCTGGACTTGCCCCACACATTCATCATATCTGGCCTGGCAATACGGCGAAATCCAATCTCTCAAGAGTGCGACATCTGTCCGGGAATCATTTGAAACCGAAAGAATCCCCATGACGACCAACAAGGAGCGCGGCGTTCGGGGCAGACAAGACAGCAATTTCTCCAAACGCCCCATATCCGTGCCTTGCGCCACGACCGCCTGCACGTCGGACATCTCAAGTGGCCTTATGTAGGAAATTTTAAACCCATCAAAGAACGCCGCATTATAATCCGTAAACGCCGGCAACACCTTGTCTGATGTCGCCATTATGACAGGCGCCCCGGGCCTATTCAGCTTGCCCCGCAAACTGAAATGCTCACTGCCCTCTGTCCTGTTGAAATAGTATTGCATATTGTCGACCAACAAGACCACCCTGCATGAGTGCTCCTTTTGCCAAGACAAAATGTCCTCAAAGGCTGCCGAGCCGCCATGGATTTGCAGGCAAGAAGCACAATATCGCCAAATATCATCGGTCGAAAAAAGCATCTTGCCTTCGATCGACACAGGCCTCAGCGACGCCCCCAACCGTTCTTCAATCATGACAGAAAGCTTCCTCAGCAGAAATGTTTTGCCACTGCCGCTTCCGCCGACAATCAGATGTGGTTGTGCGGGTTTGCCCATATCCTCCCTTTTCAGATAATCAAAGAAAGAAGCTATCAATCCGTCGTTAATGGTAAGGAAATTTATATTCATAGAACAAACCTATCAAACCAATAATCCCGCAGCAACGGAGAACGGAAAGTCCGTAATGCTCCATTTTTCATAATATACCCATCATTTTCCAGCATATCCAACACCTTGCTCAACAACAAGTCGACCCTTTCAAATCCCTCCGATTCGCGTCCGGTCATCAGTTTGTCCAGCAAAGCTCCTCTCTCCATGCCGGCAGGCTGGGTGGAAAGTGACTTCAATATCTGACGGGCCGGCGACTCGTATTCCTGATATTCCGCAAGACGCTCCGACCATGTCCCCAGGTAACTCTCTGAACACAAATCCCGATAGGCCAAATCCACACTGCCACGAGTCAATGTCCCATCATAGTTCTCAACCAATTTAGAGAATATGATTTGAATGAAATAAGGTATGTTCCAAGATAGTTTATCCAATGCATACTCAATGATGTCATCATCCATGGTTATTCCTTCGGACTTACCCAATTCCAAAAGCAGACCGTACGCCTCTCTACGGTCAAGTTCATCAAGATTGAATTCCGTCAAGTCATTGACCGTATAACCTAAGTTCCTAGACGAGGTGAAATTCCGCAATCCCACGGAACCACAAAACAGCCAGCGTATTTTCGTTCCTCCCACTTGCCTCAGACTTCTCAGCCAATTAAGAATATAGGCAACTTTTTTCGCCCCATCCTCACTCTTATTAAGAAGCCCTAAAAAAAGCGTCAGTTCATCAACAACGATAAAAGAATCTTCATCATGCCGAAACAACCTCTTTAAGCCTTGATACAAATCCTCCTGTTCTCCACTTTTACCTATACCAAATTCAACCGGGCCAACAGACACCTTATCTATTTTGTCCAAAACCGATGTCAGCCTCTTGGAAACCTGCTCCCAGATTCCATTCTTGCGAAAAGCATCAATTACCAAACGAAGAAAGCCATCTTCCGTAATGGTCTCCTCAAGGTCAATATAAACACATTTCCAACCCTTCCTCCGCTTCTCTTCTATCAGTTTTTTAGCCAATGACGATTTTCCAATACGCCGAGGAGCTGACAGCAATAATGAGTGTCCGTTGTCAAGCAGGCGATTCGCTAGACGGATTTCCTTTTCCCGTCCAAAAAAGTCATCCCCCTCCACGGGAGGACCTATTTTATTCGAAATACACATATATTTATTATTATAAGACCAAATTGCAAGATTGCATCTACAAAGATACACATTATGCCTTATAGAAAACTTTTTCTATAGAACTTTTTTTCTATAAAAACATTTTTCTACAACTGGCAGCCCCCTGCCACGCTCCCGACATACGCACTGTAAAGAACGGCCTGCCACGCAAAGCCAAAAGGGACTCTCGCGCCAAACGCGCTCCCAACAGCAACAACGATTTCACGCTCGAAATACCTCACGCTGAAATCCTTATAAAAAACAAAACCTTGGGTTTAAAAGAACGTCTCTTACCAAGAGAGATTCTTCCTGCGGACAAAGTTACGGAATTTCCTTAAATACCAAGCACTTTTCCGCATTTTATTTGTGATAGTTTAAGCATTTTGTTTACCGATGTTTTCCAAATGAGTGATGCCGGCGTTCGGGGAATGCTCCTTATTAGTCTATTATCCAAATGTTTACAATTCCCGCGATGCTCTCTTGGTAAGAGAGCGTCTTTTCAGCATTCAAATCCAAGGTCCAAAAACCGGATGGAAGCAACGCTTAACGACATCACGAAGCCACAAAACAGTGAGCCGGCTGCACAAGTCGGCAGCGCCGTAGGCCTATCCGGACCGAACCAAGCACCCAAACACTGGTACATCGCCATCGTCGGCAACAACACCGAAAAAGTGTGCTGCGAACGGATGAGGAAACTCTTCGAAGAATGGAGGCGGGAGGGGAAAAACTGCGAGGCATACGTCCCCATCCAAAAGGAAATGCGCGCATGGCGCAACGGCCGCCGCACGGAAGTGGGTCGCATCATCCTCCCCACATTCGTATTCGTGAGATGCACCGAACTTGAACGCCGCAAAGACGTGGCCTATATCCCCTACGTCCGTCGCTTCTTCGTCAACGCAGCAGGCGCCCCCGTCAACGGGCATCGCCCCATCGCCATCATCCCCGACCGCCAAATGGCCAGCCTGATGCGCATGGTAGACGGCGCCGATTCGCCCGTCAGCATCAGCTCGCGCCCCTTGCGTCTCGGCGAACGCGTCCGCGTCAACGGCGGGAAACTAGTGGGCCTCGAAGGCAACGTGTTCCGCGAAGCCGACGGCAGCACCAACCTCGTAGTGAAAATCGACATACTCGGTTGCGCCATGGTGAAAATCGCCCGCGACTTGCTGGAACCGCTCGAGGAACCGGCATAACGTCGCCAACCGCCGCCACAGGAGAAACAAGAAAAAATCTGCGACATATATATAAACTTGTACGGATGGCATTCCACTTGTTATATTGGAAAGCCGTAACCAACTCAACAAACAAATAACCATGCGGCTTTCATAAGCCCGACACTCCCAAAAACCAAAAAGCCACAGACTGTCCGGAGCTGTCGCCCGCGAACGGGCACCAAGACAACGGCCAGCGGTGAAGCCCCTTCACCACATCAAAGCCTGCGCCAGGCCCTTCACCGGACCACTCTGTCCGACAAGGCATTCAGCCAGCGGTATGTGAACCCTGCGTGAACCCCGCGAAGATAGAGAGTTCACCAGAACACACTGATACACAAAGAGTATGAACCCTGCGAACCCTTTTGCATAAAAAGCCGCTGAAGGGAGGAGGAAAGAAGGCCTCCCGCCCCGAATCCTCCAAAACAGCACCACACGAAACATCCCCCAGTCCCCGTCCCCCCGTTCCGCACACCAGAAGCACGCACTGCGCACAATGACCAACCGCCTTGCGCACAACACGTCGCTCCCGAGCACACAAGAACAAAGGACAGCCCCAACCAGAAAGGCAAAAATAACATACAAAAACCATTCCGGCAAACCCAGCCCGAACATCCCAACACAACAAACAACAGCCTCCCCCAAGCCGGTAACTTTTATCAATGCTACTTTAAACCTTATCAGCCCCCGGGGAGAGCTGTTTTCCCTAAAACCAACCTATGTCACAAACTTCACAAAACAACAAGCGGATTGCCAAGAACACGCTGCTGCTTTATGTGCGGATGCTGTTCATGATGGCGGTAAATCTCTACACCTCGCGAGTGGTGTTGAACGCCTTGGGAGTGGAGGATTTCGGCATCTATAATGTAGTAGGAGGAGTCGTGGCCATGTTTTCCGTAATCTCCGGTTCGCTGTCTGCTGCCATAAGCCGGTTCATCACGTATGAGTTGGGCAAAGGCAACAATGACAGGCTAAACAAGATATTCTCGGCTTCGGTTACCATACAGTTGCTGCTGTCGCTTATCATAGTGATTCTGGTCGAATCCATTGGAGTGTGGTTCTTGAATGTGAAAATGAGTATACCAACGGACAGGATGCTGGCCGCCAACTGGGTGTTACAATTTTCCATTGCCACATTCGTCATTAACCTTGTCAGCGTGCCCTACAACGCCGCCATCATAGCCCACGAACGGATGTCGGCCTTCGCATACATCAGTATATTGGAAGCTTTGGGAAAGTTGGCCATCGCATTCCTCATCGTTGTGTCCCCTATGGACCGAGTGATATTTTATGCCTTACTGATGTGCTCCGTAGCTGTCATTGTCAGAGCTGTTTATGGCTACTATTGCAAACGACATTTCGCGGAGTGCACCTATCATTTCCATTGGGATAGGGAGATTCTGAAGAAGATGTTCGGATTCGCCGGGTGGAACTTCATCGGAGCGTCTTCCGCCGTGTTAAGAGACCAAGGAGGCAACATCATCATCAATCTGTTTGCCGGCCCGGCGGTGAACGCCGCAAGGGGGATTGCCGGGCAAGTGAACAATGCTGTCACCGGATTTGTGAGCAATTTCATGACAGCCCTGAATCCGCAAATTACCAAGTCATACGCATCCGGAGACCGAGAATACATGATGATCTTGATATATCAAGGAGCGAGGCTGTCGTTTTACATGCTGCTGCTTTTGTCGCTGCCCATACTCGCAAACACGCACTATATCCTTTCGCTTTGGCTGAAAACCGTTCCCGAACATTCAGTGCTGTTCGTGCAACTGACTCTGATCTTCGCCATGAGCGAATCCATCTCCAACCCATTGGTAACAGCCATGCTGGCCACGGGAAACATCCGCAATTATCAGATTGTGGTCGGCGGCCTGCAAATGATGAATCTCCCCGTCTCATACGTATTGCTGCGCATGGGTTACATTCCCGAAACGGTTCTGATTGTAGCGATATGCATATCTCAATGCTGCCTTGCCGCAAGGCTCTACATGCTTCGGGGCATGATCGGCCTGTCATCAAAAACTTATCTGAAAAAAGTCTATCTGAATATTGTTGTGGTGACGGCTGTCGCTGCGGCTATCCCTTTCGCGATATCAACGAACATGAGAGCATCATTTCTCTCGTTCGTCACCGTGTCGGCCATAGCCCTATGCTGTTCCGCCTTGAGCATCTTTTATGTGGGATGCAACAAGCGGGAACGTGAGTTTGTAATATCCAAGGCCCGAAAGGCCATCCATAAAATCAAAAAAGAATGATAAAAGTAACAAATCCGGCGGACTGCTGCGGATGCACCGCATGTGCCAGCATCTGCACGCATGATGCCATCAGCATGCAGCCCGACGCCTTGGGCTTCCTCTACCCCGTTGTGGACGAAAGCAAATGCACCGACTGCGGACTGTGCGAGAAGGTGTGCGCTTTTAATGACCACTACGACACCGGCCTGAACCTTCCACAGCCCGAGGCCTACGCAGCCCGCCACAAGGACATGCACGAGGTGGAGACCAGCCGGAGCGGGGCGGCATTCATCGCCATCTCTGACTATGTGCTCGAAAACGGGGGCGTGGTCTATGGAGCAGGCTACACGGACCATTTCCGCGTAGTGCATAAACGCGCGACGACCAAAGAAGAACGCGACGAGTTCAAGGGCAGCAAGTACGTGCAAAGCGACCTGACGGGAGTGTTCCGGCAAGTGAAGCAAGACTTGAAAGATGGACTGACCGTGCTGTTCTCTGGCACACCCTGCCAAACCTCGGGGCTGAATTCATACGTGGGAAAGAAACTGCGCGAAAACCTGGTGCTCGTGGACATCGTATGCCACGGCGTGCCGGGCCCCTACTTGTGGCGTGACTATCTCGCCTATCTGGAAAAGAAGCAAGGCGCGGCAATCTGTTGGGTGAACTTCCGCGACAAACAGGAATTCGGTTGGAAAGCCCACAAAGAAACATTTAAATTTGTTAATAGGGGAGGGTAAGATGAGCTTTACATATCTGTTTTATCAGCACATCATGTTCCGCCACTCGTGCGGAAAGTGCCATTTCTGCAACACGCGCCGTCCCAGCGACATCACCATTGCCGACTTCTGGGGATGGGAAAAGACCGACCCGGACATCAACAAGGACGACAAGGGCGTGTCGCTGATTCTCGTCAACACCGAGAAAGGGCGTGAGATATTCAATGCCGTAAAAGACCGCATGACCGTTGTTCCCGCAAAATTGGAAGATTGCCTGCAACCGAACTTAAGACATCCTTCCGTGATTCATCCCCAACGCATGGCCTTTGAACAGGATTACCAGCGAAAAGGATTCGAATACGCAATGAAGAAATACGGAGGAAACAATTGGAAAAAGAAGGTAAGACGGCTTGCCGGTAAGATAAAACGGCGACTGAAACAAAAATTTGGATTCTAAAATGAGAATAGGAATACTTACTTTTCATTGTGCACATAATTATGGGGCAGTGTTGCAATGTTATGCCCTGCAGGAGACATTGAAGAATATGGGGTATGAAGTTGAGGTCATAAATTATCGACCTGAATACTTGCTTACTCCATTTAGGAGATTCAACATCAAACGCTATAAATCAAACAACCCCTTTAAAATAGTTAAGAAGACCCTCAGAGAAGTGCTTGTGGCCCGAATGAGGATAAAAAGATATTCGGCATTCCATAATTTTATTCAAACGATGCTGAACTTATCTGCAAAAGTACAAGGGCGTGACATTCCATCTACGTATGATATTTACATCATGGGCAGTGACCAAATATGGAATCCCAAAATCACAAAGGGATTCGACCCTGTATATTTTGGAAACTTTCAGTTTGCCAAAGCCAACAAAAAATATGTTGCATACGCAGCAAGTATGGAAGCATGCGCACTTGCACCTGAAGCCATTGACTTTTATCAAAAATCGCTATGCAACTTTGACTCTGTCAGTGTACGGGAAAAACAATTAGCCGGCCTGCTTCAGCCATTAAGCGAAAAACCCATTGAGACCGTACTTGACCCGACGTTATTGGCAGAAGCAGAAATCTGGCACAAAATAGCCAAACGCCCTAGATTCAATGGAACGTACGTTTTAGTATATCAAGTGAGCGGAAACAGAAACACCTTAAAAATCGCCAATTCAATAGCACAAGAAATCGGGGCGGTCGTGATTGAAATAACAGCTGAAATCTTTGCCTCATTTAATCGGCGTAAACTTCAATGCGAATCACCGGAAGAGTTCCTCGGCTGGATAAAACACGCCTCATTTGTCGTAACGACTTCGTTTCATGGCACAGCATTTTCCATCATCTTCAACCGACCATTTTATTGCATCGAACTTAAGAAGAATGGCAATACACGTTGCAGGTCTCTGTTAAGCAGTATCGGACTTGAAAACAGACTAATAAGCGTACTTGACATGCCAAGATTCTCCGACCTGAATTATAGCTATGCCAGTTCTTGCATCTCAAAATTGCAGGCACAATCCCAAAGTTTCTTAACTAAAGCTATTCGATATAGATAAATTGAACATAGTTAATAATGAGAATTTCCATACTAGTACCTTTATATAGAAGTGAAAACTTTGTTGGTAGATGTTGTGAATCTCTATTTACCCAAAGCATAGAAGAACTTGAATATATCTTTATAAGTGACTGTTCTCCAGATAAAAGTATAGAGATCGTTGAGAACTATTTAAACAAGTACCCAAAAAGGAAGCAACAGACTCACATCATAGCTCTAGAAGAAAACCATGGAGTTGCTTACGTAAGGAACCTATTATTATCCAAAGCTCAAGGAGAATATCTGCTTTTTGTCGATAGTGATGATTGGATTGAGCAAGATACCATAGGAGTACTATATGAGAAAGTAAAAGAATGCAAAGCAGATGTTGTTTCATTTGGTTTCTTTTGCGAAAACAAGAATAGAACTACACCACGCCTTTTCCATTACAGCTCAATCACACAATGCCTATACGATATCATCGGCAACAAGTGGGGAGTAGTTTGGCGTTTCCTATTCAGAAGAGACATCATTGAAAAAAATGCAATCAGGTTCCCAACTGGACTGCAAGGTGGAGAAGATTATGTCTTCTGCGCAAAGTTCATATCATGCGCAGAAAGTATAATATCTATCAAACGTCCATTATATCACTATGTTACCTATAATTCAAACTCACTTATCACGACTCAAAATCTCAATAGCATTATACATCAATATCTAGCGACGAATATTATTGAAGACTTCCTAAAAAAAAGGTCAATGCTTCCACAATACAAAAGAGCCTTGAATAAACGGAAATATTATGTTAAAAAGAATATTCTTGCTTTTTTGAGAAGGCAATGGGGTAGCTTAGTCTTTACAGGAATCAGATGTGAATGCAACTTCTATCTACAGAAAGCACAAAATCTTTATCATAGAATCATCATAAAAAAATCGCGATGAATCATCTCCCCTCCCCAAAGCTCTTGTTATGGGGTATATTTTTATACCTCATCGTAACGAATTCTGTCTTATCAGTATTGGGTTATGGTGCCTTAATTGATGCAAATCCAATATTCAAGATGGGCATCGGTACAATCTTTATCCTTATAACCTTTGCCTTCTATTATAAAAAACTAAGAATAAGAACTCCAGAAAAAAATATGTTCTGGCTTATAGCAATCATGCTATTCATTAACGTGATTATAAAGGGGGAATATCAAATAACTAATTATGTAACCGCTATCATATTCCCTGTTTGCTTATCTTGCCTACTCACTAACTACAATGACTCATTGACCAAACACAAAATACAAAAAATAGTCTTATTGTTCTTCTATATTGAGTGCGGCTTATCCATCCTTGAAAGAGTTCTCATGCTTCATCTATTTGGCAATGCAGCCAGTGGCGATGAAACAGCCACCACGCTTGAATCTTACGAGTTCAGAAGTAATGCCCTATGGGGGCATCCTTTAACAAATTCAGCACTCACAACATTTCTCCTCCCTTTCATTTTACTTAATGAAGAATACTCCATAAAGAAACGGAACCTATTATGGAGCCTTGGAATGTTATCACTATTGTGCTTCAATTCAAGAATGGCCATTGTGTGTTCTGCCACGATTTATATACTCATAAACTTTAAATCAATCATTCATTCAAGATACAAGGCACAGATATTGCTCGGCATCAGCATCATTACTATAAGTTTTTTCTACGCACTATTCTGCACTTCACTAGGAGGAAGACTATTGAACCTAGGTCTTTATGGCTCAGACAGCAGCTCACTGGCACGCACTGAGATTCTTGAAATCTTTAGCTGCGTTAATCTAAAAGACTTTATATTCATAGGTATTCCCTATTCAGAAATCGACATGATTCAACATAAAGCTGGATTAGACTACCTAATAATCGAAAATCCATGGATTATCTTCATATTTCGTTACGGTATACTCCAAACTATAGCAATGTTTTTATTCTTTATTCCTGTTTTCAAAAAATGGCTTAATCCCTATGGCAATTATCACGCTATAATTATCGCAATATTTTTCATCATAATAATATCCTCGTCTAATTCCCTAGCGGTAGGAAGTACTTCCATTGCACAACTTATTTTATTCGCGTACACATTTTCTAACTCTCAAACATAATTTATGATACCTAAAATTATTCATTATTGTTGGCTTAGTGACGAGCCTATACCAACACATTTACAAGAATGCATAAACAGTTGGAAAAGGTTAATGCCAGACTACAAAATAATCAAATGGGATACTAGAGAGTTTGACATAAAATCAAATTCTCTAGTCCAAGAAGCATTTGATGCAAAGAAATGGGCTTTTGCAACAGACTATATTAGAGCATATGCTCTTTACCAACACGGAGGAATCTATCTTGATTCAGATGTAATGCTTTACAAAAATCTATCTAATATATTATTAGATAATTTTGTTTCTGGAATGGAATATCACATGGATGCAAATCCAAAAGGTGTATTAAATGAAAGTGGCTATAGACAATCAAAAGACATTTATGTCCCGGGAATAGGAATACAAGCAGCATTCCTTGCATCTTCACCATATCACCCCTTAGTGAAAGATGTGCTTGATTTTTATAAAGAGAAAAAACTACATGATTTATTAAACAATAAATATTACGCCCCCGTAGTTTGGGCTCACTGTGCAGAAAAATATGGATTTAGATATGTAGATACAATTCAACAATTAGCATCAGGAATAAATATACTCTCAACAAAAGAAATAAGCAACTATGACCAATTTACCTCAAAAAGTTATTTAGTACACTTCTGCGCAGGTAGTTGGGTAAATGACCAATCAATAAGGAAACAAATAATGTCTTTTATCAAAAGACATCGCGCATTATTTATCGCATATAATTATATCAAGAAATTATGATAAAGTCTAAAAGAGACTTAAAAAGGTATATTGAAGCTGATTTCAATGCGCAAGCAATGACTCATCCATGGCTTGCCCGTTTCACTTACGGAGAAAACTGGCGCATGTTTAACTATATGAAAACACTCAGAAAATTAGAATACTATTTAAATACGAGAGCTACTGTTTGGGGAAATATCATGTACGGCTACTACAATTTTCTTCATAGAAAAAATAGCTTAAAATATAATATCACCATTGCTCCTAATGTCGTAGGACCTGGGTTGAAACTTGTGCATGCTGGATTTAGACGCTTTGGAGCTCCTGGCATGAAAATTGGATCGAATTGTACAGTGCTACCAATGGTGCTTTTAGGCAAAAAGAGACCTGATAGCAATTTGTCCGACTTTGAAATTGGAGATAACTGCTACTTTGGTGCAGGTGCAATAGTAATGGGACCTATAAAAATAGGAAACAACGTAACAATAGGTGCTGGCGCTGTCGTAACTAAGGACATTCCAGACAACAGCGTTGTTGTGGGAAATCCGGCACGAGTCATATCGCATAACCCTATAATCCAATCGTAATGAAAAAGCTTCCTTTAGTATCCGTAATCATCCCTGCATACAACACTAGTGAATATATTGCTGGGATGCTACAAGATGTCTTTAACCAAACTTATAAGAACATTGAAATAATTGTCGTTGATGATGGGTCTACCGACAATGCCATAGAAATTATAACAGAATTTAACAGAATGGGGGGGGGGTAAGAATTGTCTCCTTAGAACACGCCGGAGTATCTGCTGCTCGCAATGCCGGATTGGCTTTGGCACAAGGCGAAAAGGTATTCTTTTGGGACAGCGATGACAGTATGGAACCTGACACAATTGAACAATGCCTAGCCTTCTGCGAGAAACATTCTGTCAACTCTGTATTATATGGATACGCCAATCGTATAAATGGAATTAAAGGCACCCCGCATCCTCACGAGCTAAAACAACTTTATAGAGGACGCGAGATAGTGACGGAATTAATGCCTCATTTCCTTGGGCATTCATTCACTGATGTCAACGAATGGATTAAGGGTAAGCGTGGTCTAAGGCAAGGCAAAGAAAATACAGCTCTATGGCACATTATGCTGGATGCAAATACAATCAAGAATAATAACCTGCATTTTGATACGAACTTGTCATTAGGAGAAGATACCCGGTTTGTCAACGAATACATGCTACATGAGACCTCCATCGGTTTCTTAGACAAATGCCTTTACTATCTGACGATACGGGAAACAGGGGCCAACCTCTCGTCTTTGAAGGATGTCAGAAAAAGGCTGAATGACAAACTAAAGATAATAAAGGCCAGAAAGGAGATAGACCAAAAGGCCTTACGCCTATATGGAATAAATACACATTCTTATTGGGAAGGCACATTGATACTTTCCACGGTGGAAGTATGTTTGAGATTGGCGCAGAACAACGACATCAGCCTTAAAGAAAAGCATGCCATGCTCAAGGCTTTCATGAATAATGATGCAGTAAAAGAAGCCTGCCAAACCTTCAAACCGGAAAAGGGGCTGAAAGCCATTCCTTTTAATATAATACAGAGGGGCCAAGCCAAAGCCTTGTTTCACCTGCTTAGCCTCCTACCTAAATCGCTGGCTAACAAAATCACAAAACAATAGCACTATGTCAACAAAAACAACAAGGAGAGGGATAAAAAGCCTTCTTCTTCAAGCAAAGTTCTTTCTCGTAGAGTTCCTTAACATCACTTATCAATTATGGCCTAACCCTCTACGCAAGTACTATCTGCGTTGCTTCGGCATCAAAGTTGGCAAAAAGAGCTGCATACATCGCAAATGCAAATTTTTCCATGTCGGAAAAATCACGGTGGGAGAAAGATCGGTAATTAATTTCGGGTGTTATCTTGATAATAGGAGAGGCATCTACATTGGTTCTAACGTGGGCATCGCCCATAATAGCAAGATATACACGCTGGGCCACAACATCGAAAGCCCACACTTTGAAACCAAAGGAGCCCAAGTGACCATCTGCGACAACGTGTTCATCTTTGCCAATGCCATGATCATGCCGGGTGTTACTATCGGAGAGGGAGCGATAATCTTACCGGGAAGCGTCGTCACCAAAGATGTTCCATCACGAAAAATCGTTGGAGGAAACCCGGCGAGAGTAATAAGAGACAGAACTGCGGAAATAGATTATAACCAAAGCTATAATTATTGGTTCGCATTATAAATGAGCATCCTATTCTTACTAAAGTCTTTTGAAATAGGCGGTCTGGAAGTCGTGACGTCCGTACTGGCCAACAAGTTTGTGGCAGAAGGCCACGATGTCACGCTATGGGCTTTCTATAAAGGCAAGACATCTTTGGAGGAAAGGCTCGACAAGCGCGTAAACTTGGTGTATGGACATGGGTTTCACTCCGGCAAGGCAAATGTAGCATCATTAAGGAACATCATCATAGAGAAAAATATCCAGATTGCCATCAATCAATGGGGATTGCCTTACATCCCGGCAAAGACGCTGAAAAGAGCCTTCCGAGGACTGGATGTCAAGACAATTGCCGTTTATCACAACGACCCAAGTACGAATGGACGCTTGAAAGAAGTGGAAATCGCCATTGAACATTGTGACAATCCGATAAAACTGTCGCTGCTTAAATTTAAATTATGGACATACCGGAAGATTACGTCTGCCAGTATGCGTTATATATATAGGAATAGCGACAGGTTCATGGTTCTCTCCCAAAGCTTTATTTCTCACTTTGAAGACTTCACAGGAATAAGTAATGCGCAGAAACTCATCGCGCAAACCAATCCGGTCACAATCAAGCAACCTTCAGAAACATTGGACCTGAATGACAAGAAGAAGGAAGTCATCTATGTCGGCCGCTTGGACTATAATCAAAAACGTACATACCGCATAATAGAAACTTGGGCTTTACTTGAAGATATAATTCCGGATTGGCGCCTGACCATCGTGGGTGACGGGCCGGAACGGGAGAACTTGGAACGGTTTGCGCGCGACTTAAACTTGCAGCACGTCCGTTTTGAAGGTTTCCAACGCCCTGAACCTTATTACAAACGCGCATCCATATTAATTCTTACGTCTGAATATGAAGGTTTCCCACTCGTATTGGCCGAATGCATGAGCTTTGGTGTAGTCCCGGTTGTCTATGGCAGCTATTCCGCCGTATATGACATCATAAAGGACGGTGAGAATGGATTGATTGTAAAGCCACAAAATGGTGAGTTTAAGGCAGAGGCCATGGCCAAGGCTTTGGAGCAAGCGATGACAGACGAAGACAAACGACATGACATGGCAGAAAAATCCATCGCAACGAGCCAGAACTATTCATTAGACGTAATTTACAAACAATGGGAAGGCTTATTCAACGATTTAAAATAAGAACCGCAAGTATTCAAACGACCTTCAACACTTATGAGTTATGAATAAGACCATCAAGATACTGAACAGCAACATCCTTTCACTCACACAAACGGATTTGCTGAACCAGCTGCAACGCGGCGTGCTCATCACCCCGAACCTGGACCACCTCGTGAAGCTGCAACACGACCGCGAGTTCTACGAGGTGTATCGGCAGGCGGAGTGGGTGGTGTGCGACAGCAAGATCTTGTATCTGCTGTCCAAACTGCTGAAGCATCCGTTGCCGGAGGCCATCCCGGGGTCGAGTTTCTTCACGGCTTTCTACATGTTCCACAAGGATGACCCGGACTGCCGGATTTTCTTACTGGGAGCTAAGGAAGGCATCGCACAAAAGGCGATGGAGCGCATCAACGAGAAAGTGGGACGGAAGATTGTCGTCGGAGCGCACTCGCCGTCGTTCGGCTTCGAGAAGAACGAAAGGGAATGCGAGGCACTGGTTGACATTGTGAATAAAAGTGGCGCAAATGTGCTGCTGGTGGGCGTGGGAGCACCGAAACAGGAGAAATGGATCATGAAATACCGCAACCAAATGCCGGACGTGGACTTGTTCATGGCGCTGGGGGCTACCATCGACTTCGAGGCGGGCACGCTGAAACGGGCGCCGCGGCTGTGGCAGAAGCTGGGGATGGAGTGGCTCTACCGTTGCCTGAAAGAGCCCCGCCGACTGTTCAAGCGCTATTTCGTGGACGACATGCAGTTCTTCTACTACTTCGCCCAACAATTGCTCGGCATATACAAGGACCCGTTCGGCAAATAATCTTATTTGCGAAACAAGCGGCCTATCCAAGCCATAGGCATCAATACGACTGCCGCCAGATAGGCACCACACAACCGGAGCAAAAAGCCAAGCGTCTTCACCGCCATTCCTTATTATATATGTAAAGTTAGCATTTATCTCTGAATTCCGCCCCGGATGGGTTCCACTTTTGACAAGACAGGCGGCGCCTCGGAAGCGCAATATAAAAAAATGAGCTTCGCTCATCTTTTATTTTGCACTTCTCTCGACTTGCACTATCTTTGCAAAGAAATCCCTAAAAGGCTGAAGCAATGAAATATCCGATAGGAATTCAAAATTTTGAGAGTCTACGCAAGGATCATTATCTTTATATAGACAAAACGGCTTTGATACACCAGATGGTGGAGAACGGCCGATACTATTTTCTAAGCCGCCCTCGGAGATTTGGCAAGAGCCTGTTGGTTTCCACCCTTGAGGCTTACTTTTTAGGGAAGAAAGAGTTGTTCGAAGGTTTGGCCTTGGAAGGATTGGAACAGAAATGGGAGAAACGTCCGGTTCTGCACTTAGACTTGAACATTGAGAGATATGAGTCACTTGACAACTTAACGGATATCTTGAATGTCAACCTCAAACTTTGGGAACAGATTTACGGCAGCGACGCGTCGGAAACGTCCGTCTCTCTCCGTTTTGCCGGCATCATCCGCCGGGCATACGAAAAGACAGGCCACCGGGTGGCAATCTTGGTGGATGAATACGACAAGCCTTTGCTTCAATCAATTGGCAACGAAGAGTTGCAGGAACAATTCCGCAACTCCTTGAAACCGTTCTATGGCGTGTTGAAAACAATGGACGGATACATCAAGTTTGCCCTAATGACGGGAGTGACCAAGATGGGTAAAGTGAGCGTGTTCAGCGACCTGAACAACCTGAACGACATTTCGATGGATCGGCAATACACGTCGTTATGCGGAATCACTGAAAAAGAGATTCACGACAATCTGGAAGAAGAAACCCGGGCGCTGGCCACCGCCCAAGGCTTATCTTACGAGGAGACTTGCGACAAACTGAAAGAAATGTATGACGGCTATCATTTTGCCCCGGATTCGGAAGGTGTCTATAACCCTTTCAGCTTGCTGAATGCTTTTTCAAAGAAGACTTTGAGCTGCTATTGGTTCGAAACCGGCACGCCAACCTATTTGGTGGAGTTGTTGAAGCACAGCGATTACAATCTGGCAAACCTGACGCATGTGGAGACAAGCCTGAGCGTGTTGAACAATGTGTATGGCGACGACAAAGCCATTCCGGTCATCTACCAAAGCGGCTACTTGACCATCAAAGACTACGACAGAGAGTTTGGGATTTATACGCTGGACTTCCCCAACAAGGAAGTGGAGGAGGGCTTCATGGAATTCTTATTGCCCTGCTATTCTTACACGGACGCGACCCTGTCGCAATCCTATGTCAGGCAATTCGTGCGCGAAATTCGGGAAGGAAATACCGATGCTTTCTTCCGGCGCCTGCAAAGCTTCTTTACCGACACACCTTACGAACTGGTTCGCGACCTCGAACTTCATTATCAGAATGTGTTGTTTATCATTTTCAAGCTGATTGGCTTCCACGTCAACGCGGAATACCATACCTCACAAGGGCGTATCGATCTGGTACTTCAGACTACGAAGTTCGTCTATGTCATGGAGTTCAAATTGGAAGGCACTGCAGAATCTGCCTTGCAGCAAATAGAAGAGAAACAATATGCCATGCCTTTTAAGGCGGATGGACGAAAGGTGTTCAAAATTGGGGTGAACTTCAGCGCACAAACGCGCAATATAGAAAAATGGGTCGTAGGTGAATAGGAATAGTTCCTCTACCTTATAAACGTCCCTTCTTCTTTGGCGTTTGCTCCAGAATTCGCATCAACCCGAAAGAAGATGAAACTGGTGGCCGGCTTATAGCCGCCCTTACTTCTCCCCGCCGCATCCGCCCTCCTGCTGCCTTGGCCTGCACCAGGCCGGCAGCTACGGACTCTTCTCTCAACATTTCTTACGGCCAGAGCCGAGGCTCGCACACGGCCAATGCCTTGATGCCCGCCGGCATCATCCACACGCTTTTTTTCCGACTATACAATCTCCCTTCCGCGCCTTGCCCCTCCGGCATGGCACTTTGTCCTTATCCCCGCACAACAGCTTGTCCTCCACATGACAGCCACCGGACCGTTCTTATTGCGCCCCTACCAGACCGACATGAAGCGCCGGATATTCGCGGAGTGGGAACTGCACCGCAGCCTGATGGTGCAGATGCCCACCGGAACGGGCAAGACGCACTTGCTCGCATCGGTCATCCGCGACCTTTCGGAGACGACAGGGAACAAGGACGTGTGGATCATCGCCCACCGCCGCGAACTGGTGGAGCAAATCGAGGAAACCGTGTCGCGGTATGGCATGCGCTCGTCGGAGGGACGGGTGAAGGCCATGTCCATCCAGTGGCTCTCGCGACATTGGGACGACATGGACGGACGGCGCCCGGGACTGATTGTCGTCGACGAGACGCACCACGCGCTGGCCGCGACCTACAAGGAGCTGTGGAAGCGCTATCCCGAGGCCCGCAAGCTGGGCATGACAGCCACGCCGTGCCGGCTGGACCGGCGGGGATTCACGGACTTGTTCGAGGTGCTGATCGCGTCGGACGGCATCGCCGGATTCATCCGGCAGGGATGGCTGTCGGCGTTCGACTACGTGTCCATCCGTCCGGACGGCGAGGACCAACGGCTGGTGGACAGCCTCTCGAAGCGCGGAGCCGACGGCGACTTCCAAGTGAAGGAGATGGACGCGGTGCTGAACCGCAAACCGGAAATCGGACGGCTGTATGAAAGCATGTGCCAATACGCCCGTGGCAAAAAGGGCATCGTGTATGCCGTCAGCATCGGCCACGCCAGAAACATCGCGGAGTATTATAATAATAAAGGTGTAAGCGCCGCGGCCATCGACAGCAAAACGCCGGCCGGGGAGCGCAAGCTGGCGGTGGACGGTTTCCGGCAGGGACGGTTGCAGGTGCTGGTGAACGTGGACGTCTTCAGCGAAGGCTTCGACTGCCCGGACGTGGAGTTCATCCAGCTGGCCCGCCCCACCCTCTCGTTGGCCAAATACCTGCAACAGGTGGGGCGCGGACTGCGCCGGACAGAGGGCAAGGAGGCGTGCGTGCTGATCGACAACGTGGGATTGTACCGCCTCTTCGGGCTGCCCTCGGCGCACAGGGACTGGGCCGCCATGTTCGAAGGCCGCCTGGCCGGAAAAGGGCACGCCGCGGCCCGCTCCTCGGCGGCATACATGGCCGAGGCACGGGCCGCACAGGACAGGGACGGCAAGGACAGTCCGCTCGAGATGGTCGTGTCGCACGAACAACTGTTGCACGCTCTGGAGCAGGAAGATGCGTCCGCCGCCCGCGACATGCCGTCGCAAGAAGCCCTGAAACCGTTCAAGGACCGGCAAAGCGGACTGTGGGGACTGAGGCGCGGGCCGGTACTCACCGTCCCGCCACGATACGCGGCCATATCCGCCACGAGGGGCGACTTCGCCGCCGTGAAATTCGGCGACGGGCACATGGCCGTCGTCGACGACAGCGGGCGCGTCCGGATGGAACTCGGACGGCACAGGCGGGCAAGATTCCTGCCGGACGACCTTATGGCCCTGACGGACGACAGACAGCCGGACACCTACATCGACCTAAGGAACGGACAACCATACACGCAAAGGCCGTCAATCGTCCGGTTCGGGCCGATAGAGCTGCTCCGCTCCGACGGCGTCTACTACAGCCGCACGAGAGAGGTCTTCCGGAGTCCGCCCGGCACCGCGCCTTACGACTTTGTCCGCAGGAGCTTCTACCTGTTGGCCTACGACTATTCCTCTCCCCCGTCCGTCCCGACGGTCGACCCGCCGGACGCCCTCCCGGGCCGCTCGTGTGCCTGCCTTCTCGAAGGCGATGCCGAGCGCTACTACTGGTTCTGCGGTAAACTGGCGGACGGGAGCATCGTGGTGGCCGACAACGACGGGAACTACTATCACGCGGAAAAGGGGAAGGAAAAGCGGCGCATCGCCGGCCAACGCCCGCTCCCCGGAGAAGAGGACTTCCACACCGCGGTCCACCGGCTGAAGGCCGACGCCGCAAGGCGCGCCTGCAAACACCGGGAAGAACGGCGGGCCGAAGAAGAAAAGCGGCGGCAGGAGAGGCTGGCCGCACTGCGGCAGGCCGTCCCCTTCCATGCCGGACCCAAATGGGGACTGAAGATGGGCGACACCATCGTCGTGCCCCCCATCTACCGCAACATCCAGACCCCCGTAGGCTACTTTTGCGCCGTGGAGTGCAACCCGCGGCAATGGGGCGTCATCATGCTGGACGGGAAGATGGTGGTGGAAGCGCGCTATGCGAACGTGGAAATCGAGGAAAACGGGACGGCGCGCCTGACCCTCGCCACGGGGAAGACCAAAACCATAAGGTTGCAGGCGACACGCTGACACGGCCTGCGCACGCCTCCGCTTCCGGCCGCATCCGGAGCGGAATGCGGGCGGAAGCCATGCGGAGTTCCGAATCGTACTTTGCGGAAAGTACTCGAGTACTTGCCGCAGAGTACGCCGACGGACTCCGCACGGCGTTACACGGCATCGGGCCACGCCGGGAAGCGAAGCCCTGGATAAAAATAAAAAACATGCTGGGCACGCTTTTATTTTGTATTTCGCCCGACTTGCACTATCTTTGCAACGTCAATCATAAAGTTAGGATAATTATGGAAACATTAGAGAAGATTTTCGCAGCCAAGTTACTCAAGGTCAAAGCTATCAAACTCCAGCCGACCAATCCTTTCACGTGGGCTTCCGGATGGAAATCCCCCTTCTATTGCGACAATCGCAAAACATTATCCTATCCAGGACTGCGCAGCTTTGTGAAAATCGAGATAGGGCGCCTCATCTCCGAGCGCTTCCCCGAAGCCGACGCCATCGCCGGAGTGGCCACAGGGGCCATCCCGCAAGGCGCGTTGGTGGCCGACCTTCTGGCCCTTCCGTTCGTCTATGTCCGCTCCAAGCCCAAAGACCACGGACTGGAAAACCTCATCGAGGGCGAACTCCGTCCGGGCATGAAGGTAGTGGTGGTGGAAGACCTGATCTCCACCGGCGGCAGCAGCCTGAAAGCCGTTGAGGCCATCCGCAACAACGGATGCGAAGTCTGCGGCATGGTGGCGGCCTACACCTACGGGTTCGACGTGGCCACCGAAGCCTTCAAGGCCGCCAACGTGAAGCTGGTGACGCTCACCAACTACGAAGCCGTGGTGGCAGAAGCCGTGCGCACGGGATACATCGACGCCGCCGACGTGGACGTGCTCAACGAATGGAGAAAAGACCCCGCACACTGGAACGGATAACCCATCGCCCACGCTAACAAAGAGAATCATGTCGAAACAACAATTTGAAAGCAACGTCAAGGCCGTCGCCCATCCGCAATCGTGCGTGTATGCCAAACTGGCCGACCTGAACAACCTGGCCGTCATCAAGGAACGGTTCAACGACCCGGCGCTCCGCAGCCAGATGGCCGGACAAGTGCCCGAAGACAAACTGGAACAGCTGCAAAGGAACATCGAGGAAATGACGTTCGACACCGACTCGGTCACCTGCAAGGTGCCGCCCGTAGGCGACCTCTCGCTCCGCATCATCGAGCGGGAAGAACCGAAGTGCATCAAGTTCGAAACCGTCAACTCGCCCATCCATCTCAACTTGTGGATACAGCTGCTGCCCACGTCGGAAACCACCTGCAAGATGAAACTCACCGTGGGAGCCGACCTCAACCCCTTCATCAAGGGCATGGTCGAGAAACCGCTGCGCGAAGGAGTGGAAAAACTGGCCGACATGCTGGCCATGATTCCCTACGGGGATTAAAAAGGTACAAACAACATACAGCTATGGCAAGCAAACTCTGGGAAAAAAACACAGAAGTCAACAAAGAGATAGAAAAGTTCACGGTCGGCCGCGACCGTGAACTTGATTTATATCTGGCCAAGTACGACGTGCTCGGCTCCATGGCGCACATCACCATGCTGCAGTCCATCGGACTGCTCGGCGCCGACGAACTGGACGTGCTGCTGGCCGAACTGCGCCTCATCCACGCCGACATCGAGGCCGGACGCTTCACCATCGAAGACGGGGTGGAGGACGTGCACTCGCAGGTGGAACTGCTCCTGACCCGCAAACTGGGCGACGTGGGAAAGAAAATACACAGCGGGCGGTCGCGCAACGACCAAGTGCTGGTGGACCTGAAACTCTTCACCCGCGCCCAACTGAAAGAAATCGCCGAAGAGACCAAAGTGCTGTTCGAAGAACTGCAGGCCCAAAGCGAACGCTACAAGGGCGTGCTCATGCCGGGCTACACCCACCTGCAGGTGGCCATGCCGTCAAGCTTCGGACTGTGGTTCGGGGCCTATGCCGAAAGCCTGGTGGACGACCTGCTCTTCCTACAGGCAGCCTACAAGATGACCAACCGCAACCCGCTCGGCTCCGCCGCCGGATACGGTTCGTCCTTCCCCCTCAACCGCACGCTGACCACCCGCCTGCTGGGCTTCGACTCCATGAACTACAACGTGGTCTACGCCCAGATGGGGCGCGGGAAAATGGAGCGCAACGTGGCCTTCGCCCTGGCCAGCATCGCCGGGACGCTCAGCAAACTGGCCTTCGACGCCTGCCTGTTCAACTCGCAGAACTTCGGGTTCGTCAAACTGCCGGACAACTGCACCACCGGCTCCAGCATCATGCCGCACAAGAAAAACCCCGACGTGTTCGAACTGACCCGCGCCAAGTGCAACAAAATCCAGGCCCTGCCGCAACAGATCATCCTCATCATGAACAACCTGCCCTGCGGCTACTTCCGCGACCTGCAGATCATCAAGGAAGTCTTCCTCCCGGCTTTCGAGGAACTGAAAGACTGCCTGCGCATGACGGCCTACATCGTGAACAAGATCCAAGTGAACGAACACATTTTGGACGACCCGAAATACGACAACATGTTCAGCGTGGAAGAAGTCAACCGCCTGGCCGCTTCCGGCATGCCCTTCCGCGACGCCTACAAGAAAGTGGGGCTCGACATCGAGGCGGGCAACTTCGTGCCGGACAAGCACATCCGCCACACCCATGAAGGCAGCATCGGCAACCTCTGCAACAGCGAGATCCATGCCCTGATGGAAAAAGTGTGGGACGGCTTCAACTTCGCGCAAGCCGAAGAGGCGGAAAAGCGCCTGCTCGAACCATGACATTGATGCCAACCGGCGCGCAGGGACCTGGGCAAAAGGACAAAAAAGCAAGACCTTGCAAAATAAAACACGAGAAACTCCGTTATTCTTAACATGAAAAGAATACGGAGTTTTTTGTTTCTGACCCTGCTGGTCTGCCTTGCCGCTTGCAAGGACGACGTGCAAAGCACTTATTCCAACTATCCGGCCTATTTCGTGTGCAAGAACGTGAACACCGTCCCGCCCCTCAACGCAGCCATGAACAGCCTGGGCATCTTCACCACCATCCGCTACGACCGCAACCGCTTCCTCTTTACCGACGAACGGGGAAACACGACGCCCGTCAATGCCACCGCCATCGCCGGCAACTCTTCCCTGCAAATGGGCATTGCCGGCTTCATTGCCGGACTGCCCAACATCCCCGAGCTGGGCAACAGCGTGTCCGTCCCCGTCTGCTTCGACCTGGCCTGCCCCAACTGCTATTCCAGCTACAACATCTCCCGCTCCCTCGACCTGAAAGAAGGAGGATACGCGGCGTGCGTTTCCTGCGGACGGACCTACGACCTGAACAACCAAGGGCAGATTGCCATCGGCGAAGCAGGGGTCAACCTGTTCCGCTACCACATCACCTATTCAGGCAACACCATGGTCATCAACAACCGCTAAAAAGCAAACAAAAAATTTGGCATAAACAGGGAAATGCACTATCTTTGCAGCCGTTATCATCACACGCCCTGCGGAAATAGCTCAGTTGGTAGAGCACGACCTTGCCAAGGTCGGGGTCGCGAGTTCGAGTCTCGTTTTCCGCTCCAAGGTCGCTCGAATGGTGGAATCGGTAGACACGAGGGACTTAAAATCCCTTGGCCAGTGATGGCTGTGCGGGTTCAAGTCCCGCTTCGAGTACTCCTAAAACTTCTAATTATCAGATAATTAGAGAATTACAAAATCACACCTATGCTTTTGTGCGACTAAAATGCGACTTCATTCAGATTATAGCGATATGAGGTAGCAAAAAAGGCCGCTTGCCACACTTGACAAAACGACCTTCATTTGCGATTAAAATACCTTATGGCATTTCGGCACAAAGATACGATTTCTTTTTCACCGCAACAACTTTCCGGTACGGAAGTGTTAACGCCACAGACGAACGCCCACGAAACGGAAAATCAGGCATGAAACCCTGCTGTCCCTCTTCCGGGCGATTCCCAACCGCCCAAAAACGCCCTGAAACCGACAAAAAACCGTGTTAAATCCGCGTGAACGAATATTAAAGAAAAAAGGCGGCTCACGTAGAACCGCCCCTTCCTCATCTCAAAAATTTAATCAAATCCGGCTTATCTGCTGCATACTCAATCAGCTTGTCCGTTGGCCGCACATAGAACGTATTCTTAGCTCTACGCCGTTCTGTGAAGCCTGCCTGCCTCATCAACGCGGCCATCTCGTCCACACCGACACCCTCATCAAAGATGCACCCAAGCAACGCCGCCCACCGTTCAGGTGATAACCGCAACGGCTTCCGTATGTCGCCCACGAAGAAAGCCCGTAGCATCTTTAGTTTCATCCTTTTTGTAATCATGCCATAATATCCCCTCGTTTGAATCTCCGTCTCAATTCCGGCACCATTTTCAGCCGGAATGCGCCCGTCTTTTTCTGCACGTAGCCCATCTCCAATAACAGCTCAATGAACTTATCCACAGCAAGATAAACGCCCGTGTCCTGCTGCAAGCCGTGCTTCAGGCGATACGGCGAAATGCTGTCTCCGAGCAGCGTGGTCGGCACAAGATGCTGCCGAACCCACGCCATAGCCAAATCCTTGTCCTGCTTGGTCATACCCTCACGCATTAATCTGAATCCTTTGCAGGGAACTTCCCGGCCATCATCTGAAAAAACACGTCTTTGTCCGGACGCTTCAAAAAGTCCACGAAAGAAACCTCTGCCGGAAGGACGGATGCACCGACTTTTCGTGTGAAGAAACATCTGCGTTCCATGCCAGCGAACACGGGCAGTCCATGTTCCTGCTCCCACTGCCGCGCCCCCTCTATGGCCGCGACCACCAAGGAAAGCCGCCACCAATACTCCGACATCAAAGCCGCATCCACCCGGGTAGTGCAAGCCTCGCGGGCGACACGCTCCTGCTCCTTGTGGTTGATTACCATCTTACCGCCTTTCTCCTCCGCCATCAGCCCGGCGTCGAATGCCTTCTTTATGCGGGCGACATGCGGGTAAATGGCATCTGCAAGTTCCTGATAGACGGCTTGAATCCGGAGTTTCTCGCGCTTGGGGACGAACCCCAACGACCGCACACAATGGTCGCGCATGTCCCGGAAGAACGCGGCAAAAGCCTCCTCACTCTCACTTATCTCTACGCGAGTTCGGGATAATTTTCGTTTAAAAGAGTGTCAGTTGCATGGTATTTTCGACATGCACAGGCAAAGCTTCCGGCTTATTGTCAAAGAAGCAGTATGCGGTGAGTGCCGAACAGATGTTCATTATAAAGTTGTGTACAGAGCGGTGTCTTGAATGCACGATGTTCGCCTTGTTCTTGAGTAGTTCGTTGATGCATTCGATGACATACCTTTTCCTGAGCATGATTTTATCCCACATGGGCATGAGCCTGTTCTTCATGTTGGCCTTAATGCCGTGTACGAGGTGTATGCCTTGGTCGAAGAGTGATTCGAAAAGTTCCCTCTTGATATATCCCCTGTCGGCGAAGACCTTCCCGTAGAGTTCCTTGGTGAAAACCTGCCATACTCTTTCGTCCCTGTCGTCCACGTTCGCCCCTGTCAGGCAGAATGTTATGATATCTCCGGAATCGTTGCACAGCAGGTGCAGCTTGAAACCATGGCACCACCCCATCGTACCTTTCCCGTCTTTGGCCAGACCGGTGAAAACCTTGTTCATATACCTCCTGATGTTGTGGCACACGGGAATCATGGTGCTGTCCACAAACGTGATGCCGGTGCATTTGCCGAAGGCGTACAGCTTCATGAAAAGCATCATCAGGAAGAACACCCTCGGCATCAGTTCGACAAAGCGGTTGTATGAGACCGCATCCGGAAAACAGTCCTTCATGCTCCCCTTGATACAGTTGAGATAGTAGTCCTTGAAGGTGCGGTATGTGCCGAAATGGTAACACACCAAGACGGTCATTATCTCACTTTCGGACATCCTGCCCGGACGGTTCCGATGCCTTATGCCGTCTTTCACGACGGACGGCAGACGAAGGTTTTTTGAGAGTTCGACACTCAAATTCTTGTCAAATTCATCAATAATACAAAAAATCTCTGTAACTTTGTCCTTGGTAATCATCGCTTGTTCGTTTTGTAGTGTTTTGATTCTCAACTATAAATATACAAAATACAGGCGAGATTACCAACTTTTTTCCGACCTTTTTTATCCCGAACTCGCGTATCTCTCGCAACTTGTCCAAAGAAACCGTGACTTCCTCTTCTTTGATAGCGTCCACAGCTGCAAAGAAAGCATCCTCCTCGGCTTTCAGCTGCGAAATACGGGCATTGAATAAGTACTCATCAAATACTTCACTTGGGAATTGAATTTTCTGTTCCATAATTACCTCCTTGTTTGATTTTTTCCATCCGACACGGCGGGCAGTAGCCCCTTGGCTCTCATTCTCGCCCTAAAGCTCTCACGTTGTGCCAGTTGCGCCTTAGTTAGCGTGGCATTTAATAATTTTTCGTTATCCTGAAAATAGTTCATAATAATCTATTCCTTAATCTGTTATCCTATACAAATATACAATAAAAACACGCACATATTCTACATTAAAAATGTTAAATATCAAGAAAACCTTATCATCCAAACAGCCTCCCTTGCTCGTTGATTTCCTCAATCGCGAACTCCACACGCGGCCTATATTTGTCGAAATGTCGGTGCGCTTCAATGTGGACACACAGACTGTCGTTGGAAATCGCGCCACACGCCTGCAATAGGTCTAACAACGCCTTAAAACATCCGTCCAGGTCATGGGTATGGTCAGGGTAGTACACATCCACCACAAGACGGAACGGCGTGGATATGCCCCTGCCCTTGTAGATGGTGCATTGCCGGAGAAACTCACGCTCATACCGCTTCATCTCATTGCTCTTAACGATGCAAGGATGCCCGTTTACACGTCCGACCATGTAGGAATTGCTCTTGCTGGGGATAATCCCGAAAATCGTCTCTTTCTCCATTGAATCAAATATTAATCGTAAATCTTTCCTTGGGAAAACCTAACTCCTGATTCCATCTCAATATGTCTCCGATAGTGGTCGGCTTGTCCAGCGGCTTGCGCTCATCCATAATGAGGTCGGCAATGTCACGCTTACTGCCCTGCGGTTCATCCTTAGCCCAATCGGACAGATGGATGCTCCGACAAAAGGTAAGCGATTGGATTTTTTCGCCCCATTCACCCACGGCATCCGCGTCCGCATAAACCAACACGTCCCGCCCGGCCAATGACTTGCACATTCTCGGCGAAAGGCCATATTTTCCGCCCGTGGCCACCCACACATATTGCGGGAACACAAGCGAAGCGATAACCGCCGACTTCTCGCCCTCCACCACACAAACGATGCTGTCCGGACGTTTGGGCAGGAGATGCTCGCCAAATAAGCACTGCCGCAAATGATAGTCGGATGCTGTCTTGCCCTGTTGGCGCATCAGCCGGGCATGAAGCCAATCCACGGCATCGCACTCACTTCGCTTGACGCGGTGGCCGTCCGCTCCGTAGGCCATGACCTTGCCCGTCCGGCACATTCCGCAACGGTCTATCTGTGGGTAGATAATTTCGCCACTACGGGTGCTGCCAAGGTGGTACATTTTCGTCACCCGCTCCAAATCCTTTTGTGCGAAGAACTTGGATAGGTAGCGAATAAGGCCGTTGGCCGTGCCTTCGCTTTTTTGTATCAAACCAAAAGGAATGTAGTCCGTCCTGACCTCTTTTTGTTGCCGTTGAGACTCTGCCGGGCGATACTTTTCCCGCCCATGTTCCTGCGGGTGGTCTGCGAAATATTGTGCCGGGGTATGGTGGTAGCCGCATGAATTAAGATGTTCGCACCTCCCGACATCGCTCGCCAGCGGATTTCCCGCCGCGTCCACGTAGAGAGTGAAACAATGCGGTCGCCCACAAGCCGGGCAGGTGTGGCGGCTGTTCCGTCCGCGGTACTGTTGCAAATGATATTTGTAATTCATGTCAAAAACAATCTTTTTACCGTTAATGAATCGGGTAGTTTTCGGGTAGTTTTTCGGGTAATTTGGGTAGTTATATCCGGGTAGGGTAGGTAGTCCCCCTTTATAAGGGGACTAACCTACCTACCCTCAAAAAGGTAGTTGATTGTCGCTACCCTCCTGCTCATTTGATAGAACATATCCGCCCGCCTGTGTTTTGATGATAATACCGGCCTTGGTGGCATTATTCACTATCTGCTTGGCTCTGTCATATTTAACGGGCTTCCCTTCATTCTCCCGATACTTCATTACCCTGCTTGACAAATCTCCATGGCTGACCGCCCTCCCGTCTGAAAGGATTTCTGCGAACATCTCGCGCGTGTTGTCCTCTCGCGGCATGGCCGGGACATCACAGACAGCGGGCAATCCGTTCACCACAGAAAAAGCGAAATCGTCCGGCCTAATGTCGCGGGTTTTAACAAACGACACTTTACTCACTTCGCCCTGCGCGGTGACGGTGACAGCGGTCTCGCACTTGCGCATGAGGTTGCTCCCCAAATGCCCCCGCGCCTTGTCATTTCCGGGATTGCAGTGTACCACGGTGGAAATATGACAATCGTATTGTTTTGATGCTGCCATCAGCAACTGCTGTATCTCTGCGGACTGCTCTATGTTGTTTGGGTCGTCCATCAAGTCCGCCGCACCGTCCAATATGACCAAATCAGGGTGAAAGACTTCCAACGAATACCGGAACACGTCTTTTCGTTGCTGTGGGGCATATTCCCGCAACATGAGGATTACCACCTCCGGTGCGTTTTCGTTCTCCGGACGGCCATCCAAACGGTTAATCCGACGGCCTACACGTGCAACGTGCCCCGGTGCCTGTTCCGTGTCTATCCACAGTATTGTCCCCTTGCCGTTGGCTGACCTGAAACATCCGCACTCCCCATGAAGATACGCACCCGCAAGTATGGTCATCAGGAAAGACTTTCTGCTGCCGGGCAATCCTATGATAACGGAGAAATTACCGCGCGTGGCAAATGGCAGTCCGTTGCACAAGAGAATGGCTTCCGGGTCGGGGTTATCCCTCGTCAGGTCAAGTCGGGAAGCGGTGATTATATCCATCACTTCACGTGGTACACCGCTTTGGGCTTCCGCTTGTCTTTGGATTAATTCTTGTTCCAAATCGAACAAATTCACGCCCATGATGCACCTCCTTCCTCGCCGAATAATGATAACTGCATATCATGCTTTTTCTGCCACTTAGACGGGTTCGCGCTGTAATGCTTTGCCATGAAGTGTGTACGCTTGTCAGGTGCAACGTAAATAGCTTGTAGCAAGCCCATCGCCTCCAAATCACGAACGTAATAAGTAATGCTGTTCCGTAACACTCCCGTGGCAAACATGCAGTCGAGCGTAGTGCCAACCGTATATCGAAAGTAATTCAAAACTTTTTCAATGTCCTTTTCTTGTCGTACCTTTGCCCCTGTAAGGTTTTGGATTGGGGCGGCTTCGGTCGCTCTTTTCTTGTGTTCCATAGCCTATCCCTCCATCAATTTAAGAACATCACTTTTTTTATAGAATGGTTTGCGCCCTACCTTCACATTCTTCAAGTAGCCGTCGCGATTCCACCGCCACAGAGAATTGGTCGTTACTCCCAACATCTCTGCGGTCTGTTGAGGCGTAAGATACTCCTCATCTTCTTTTTCTTCCTTTGCAGCCGCCTTGGCTTCCGCGATTAGTGTCAACGCGAACTCCTTCAAGTCCGCAAGCGAAAGGATTGCACACATTCCGTTCCCTGAATCCAACAAATCTTTAATTTTCATGTTTTAATATTTAAACGGCGGATTTCCGCGTCTGTTTGGGGAGTTTCCCCCGCTTCTTCCGCTTCTCCGTCCAACAACGGCACAAACAGAAAATGCCGCATCGAACTTAGACACGGCAAAAGTAAATGTGGAATCAAGCAAAAAAAAGAAATTGGAGGAATTGGTAAGTATTGGTGGTAAGTATTGGCGGTAAGTATATTAGATTACATTAAACGACATTTACAATTTCCTCCTAAACCAATCCTCACTACATTTTATTATACCTGCATTCTTTAATTCATGGGCGTATTTCTTTCTTAATCTATCAAGATTCTCTATTTTAGGCTTCCCGAACTTGTCTTTTTCTTTTGCCCATTTGCCAATCAATCGCGCGATTTCTTCGTCAGATTTTCCAACCAACTCATCCAACAACTCCACATTTCCCTTAAACAGTTTTTTCAGCTCATCGCTATATCCGGTCGGCATATCTGATGGATGCTGCTCTACACCGCACAACTCACTTGCATCTTGTTGGAAAACTCCGGCCAACTTCCCTCTTAGATTGACCAACATCGCCGTCACATCCGTGAACATCGCCAGCAAATGCACTCGCTTCCACTCCGTCAACTCCGGCTCTTCGCCTTTCGTTCCGGTCACTATGTACGCATATCGGTTGCAGTCAAACAACCCGCACCGCACCGCCATGGACAATCTATCCATAACCACGTCCGCATATCCTTCCACATCTTCCAGCCTTTCATCTGTGAATGTAGCAAGCTGCCCGCATTGCGTTCTTATCTCTTTCATGTACTCTTCTAACGACAGTGCATCCTCATTCCACTCACCTACATAATTGAAGTGATACAAATCATGGACTTCCCTCATTGTTTGAGGTTTGTTTTGGATGAACAGACTTAACAATGAAATCCCATCCTTTAATCCCTTTAATCCTAATGCGTAGTTCATTCTCTTGTGTTCAAAGAAATGGAAGAAAAAAATTTTGCCTGCACTCAATGCCGGACGTTATCATTTCATAGGGGGGGGTGGCCCCCTCCCTCATTTCTCTTCATCCCTCCGCTCCTGAATCGCCTTAAATCCGATAGGTTGAGGCTTTGAAGCCTTCTTCTGCTTGGCGGCAAGCTGCGAGAGAGCCAAATAAATATCGTCCAATTCCTTGCGGGTGTCCTCCGACAGGTCATTGATTGCGGCCATCGTCTCCTCGCTGGCCTCCTCCAACTCTTTGAGCCGGGCTTTCAGCTCCTCCAACTCCTTGTTTGTATTCACTTGCGACAAGCCTTGCCGTATGGCCACGAATGCCCGCATGATGCCGATATTCACCTCTATGGCCAAATCACTGTTTAGTACGCCGGACAGCATCGCAAGCCCTTGTTCCGTGAAAGCATAAGGCAGCTTGCGCACACCGCCCCAATTTGAAGTCACAAAGTGTGATTTCAAGTTTTCCCATTCCTCTTTGGTCAACTGAAACATGAAATCAGGCGGAAACCTTTTCATGTTCCTTTTCACGGCCTGATTCAACGCCCGCACCTCCACTTGGTAGAGTGCTGCCAAATCCTTGTCCAGCATTACTTTCACGCCTCTCACCTCGTAAATCCTACTCTGAATTACTGCCAATTCCATACACTTGTATCATTTAATCCAACAATGAAACTACTTCCTTTTTCACCTCCTCATCGATTCCCCGGTAACGGGCAAACGCCTTACTCCCCTCTGCGTGGCCTGACATGGAAGCAATCAGGTTCGGGTCTTTCACCTTTTTATAAAGGTTGCCCACGAAGCACCGCCGCGCCATGTGACTGCTTGCCACCTCGTTGATAGGCCGCTGTTCCTCTTTCCCGGTCACACTGTTTACCACGGTCACCAGCCGGGTCACACCGCACAACCGGAATATCTCTTTTATATCATCATTATACTTTTGGGGGCTGATAAAAGGAAACATCCTTCCTTTTGCGTCCACGCCCTTGTATTTCTCCACCAACGCCAACGCACGGGCATTCAGGGGAACACGCACCACGTTCTGCCTTTCCCCCTTGGTCTTGTGCGGAATGTACTCCACCGCACCCCCTATCAAATTTCTCTCGGTCAGCCGCATCAAGTCACTCACCCGGCACCCAATGCAACATTGGAAAACGAATATGTCCCTTTGCACGGCCAATTCCGGATGCCCTGCAAGGTCGAAGTCGGCAATTCGGTTGCGCTCGGACAGATTAATATAATAAGGTGTACCATAGTGTTCTGATACTACCCCCTCATAACCGACAAACGGATTATTCCTTGTGATTTTCTTCTCATTCAACCAATTGAAGAACGCTTTGAGTTTATTAAACAAGGCACAAATCGTATTATTCCCGCGTGGTTGCGGTTTCGGATTTTTGCGCTTAACATCTGTGAATGCAGGTATCTGCCTGAAAATTCCCGGATAGTCTTCCAACAAGGCATGCTCATTCCTTAAAAAGGATTCTATATCCTCTATCGTCTCGCTGTCCATCGTGTCTACATCCAGCATGAAGCCTTTTCGCGTTGAATCCGAAAGCCAAATAAATGCCTCATATCGTTTCAACGCCCGCACCAATACATCGAAGTTCTTCTTCCACACATCCGATTTATCACCCTCGCGCTTTCCGTTCACCTTCTTCTTGGCATTGTCCCGGAAGTCCGCCATAAGGTCGAAAAAAGAACGCTTGCTGGCTTTGACACTTTCCGCCTCTATCTCCTGACGCTCCTTTTCCATCAGTTCCGCAATGTGCTGATAGCTTATATTCTCTATATTGGTGTTTTCCTTGTTGATGAGCCGCAATGAGGTGGCAATCCACTCCGTTGTCAGTTCATCCTTATGTTTCTCGGAGGTAGCATCACAGATTTTAATGATTCGCTGCAAGTAAAGAGCCAGTTTCATGCCTGTTTCCTCCAGCTCCTTTACTTCTGCAAAATTATGCTTCCCCCGTCTCGGAATGTCTATCTCATAACTTGCGCACCTTGCGCGTGCCCCCCTTTCCGCCTGAATGAACCTTTTAGGGTCAACAAACAAGCCGCTCCTGAATTGCGGGCAAAATTGCTTGGTCACATAGAGGCGGACTATTATTTCCGCCTTGCCGTCTTCACGGACTTTTGATAATTTCACATCATTAACCCTTGCCATAATCTGTAAACTTAATCGCACAACAAAGATACAAAATCGAGGTCGCATAAAAAAGTTTTGTGCGACTTTTGTGCGACTTCATTGCAATTTTGTGCGACTTTGTGCGACTTTTACAAAAATTAGCAATCCGCCAATTCACTGATTATCATTATACTTACATGTATTTGGTTTTATGGCATTTTACACTTAATATTCCCGCTTCGAGTACTCTAAATGCTAACCGCTTCTTGCGAGCCGTTAGCATTTTTCTATTTCCAGACGTGTCAAGGCCGGCTTCTTGAGTAGGTGAAGGAAGCTGCCAAGCCGGGACAACAAGGATTTACAGCCACAAAGAGACGCGGAGCCCGGTTGCCGCCGTCCGCTGCGCATACCCACGGCAAATTTGTGTCATCGGACGGGCAGAATCCTGTCAAAAGCTACTTGAATACTTTTCTGCTATTTTATTGCACGTTTGTGTTATCCCGTTCGGAATTAAAGCGCCAAATTTGCACCCAAATCAGGCGCAACCGCGTGTGAACAAATACATTTCAAGAACGAACATTTATGCAGAAGAAAAAGTATCTATTGTTTTTAGGCGCATGGGCCTGCCTCTTCATGGCGGGCGTCGGCGCGTGCCGCAAGCCAGCCCCGAGGACCATCGTGCCGGGCACGGTGTGGCATGACACGGAGGGGAATCCCATCAACGCCCATGGGGGAGGCATCTTGTATCACGACGGCACCTATTACTGGTATGGGGAATACAAGGGCGACTCCACGCGCTACAGCCCGGACATCTGCGTGGGATGGCGGGCCGAGGCTGGCGGAGTGGCGTGCTATTCGTCGGCCGACCTGGCGGAATGGACCTTCGAGGGCGTGGTGCTGCCGCCCGACACGGCCGACCCGCGTTCGGACCTCCACCCTTCTCAAATCATAGAGCGCCCCAAAGTGGTCTACAACGACAAGACGGAGAAGTTCGTCATGTGGGTGCACATCGACGACCCGAACTACGAGAAGGCGCACGCGGGAGTAGCCGTAGCCGACTCGCCCACGGGCCCGTTCACCTACCTGGGCTCCTGCAAGCCAAACGGGGAAGACAGCCGCGACCAGACCCTGTTCAAGGACGACGACGGGCGAGCCTACCACATTTATTCGTCGGAGTGGAACAAGACGCTCCACATCGGACTACTGAACGAGGACTACACCCGGCACACGGGGACTTACACGCGCAACTTCGTAGGCCAGTATCGCGAGGCGCCGGCCGTGTTCAAACACGAGGGGAAGTATTACCTCATCCCTTCCGGCTGCACGGGATGGGACCCGAACACGGCGCAATGCGCGGTGGCGGACTCCATGCTGGGCGAATGGACGGTGATCGGCAATCCCTGCAAGGGGGAGGGCGCGGAAACGACCTTCGGGGCGCAAAGCACCTTCGTGCTGCCCGTCGAGGGGCAGGAGGGGCGGCTCGTAGCCATGTTCGACCGCTGGAACAAGACCGACCTGGACGACTCGCGCTACGTGTGGCTCCCCATCGCGTTCACCGACGGCCGGCCGGTGATTGAGTGGAAAGACGCTTGGAACCTTGACGAATGAAATACGCTGTTTCATGAACGAATTCAATCCATACGAATGAAGAAGACTTTGCTATCACTGGCCCTCTCGCTCGCTCTCGTTGGCGGGAGGGCGCAGGCGGGCGGCCCCGACCACCCGCACCTGGACAGGCGGAACGGACAGACGCAACTCATCGTGGACGGCAAGCCTTGGCTGATGCTGGCCGCCGAGCTGCACAACTCGGCAACCGGCAGCGCCCACCGCATGGCTCCCGTCTGGGGGCAGATGGCCGCCAAGAACGTCAACACCGTGCTGGCCCCCGTCAGCTGGGAGCTCATAGAGCCGGAAGAAGGGCGGTTTGACTTCGCCCAAGTGGACAGCATCATCGCGGGCGCCCAGGGGGCCGGGCTCAAGGTGGGCATCCTGTGGTTCGGGAGCTGGAAGAACGGGCTTTCCACCTACGCCCCGTCATGGGTGAAGCTGGACACGCGGCGCTTCCCGCTGGCCTGCTTCAACGACGGAAGGAAGGCCAACATGCTCTCCACCCTGGGGCGCGAAACCATGGAGGCCGACGCACGGGCCTTCGCCGCGATGATGGAGCACATCAAGGCAACGGACCACGACCACACAGTAGTCGTGGTGCAGGTGGAAAACGAGATGGGGGCGCTGGACTTGGCCGCGGCCTTCTGGGGCACGCCCAACCGCGCCATACGCGACTATTCGCCCGCTGCCAACCGCGCCTTCAAGGGACAGGTGCCCGAAGCGCTGACCGACTACTTGGCGGAACACCGCAAGGAGCTGCACCCCGCCATCCGCCAAGCCTGGGAGGCCAACGGAAGCAAGCGGACGGGCACGTGGGAAGAGGTGTTCGGCAAAGGGCAGCCCGGCAGCGGCACAGACCGATGGATGGACGAGTATCCCTACCTGACGGAAGAAATCTTCATGGCCTGGCACTACGCCACCTACGTGGAGCATGTCGCCTCGCGGGGCAAGCAGGCCTACGCCCTGCCCATGTATGTCAACGCATGGCTGAAATTCAGCAGCTGGGAGGAACCGGGCAAATATCCGTCAGGGGGCCCGTTGCCGCACGTGTTCGACATCTGGCGCGCGGCGGCCCCGTCCATTGACTTCTTCGCCCCGGACATCTATGCCATAGAAATCTTCGACGAGACCTGCCGGCAATACGCCGCCGGGGGGAACCCGCTGTTCATCCCCGAGACGACGGCCGACGCGGCGGGCGCGGCGCGGGCGTTCTACGCCTTCGGCCACTACGGGGCCATCTGCTACTCGCCCTTCGGGATAGACCGGTGGTGGTCCGTGGGCGACCCGTCGTATGACAAGGCCTTCGGCTACCTGAAGCACCTCGCCCCCTACATCCAGTCGGCGGCCGGGACTCCCCGCCTGGCGGGACTGCTCATCGACGGCCCCAAGCGCACCGACAGCGTGGAGCTGGGGGAATACGTCATCAGCATCGGGCCCCACTCGAACAACCGCGTCATGGCCCTGGCCGGCATCGTGACGAAGAAAGAGGAGCCGCAATCCTCCAACGGCGGGACGGCCGGCCTGCTGGTCATCGAGATGGGCGAGGGCGATTTCCTGCTGGCCGGGTTCGGCGACATGATGGTCACCATCGGGAAAGGCAGCCGCTGCAAGACGGACAACCTGGGGCTGCTCTCAGTGGACGAAATCACCTTCGCGGACGACGGGGAAATGCTGTGCCACCGGCTCAACGGCGACGAGGCGACGCACTGCTGCGTCTCCATCGGCAAGGACGAGGCCAAGGCTTTCAGGATAAAAATGTATGGATATTGACAAGACAAACACAAGACATAGCATCATGCATAAAAGACATTCTTTGCGGAAACGGGCCCTGCCCGGATTGTTGCTCCTTGCGGGAGCGGCCCTTTCTTATGCCTCGCCCGCGGGAGCTGCCACGGTAGCACCGGGCGACGGCCGTGGAGCGCGGACATTTCATGTGGACCCCGCGAACGACGGGGACATGGCGGACGGCAGCAGGGAACACCCCTTCAGGACATTGGACGACTTGAGCGACATGCGGTTCCGCCCTGGAGACAGCATCCTGCTTTCCGGCGCCGGGACGCTGGAGGGGCGCATCCGGGTTTCCGGCGTGAAGGCCACGCCGGACGCTCCCGTCGTCATCACGTCGTACGGGGGCGGAAGGGCGGAAATCCTCTCGGGCGAATCGTCCGCCATCACCGTCGAGAACTGCGAGCACATCCACATAAAGGACGTGGCCGTGAGAGGCAAAGGCCGCAAGGAGGGAAACAAGGGGAGCGGAATCGAGGTGACAGACTCCCGGCACGTGAGGATTGAGCACGCCGAGGCTTCGGGCTATCTCATGAACGGCATCGGGGTGACGGGCGGCGAGGACATACGCATCGCCCACTCCTATACCCACGACAATGGCTTCAACGGGATCGAGGTGACGGGGCGCCCCGGCGGAGACTCCGTGCGCAACGTGTACGTAGGCTACTGCATCGCGGAGAACAACCCGGGATGCCCCGCCATCACGGACAACCATAGCGGGAGCGGAATCCTGCTGGGATACGTCAGGCATGCCTTGGTGGAATACTGCGAGGCGATGGAGAACGGCTGGGACATGCCCCGCCCCGGGAACGGTCCGGTGGGCATCTGGGGCTACGAGGCGGACCATCTGACCATACAGTATTGCTATTCGCACGACAACAAGACCTCGCCCAACGGATATGACGGCGGCGGGTTCGACTTCGATGGGGGCATAACGAACTCCGTCATGCAATACAACCTGTCGATGAACAACGAGGGGGCCGGTTATGGGCTGTTCCAGTTCGGCGGCGCCGGGGTGTGGAGCGACAACGTCATGCGCTACAACGTGAGCATCAACGACGGGTGGAAATACTCCCATGCGGGCATCTTTGTGTGGTGCGCGCCGGAGCACAAGGATTCGCCGTTGTGCAACACGCTGGTGCACGACAACCTGGTCGTCAACGGGAGCCACTCCATCGCCTTCAGTTCGCCCTATGCCTCGGGCCTGGAGTTCGCGGACAACAAGTTCCTGCTCACGGGGACAGGCATGGAGCATTTCCACGGCGACGACCTCAAATCGCTCTCCTCGTACAAAGGCAACCGCTATTGGTCGCAGAAAGCGGAGCGCGACGGCAGTCCCCAACCCCGGGAGCCGTTGGACGGGGAGGCCGTCTACGGCAAGATCTCTTATTCGCCGCCCGGGCGGATAGACATCGTCCGGATAAAAGGCATCGTGAGCGACTTGATTTTCGGAAAGGATTGAAACGGGCGCACGCCTTGCGGAGCTCCGGAACGTGCTTTCCGCAAAGCACTCGAGTACTCTGCGGAAAGTACTCGAGTACCGAGCGCAGAGTACGCCGGCGACTTCGGCACGGGGTCGCCGGCGAAACCTGATTTCCGCCCGGCGGCTTGCAGGTCCGAGATATTCTTAATAACTTTATCCCCTCACAGACATAATTCCAAACGACCATGACGAACAAACTGCTGCCGGCCCTTTCCCTGCTGCTCGTTGCCTGCTGCGCCTGCGCGCTGAAGGCCTAGGAACTGGTGCACTACGGGCTGGACGACGGGCTCTCCAGCACGGAAATCACAGCCATCTGCGAGGACGACAACTACATCTGGATTGCCACCGAGGACGGACTCAACCGCTTCGACGGGCATCACTTCAAAGTGTACAAGCCCGGCAAAGGAGGCGGAAACGGATTGAGGCACAGCCACATCGAGACGCTCTTCGTCGACTCGGGAGGACTGCTGTGGATTGGTTTCAAATCCGGCGGGGTGGACGTCTACAATCCGTACACGGGGCGGTTCACCCCTCTCGACAGCCTGGTCGGGCAACCCGTACCCCGACGGATTTTCTCCATCTTCGAAGACTCCGGCCACAACATCTGGCTGGGCGGCTGGGAAGAAAGGATATGCAGGCTGACGCCCGACGACAAGGAGCGCAGCAGCTTCACCGCGACCTACAGCGACCGGGCCTGCATCGCCTCCAGCTTTGCCGAGAAGCCCAAGGGGCACATCTGGATTGGCACCTACACGGGGCTCGTCCGCTACGACGCCCAAAAGCAGGAATGGGAAAGCATGCCGGCGGGAGACCGGGTCGTCACGGACCTGTACGACACGGGAGAGCCCCGCACGCTCTACTATTCGTCATGGGACAACGCGCTGCACAAGCTGGATTGGACCGACGGCCCGGAGCGCATACAGACCACGCGGCTCCACGACGTCGGCACCCCCGTCTTCTGCCTGCTGGGCTCCGGCGGGCGGCTCCTTGCCGGCACATGGGGCGACGGGGTGAAGGTGTGCGGCAAGGACGGCGGGCGGCCGCTCCCGCTCCCGGGAACGGAACACTGGGGGACGACGTTCGTCTATGCCCTCTTCAAGGACAGGGCCGGTAACATTTGGATCGGCTTCTACGGGAAGGGCTTGTACAAATACACCGACCGCGACCGGGGAACCAGCCGGCTGACCGCCAGCCCCGTGCCCCACTCGCCCGTCAGCTCGATTGCCGGGCAGCAGGACCGGCTGCTGCTGGGGACGTTGGGAGACGGCATGTATGCCTACGACATGGAGACCGGCGACATGAGGGAGTGCTACAAGACGGGCAACAAGGAGAGCGACCACATCCTGGCCATCAAACAATACGGCGACCTCACCCTCGTGGGCCACGACGGGACGGGGCTGCTCTATTCGTTCGGCAGCGGGGACGGCTCCCGCCCCCAGTGGAAAGAGTTCCGGGCCGGCAAGGAACTGGTAAAGGCCACGGCCTTCTGCTTCGACGGCGACAGGGTGTGGGTCGGTACGAAACAAAACGGGCTGATGTCGGTCGGCGTCGACGGCCGGACGAAAGAGATGACGGGCTTCGCCGTACATGAATCTTCCGGGCGGGAACGCATAAACGCCATCGTCCCTTACCGCGACGAACGGCTCTTCATCGCCTCCTACAGCGGGCTGGCAGTCTTCGACAAGTCGGAGCAGCGGGCCGTGGGGCGCAAGGTCATCGACGACGAAACTGTCTACTCCATCATCGAAGACCGACCGGGCCGTTGCTGGTGGGTCGGCACGTCCGGCAGCCTGCTGAAGATGGTGCAGCGGGGCGACTCCCTGCACATCTCGCTCGCCTTCCCCTCCTATCCGTTGCCGCAGGGAGCCGTCAAGTCCCTCTTGCTCGACAGCAACCACAATCTGTGGTTCTTCATCGGCGACAGGGTGTTCTGCCACATCGACAGCGAGCACCGCCTCTGCGAGCCCGACATCGGACATTGGGGCAACCTCACCATCCTCACGGCCGAGAAGGTGCTTCGCGGCGGAAGGGAATACATCTTGTGCGGCGACACGGAGCAGGTCATCGCCATAGACACAGAAAAGGCCCTGAACCAGAAGGACGAGACGCGGCTCATACTGACCGACCTGGAGGTGGACCACCGGAAAGTGCAGGCGGGCGACACCTTGGCCCGCCGCGTCGTCCTGACGGAAAACCCAGAATACGCCCACGCCATGACCCTGCCCCATGATGCCAAATGGATTTCGCTGGCCTTCACGGAAACGGGCGAGACCGGCTACCGCAACAAATACTTGTACAGGATGGCCGGCTTCACGGACGAATGGCAACATTTCGACGCGTCCGTCCCCCTGACCTTCTCGCGGCTCAATCCCGGGAAATATGCCTTGGAAATCAAGAGATACGACGAAGCGCCCGACGCGGGGCCGTGCTGGGCCATGGACATCACCGTCGTCCCGCCTTGGTGGAAGACGCCGTTGTTCCGCGCCGCCGTGGCCCTCGCCGTCCTGCTGGCCGTCGTGTCCGCCGTGCGCCTGGTCATCCTGCGCAACAAGAAGGAGAACCTGCGGAAACTGCGGGCGATGGAGACGTTGAAGAAAGAAGAACTGCTGAAAGAGAAGGAAAGCTTCTTCGACAGTCTGGGACACGACCTCATCACGCCCTTGTCGCTGATTCTGGCGCCGGCCAACGACCTGCTGCGCGAAACCGACGAGACGGACGCGCGGCATGAGAAACTGTCCATCATCTCCAAGAACGCCACGTTCCTGTCCGACCTGTTCTCCACGGTTCTCGACTTCAAGCGCGTGGAGCTCTCCGACATGGCGGTCTGCAGGCGGAACGTCGAGGCCGTGTCGTTCTGCCGCACCATCGTCAACGCGTTCAACTATCTGGCGGATTCCAAGCAGATTCAGCTGGACTTCCAATCCGCCATCCCCTCCGCGCACGTATGGATCGACCAGGTGAAATTTGAACGGATCCTGTACAACCTCCTGAGCAACGCCGTCAAGTACACTCCCCACCAAGGCCGCGTGTCCGTGGCATTGGAATATGCGGACGGCCTGCTGGCCGTGTCCGTCAAAGACACCGATCCGGGCATCAACCCGTCGCACCAGGCCGCGGTGTTCGACAAGTTCTACCGCGAGCCCCAATACGACAAGGAGAACAGCCCCGGCGGACTGGGCTTGGGGCTATACGTCGTGAAGAAGTTCGTCGCCGCCATGGACGGAACGGTCTCCGTCTGTTCGCGCCCCGGCGAAGGCACCACCCTGTGCGTGAAACTGCCGGCAGAACAAGCCGAAAGCCGGCAGTCGGCGGCCGACATCCCCGAACCCGACCCGCAAGCCAACGACACGGCCGGCCATGCCACCATTCTGCTGGTGGAGGACAACGAGCAAATCCTCAACTACCTTGCCGGCCAATTGGCGGGACACTTCAACATCGTGACCGCCACCAACGGGGAAGAGGCCCTGGAACAGACCGAACGCCACCTCCCCGAAATCATCATATCGGACATCATCATGCCCGGCATGGACGGCCTGGAACTGTGCCGGCACATCAAGGAAAACCCGCTCTACGCCGACATCTTCATGATACTGCTCACCGCAAAGACGTCGGCGGAAGACGAACTGAAAGGCTACAAGGGAGGCGCCGACATTTACATCAGGAAGCCTTTCGACACCGCCGCACTGGCCAGCCAAATCTCGAACATCCTGAACACGCGCCAGAAACGGAAAGAACAACTGCTGAAAAGCCTGACGGCGCAAGGCCACGCCCCCGTGGAGTTCAACTCCAAGGAAGTGTTCCTGCAGCAGGCCATGAAAGTGATAGAAGAAAACCTGGACAAGGCCGACTTCAACATCGAAGAGTTCGCGGCCGCCATGAACATCAGCAAGACCGTCCTCCACAAGAAATTCAAGATGCTCATCGGACAGACGCCCAACCAGTTCATCCGGGCCGTCAGAATCAGGAAAGCGTCGGAACTGCTGGAAAGCACCGACTTGTCGGTCACCGAAATCGCCTACCTGACCGGCTTCAACCAGGCCCACTATTTCATCAAGTGCTTCAAGGAAGTGTATGATGAAACGCCCAAGAACTTCCGTGAACGGAAAAGGAAAGGGCCGAAGACCTGAACGGAGGAAGCGGCCTGCAACGGGGACGGAATTGACAAATCACAAAATCGAGGACGGCGCCACGGCCTTCCCTTCACCCTTATAGTCCCAATTCATTCATGACATGCCTCACTCCCTCGATTGTCTCCGTGTCCTGCGAAATCTGCGCAATCCGCATCGCCTTCCTGAACACATCGCCCAGATAGTTGCGGTCGCGGATTTCCGCCAACGAATCCAAGGTGCGGTTCAGCTCACGCTCCGGGTCATGCGTCATGGAGACTTTCACGATCCTCTCCACCTCCGGACGGGACAACCCCAGACTTTGGATTGTCGACTGGACGATGGCATTCGCCTCATCGCTGAATGCGCTCAACGGGGAAGCCCCTTGCACTAAAGCAAGAAACTTCACGATGGCGTATTTTTGGTTCGTCAGCAAATCCTTTGCCGGGTTTGTGACCACGGCTGGCCTATTCGCGAACTTCCTCTCCGACTTATCCGCACTCCTATGAAGCGCAAAAGCCGCTACCGCCATCAAGGCGGCCAAAATGAACAAAAAGACTTCCATTCCTGCTCCTTCAATCAAGACCCTTCATGTATTCGTTATATTTCCCGCGCCGGTAAACCACCATTATAATCATCGGGAAGAAGATGGCGCAGGCGACGACGTCCACGACCCAGCTCATCGCGCTACGGTTGTAGTCCACTTTTTCGTTGTGTCGGCGAATCTTTTCCCTAAGCCTGTCCTCGTCCATCTTCCTGTCCTCCTTTCCTGTTCCAGTCCTCCTTTTCCTTTTGTTCCCTCTCCTTCGTCTTCCCGCGGTGCACGAGATAAGCCCCCAAGCCTGTCCAGAAAAGAGGCCCTACGACACTCGTGCCGCCCACCAGGCTTCCCACGAGACTCAAGATGCCGAGCACCAAAACAATCCAACCTGCGATTTTCATTTGTCCTTCCGTTTAATGTCTATAAAATCCACGTCATTCTCAATCTTTTTCGAGCACAAGGTCACGATAAGCCCCAGGAACAAGTTGATCACCGAGAGGAAGAAGGCCCACCCGAAACCGATTTTGCGCTTGCGCCCCAGGCAACCAACACCGTAAGCCAACGCCAATCCAATCACAAAGAAAAAGAACGTCTCCATCATTACTCCTCCTCGATTTTGACTCCCAACTCGCATTCCGCCCTCTCCTTCAGGCCACGCAAGGCGGCATAATCGTGCTTGTGCCTCACCAGCAGACCGAAGATTTCCGTGGCCTTGGCCGCCAGCCGCCCGTCCCCTGCGAAGCGGTCCGGGTGGCACACCTTCTTCAATCCGTCATACAAAGCCTTGGCCTTGAAAGAGCTGTCAATCACATTTGAAAAGTCGACATCCCCCTCGCGGAGAATCCTCTCCTTCACCTTTTCCCTTTCCGGCCGGCACCGGCCGCGCAGGAGCAAAAGGCGCACGCACACGAACACGAGCAGGACGAACTCCACTCCCGCCACATACATCCACACGTCGGGGGAAGCCGGCGATGCGGGCACCGCGTTTCTCACGGCTTGGATACTATCCATCATGCAAACCCTCCTTTCTTTTATCTGATCACTCAATGAACTTTCCAATGTTCGCATAGTCGGCAAGGCACCAGCGGCAGCCGTAGCGCCCGTGGTCGCCGTGCACCTCCAGCGTGTCCCACCCCAGCACGACCAAGCGCCGCACCAAGGTCTCATTCGCCAGGACCACCTCGCCGATAAAGACGATTTCCGCCTTCGTCAGCTCGCGCCCCGCCAAGGCCTGGATCCGGAAGCCGGTGTTCATCCACGCCGAGAACTCATGCCGGTAGGCCGGCAATCCCCTCGAGATGCTGGCCTTCAGGGCCGTCGGGGCCTGCCCCGAGACGAAGGCCTCGCGGGCCGTCTCGTTGAAGCTCCTCACCAGCCTTCCCCGCTCGCTCCGGTCCTTGAACCACTCTACGACTCTGTTCCACGTATTTTCCAACAACATAATCCCAATCCGTTATTCATTACAACACGCCGCCCGCTATCATGGCGGCAAACACATATACCATCACGATTATCCCTCCCAGAAGCCCTATTGCCAGCAGGAACCAATTCACGTCGTCCCCCTCCGGCGGTTCTCCCTCCGGACCAAGGCCTATCCCCAAAGGCGCCCCCTCCTCTTCTGCCTTTGCCTTCAGGCGCTCCAAGGCCACCACGTCGTCCGCATGGAGTAGCACCTGATTGTACAACTCGTTCGCGAAACGGAATTTCTCCCGTTCCCCAGCGAAAGCGGCCGGGTTCAATGCACGGACCAGCTCCCCATACAAGTCTTCGGTAGCAAACCTGACGCCCAGCTCGGCCATGGCCCGGGCGCGAAGCCCCTTCAGGGCCCCCTCGTCGTCCTTGTGCTCTTCCGCCAGGGTATAGATGTCGTTCGCAGCCTCGAGCCTTTGATATTCATAGTCATCCATGAACTCTTTGGGGTTGCACTTCGTACGCAACTCCACATACAGCGAGGCATAATGCCCGGGAACGAACTTCGGCCGCGGAGTTTCCTCCTTAGGGTCGTCCCATCGCATGTTCATCCCCGGCCTCTTCCGCGGACGCATCTCTTCGAATACGATCTCCTCTTCTTCCATCGCCCTCAGGTCTATAAGTCCCATTCCACCAGTTCCCTCGGCAACCGCACCCGCTTGGTGCATCCGCGGCCGCCGGTCACATAATAATACTCCGCCAGGCGGTCGTCGAACTCACGCACGAACGCCTCGCGGATGCGGGCGCACTTCTCGTTTATCGAGTTCTTGCACGGGTCCGTCACGTCCATGATGCTCCGCATGACGGCCTCGCCGGAATCACGCCCGCTGAGGTGCGAGTAAATCTCGTAAAGCTCGCGGCGGAAGTCAGGCAACGACTTGAACACCAACCCCTCGGGATGGCGCAGGAAGAGGAAATAGACGGCCTTGACCAATGGCGTCATCCTGATTTCCAGATTCCCATAGTCAGGCAACAGGATCTGCCCTCGCGAGGTGACGCGCAGGCGGCTCAGCTTGATCTGGGGTTGCAGCAGCGAGTGCAGCACCATGTCGTTCACTCCATACTGCCTCAGGCGACGTATCTTCTCCGAAACGTCGGCAATCAGTTCCATCACCTCTTCCGGAAAGTGCATGTCGGCAAAATCGTCCGGCTCCAAGTCCGGCTCAATGGAAGACGTGGCGCAAAAGAACTCGGAATCGGCCGCCCCCTTTTCGTACTCATTCAGATAACGGAAAAAGGCGTCGAAGAGCGGGCGCAGCTCATGCTCATGCCCCTTCAGCCGCAAGGCGTGGAACGTGTGTCCGCCTGCGTCCTGTCCGCCGTAGAGCAGCAGGGAGGGCGCCAGCTCGTAGCCCCGCTTCACGAAAGGGCGCAGGCAGTCGCTCCCCAGCGACTGCCCCGCAGAGTCCGCCCGATAGGGAGTGTAATAACGCACGAACTCCGGCCCGCCCAGTCTGCGGGAGATGCAGGGGAAGTAGCAGAACTCGTAGCCCACATTGGCGAAGCCAGTCCGCAGGCCGCCATAATTATTGCGCAGGAACTCGTTGATTGCCGGCTCGTAGGCCGACTCCACATAAACCACCTGCTTCCCTTCGGGCCGGAAAGGCAAGGAAGGCTTGAAACGCACGATTTCTGTCTGGACTCTCTGCATGGACTAATGCTACCTTTAAAACATTGCGAAAATATAAAAGATTCTTTCTCCCGCAAAATCCTTGCAAGGCTTGCAAAGGCGAGGCTACAACGCGCCACGGCCCGCCCACGACACTTGCACCCCGCCAACGGCCGCCATTCCGACGGCCGCCCGTCGCCGTACTTTGCGGAGAGTACTCGAGTACTTGCCGCAGAGTACGATTCGGCATTCCGCAAGGCGCCACGCTGTCTTCTACCGCCTTGAACGATTCCCCGCGTCATGCTTTGCCACAATCCCAAGCCCTTTCGGGGCAGTTAAGTTAATCCGCCGGTCCAAACGACTCACACTTCTGCCCGCCACTCGCTCCACTGCAAAGACAGAAGGCCTGAAATGAAAAAAAGGAACGCACCTTTGCGAGTGCATTCCTTCCTTTCATTAAAAGAAACACAATATCAAGCCATGATGGCTGCCACCAGGGCCAGGATTCCGTACAACTCCGGAAGGGCGGCGTAGATCAGCGTCTGGGCCATCACATTGTGGCCTTGGGCCAAGCCCACAATACCGTTGGCACAAACCTGCCCCTGACGGATGGAAGAGAACAGGCACGTGAGGCCCACTCCCAAACCGATGCCGAACAACAGCGGGCCTTCCGTGGCCAGGTCGCGGTTGAGGATGCCCATGATAAAGGCCACGAAACCATACAAGCCCTGAGAAGCCGGGATGGCCGAGAGAATCATATAGCTGGCAGCCTTGGTGGGGTCTTTCTTCAAGGCTCCCTCTGCCGCATTACCGGCAATGGTGGTGCCGTAACAACTACCGATGCCGGCCAGTCCCAACATCATGCCTAACCCCAGATAACCTAAAACTTCGTTCATCATAATCTTTTTATTTTTTATTGTTCAATAATCTCTTTCTTATATACGCTAAACGGCTCGTAGGCACGGCCCCGGCCGTCGTAACCGGAATTCTTGAAATACTCCACGAATGTCAGACGCAACGGGTGGACGAAAGCGCTCAGGCAGGACATGGCGATGTTCAGCGCATGGCCCAGCACCAGAATCAGGCCGCAGCCCACGATGCCCACCACGCCGCCGGCAGCGTCGTTCACCATGAAGGCCAGCTGGTTGAACACGCCGCCCAACAGTCCGCCGGCCAGCCCGAGGGCATAGAGGCGCAGGTAGGACAGCACGTCGCCCATCAGGCCGGACGCCATGTTGTAGGTGTCCCACAGGCCCGCGCCGATGTTCACCAGCACGTTGCGGTGGAAGTCGTTGAGCAGGTAGATGCCTATCGCCGCCACCGACCCGATGCCGATGAACAGCCACGTGGAGAGGTCTTCGGGAATGACCTTCAGGAAAGCCAGGCTACCCGTGGCCACGAAGCCCACCACCAATATCATCCAGCCCCAAGCGGACAACGCCTCCTTGAACCCGTAACGCACCGTGGCACAGATGGCCTTCACCGTCATGGCCACGCTGATGTGGACAACGCCGACGACGAGCGCCAGCAGCATCTGCTTGTCATAGTTCGTCCCGTCGATCTTCCCGGCTATCATGAACTGCTTCACGCTATCGGGCAGGTCCAGGTCGAAGAGGCTCACGCCGAAGAACGTGCCCAAGATGGCGCCGAACACCATCGTGGCCGCCCCCAGCGTGATGACCAGGTTCATCATCCCGGCCAAAGACTTGGACAGCTTCTTCTTCAGGAACAACCCCAAGGCTATCAGCAACAGGCCGTAGCCGGAGTCGCCCAGGCAGAAAGCGAAGAAGAGGGTGAAGAAGGGCGCCACCAAGGGCGTAGGGTCGAACTCGCCGTAGTCGGGCATGCCGTACATCTTGGTCAGCACCTCGTACATGCGCACGAAGGCATTGTTCTTCAGCTTGATGGGAGCGTCGTCTTCCTTGCGCGCCGCACGGATTTCGTAATACACGTCCTGCGTGGCCAGGAAGGCTTCCACTTCGGCCTCCCGGTCCTCCGGAATCCAGCCTTCGAGCACCATCAGTCGGTCGCCGGCGGCATGGGCCGTGCCCAGCACCACGCGGTCGAAGGCGATGGACGTGCGCAGCGCGCGTTCTCCCTCCTGCAGGGCGGCGAGGCACTCCGGCGCCATGCGCGCCAAGTCCCCGTCGAGGGCCGCCACTTCCTCTTCCTTCTGCCGGATGTTCCGCTGCACGTCGGCCAGCGTTGCCTGCGGCAACCTCAGCCGTTCGGCCTCCGGCGCCACCTCCTGCCCCTTGGGCGTAATCGTCACGAAGTAGACTTTCCCCTTTTCGTGCGCTATCTCAATGGCGTTGTATTCGTCCGCCCACTCTTCGGAAAACATGCGCTCCGGACAGGTGAAGAAGTCCATCACGTAGCCCACGGCGGACAATCCGGCCACCCGCTGCGGGTCGAAATTGCCCCACGGCAGCAAGGCCGCCTCGTCCTTCCGCAGGCGTTGGATTTCGGCTTCCGCCTTCCTCCGCGCCTCGTCGGTCGCGTCCAGCCGCTCGAGCACGTCTTCCGTCCGCAAGCCGGAGGCTTGAGCCTCACCGCCTTCCGCGCCCAGCAGTTTCAGGCGCGCCATCCACGACTTCACGCGGGCCGCCTGCCGGAGCTTTTCCTCCAGCTCGGACGTCGGTTCCGCGCTCCCTTCCTGCGTGGCCTGCACGTGCAGCACGCCCAGCTCCTGAATGCGCGTCAAGAATGCCTCATATTCCTTATGATAAACAAGGAACGTGAGCTTTTTCATCTTCGTAATCATGCCTCGGCCTCCTTTCTCTTCTCCTGAAGGGTCTTTAATATCTTTTGCGACGACTTGGAAAGGTTCTCCTCGTCTTCCATGAAACGCTTGATCTTGCGCAACGCGTCCTCATAGCCCGGAATCTGCACCTTTTCGAAGAGGTTCACCTTCTGCGTGGTCTTCTTGCGCGAATATTCCAGCAGCCCGAGCTTGGCCTGCACGAACTCCTTCTCTATGGCCGTGCGCGCCAGTCCCCGGAGCAAGGCAATGCCGTCGTAGTACCACTTCGGGCTGTTGAACATGCTGAACGGCCTTACGGCCAGCTCCACATTGTTCAGCACCGGCACGCGCACTCCGGCAATCTTCCTCACCCCCATGTCCACGTCCTTGACCGACACGATGGACGGGTCGAACTCGCTCCACAGGGCAAACATCGCCTCGTAGGCCTGGATCTGCTCCTCCAGCCCGCGCGCCAGTGCGGCCAGCTCCGCCTTGCACTTCTTCACCTCCATGCGCAGCGCGCTCTCCTTGTTCTTGATGATGGGCAAGGTGCGCACCCGCATCTTGAGCTGCTTCTCCAGCTGCTGGAGCGAAGTCTTGTTATATTGAAACTTTATGGCCATCTCTCATCGCGGTTTATTTCTTCCAGAACTCGTCCACCAGTTCCTTCTTGATGTTCACTTCCTCGGGCTTGAAATACTTGGCAAACAGCCCCCACGTGACGTCCAGCATCTCGGTGGTGTTCAGGTTCACGTCGATGGCCAGCAGCTTGTCGGCATAGTCTTTGGCGAAGGCCAGCGCGCGGTTGTCATAGTCCGTCAGGTCGAAACCGTTCTCCATCTTGGTCTTGGCGTTGGCCGCGTCGGCATACAGGCGCACGGCGGCGTTCATCACCTGCGGATGGTCCTTGCGCGTCTTCTTCCCGGCCACGAGCTGCTTCAGGCGCGACAACGAGCGGAAGGGGTCGACGATGACCTTGCCGATGTCGCTGTCGCGGCGCAGGAAGAGCTGCCCCTCGGTGATGTATCCCGTGTTGTCGGGCACGGCGTGCGTGATGTCGCCGCCGCTCAGCGTGGTCACGGCGATGATCGTGATGGAACCGCCCGAGGGGAACTGCACCGCCTTCTCGTAGATCTTCGCCAAGTCGGAATAAAGCGAGCCGGGCATGGAGTCCTTCGACGGAATCTGATCCATGCGGTTGGACACAATGGCCAGGGAGTCAGCATACGACGTCATGTCGGTCAGCAGCACCAGCACCTTCTCGTTCTTCTCCACCGCGAAATATTCGGCGGCCGTCAGGGCCATGTCGGGCACCAGCAGGCGCTCCACAGCCGGGTCTTCGGTGGTGTTCATGAAGCTCACGATGCGGTCGAGCGCACCGGCGTTGGAGAACACGTTCTTGAAATACAGGTAGTCGTCGTTCGTCATGCCCATGCCGCCCAGGATGATTTTGTCGGTCTGCGCCCGCAGGGCCACCATGGCCATCACCTGGTTGAACGGTTGGTCGGGGTCGGCAAAGAAGGGGATCTTCTGCCCCGACACCAAAGTGTTGTTCAGGTCAATGCCGGCGATGCCCGTGGCAATCAGTTCGGAAGGTTGCTTGCGCCGCACGGGGTTCACCGACGGGCCGCCGATTTCCACCTCCACGCCTTCCACCTCCGGACCGCCATCAATAGGGTTGCCGTAAGCGTTGAAGAAGCGCCCGGCCAGCTGGTCGCTCACTTTCAGTGTGGGAGCCTTTCCCATGAACACCACCTCGGCGTCGGTGGGAATGCCTCCCGTGCCTTCGAACACTTGGAGCGTCACTTCGTCGCCGGCAATCTTCACCACCTGGGCCAGCTTGCCGTCCACCGTGGCCAGTTCGTCCGCCCCCACTCCCGTAGCCTTCAGCGTACAGGTGGCTTTCGTGATCTGGCCGATTTTCGTGTATATCTTTTGAAATGCTTTTGTTGCCATAATGATTCTGCCTGAGATTATTGTTGCTTTTCTTCCACCATCGCGCGGATTTGGCGCTTGTAGTCCTCAAATTTCTCGCTCTTGAACTCCGCATAGTTCATCTGCTTGCACAGGTTGATGAGCTTCTTGAAATAGTCCATCACCTCGAGGAAGTTGTCAAACTCGTAATCCGCACGGCAGATTTCCACCACGAGGTCCAGGATGTCCTCCTGTCGCTCCAGCGGCGTCACGGCGTCCACTTCGTCGAAAGCGTCTTGCTGCAGGACGACATAGTCGATGACTTCCGACTTCCAGAAAATGACGTGATAGTCTACCGGCACTCCGTCGTCGCCCAGGATGTTGATCTGCTCGGCAATCTCCTTTCCGCGCAGCAGGCGCGTCTTCAGTTCGTTCACCTTGCCAATCCATTCACCGTTGATGCGCTTGGAGATATAGTCTTCGAACTCGGGATATTCGATGTATTTGGAATAAGATTCAATAGGATTCACGGCCGGATAGCGCTTCTTGTCCGCCCGGTCCTGCTCCAGGGCATAGAAGCAACGGGCCACCTTCTTGGTGTTCTCCGTCACCGGCTCCTTCAGGTTGCCGCCGGCCGGCGACACCGTGCCGATGAACGTGATGGAACCGACCTCGCCGTTGTTCAGGTAAACGTAGCCCGCACGGCCGTAGAAATTGGAGATGATGGCGGACAAGTCCATCGGGAACGCGTCCGGACCGGGCAGTTCCTCCATGCGGTTGGACATCTCGCGCAAGGCCTGTGCCCAACGCGATGTGGAGTCGGCCATCAGCAGCACGCGAAGTCCCATGGAACGGTAGAACTCGGCCATCGTCATGGCCGTGTAGACCGACGCCTCGCGCGCCGCCACCGGCATGTTGGACGTGTTGGCCACGATGATGGTGCGCTCCATCAGCTTACGACCCGTGTGCGGGTCCACCAGCTCGGGGAACTCCGTGAAGATTTCCACCACCTCGTTGGCCCGCTCTCCGCACGCCGCGATGATCACGATGTCGGCTTCCGCCTGTTTGGAGATGGCGTGCTGCAGCACGGTCTTTCCCGTACCGAACGGACCGGGAATGAAACCCGTCCCGCCCTCCACGATGGGGTTCATCGTGTCTATGGTGCGCACGCCCGTCTCCAGAAGCTTGAAGGGCCGCGGCTTCTCCTTGTAATTGGTCATGGCCACCTTCACCGGCCATTTCTGCACCATCGTCACGGGGATGTCCTCCCCGTCCTCGCCCGCCAGCACGGCTACCGTGTCCTCGCACACGTAGTCGCCCTCGGGGACGATGCTCTTCACCACCGCCGTGCCCTTCATGGCGATGGGCGCCATGATTTTCAGTTTCTGGTGGTTCTCTTCCACCTCGCCCAGCCAGGCCGAAGCCCCCACCGTGTCGCCGGGCTTCGCCAGCGGCACGAAATGCCACTTCTTGTCCTTGTCCAGCGGATAAGTATATTGCCCCCGTTTCAGGAAGACACCTTCCATCTTGTCCAGGTCGTTCTGCAGTCCGTCGTAATTCTTCGAGAGCATGCCCGGGCCCAGCGTCACTTCGAGCATGTGCCCGGTGAACTCCGCCTCGGCTCCGACTTTCATGCCGCGCGTACTCTCGAACACCTGCACGTAGGCATTCCGGCCGGTCACCTTGATGACTTCGGCCATCAGGCGGTCGCCGCCGGTGGTGATGTAGCAGATTTCGTTCTGCGCCACCGGCCCGTCCACCTCGATGGTCACGATATTGGAAATGATTCCTATAACACTACCTTTTGTTGCCATATTCTAATTTTCTTTTCTTTATTTCCTAAACTCCTGCGGGATTTCCACTTCGTCCTTCAACCGCTCCACAAGGCTGCGGAACAGCCGTCCGCCCCGCTCCTTGTCGATGTGCGTCCAACGCTCGATGATGTCCAGCTTCACCAGGAAGGCATAGAGCCGCTCCACGGAGAAATAGCAGAAGAACGTGTGCTCGTCCAGCCAGTCCCACCGCAGCAGGTCCAGCTTGCGCTCCTTCTCCACGGGGTCGGCCAGTTCATGGATGCGGGCCACCTCGTCCAGATAGTCCAGCTCCGTGCCCAGCCCGAAGTCCCTTGCGCCCGATGTGGCCAGGGCCGCCGTCATTTCATCGTCTCCAATTAAATAAGGAGCGGCGCTGAAGCCGTATTTCCTTGCCGTGAGCGCGACGAGAATGTTGTTCACGTTCCGGTTGAAGGCGAACCAATCGCGCATGAACGCGTTCCCGGCCGCACCGGCATAACGATAGTAGGCCGCGGAGAGGACATCCTCGGGCAGCTGCTCCGTCACCTCCTTCAGTGTGGGATAAGAGGCGATGAACTCGTAGAAATAAGGCGGCAATCCGCGCCCTTGTTCGTCGCCCGTCTTCACCTTCTCCAGGGCTTCGGCCAAGTCGTCGCGGCCAAACATGCCACGGTCGTCGAAGGCCGCGCCCTCCCCTTCGGCCAGGCGGGCCAGCAGGTTGCGGTGGTCGTATTGCAGGAAGAACAAGGCCACCAGCCTTTGGTCTTTGCCCGAAAGGCGGGGATAGTAGTCCTCCTTGAAGTCCGCCACCGTGAAGTTCAGCTTGGCATCGTCGGGCGACAAGTCCGGCATGCCGGCCACCAGCGCATAATAGTTCTTCATGGACGCATTCTTTAGAACAGCATTTCAATCAGCTTCGGCCGGAGGAAATCCTTGAAATAAGCCTCAAACTCTTCTTCCCCGAAGTTCACCTTGTAGGAGCCGTCGGCCGGGGAGACGGAGAACGCGGCGGACTTCCCGTTCACTTTCTCAATCTTCACGCCCTGGTCGAGCAACTTTTTCGCATGTGCCTTGAAATAGGCCGTCAGCCCTTCGGCGTCGGCGGCGGAAATCACGATGCCCTCGCCCGACGACCAGTTCTTGGCCACGGCCACCATGAAGCTGCCCATGAAGTCCTTGTCCTCCGTCAGGCCCTTCACCGTGTCCTTCACCAATCGGTCGGAAATGACGTTCACGATTTCCGACTTCAAGGCGCCCAGGGCCTGCCCGGCGTACAACTTGAGTTCCGATTTCGTGTTGGCATCCAATTCTTGGGCCTGCTTGCGCGCCTCGGCCACAATCGCGTCCGCCTCCTTTCTGGCGTCGGCCAGCAGCTTCTCCGCTTCTTCGCGGGCCTGCTCCACCAGCCTCTGCCCTTCGGCATTGCCTTTCTCCACTCCCTCGCGGTAAAGCTTGTCGGTCAGTTCTTGAATCTTTTCCATTGTATTATCTGGTTTATATCATTTCCTTGTTTTCCTTTTCGGGCCTTAAAATTAGGTATTATTTCCGGTTCGGCAAAAACTTCATGGATAAAAAAACGGGCAACGGGGAAAAAGTGGCAAGTGGGGAAAAAACGACGGGCAAAATGTCACACCCGATAAATATTCTTCGCGTTTTTGAAGATTATACGACAAGAAAAGCTTATCTTCGCCTCAAGATTCCAGAAACAAGACTTACGCCCATGACAGCGACAACCGACTATATAGCCACGTGGTTCTACCGCGAATCGCACGACGAAGCCAGCTTCTACCCCCAAGCGGGCGGGCGGGGCGACTCGGCACTGCTCCACTCCGTCTACATGCAGATACAGGTGCCTTTCTTCACCACCTTCCGCCACTACAACCCGCAGGCGCGCCTGCTCTTCTTCACCAACCTGGAGGCCGGCGAGCTGCCGCCCTTCCTCCGCCGGCTGTTCAGCCGCACCGGGACGGAAGTGGTCACGCGGCCCTATTCCTGCCGGCCGCCCAAGGGGTGGTACAAGTCTTGGATGAACCAGTTCTACGTCTACGACGTCATGATGGAGATGGAGCGGCGCATGGCGCCTGGCGACACCCTGCTGGTGTGCGACGCCGACTGCCTCTGCCGCCATCCGCTGGACAGCCTGTTCCAAGCCGTGCGCCAGACGGGCAGCGCCCTCTACGACATGCAGTATCCGCAGGACTATCTCATCAACGGCACCACGCTGAAGGACATGGAAACCGTCTACAGCGGCTGCTACGGCCGCCAGCCGGCCCCCATCTGCTACTACGGCGGCGAGTTCATCGCCTTGCGCGCCGACGCCGTGGCCGCCGTGTGCCGTGAGTTCCCCACGCTGTGGGACTACAACTTCCACCTCCCGCCCGATGCCCCGCGGCTGCACGAGGAGGCACACATGTTCAGCCTGCTGGCCGAGCGCCTCGGCCTGCGCAACGACACGGGCAACCGCTACGTGAAACGGATGTGGACCACGAGCCAATACTGCAACGTGGCGCCGGGAGACGAAGCCCTCTCCGTCTGGCACTTGCCCGCGGAGAAGAAGTCGGGGCTCCACCGCCTCTACCGGTTGCTGGAGCGCGAAGGCGGCATGCCGGACGAGGCAAGCTTCTGGAAAAAGGCAGGAGCCTGGTGCGGCGTTCCCCGCGCCGGTATGGGGAAGAAGGCGCACGACCTGCTCGCCGCCATCGGCAACAAACTAACATCGCTTGCACATGGCCGCTGATTCGTTGAAGGAAAAGACGGCCAAGGGGCTCGCATGGGGCAGCATCGGCAACGGCTCGCAGCTGTTGCTGGGCGTGGTGTTCGGCATCGTGCTGGCCCGGTTGCTCTCGCCGGCGGACTACGGCATGGTGGGCATCCTGCAGATTTTCAGCCTCATCGCCACGTCCATACAAGACAGCGGATTCCGCACGGCCCTGGCCAATCGGGCCGAAGTGCGGCATGAGGACTACAACGCCGTGTTCTGGTTCAACGTCTCCGCGGCAGCCATCCTCTATGCCATACTGTTCTTCTGTGCCCCTCTCATCACGGCGTTCTACCAGAAGTCCGGCACGTCCGTCGGGCACGACCTCTCCGCCCTCACCCCCTTGGCGCGCTTCTGTTTCCTGGGCTTCGTCGTCTCCAGCCTCGGGACGGCCCACTACGCCTACCTCTTCCGCACGCTGCAGGTGAAGCAGAAAGCCATCATCACCGTCACGGGCCTCAGCCTGTCCAGCCTGGTGGGCATCACGCTGGCCTATCTGGGCTTCTCCTATTGGGCCCTGGCCATCCAAGGCGTGCTGTTTTCCACCTGCAACACCATCCTTTTCTGGCACTTCTCCCACTGGCGCCCCACGCTGCCCGTGTCCTTCAAGCCCCTGCGGGAGATGTTCGGCTTCAGCAGCAAACTGCTGGCCACGGCCATCTGCACCAACATCAACACCAACATCCTGTCCGTCGTGCTGGGACGCTTCTACTCCGTGGTGCACGTGGGATACTACAACCAGGCCAACAAATGGACGTCGATGGGCAGCAACCTCATACAGAGCACCATACTGGAAGTGGCACAACCCGTGCTGCGGGGCGTGGCCGACGACCGCGGGCGCCAGAAGCGCGTGTTCCGCAAGATGCTCCGCTTCACGTCGTTCCTGGCCTTCCCCGCCCTGTTCGGACTGGCCTTCGTCAGCCGCGAGCTCATCCTCGTGGCCGTGGGCGAGAAGTGGCTGGAGAGCGTCCCGCTGATGCAGGTGCTCTGCCTGTGCGCCTTCACCGCCCCCGTGGGGCAGCTCTGCCTGAACCTGGTAGTGGCGAAGGGACGGTCGGACCTCGTGTTGTGGAACACCGTGGGCTTCGGCCTCATGCAGCTCGCGGCCGTCTGCCTGACGCATTCCTACGGGCTGATGGCCATGGTGTGCGCCTTTGGCGCCGCCAACCTGGCTTGGCTGCTCCTGTGGCTGTGCTTCGTGCGGAGGGAGACGGGCCTCCGCCTGCGCGAAGCCGCGCTCGACATGGCCCCCTATGCAGCGCTGGCCGCCGTCTCCATCGCCTTGGCCCACCTGGCCACGCAAGCCATCGAAAACATCTACCTGCTGTTCGCCGCAAAAATCATCGTGACCGCCGTGGCCTACACCGCGCTGGCATGGTTCAGCGGCTCGGCCACGTTGCGGGAATGCCTGGACTTCCTCCTCGCCCGCGTCAGGAAGCCACACAAAGGCGGCAAACCGTCAGCCCCAGCCGACGGGAAAGAATAACCGCCGGTCCGCCCGCGCCTTCCGCCATCGGCAAGGCACGGGTCTCCCACCCTCCGGCAAGCTTGCCGAAACCGAATCAACAATCCTTACTCCGCCACGCCACCGGCATGCCCGCGACAGCCCCGCCGCCCGGGACCGCCTGCTTCGGGGCCTGCAGCCCATGCCCGTCCCCGAAGCCCCGCATCGTCATGCGGAGCCCGCCAGCGCGCCTTGCGGAAAGCACTCGAGTGCTCTGCGGCAAGTACTCAAGTACTCTCCGCAAAGTACAATCCCGCACTCCACAAGGCGATTCCCCCTCTTCCGGACATCACCACCCCGTTTCCCGCCCCCTCCGGCCCAAATCTCCGCCCCGCTGCATGCAGGTAAGCATAAGAAGTTTTCTCCTTACAAATCGACCGCTTGCCGCATTCCGCCATACCGTTACGCCCCTGCACAGTGACGCGCATAGCCTTGCTGCCGACACAGATGACGCCCCTCTCCCCATGTCCACCGCAATGCTTCTTGCTGCCCCTCAAGATTCGCATTTTTTTAATAAAAAAGCCATGGCCATTCGCTCTAATTGACTTATCTTTGCAATGGCTTCCTTGGTTGCTGTTGCGCAACGCTTTTCGGCAGTCGCGTCTGCCGGGAGCCGCGTATTGACAAAGCGGTGACAAAACCCTACGCCGTGCCATGCCGCCGGCATCGCGCCGCCGCGTGGAGGATTGGGGGAAAAGGAAGGGAGCCGCTATATAGGGAAAGCGTTTATCATGCGCTTTTGTTCTTGACAGCTTGAAACTTCGCAACTTTCAGATGACGTCACGAACATGGCAACGGTAGATGCTCATGGGATGTTTTATCAGCATCCCCGGATGCCGCAATGGACGGACTGTTGGTGCATTTGCGCCACATTGACCGTATCCTTTGCGCATAAAAGGGGATATTGTATAAACACATCGGCGTGGGTTTCGCGTTGCTCGTTCGACGTCATCGGGCAATGCGAAGGCCTCAAGCTGTGGAGCGAGTAACAGGTACGAATCTCCACGCTTTTTCGTATAGCCACGTCAACATGATTATTCATGCCGGTAGGGAGGTTGGCAGGCAACAAAAGACTATGAACATGGACACGTTATCAGAAAAACTAACCCGACTTTATGAAACCCATTGGGATGACTTCACGGCACAACTCAAAGCCGCCAATCTGAAAGAACGACTGCAAGACCCCTTGTTGCTCTCCCTCGCACTGTCCGGACAGCAGAAATCCGAGAGGGAAGAGGATCAAGAAAAAGCAGGATATGACACTTGGTATGCCCGAAAAAGCACCGCCAACCATGAGGACTGGTACACCAAAGCAGACGTGAAAATCATGTTTTTCGGGCAAGAAACCAATGGCTGGGCACGTGGTTGCGACGTGGGAGAACTGACTGCCGCATACGAGGACTTTCTGGACGACCATTATAATGCCGATGAAGGGCACTTCTATACCGAGGGGCTTCAACGAGGCAACCGCTTCATGCGATGGGGCATCAACGGCATCATGAGCGGCGTAAGGGAAATGCTTGAGCCATACCCCGGCAAACGGGTGGCCATGATTTGGAACGAGATATCAAAGCTTTCGGCCCGCAAAGGTGAAGGAGGAACATCCGTGGATGCCGCCGCGCATGAGATAGAGCGACGCTACTTCCACGTGATTCCCAAGGAAGTTGAAATCTTGCGTCCAGACATCTTGGTGTTCCTCACCGGCCCGGGAGAGAACACCTATTATAATTACATCAAGGAGAACTTCACAGTCGGTGTCCCTCAACAATTAGGCAGCCTGCCCTTGCACGACGTGGCCAAACTGCCCATAGAAGGCGTGAAGCTGGCCTACAAGACCTACCACCCCGGCGCACGAGGCACCACGGAAGAGTTCCACTGGCAGTTCTATCAAGCCATCCTTGACGACATCAAGGCCAACCTTGACACGCTGCTGCAAGGCAAATAAAACGAACATTCTACTAACTTTCAAAGCATAAACATCATGAAACAAATTATAATAAAATCAGTATTGCTGTTGAACGTATTGGTGATGTCGGGAAAGGCTTTTGCATACGATTTTAAGGTGGACGGTATATATTACGATATTCTATCGGATACGACGTGTGAGGTAACAAAAGAAAATTTGAATTACGAATACGATGGAGATATCATTATACCAGAACAAGTAACATACAGGCGAAAGACAATGCGAGTTACGGCAATTGGCGGTGCCGCATTTAGTGGTAATACGGGTCTTACAAGCGTTGAGATTCCTAATTCGGTTACGACAATTGGCCTTAACGCATTTACCGGCTGTACAGGTCTTACAAGTATTGATATCCCCAATTCCGTTGAAGGTATCGACTTTGGAGCGTTTTCTCAATGTATTTAGAAGCGTAGAACAACCAAAAACAATCAGAAATATCCAAGCATAAATATTTAATTATCAGTATATTCTAAAAATTAACACTTTTCGGATGCTTTTTGATGCTTCCCGAATTTCCACATATTTTTGAGACGTATTTCTGACGTGGAGAATTTGCGGGGCATGTTTTTTGTCACACCGTGCAGACAGTTGACAAGGGTTTACAACCGTTTACGACAAGCGACAATATCCGCCCCGACATTCATCGATGGTCACATCGTGTAGAAAGGCGACAACCGTTGACTGCCGTTTACATCCGTTCACCACTTCAGGAATACAGGATTGAAGAAATGAACCAGTAAACGATAAAGCAGTATGAAAGCAACCCGAAAATGCAGTTTTTGCGGCAAGTCCTTTGTAACCCGCAGCGGAATGCAAAGGTATTGCAGCGAGGCTTGTCAGGCGGAAGCCCGGCGAGCCAGAATGACACAGAAGAACAACCTCTTCAAGGCCGTCCGGCCAATCATGGAGATACAGCATCAGGAGTATCTCACCTTTTCCAAAGCAGCCATACTCATGGGCTGTTCCCGACAGTACATCTATAAACTTGTAGCCATGGGCAAGCTGAAAGCCTCACGCATCAGCAACCGTATGGCATTCATCCGCAGAGCCGACATCGAGCGGATGCTGGAGGGAAATCCCTACCACCGCATCCTGCCCGGAAGCACTTCCACACCGAAAAAATCCGCTTTATCTTCCTTTCCGGGCAAAAAAGAAAAAAGGGAAAAGGGAGGCGATGAGATTTTGGACTTCTATTCCGGTGAAGAGGTGATGTCCCTTTATAAGGTCAAGCAGTCATGGCTCTATACCACCGCCAAACGCAACCGCATCCCCATCTGCCGCATCGCAGGAAAGAACTATTACAGCAAGAAGCATGTTGACGAGTTCTTCGGTGTGGCAGTTGATATGGACAGTATTACCGACTGGCTCCTGACCGAAGAAGCGGAAGAGCAGTTCGGCATGAAGCCTGCCGCACTCCGGGCATACGCCTACCGGCACAGGATACCGACCAAAAGAGAATACGGCCGCACCTATTACTCCAAGTCCCATCTGGACGAACTCCGCAGAACCGACCTTGTGAACGACGAGCGTTATTACACCGTGGAACAGGTCCGGCAGATTTACGGACTTTCCTCCGCCAACATCTGCCATATCGTCAAGGTGAAGCACATCGAAAAGATAAAGGTCGGCGTGAAGAACCTGCTTCTGCGCTCCGACGTGGAGCGTGTCATGGCTGAAAGGAACAAATAACCGCAAGCAACCGCCATTACCGAAAAATTATTTCAAAATGATTGCCGTGGAGGTATTCACGGCTATTTCACGTTGTTCCTTTGCTACCGTGAACACGGAGACACCTCCGGAAATGTACAACCCATTAAAACATCATCAATATGAGTAAATGCAAGACAGTAACCTTGCGCAAGCGCAAGATCAAGAACGGTACACAGTATTCGCTGTGTCTGGACTATTATCCCGGCTACCGTGACAACACCACCATGAAAGTGATCACACGTGAAGCTCTGGGTATTTACATTTTTGCCAAACCCGCCAACCAGCAGGAGCGTGATTTCAACGCACGCATGATGAAGAAGGCGGAAATACTCCGCAACAGGCGTTACGAAGCCATCTTCAACGAGAACAACGGTTTCTTTGACAAGGCCAGGATGAAAGGAGATTTCCTCGCCTACTTCAAGGAACTGGCAGACAGGAGGAATATCAAGTGGCAGCACGTCTACAAGCACTTCGAGCGGTTCGTGGGCGGCAAATGTACCTTTGAAGAGGTGGATGTGGACTTGTGCCGCAAGTTCATGGAGTATCTGCTGAACGCTCCCCAGACCATACACACCAACCAAAAGCTGCATATCAATTCCGCGGCAGGCTACTGGTCAGCTTTCCGTGCCGTCCTGCATACGGCCTACCGTGACAGGAAGATAAAGGAAAATCCCAACGGCTTTCTGGACCGTATCGAGAGTATTCCCACCATGAGGGAGCATCTGAGCCAGGAGGAACTGATACGGCTTGCCGAAACGCCATGCGAGGAAGAGGTTCTGAAAAGGGCTTTCCTTTTCGCCTGCCTGACGGGATTGAGGAAGAGCGACATCAGGCAGCTTACCTGGCAGCAGATACAGCCGTACACCAACGGCAAGATGTTCGTTACCACCCGTATGCAGAAGACGAAACAGATTGTTCACAATCCCATCAGCGATGAAGCCTACGGACTGCTCGGGGAGCGGCATGAAGGGCTAATCTTCGAGGGCTTCAAGGACAAGATGCTGCAGGGTCCCCTGAAGCGTTGGCTGTCGGCGGCAGGCATAACCAAGAAGATAACCTTCCATTGTACCCGGCATTCATTCGGAAGCCTGCACGTGGAAATGGGTACGGACATGGCTGTCATACAAGCCTGTCTGGGACACAAGAACATTACCACCACACAGATCTATTCCAAGATGGCTGCACAGCAGATGTGTGACGTGGTGGACAAGATAACCCTGAAACGCAAGGAGGCATAGGCCTGTTTCAGGGTATTCAGGGGGGAGCGGTTATTGCGTGAAGGCTTTAACCGCTCCCTCTGTTTCTGATGGCACCATTCCTTAAAAAGTCATTATCGTATGATATTTTGGTATGATTCCGGACTTTTGGTGAAAAACATTGAAAAAGAAACCGCCAACCAAGGCTAATGAGCAATAATTGGAAGAATACCATTAAATTTGCAAAGACCTGACAGTTACAAGTAATAACCGAAAAAAACGATATGGAACCAACGATAAAGGACAAATACATCATTCTGGGATTCATCGGCGTTGCCATCTGCCTGATTTCCTTTTTTATCACGCTGATTGTCTCCGCAAGTTTCAATCAGGACAATTTTGTAAGGTTGATAGTCTTTGTATGCAGCAACATTCTCGGCTGGCTGTTCTATCTCTCTTTCCAGACGGTCATTTTCGACTCATACGAGATCTGGAAACTCAAGTCCGGCAAGAAAAAGGCATCTGCCGGAATCATAAAGGCTCAGGAAGAACAGCCACAGGATGCGAATGAACCTGCAGCTCCGACACCGATACCGACAAACGGGGAAGCAATCCCGGATATAAAACCGGTAGAGATTGCCATTGCCCCGGAACTGCACGAAAAGAACCGTGCCAGCTATGAGGACAGACAGAAGCAGGAAGAGGCGGAACGGATCCGCATGGTCATGGAGTACATCCACTTCGTCATGCCCCGTATTGCCGACAAGGAGACCGTCAACCATATCTGTGCCGAGGTCAACAAGTGGATGTGCCTTCACAGCTACAAGCCCAAGCCGATAACAGGACGGCTGACCCGGGAGATTACCAACATTCCGCTCCGCCATTTCGTGTGGAACATCTCCGAGCGTTTCATGTACAAGAAATACTACAACGGGGACAACCGTGCCAATTTTATCAAGACCCTTTTTCCACGTGAGTTTGCCGACACGGATATAGCGACCATAAAGAACTTCAAGGTCGATCCGTCAAAGACGCTGATTCCCATTGACGAACCCGAAAACGGCAGTCTGGACTTCCATTATCCCGAAGATTATGCACGGGAAATGAACAGTTGACCGTTTCTCGGGGATATAACAGTAATAACGACAAGTATCAGGCAATACGTAACAGCCTGTATCTCATTGTTTCCCGAATAGCTTTGCCCGTCATTCACGGTTGGACATCGTTATTCGGGAATTATTTTGCAATGACCTTTCGTGAAGATATTCACGGCCATATCATTGCGGTCCTTTGCGCCAAGCCTTACAAAAGAGGCGAGTACGCAAATGGAAAAAACAGTGATTACATTCAACGACCTTCCCGAGGTCGTAGCCCAGCTTCGGGACGAAGTGATGAGCTTGAGAAGCCTGCTTACCGAGCAGCGCAGTGTGAACAATGCAAAGGCGGTGGACACCCATGTCCCCATGTCCGTGGATGAAGCGGCGGAATATCTCGGTATTCCCAAGGGAACGCTCTACATGAAACTGTCGGACGGAAGCATTCCGGCCACCAAGCCCGGCAAACGCTATTGCCTTTACCGTGACGAACTGGACAGATGGCTGGAATCCTCCCGCAAGAATCCCGTACCCCTGTCCGATGAGGAACTCAGCGAGTCCATGTCCTCCTCCCACCGCCGCAAGCCCGGCCAACGTAACTGGTAAAAGCCATGGAAGAGGACAAGAACTATATCAGCATGATCCATGGCGACCTGACAAGGGCAGCCCAGATGCAGAACGGTATGCCGGAAAATATCGGCGTGATGAGCATAAAGACCGCCAACCGGACCATACTCGAAGCATCGCAGCTGCCCACGCCCCGTGCGTTGTGGGACAGCTTCTGGTACGAGGGGGAACTGTCCTGCCTCTTTGCAGACTCCAACGTGGGGAAATCCATCCTTGCCGTGCAGATAGCCGACCGTATAGCCCGGACTGACAACGTGCTTTATCTGGACTTTGAACTCTCTGAAAAGCAGTTCCAGCTCCGCTATACCGACGAGTACGGAAAGCCTTACACCTTTCCCGAAAGGCTGTACCGGGTATCGCTTGACTGCGACGCCCTTCTGGATGCCGACTTTGAAGGGACAATCATCGGCAGCATCGAACAGATGGCACAGCAGACCCGCTGCAGGATCTTCATCGTTGACAACCTTACTTACCTGTGCTGTGCCATGGAGAAAGGCGATGCGGCGGGACGGCTGATGATACAGCTCAACAATCTCAAAAAGAGATACGGGCTTTCCATCCTTGTCCTAGCACACACCCCAAAGCGTTCACTGGACTGTCCCATCACGTCCAACGACCTTGCCGGAAGCAAGCGGCTCTACAATTTCTTTGACAGCGTGTTTGTCATCGGGAAAAGCGCACTGGACGGAGGACTCCGCTATGTGAAGCAGCTCAAGGTCCGTTACGGGACATTCTCGTATGATGCCGACAATGTGATTGTCTATGAGATTGAGAAAACGGATGCCTTCCTGCAATTCGTGTTCAGGGGCTATTCAACCGAAAAGGAACATCTGAAGAAACCGGGTGACAACGAATCGGAACAAAGGGATTGCCTTATCCTGCAACTGTCCCAATCCGGGAAGTCAGTCCGGGAGATAGCTTCGCAGGTCAATTGCGGCAAGTCCACCGTCAGCCGGATAATCCAGCGCAGCAAGGAGGACAGGAACGCAGCCGTCCCGGGTGTCCCGCTGTCCCGTCCCAAGGAGAACGGGACAATGGGACAGGTGGGACGGCATGGGACAGATGGGACAAGCGGAACAGCAGGAGAAGCAAGGCAGGCGGAGCTGTTTGCAGGACATGAAAAGGAGGACAAACCATGAAAAAGCAGCCTGCACACGTCTGTATGACAGCTGACCGTATCATTTACAGGACATGGGAGCATACAAACCGGGCCCTGATTTTCCAGAGTGTCCCGGGGTGTCCCAAGTGTCCCACTGTCCCAGCCTTTAGGGGGCGGGACAGTGGGACAGCGGGACAAACAGTAGAAAACCAAATATCAAAAAAGTCATGAGCAATTATTCATTACAGAAATATAAAGGAACGTCAACACGGCATACCTGTCCGAATTGCGGGGACAGACGTTCCTTTGCCTACTACGTGGACGAAAGCGGTACGCCCCTTCACCCGTCAGTCGGCAGATGCAATCACGAAAGCGGTTGCGGGTATCATTATACGCCCAAACAGTATTTTCACGACCACCCCGAATGCCGGACCGCCGGTGGTTTCTCTTCCGGCAGGCAATGTATGGCGCAGAAGCCCAAGCAACCGCTGCAACAGACAGCCATCGGTTACATACCGCCGCACTATGTGGAGAAATCGCAGAGCGTGCACAGCAACTTCTGCCGTTTCCTTTCAGCACTGCTTGATTCCTATTACGGCAGCAAGGCAAAGGAAGTGCTGAAAAGGTTAATGGAGGATTACCGTCTGGGAGCAACCCGTGACGGTGCGGTCATCTTCTGGCAGATTGACCGGGAGAACAAGGTGCGGACAGGCAAGGTGATGCAGTACAATCCCGGGGACGGACACCGTGTAAAGGACGGACAGACATCGGCAGTGAACTGGATACACAGCATACTGAAAAGGCAACGGGTACTGGCGGAGGAATGGCAGCTTTCCCAATGCCTTTTCGGGGAACACCTGCTGAATGTCTATCCTGACAAGGTGGCGGTTCTGGTAGAATCCGAGAAGAGTGCCGTTATCGGATCCGCCCTCTTCCCCGGCTATGTATGGCTGGCGGCAGGAGGCAAAAGCCAGTTGCGGGAGGAAAAGCTCCGTGTGCTGACCGGGCGGACCATGCTTCTCTTTCCGGATGCCGATGCCTATGCCGAATGGAAAGAGCGTGCCGACGGCATGACCTTCTGCAAGGTGATGGTGTCTGACCTCATAGAGAAGAACGCAACGCCGGAGCAGAAGGCGGCACATATCGACATAGCCGACTGGATAATCTTCCAGATACAGGAAAGCAGGATAAATTGTACTGCCGACCATCTGGTGGAAGCGGAAAGAATCCTGCAAAGGATGATAGAAAAGAACCCCGCCCTTCAAAAGCTGATAGATGATCTGGGGCTTGTGCTGGTCGGTGCATCCTCAATCGGCAGCGGTGACGGAAACCCTCCTTAACGGAGGAGAGCGGAAACCGGAGGTTATAGTGTACGGACAATGGCTTGCCATTGATATAGCTCACTATAACTACACGCTCCGCTTTCGTAGTTGTGGGCTCTCCCGAGGGGCTAGGCTTTGCCCCGTCCCACTCAGGACTTTGCCCTAAGAACCCACTCAGGGCGTTTCTCCCCTGAGAACCCCGAGCAAAGAGTGACCCTCTCTTTGCAATCTCCGCTTATGGGTTACACCCCTAAGAACCCTGTGCGGTTATGAGCGGACAACAGAAGATTTCATCAACAATCAAAATTTAAGAATATGGCAACAAAATCAAGCATACATATCAAGCCCTGCAGAGTCACATCAAGCGGGGCTCATAACCGGAGAACTGCCGAGTACATGCGCAATATCGGCAAGTCTCAAATCTACATCGTGCCCGAACTTACTGCCAGTAACGAGCAGTGGATAAACCCGGGCTTCGGCAACCCCGACCTGCAGGCGCACTATGACTACATCAAGCGGATGGTCAAGGAAAAGACAGGACGTGCGATGCAGGAAAAGGAGCGTGAACGAAAAGGCAAGAACGGGAAAGTCACCAAGGTGGCTGGATGTTCGCCAATCCGTGAGGGCGTGTTGCTCATCAGACCGGACACGACACTGGCAGATGTACGCAAGTTTGGCGAGGAGTGCCGGAGACGCTGGGGCATCACTCCGCTCCAGATCTTCCTGCACAAGGACGAGGGACACTGGCTGAACGGTCAGCCGGAAACGGAAGACAGGGAGAGTTTCAAAGTCGGCGAAAGATGGTTCAAGCCGAATTACCATGCCCATATCGTTTTTGACTGGATGAACCATGACACAGGCAAGAGCCGGAAGCTCAATGACGAGGATATGACAGAAATGCAGAATCTGGCATCCGACATACTTCTGATGGAGCGTGGGCAGTCAAAGGCTGTTACAGGCAAGGAACATCAGGAGCGGAACGATTTTATCATTGGGAAGCAGAAGGAGGAAATGAAGCGGCTTGATGCCACAAGGCAATACCGGGAACATCAGCTGGAAATGGCAAATCAGAAGATGCAGGAAACTGAAAGCATTACCAACGCCCTTATCGAAAAGGCAAATGAAAAGGAACGACAGAGTGAAGACCTTGACAGGGCTATCAGCGAGAAACGCTCCAGACTGAACAAGGAAAAAGGAAGCGAACTTCTGAACGCCGCTGTCGGCTGGGCTACCGGAAAATCGAAAGCCCTGAAAAATGAAATAGAGGATTTGCACTGTGAGATTTCCACGCACGAGGAAACCATTGAACGGTTGCAGGATAAAATCCAGACCATACAGAACGACCACAGCCGTGAACTGATGCAACTGGAGGCCAAACACCGGTCCGAACTGAACCGCAAGGAAACGGAACATGCACAGGAAACTACGAGACTCAAGAACCGGATTGCATGGCAAAGCCATATTATTGGCTGCCTCAGTTTCCTGCTGCTAAAAACAAGCGACATCTTCCGTAAGGCGGTACACAGTATCATCCGTTTTGCCCGTGATTATTACAAGTCCCGTTTTGACACGGAACAGGTATCTGACATCAAGAACGCCCTTAACCTGTTCGGGGATGACAGACAATCACATCAGGCGGCAGGGGATTTCCTGTACTTCACTGCCAGGCAAAAGGGTGAATTTGACAACCGGGAGCAAATCAAAGCCAGACGGGAGGTTGACAATGTGGTGGAAGGGAATTATGACCAGCAGCAGAAAAGAGGTTTTTCGATGAAAAGATAATACCTTTATCTTATAATCCTCGCTTCAGGAGTAACGATAGAAATCAGTGCAGGTTATTTGAATAGCAAATTAAATAATCCGCCACCGATATCAATACCCAATTTGTTGCCTTTATACTGAAAATACGGAGCTACTATCGGAAGCGTTTTCGTTTTATGCAACGGAAAATCGGTATGGCTTCTGACGCCGAAATCCATCCCCCAGTTGGGAATGATGTCATAGGAAACGAATCCCCCGTAATTCGAGGAATTGAAAGGAGAAGAAAGAATGAAAGAGTATGAGGCAAATGTGTTTAGACGAATTTTCTCGTTGACGGGATATGTCAATAGCCCGGACAATCCCAATAGCTGACTCTCGCGTCTGGGGACACTCCATTTTACGGTATATGCCTGCAAGTTGAATGACCAGCAACCGGGAGAATACACATATCCGATACCTGCATAGTTCATTGTTCCCAAGCCGATGAAGTTTTCCTGCCTGCCTATGCCGTAAAAATAGCCGGAAGGATAGCTTTTAATGATACCGGAAGTAGAATATTCCCCCTCATGCAAAGGCGATTTGTCGGTAGGGAATGTCGGATTATAAGGGTTCTGCACGTCAAATGTTATCCGGGACGGGCAACTGCCGGAAGAAAGATCAACCGCTTTCCGTATATCCAAAGGCTTTGGGGTAATGCTTCTTTCGTTATGAGGCGAAGTATTTCCTTCCTGAACGGAAACCTTGACAGTGTCACGCGACACTTGAATTTCCTGACCGTAAGAAGCGGCTTTATTAAGAAAAAGGGAAATCACAATAAAACAAGTAAATACTTTCCTGCTCATAAAATGATAATTTTATAGGGTGTTCAGTTTGATGTTCCAGTTTTTGCATTAAAAAATGAGTCGTTCGTTTTCTAATGCATTGATAACCAAATAATATGTGACATTCAATAAGATTATAATGCATTTTTAGAGTGTAAAAATCAATATAGCAAAGCATTTGATTCTACCTTTATGTCAGGGTTTTACAAACGAATAAAATGTTAAATTTGCAATAAAATAAGAACGTGAAACTGGACACCCTAATAATTTTAATATTCGGGACGAACATTTGGCTATATCAGAGATTCGTCCCGAATGATTGGTGAATAATCCGGTTCAATAAGGATTACAATTGCACGGTCATTATTCCGCAGTTTTCTTCACCGGTACCGCGAGTCCACATATACAATTTCGCTCCATTTGGGAAAGGATTGCCCAAAATCATAATGTCATGCCCGCTTTTCACTTCTTTGCCAAATTGTACAGGGCCGTTAGGCGTGTATTTCCAATAGTACGCAGTCGTATATTCCACCCAGCCCCATAAAATTTTTTTAGACGCATTTACACGGATAGCCTGTTGGTTTCCTCGCATACCAATCTGTGCGGTGAACTTTCTTTTCTTCGTTTTCACGTGAACCCTGTTTATGCCATTTTCAATCGTGACGCCCAACGGGACAGGATAAAGTAAAGAAAGTTCTTTTTTATATCCGTCATAATTTTCAAACTCCTTCATGTTCTTTCTCTCACCGGCGATACATACAAACCCTTCTGGATTCAATGTGATTGCCTTGCTAACATTCAATACCGGCATATATATCGACAAATCGGTGCTGTCCTTGTCGTTGAATATAAAATCGGTCTGGCAGGCAGCCTTAATGGATTCATATTCTTCCTTGCATGTGGCGTTCAATATCTGTCCTAAGGCTTCGCTGTGCATCCTGTACATGGAGGTGAAGCCTTTCTGTCCGGATTCCCATTGCAGAAGTTCCTCATCGGACAACGTGCTCAAGGAATCGAGCAAGGCATTGTATTCCTCCTCGCTGGAAAAGGAAAGAATATTTTCATGCAAACTTCTGGAAGTTGGGAGGTTTTCCTTATCCATCGGATTGTTCACTATATCATCAGAACTGCATGATGATAAGACAGCCACTGCCAAAGCAAGGCTAAAAAGCGTTTTTCTCATAATTGAAAAAAATTAATGATTGGTTATTATTTAAACATAGGCACATACAATGATATGCCGAACTCTTTGTTGTTCTTTGTATTGGAGGAAAAAGCATTGTCATATAACGGCTTGAAGCCATGCTTGTAAGAAGCGGACAATTTCATGCCGTTCTTAAACTCATAGCCCAAGGCGAGGACTATCGGAAAGTCGAAAACCTTCCCGTCCAAGTTTTCCTTCAATTTATCGGTTTTGAAATAACCGGTTGGCTCAATGCCGATACCGGCATACAGTCCGGAACAGATGCGGTAATTGATTGCGCCGTTCAAAGCAAGTCCCCATATCCACGCCTTGTCAGACCACGGAACAACATCGTTTCCATTCAAGTCGAAGGATTCTGCTTTCCCCTGAACGGCCTTTCCCAACATGGAAACGTCGATCCAAAAGCGTTTGGAAAGATCGAAACTGAACTGGTAACCCAAATTAAAGCCTACTCCGGGTGTCCATCGGGTTTCGGGGTAGGAAGAGTTGTTCGCCGTTCCCGTACTCATGTAAGCATATCCCGAATATTTTCCCAAATGTCCGTCCGTCACACCGATGATAATGCCGGATTTTTGTGCAAAGCATCCTATTCCTGCCAGCAGGAAAAGCATTGATAAAATTGTCTTTTTCATTTTTCTTTATTATTATTTAGTTTTCCTGTAAATTGTCTATCCATTCCGTCTGGAACATCCTGCATCCTCCCACGACACCTATCCCGTTTATGACATTGGTGTAAGTAGAGCGTATGGGAGCCAGTTCAGAGTTTCCAAGCCCGTTGTTTTTCTGGTCGTTCAGTGATTTCAGATACCTGTAAAACTCTTCCGAAAGGCTGTACAGGCTGATTCTGTATTTCACTTGGCGTTTGATATGTTCGGTTCCGTCAGGGGTTATGAAGTCGTCTTCATAGTCTGCCTCGTAATTGGTATTCAGACGAACCGTGTAGCTTTTCCCTTTAATTTTCGTATCGTCCCAGTAATACAAATTCCGGTAGAACCCGTTTTCAATCATCAGGATATCGTCTAACCCGGAAGATGTATTCAGCAGAGGTTCGTCGTCCAAGTTCAACGCGAGGGTACTGCTTTCTTCCGAATACTTGCCATCGTTCCAGAACAGTTGTTTACGCTCCACCTTCAACGCATAATAGTCTTTTGTCAGCGCATTGTCTGTAAAGCCTATCCGAAACTGAAGCAGGTTCGGTTCACCGTCTTTGAGAGCCAATTTGATTGATGTCAAAGGGAATCGGGACGGGACAACCGTAGCGGATGAAACCGCTTTCATTCTTTCTGCCGCTGCGGTTATGTTGACCTTGTCGCCATCTTCATACGCCTTTACCGCGTAATAGCTTTGGGCGGGGACTCCCGGTATGGAATCGTCCGTCCATGCAAGGGGTACCGCTTCACCGTTTACGGACAGGTGGACGTCCGCTCCCTTCAGTCCCCGGACGAGCTCACCTTTCTGACTGACGGGAAGGCTGCGTGAAAGGTGGACTACCGTTGTGTCGCCGCTTCCCGGATAGCTGTATAGCACCAGTTTGGGGGAAGCGCCCACATCGTCCAGTTCAAAATGATAGGTACAGGACGAAAGTAAGCCGATATACACGGGCAGTAATATATGATATAAATGTTTCATGCACTTAAAATTTGAGGGTATAACTAAACGAGGGTATAATCGGGAAAATGCCAAATCCCTTACCCCTGAAACCGCCGTCGGGCAGACGCTCTATCCGGGTATAAAACGCATTCATACGGCAATAGGCGTTATAAATGCTGACGTTCCAGATACGCTCGAATCCCCTTTTGGTAGTACGCCGGAAATTGACACCCAAATCGAGCCGATGATATGCCGGGAGCGTGATGTTGTTCGGTTTCTCGTAAACCAGTTCCGGTTCGCCTGAATCCGGTATGCCCGGAAAAGACGGCCCGTTTACATACTGGTTCGGGACGGTGGCACAGTCGCCGCTACGGTAAACCCATGCGGCGTAGGCATCTATACGGTCATTGAACTTATGCCGGTAGGCGATGTTCAGTTTATGCCGGTTGTCGAACTTGCTGGAATACCAGCCGGGATAAAAATCAGTAAACTTTTGCAAGCTCCATGAAAGCGTATATCCTGCTTCGATGACATTGTAACGGTCTTTGTATGCCAATGACAATTCTACGCCGTAAGACTTTCCCTTGCCGGTCTTGACCAGATTGTCCCAGTTCTCGGCAGGAAGCATCAGGCTGTTGCCCCCGTCGTATTCCAGCAGTTGGCTTGTGGTACGGTAATATCCTTCCACGTTCAAACTGATATGCCAAGGCAACTCCGTATATATCCCGGCTGCCACTTGCCTTGAACGCATGGGACGAACTTTGCGTGTGGAAGGAACCCAACTGTCTGTCGGCAGGTTCAGATAGGTGTTTGACAGTTGGTGCGCAAATTGGCTCATTTCCGTATAGGACACTTTCATCGTGGCTTTTTCCGAGCATTGGTAACTCATGGCCAGTCTTGGCTCCAAGGAATGGTACATCTTTCCGTCTGTCTGATAAAGGGTGTAATGCAGTCCCGCGTTTAATTTCGCCTTAGAGGAGAGCCGCATTTCATCTTCCGCATAAAAAGCGACCTCATTACCCTTATAGCTGCTTGCACTTTCTGTCAATAAGGTATCCCTGTCCGTCCAGTTACTGGAAGCCGTGCTTTGCGGATGATATATGTGATGCAGATAATTGCTGCCAAAGCGTATATGATGATTCGTGCTGGGACGGTAGTCGAACTCCATGCGGTATCCCATGTCGTCGATCGTGGAATGGTTGGACCGTTCCATTCCCGTCATGGAAGTTTGTTCCCCGTCGGAAAAGAAACGGCTGCCTTCCACATAATCATACATGGATATATTGCGTGAATAGACACCGGTGAAACTGCCGGACAACTTCGGGGCGATTTGACAGTTCCACGTCAAAGCCGTAGTCAGGTTGCCCCATTGGACCTTGAAATCGGAGTCGTAATGTTCCCCGTCTTCGAACGTCTGCCGGGCTTTTGTCTTCAGCAGGTCATTTCCGGAATACACGCTAAGGGACAGTTTATTATTGTCCGAAAAACGGTGGGTGATTTTCCCGTTGATGTCGTGAAAGGCATAGCGCACGTTCTTTTTGTCATCGGGATTGGAACGGTTGAGCAGGAAGAATGCCGGAGCTGTGAAAAGATCCACCCAACTTCTTCTCATGGCTATGTTGAACGAGGTCTTGTCTTTTATGATCGGGCCTTCAAACTGGACTCTGCCGTCGAGCAACCCCAAGGAGAAAGTCCCGTGAAACTCCTTCATGTTCCCCTCTTTGGTGCGTACATCCACTACGGAAGAAAGTCTGCCGCCGTAACGTGCCGGGAAACCGCTTTTATAGAAATCCACGTTTTTGATAATATCCGTATTGAAAGCGGAGAACAGCCCGCCCAAATGGTTGATCTGGTAAAGCGGTGTTCCGTCCAGCAGAAAAAGGTTCTCATCGTTCTTGCCTCCGTGTACATACATGCCGGAAAGCAGCTCCGTTCCGGAAGCCACACCGGGAATATTCTGGAGGGTCTTTACCAAGTCCGGTGAACTAAGCAGCGAAAACTCCGTATTCAACTGTTCCGAGGTCAGCGACACTTTGCCGGTCTGTGTCGTGCGGAGGGGAGCGTTCAAGTCTGCAACCACTACTACTTCTTTCAGCGAAGTATTGCTTTCTTTCAGGTAGATGACACCGTTGTAATTGGATGTCAAATCCACTTCCTTCACCACATCCTGATAACCTATATAAGAGAAACGAAGTTTGTGTTTCCCCTCCGGCAGCGTGATACTGAAGAAGCCATGTGCGTTGCTCAGTGTGCCTTTCAGGGTATTCAGGTCAAGGATGGTTACATTGATGAGCGTTTCCCCGCTGTCTTCGCACACATATCCGGAAAAGGTATAGTTGTTCGGACGGAACAGCAGGACGTATTCGTCGCGGATTTCCCATTTTATGCCGATGCCGCCAAAAATCCTTTCCAAGTTTTCCTTCAAAGAATTTCCTGCCAAAGGAAAGGATTGGGGTTTGGTAGTCACCAAGGATGAGTCATATACGAAAGTTATGTCGTACATTTCCTGCATCAGGTCGATAGCTTTTTTCATTTCCGTCATATACTGTTGTTGAGCTTTGACACTCATACATACACAGAATAGGAACAAGGTCAGTACGATTCTCATTGTTTCTTCTTCTCTATCTTTACATTCAATACTTTTTCTATAATCTCGATAATCTCATCCAAGTTTTTGTCCTTGAAATTAGCTGTCAGCCGTTTGTCTGTCTTATTGGCAACCAGCTTTACCTTGTAGAACTTCGACAATTCTTCAAGCACTTTGGGCAACGGGGTATTGTCGAAAATGAAGCTGCCCGTTTTCCGTTCTTTGATTACCTGTACGTCCGGTTGTTCTTCCGTTACTTGCGCTGCCATGCCTCCGGTCAGTATCACGGCGTCCGGTTGCCCGATTGCTGAGAACTGCACCTTTCCCGATGTTACTTGCACGATAGCTGTGTCTGCACGGCTCTCATCGACGGTAAAGACAGTACCCAATACCCTGACTTGGGACAGTTTCCCTTCTACCGTAAACGGGTGGGCATTGTCATGCTTGACAGAAAACGCGACTTTTCCTTCCATGTGAACCTTGCGGCTGGATTTCCGGTAATCTTTTGCGTGGAAACGGACGGAAGAATGCGGGAACAGAGTTATGGAGGAACTGTCCGGGAGCATATAGTCCACAGGGTGCGAGTAAGCCGTTACCTCCTTCCATGCTCCGTTTTCCCGGAAGCGGGGATAAATAAGGACTGCGACCAGAATGGCTGCCGCTATACCGGGAAGTATCCACCACAAGCGGAAGGATTTCTGTTCCTGTTCCGGTATCTGGTATTTCTCTTTGAAAGCCTTCGATGCTTTTTGCGTATCCAACTTGTTCTTCTGATAGTGGCGCAAGACAAAATGAAGGCATTTTTCATCCGTGGTTCTCATACTCTTTTATTTTGGTTTTCGTATTAATGACTGGGATTACAGACAAATTCACTATGCGGAATTTGTGAATATTAGTTAAATAAGAATGCGTAAACTTTCTGTGTCCCTTCCCGTATCAGTCGGAGTGCCTTGCTGATGTGGTTATCCACCGTATTTACGGAAATCTGGAACTTGGCGGCTATCTCCCTGTATTTCATGCCGTCGCGTTTGTTCAGAAGGAATATCTCCCGGCAGCGTTCGGGCAAGGCATCAATGGCAGTCCACATCCGCGCTTCCCTGACCGAACGTTCCTCCGCTTCCTCATCGCTCAACGTATCTTCAAAATCGGAAGGAGAAAGATTCGGATCATATATCTCTTCTTTCTTCAGATAATCCAGACTGCGGTTGCGGGCAGTCGTATAAAGGTAGGCTTTGACATTTTCTATCTCGGCTCCACTGATACTTAATTTCTCCCATAGGATAGAAAAACTGTCTTGTACGATGTCTTCTGCAATATCCGTGTCGTGAACATAGTGCAGTACGTACAAGCATAACGGGCGATAATAATATTTGAATGTTTCATCTATGTCTATCGTAAATTTATTCATGCAAATAGGGTTATTGTTCTGTGCGTTTATATAAAAAGACGCAAAATAAGGCAAAGTTCACTATATTATATTGTTAAAGAAATATAACGTACCCCCCCTCCCATATACGCATAGCGGAAAATATCACGGGGTACCTGCACTTTCCTTTCCGTTTTTCCACATTCTTTCTTTTTTCCGTCCTATATCTATCGGAAAATAAAAAATACGTTTATGGAAGAAAAGAAGTTGCGCAAGGTTTATTTGATGGTGGAGTTCGGAAAACCTTTTGCGGTAAAAAGGAGATGTATGTAGCCCTCATGGCAGAACCAACTTTTTCGCAGTTCTCCAAGTTCATGCCCGTATCCAAGAAAGACGAGGTATCGGCTATGAGAACGTTTGTCAAGGACTGCTTCATCGAAGGTGACCACGAACTGGTAAATAATAATTTCCGGTTCCTCTTCGGCTTGATGGGACAACTCACCGACTTATTATCACCCGCCAGAGCACGCTCATAAATTAATAGAATGTTGGGCGGTACGTGACGACCAGCAACATCCGGCAACAGATGATTTACACGCGTCACTACTTTCCCGGCGTCAACCAACATAAGGTGACGGACGAAGAGCCCGAACAACTTTCGGAAGAAGTACTCTGACTGTACGAACAGGTGATAATAAGTCAAATAAGCTAAGAAATAATAAAAATGTTAAATCCTCATCCTTTAGAATGTACAATTAAAGACAACGACCATATTCCTGACTTATTGCTTATAAAATATTGAGAACTAATTAGTTGTAAATACAAATTATGCACAGGCCTTACAAGTATTGAGATTCCCAATTCCGTTAAATATATCAGCTATGGAGCGTTTTATGAATGCACCGGCCTTACAAGTGTCACTATAAACGCGAGTTCGGGATAAGAAGAGTTGAGAAAAAGTTGGTAATCTCGCCGACATTTTGTATATTTATAGTTGAGAATC
>CALULQ010000012.1 GCA_944321525.1 uncultured Paraprevotella sp.
GGATGAGTTCCACCACCAGAAATAGAATCTTCGCCCATCAATAAAAGGGCTGCTAATACAGTTGCAACTCCCGCCTTTTCCCGTCTTGCCGCCAGGCAAGACACTGCGAAGCACGAATCATCCGTTCTGCGCCAACATGCGTCCGTCGTAGAGCCTCAATTCCGCATCGTCACTATGAATGCTGATCATGCGCTCCGGGTCGTCCATCGCCATCGTAATGTCATGACCTGTTTCAAGAGGAAGGGGATCGACAAAACGCCCCGTACCTCTGTCGTCATAGGTCTTGAAACCCTTGAACTGCCGAGGCTTCTCACTGTTGGGACGGGTAACGGTCTGACTACTGGCATAACGTGGGAAACGGTTCAGGCGTCCATCCATCATAAATGTCTTCAGCCAATATCTTGATGGAAGGAACTCCAGATTCAATCCAGCCTCTCCCACCAGCTTTTCAGGAACAGGTTCATCAAGCCAAACTGCAATCTCCACGGCTTGCCCTTCTGCCGTCACCACAATACGACTGTCGAAATCGTAATCATCATAGCGCAAACCTACCTCGATGTACCCCTTTTCACGGTCCACCTTACGATAAGTCATTTTCGGCACCAGATCCCATTGCTCTGGTGTGTTGTTCAATCGGACAGCCCCGCCCTGAATAGCCCGTATGCCATGTTGAATAATCTCGATACCCGAATTCTTCTCGTCGTTGAAGCCTCCGTTGAAACTATTGCTGAAGACCAGAACATTGACTCCCTGCCTTTCAAAATAATCCTTATCGTTCAGTTTCAAGTCTTGTGCCTGCAAAAAGGATACGACCATGAAACCTACTCCCAGCAGTATCTGCCTTTTCTTGTTTTTCATGCCAAAAAAATTAAAGTTCACTTTTTAGAGGCCGAAACAAGCAAAATGTTTAATTACGAATATCTTTTTTGATTTTATTAACAGGCATCGTAATGTTAGTCGCCGAAGCGGAGTTGGAACTCTGGCAGACGGGCGGCTTGGTCTTTCTGCTTATCCAGTTCAATGATGACATATTTGCCTTTCTTTCCTTGCTGCACCGTGAAGCCATTGTCCCAGGATTTTGCCTTATATTCAGCCTGGGTTCCGTTGCCTTCTATCATCACGTTTCCTTTTTCACCGCGGTGGTTGGTGACGTAGACCCTGAAGGTGCGGATGCCTTCGGCTGGTACGGGAAGCGCACATCCGGTGATGTATCTTTCTTCTGGCAATTCCAGCATGACGGAGACTGTGCCCGGTCCGTCGGGGAGGGCATAATACGTGTTTTCCAGCCCGTCGCACAAATGGGCGGCAGGATGCTCCGGTTGCCCGCTATCGCCTTGTATGGACTTGTATAGCTTGTGACTGCCGATGTTCCTGAAGAAAATTTCTGCCAGACCGGGCACAGCCTCCGGATGGAAGTCGGCGGAGTTCATGTAAGTCAGTATGCTGTATTTCAACTGTCGGGCCACAACCCGTTCTTCCGGTGAGGAGAGGATGTCCAGTGTGCAGATGAGCAATCTGCCTTTTCCCACGCGGGTTTCCATGATGGCTCCCAGTTTGTCGTTCCGCACCGGATGGTCTATTATCTGCAAAATCGGACGGTAGTCGGCCGGAGTTCGGTTGAGGCGGGCCGCCGAGGCGGAGTGCAGCAGTTCCCACCATTGCCAGTCGGTGTATCCGTCGGTGGGGAAGTCCTTGAAAAGCGGATGCGAAGGGTCGCACACCAGCCCCATCGTCTTCGGTTGATAGTCAAACATCTGGGTGGACCAGAAAGGGGTGGTGAAGGTGGTCCGCTCGGCATCGGGCACCTTTTGAGGCACGAGTAACACCGTGGCGCCTTGGCTGAGGGAATCGAACAGTTGTGGTGTGGCTTCGCTGGCTATCATGACTTTTCCCGGTTGCACGGTCAGTTCCTTGGGATAGACCCAGACGTTGTAATGGTTGCTGATGCCTAAGGACGGTGCCTGCATACATATTTCCAGCTTGACGGCCTTGTTGAATTTATTTAACGGCAGAGCGATGTTGCCGCAAGAAAAGACTTCTCCCTGTGGAATCGTCTCACAATTCAGCGAATCGGTGTGGATTGTGTGGCCGTCGCAGGTGATTTCCCACCGCACGCGGACGTCTTTCAAAGTCTCGCGACTGTAGTTGGGGCATACTATCTCGCCGTGAAACGTCTCGTGGTTTGTCCACGTCCGTTTGGGCATCTTCAGTAATAGGGTGAGGTCGTTGCATGATTGCCGGAACTCTTCGGGCGTCACCAGTCCCTTGCTGTCCCAGAACACGTTCAGCAGACCGACTAACGCGCTGCCTTGCGCCGGATAGTCGCGCAGGTCGAGCATCTGGAATCCGTCCATGTCAGGTGTGCGCAACACGCGTTCCATCTCCTCTTTATATAGGATGGTGGCCAGTTTGCCGGACGCTTTCAGAAAGGCCGGTCCCATGTCTCCCATACCTTTCTGCTCGAGACTGCTCTTGAATATTTTCAGGTTGTTCGGAGCCAATACACCCGTATACCGGTCTATCTCTGAGAAGTCGGGATAGACTTCCCACTGGCCGAGTTCGTGGGTGATGACGGGACACCGGTCGTAGGGGGCGACCAGCGTGTGTGAATAATCGTTTGTGGTGTTGGGGCGCTCCGAGTTGAAATATTGTCCCATCCGGCGTTCATACCTCCGTCCGTTGACCTTTGCGGCATGAGCCACCTGAAATTCATCGCCGGCCAGCGGCTGGTATCTTCCCATAGCTTCCAGGTTCGCATTGCTGGCATAGAGATGCCGACGGTCGTAGTGCTTGCCAAATTGCACCCACTTTTCCAATACGGACGCGTCACCTTTCAGTTCATTGCCCATGCACATGAGGAGAAAAGACGGATGGTTTCCGTAAGTGTCCAGAATCCGGCGAAGTTCAGAAAAAAGAAATTCATCGCGCACGGAGTCTTGTCCCATCAAAGTGTTTTCCCATTTTTGCGAAAACAACGGCAGTTCCGGCTGAAGGTAGATGCCAACCTCGTCTGCCGCCTCAAAAGCGGCTTCCGGCGGACACCAGGAATGGAAACGCCAGTGGTTGAGTCCATATTCCTTTCCGGTGCGGAATATCCGGAGCCAGTCCTCCTTTTTCATGGACGGATAACCGGTCAGCGGGAAACTGCCGGGGTCATGCTCGCCCCGGAGAAACAGCGTGTAGCCGTTGAGCATCAGACGGCCGTCTTTCGCTTCGATGTCCCGGAATCCGAAAGTGTTTTTTTCCGTCCCTTTGTGGGAGCCGAACTTATAATCCACCTGCAATACATATAAATTCGGTGTGTATTCGTCCCATGCCCGTAGAGAGTCTTCCAACTGCAGGAGCACGGTGAATGAGGTGGTGTCGTTGAGGCTGGTCAGTTTCTTTTTCTGTTTCAGTACGACGGTTCCTTTAGAGTCTAATATCCTGAAAACAAGATGGCCCCGTTTTTCTTTCTTCGTGGTGTTGATCAGGCAGCCCTTGACCTGCAGGCACTTGTCTTTCAGCGAAGAGTAGCATTGTATGTTGCCGACGGAAATCCTGTCTTTGGCTTCCAAGAAAAGTTCTCCGATAGCTCCGTTCCAGATAGTCTGTATTCCGGGGGCGTAGCCGTGGCTCCAGGAGCCCAAGTTGGTGTAGGGAGTATTGTCTATGGCCAGAAGAATCCGGTTCTTACCCTTTTGGAGGTAGGGGGAGATGTCGTATTTATGTGGGGTGCATAGGCTGTGCTCTTTGCCCACGAACTGTCCGTTTATCCAGATGCTGGTTTGCCACATGCAGCGTTCCAAAGACAAGACGACGTTTTTATGGAGCCAGTCTGCGGGGATTTCTACCTCTTTTTGATACCAGACCGTGTCTATGAGGACATGTTTCCTCGTGAGTTGCCACGTCTCCGGGTCTCCGGTATATAGTTTAGTTCCGCGTAGGTGTTCCTTCCCCAGTCCGATTTCATCGGTAGAGCCGGGAAGGTTGATTGTGTATTTGAAATCTTTGGCGTCCAAAGAGAGACTCCAACGACCGGACAGACTGATCCGTTCCGGTCTGGCGTGTGCTACTTCGTGAAAGGTCCCTGACAAAATGAGTAGAATGACAAAAAATATTTTACCCGTAAATGCTTTTTCCTTTTTCATGTTTTTGGATTAGGTGTTAGGTTTTATAGTATATGTGCTTTTTCAACGCACGCAAAGATACGCAAAAATCTTCGTTTTCCATGCCTGCGGGGCGTGATTTTCACTTTTCTTCTGAAAGAATGACGGAATTGGGCGCCGCGCCCCGCCGTCTGGCCCAGGAAAGTCAGCGTCCCGCCGAAGCTCCGGCACGGTACGGGCGGGGCTTATTGTTTTCCATATTCCGTTATAACAGGGGAAAGAAACATGGGGCGGGCAAGAGCCATTAGGATTGTTCTTGCTCCATGGTGTCGCCGATGCGTCCGCGGCGATGCTCCGGACGGCGGCAGGCATGCGCGAGAGCCGGTTTGTCCGTGCCCGATTCGGGGGGAGCGGCATGCGGAGTCCTGAATCGTACTTTGCGGCAAGTACTCGAGTACTCTCCGCAGAGTACTGTGGCGGCTTCCGCACGGCGCCCCCCAGCATAGGGCAGGCGCCGGCCGCGTCGGCCAGTCTTCCCGCCGGGGGCGGGGGCGTCCTGCCGTGGTCTTATTCCAACCAAGTGTGCATGCGCTTCCTGATGGCGTTCGATTCGCTGAGCAGGTGGATGAACTTCAGTGCGGAATGCTTCCTGTAAGCGTTCTTCAGGGTGTGTATGCATCCCTCCATCTCGTATTCCTCCACGTCGAGGGGTATGGCTTTCACGCCCGGTTCGTCGTGTATGGTGGCCTCGGAGAGGATGGTCACCAGGTTGCTGTTCCTGATGAGCTTCAGCAGGATGTTCACCTCGTTCAGCTCCACGCGCACCCTGAAGTGGTAGTCGCGTTCGGCAAACACTTGGTCGAAGGTATGCCGGGCCTGCAGTCCCCGGCTGGGCATGGCGAACTCATATTTTTCCAGTTCTGTCGGTGTGATTTTGGCTTTGCGGGCCAGTTCGTGGTCGGAGCGCACCACTACCGACAGGTGGTTGTCGAACAAGATGTGCGACTCAATCTGTTCGTGGCGTCGCGTAGGCTTGAAGGCCAGCACGAAGTCCACTTCCCGCTTGACGAGCATCTGCATCAGCTCTTCCATCGTCTTGTAGTGGATGTTCAGCTTCACCTTAGGATATTGTTTCATGAACTCCAGCACGGTTTCGGTCAGGATGGGGCTGAAGGTGTAGGTCACGCCGATGTTCAGCGTGCCGGTGAGCAGTTGTTGCAGGTCGCGGATGTGCTCTTTGCAGGTTTCGGCGGCGTGTAGCGTTTCCTGGGCGTAGGGCAGCAGTTCGGCTCCGGCCTCGGTGAGGGTCACTTCGTGGCTGTTGCGTTGAAACAGCTGCACGTCCAGTTCCGTTTCCAGTTGCCGGATTTGCTGCGACAGCGTGCTTTGGGTGATGTACAGGCTTTTGGCCGCTTCCGAGAAGTTGAGCGTTTCGGCGGCCTTCGCGAAATATTTCAGTTGTCTCAGTTCCATGGTCGGTGGCAGTTTAGCGTGTGGCTTTGAATGAAGTGTTCTTGAACAGGAAGATGGGCACCGTGGCCCCGGTCACCATGCCCAGGACGATGAAGGCGCACGTCAGCCCGTTGTAGGCCAGAAGATAGAAATAATGGTTGAACGCGGCTTCCTCGGCGTTCGTCAGGCAAAACAATAGCGCTTCGATGGCCCTGTAGGCATACATGCCCGGAATCATGGGCAGCAGGGCGGGGAAGGAGAAGGTCTCGGCCGGGCATTTGGCGCGGGAGGCCAGGAACACGGTGAGCACGCCCACCACGAGCGAGGCCACGATGCTGGCCCCGATGAGGTGCATCTCACCATAGGGATTGTGGGTGAGCACGTAGCGGGTGGCGTGGCCCAGGGCCGCTATGAGCGCGCAGTATTTGTAGGCTTGGCGCGGCGGGTTGCTGATGCTGGCGAAGCCCACACCGGCGATGGCCGCGAAGAAGGCGTCTTGGAGTATGTTGAAGAGATAAGTCATGCTTATAGCCAATTGATGTTCATGAGTAAAAGTCCGCCGCACAGGCCCGCCGAGAGGCAGGCCGTCAGCACCAGGGCGTTCATGAAGCGGCCGAAGGAGCTGATGTAGTGCCCGTCCAGCAGGTCGCTCACGGAGTTGATGTAGGGGATGCCGGGGATGAGGTAGAGGACGCTCGTGCCCAAGGCCACTTCCGGCGTGTCGCCCCAGTGGAACACGTAGCCCGCCGCCCCGATGACCGAGGAGAAGAAGGCGCAACAGAAGAACACGAAGCGCACGTCCAGCCCGTCCTCCAGCATGGCCTGCTTCAGGCGGTAGCCGGCCAGCGTGGCGAGCAGCACGGTGGCCATGGCCGCCGCGTCGCCGCCGAAGAGCCGGCAGAACGACATGTTGGCCAGCGAGGCCAGCACCCACACCATCCACTTGTTGGCCGGCCGGGTGGCCTTGATGGCCTCCAGCGCCCGCCGGCTTTCGGCGAATCCCGTCTTGCCGTCGGCGATGGCCCAGCTGAGCTTGCTGAGCCGGGTGTTGATGTCGAAACTGATGCCCGTGTGCTGCAGGCGCACGATGTTGCTGTACGAATGGTCGCGGTCGCGGTTCCACACGGTGATGTGGATGTGCGAGGGCAGTATGGTCATTTCCGACTCCATGCCCCAGCGTTCGGCCATCCGCCTCACGTTTTTCTCTATGCGTATGCAGGTGGCCCCGCAGCCCAGCAGCCATGCCGCGTAGTCGGACAGGAAGATGCAGGCCGCCTTGGGCGTGTCCGGCATGTCGGTGGCGGCGCGGCGCCCGGCGTCAGAGTTCGTTGTCGTCATATTCGTCATAAAGTGCGTCTTCGTTTCCGATTTCCAAAATCCGGCTGTGTCCGGTCTCTTTGCGCATGTGTTGGATGCTTCTGAAAATGAAAATCAAAAATAAGCATCCTACGGTTAAAATCCAAGCGGTTGTCTGTTGATTCATGTCTTTTTTCGTTTTGTCGCTGCAAAAGTAGGCGGTTTGCGGCGCTCAGCGAAGCATCGGCCTACGGAAGTTTCGATAACGGCTATCGGATTTTCCGAGGCTGGGCGACAGGCCGCGCTTATCACAAAAAGGCGGCCGGTTGTTGGGAGGAGGGCGAAAAAAACGTAATTTTGCAGTATCATAATACTGAAACCATGCATACAAGGGAAGAAAAACTGGAGGCCTTCGGGCGTTTCCTCGACGTGCTCGACACGCTGCGCGAGAAATGCCCGTGGGACCGGAAACAGACGAACGAGAGTTTGCGGCCGAACACGATTGAAGAGACTTTCGAGCTGTGCGACGCATTGATGAAGGACGACAAGGGGAACATTTGCAAGGAGCTGGGCGACGTGCTGCTGCACGTGTGCTTCTATGCCAAGATTGCCAGCGAGACGGGCGACTTCGATATTGCCGACGTTTGCAACAAACTGACGGACAAACTGATTTTCCGCCACCCGCACGTCTACGGCGAGGCGCAGGCTGCCACGGCCGGCGAGGTGGTGCAGAACTGGGAGCAAATCAAACTCAAGGAGAAGGACGGCAACAAGAGCGTGCTGGGAGGAGTGCCGGACGCGCTGCCGTCGCTCATCAAAGCCTACCGCATACAGGACAAGGCACGCAACGTGGGCTTCGACTGGCAGCAGCGGGAAGACGTGTGGGACAAGGTGCGCGAGGAACTGGGCGAACTGCAGGCGGAACTGGCGAAGGACGACAAGGAGCACTCCACCGACGAATTCGGCGATTTCCTTTTCAGCGTCATCAACGCCGGGAGGCTTTACCACATCAATCCCGACAATGCGCTGGAGCGAACCAACCGCAAGTTTATCCGCAGGTTCAACTACGTGGAGCAGCATTCCATTCGGCAGGGAAAGCCCCTGCAGGACATGACGCTGGGCGAGATGGACGCGCTCTGGAACGAGGCGAAGGAGCTGGAACGGCGCGGCGAACTTTGAGAAGGTTCCTGTTTTCGCATCATCCCCGCCCCCAGCCGGAAAAGTCCGGCTGAGGGCGGGGATTGGCGTATCCGTGCGCAAGGGCGGCAGTTGGCGAAGGGGGGAATCATTCCCATACGAGCCAGTCCACTTCCACGCTTTCTCCGTCGGCAAGCGACACGGTGAGGTCTTTCAGTCCCGTGGGAGCTGAAGGCACGGTGGCCGACACGAGCGTCCAGTCTTCGCTGCGCGGAACGTCGAGCTCGGATGCCGTTCCGTCCGACAGCGTGATGCTGAGGCGTCCGCCGGCCGGAGCCTTCACCCGGGCTGTCACCTTGGTTGCGGCTTCGCTTCCGAAGTCGATGCGGTCGTAGGCCACGGCCGCGCCTTTTTGTGTGAAGGCCACTTTCCAGCCTTTGAACTTGTCAGTCTCGTCCACGAAGGCAATTGCCGCTCCCGGCGTGATGCGGCTGTAGCGGTCCAGCTCTACGCGTTTGCGCGCGTCGGAGATGCCCACACCCCGTAGCGTGGCCGTCACCGGACGGATGGTGCCGTCGGGTTCGAAGAAGAGGGAGTCGATCCGCGTGGAGCGCAACTTGTCGAATTCGGGCGAGTAGTCGTTGTGGTGGTAGAACAAATACCATTGCCCTTTGTATTCCACGATGGAGTGGTGGTTGGTCCAGCAACCGGTGGGCGACTGTTCCATGATGACGCCCTTGAACTCGTAGGGGCCCATGGGCTGGTCGCTCATGGCATAGGCCAGGGTTTCCGTCTTGTCCTGCACCCAAGGGAAGGTGAGGTAGTATTTCCCTTGCCGCTCGAAAGCGAAGGGCCCTTCCTTGAAGCCCTGCGGGAGGCCTTCCACCGTTTGCGGCTCCGAGGCCAGCTCCGTCAGGTTGTCTTTCAGCCGGGCCATCCTCAGGCCGCCGCCCGCCCAGAAGATGTAGGCCTGGCCTTCGGTGTCGAACAAGATGCAAGGGTCGATGCCGTTCACGCCCTCGATGGGCTGTTCCAAGGGAGTGAAGGGGCCTTCGGGATGCTGGCTGGTGGCCACGCCGACGGCGAATCCCCGCCGGCCCTCGCCTTTGGGCGTGGAGGGGAAGTAGAAGTAATACGTGCCGTCCTTGTACACGCAGTCGGGCGCCCACATGGAGTAGGAGTCGGGCTGCACCCACGGCACGTCGTTCTGGTCGACGATGACGCCATGGTCGGTCCACTCCGTCAGGTCGTCGGACGAGAATACATGGTAGTCGCCCATGCAGAACCATTGTTTCAGCCGTTCCACGGGACTGGGAATGTCATGCGAAGGATAGAGGTACATTTTGCCGTTGAACACGCGGGCCGTGGGGTCGGCCGTGAACTGGTCGCGGATGACGGGGTTTTGCGCTCCGCCGATGGCGGGAAGCGCCAGGCTGATGGCCAAGGTTAACCAATGATGAGTTTTCATGTGCATAAAGTATCAGTTTTTGATGAATAGGATATATGTGGCGTGGCTTGTCTGCCCCGCTCAGGCCCCGAAGGGGAAGAGGAGCGGGAGCACGAACACCATGATGATTCCCATGATGATTTGCAGCGGAAGGCCCACCTTCACGTAGTCCATGAACGTGTATTGCCCGGCGGGCATGACCAGCGCGTTGGGCGGCGTGGAGAAGGGCGAGGCGAAGCACATGCTGGCGCCGACGGTCACGGCGAAAAGGAACGGAACGGGACTGACACCGATCTGCTGGGCGCTGTGCAGGGCTATGGGGGCCAGCAGCACGGCTGTGGCCGTGTTGCTGATGAACATCGTCAGCAGCGAGGTGGTGAAGTAGATGCCCGCCATCAGCGCCAGCGGCCCGTAGGCGCCCAGGCCGGCCACGAGGCTGCGCGAGATGTATTCGGCCCCGCCAGTCTTTTCCAACGCGAGCGACATGGGGAGCATGGCGGCAATGAGCACCACGCTCTCCCAGTTGATGGTCTTGTAGGCTGCTTCCACGTTGCGGAAACACCCGGTGAGCACCATCAGCAGGCCGGCTATCATGACGGCCGTGACCGGCGCGACGGGGATGAAGTCGAACACCATCATGGCCACCATGAGCACCATGATGGCGGCGGCCAGCGGGGCTTTGTAGTCCAGCGTCACCTTGGCCGCCTCGCTGAGCGGTTCGCCCAGCACCACCCAGTCTTCTTCCTCGCGCCCCATCCGTGAGATGTCGTTCCACGTGCCTTGGACGAGCAACACGTCGCCCGCGTGGGTGGCCACGTTGCCCAAGTCCTGCAGCAGGTATTCTTTCTTGCGTCGTATGCCCAGCACGTTCACGTTGAATTTGTCGCGGAAGCCGATTTCCTTGATGCTGCGGTTCACAATGCGCGAAGCGGGCATGAGCAGGATTTCCGCTATGCCGATGTCGTAGAAGTCCAGCGTCTGTCCGTCGCGGGTTTCCTCGGAAGCATGATTGTCCAGCAGTTCCAGCCGGTAGTCGCGGGCCAAGGTGTCGACTTGATTGAAGTCGCCCTTGACGTACAGGATGTCGTCTGCCTGCAGGAGAGTGTCCGGTTCGGCCGGTTTTTGCGTGATGGTTTTCAGGAATCGGTGCTGTGAGGTTTCCCCGCGCCTTATCTCGAGCACGTTCAGCCCGTAGCGCCTGCGGAGGTCGGCTTCCACTATGGTCTTGCCTCTCAGGGGCGAGCGGGCAGGAATCTTCAGGCGGAAGAGATTGTCGGACAGGCCGTATTCCTTGACCAGCGCTTTGAGCGATTTGCCATGTGGCGCTCCGGCAACTTCTTCCTTGCCGCGGCGGGAGAGGAAGGCTTTGCTGAGCGGCAGGAGCACGAGGGTGCCCACGGCCACGCAGACGAGACCCACGGGGAGGAAAGAAAAAAAGGAGAGAGAGGAATAGCCGGCTTCGGTCAACGTGTTTTGGATGACAAGGTTGGGCGGAGTGCCGATGAGGGTCATCATGCCGCCCATGCTGCTGGCGAAAGCCAAGGGCATGAGCAGGCGGCTGGCGTTCATGCGGGGATGGGAGGCCGCCATGCTTACCACGATAGGGAGCATGAGGGCCACCGTGCCGGTGTTGCTCACGAAGGCGCCGATGGCTGACGTTGCAAACATAATGAGCAGGAACAGGCGCAACTCGCTGTCGCCCGCCAATTTCAGGAGGCGGGAGCTAATCATCTTGGCCAGTCCCGTCTGGAATATGGCTCCGCCCACCACGAAGAGGCCTATCATCATGACGACCACGGAACTGGAGAATCCCGAAAGGGCTTCTTCGGGGGTGAGGATATGGAACACCAGCAGGGCGACGAGGGCGCATAAGGCTACGATGTCGGAGCGGAGCTTTCCGCTGACAAAAAAGATGGCGGCCAGGACGAGGATGCAGATGGTGGTCAGCATGGGCATTTGTTTTGTGGTTTTCTAATGATGGCGTATAGGACAAAGTTACGAGATTTATCCGTTCGCCCGGCCCGTCGCGGCCTTTTTTTATGTATTCTTTAGAGATGAGGAAACAAGCGGTGTCCGCAAGGCCGGGGCTGTGATGAAATGACAACGTGGTGGGCATGGCTGACGGGGGAATGGAGGTGGATGCCGCAGGAAACCGCATAGGCGATGTCGGGGCGCAGTAGAAAATCAGTGGAGAGCTGCAACAACACCCGTGTCGGATTGTCACAAAAGCACGGAATTTCCTGTCAGAAAGAAAGGCTTTCCTTTCGCTTCCGTGTTTCAATGACAGGACGGACCGCCGCAAACAGAGGCCGAACTGTTAAAACGCGGGTGGAGAAACTGTTCGTATGGAGCATTTCTCCGCCTCGGCGGTCGTTTTTCCGCGGAAAAAACAGAATCGCTTTCCGCAAAGAAATGAGCCGCCTTCCGCAAAGGCGAAACTTTTTTGCCGCAAGGCACTCCCTGCGGGTGCAGAAAGAGGGGAAAAACAGGGCTTCGGAGGGCTTTTCCCGCTCTGGATGGAGTCCGTCCGCGTGCAAACTCTGTTTGTCCTTTTGCAGGCCATTCCCCTTGCGGGGCTGACGCGAGGAGCGGGCTCTGGCCGCACGGCGTTCCGTGGCGGGCGGCAAAATGTCGCGGAAACCGGCTTTCGGCTTTCATCCTGCATATCCTTGGGCGCGCGAGGTTCGCGTATTTCCGTCCTGTTCCCGTCCCGCACCCGTCTGCGCGGTTCTCGCAGAGGCTGTTTTGACGTTTTGACGTTTTGACACAATGGCATTGGGGACTTGTTGCCGTCCGCAGGCCTTTTGGCACTTTCGCGACAGGAGTCGGCCTGCCTCATCGAAACATGCAAGGGAATTCCCGAGGGCCGTCTTTTTTCCCATCCCGGAATCGCTGAGATATATGGCTGTTCCCACTGAATTTCTCCTGAGCTGATTTCGGCCCAAGGTAGTGGCGCTGCGTGCAATTCGTCAGGATGGCATAAGGGGAAAAATTTAGGCAGTCTTTTGTCCCGAGAACGGGAAAAAACTGCCTAAACTGATGAAAAAACTAACCTATTTGCTATGCTGCTTATTTCCTTTTCGGTTGGCTGGGGCGCTTGCTGAAGTTGCGGAGCAGTCCGCGGTGGAACTTGTCTTCGGCGAGAATGGCCGCATGCACTTTCTTGGCGGGGATGGCCTTGCACATTTTTTTGTAGTATGTGTCTTCCAGTTCGGCCGATTCGATTCTCAGCGAGTTGATTTCCTTAATCACGTTGTAGTAGTCTTTGTCCGTCGCGTTGGCGGGAAGGCTTCTTTTCTTCAGGTTCTGGATTTGCCAGTTGATGCCCCGCTGCTTGTCGTGCAGTTCGTGGAAGATAGGGAAGAAGGCCGTGGCTTCTGTGGGCGAGAGGCAGGCCTCGCGCACGATGAAGCTTTCGAGCCTCTTGACAAAGTCCTGAGGCGAGAACGGTCTCCGGCCGCCTTGTTGCTGGGCGTGGAGCGGTGCGCCACAGAGGGCGACGAGCAGGCCCAAGAGGATGATGGCTTTTCTTTTCATGAGATTCTTCTGTCTTTGTTGGGTTAGTAAGCGTCTGTGAGATAAAGGGCTATCTCATGGTTGCTGACCATGGCGAAGTCGAGCATGTCGTCCATGTATACTTTTTCGGATGTGGCGTCCGTAGCTTGATAGGCCGTGTGGCTTTCGTGGGCCGAATGCGCGATGCGCAGGTAGTACGTGCCGAGAAATGCCATGCTGCAGATGGCGGCTGCCGCGGCATAGCGCGCCATGCGCCAATACCGTGTGCGGCGCAAGGGAATGGCCGGGGCGGGCCTTGCATCCTTTTCGGGCAGTTGGCTCATCAGCTGGGCGGTGAACTGCTCGAAGTAGCCTTCCGGCACTTTGAAGGGGTTGCCGGTTCCGCATTTGTTCCTGATGAAATCTTCTTCTTTCATAATGGCATCCTTTTCTTTAATTGTAAGATGGGTGGGGATTTAAAAGGTTTAATCTCGCGAATTAAAAAAATCGCATATTTTTCTGACTGCGTGGTGGTAGGAGGCTTTGAGCGCGCCCACGCTGGTGTCCAGCACCTGGCTCATGTCTTCATATTTCATTTCTTCGTAGTATTTGAGTTGGAACACCAGGCGCTGCTTCTCGGGCAGGCTGGCGATGGCTTGCTGCAGGAGAAGTTCGGTTTCGTCGCCGTCGAAGTATTCGTCGGCTGTCAGTTGGGCGGCGAGGGCCGAAGGTGCGTCTTCCAGCGGAGTGATGTCCTTCCGGCGTTGCAGGAAGTTGAGGGTTTCGTTGGTGGCGATGCGGTAGAGCCACGAACTGAGGCGGGCGTCGCCGCGGAATGTGTCCAGGTTGTTCCAGGCTTTGATGAAGGTATTCTGCAAAATGTCGTTGGTGTCGTCGTGGTCATAGACCATGCGCCGGATTTGCCTGTACAGTTGCGGACCGTACAGGTTGACTAATTCCTCAAACGCTTGGCGTTGTTGCTCCGGTTGGTTCAGCCGGAGCATGAGCGAGTTTTCCTCGGTGGACTTCATTTCGGCGCGTTCGTTTTGTGGGTTGGACAAGCGGGGAATGGAATGGTTTAAATCCCTTCGAGCTTTTTAACCAATAGTTCGTCGTATCCGTAGGGGTCCGGGAATTCGTCCCATCCACCGGTCTTGCGTGGATAGATGGTATAGTATTCGATGAAGAGCGGTACGGGAGGTTCGAAACTTTGCATTCCGGACTCAATGCGCGGTTCGCCTTCTTCCGTGTCGGGTGGCGCGGGTTGGCCGTCGCGGGACAGGCCGATGGCCGTTTCCAGTTTCTCGACAATGCGTTCGTCGGGGGCTGGTAGTAAGAAGATGGCCAGTTCCAACGGCTTTTCCACTCGCACGCAACCGTGGCTGATGGCTCTGTTCTTGCGCTTGAAAGCCTGCTTGTTGTTGGTGTCGTGGAGAAAGATGGAGAAGTTGTTGCGGAAGCGGAAAATGAGACGACCGAGGGAGTTCCCGTCCCCGTTGTCCTGCCTCACTTTGTAGTTTCCGCTGGCTAGCATGGCCGCTGTAACGTCGGCGGGTGGCATCTCTTCTCCGCTCTCCTTGTCGAAGATGCGGTAGTGATTACGCTCGAAATAGTCCACGTCTCCGGCGTGTCGCGGGGCTATTTCTTTTTTGATAATGCTGTAGGGGACGTTCCAATAGGGGTTCAGGTCCGCGCGCTCAATCCGGCTGTGTAGCATGGGGGTCTTGTGTTGTTTGCTGCCGATGCAGATTTTCATGTCCAGTGCGGTGTGCCCGTCCTCGTCGGTAGCCTGCAGGGTGGCGGCGGCCAGGTTGACCCACACGTGCTTGCCCTCGGGCTGTGGCGTCCGCCAGCGGCTCCGTTCTATGTTGGCGGCAATTTTGCGTAGGGAAGTCTGGTCGTTGGCTTGGCGGTATGTTTCTTCCATTTTCAGGTATAGCGGGCTTTGGGGCTGTATGTCGAGCAAAAAGTCCCCCAATCTGTCGTCCTGCAGGGCGGAAAGAGCGCGTTGGACGAATTCCTCGTCTGCATTTTCCGTTTCGATGTCATAGAGTTGCACGAAAGGTGCGTTTTTCGTGGTGTCGGATTTTTCTAAACGGTTGAATAGCATGGAGGGGCGGATATAGCCGAAGCGTTGGCCGCAGGCATAGCGCAGGTAGGTTTGCGTGAGAAGGAATTCAGCACGCCCGAACACCGTGTTGATGTCGTTCCGGTCGTCAAAAGCCAGTTGACGGATGCGTTGCAGGCAGTCTTGGATTTCGGATATATGGAATGCTGTTTCTGAAAGCCCTGTGGCAGGATGGTTGCGGAGGTAGGCCAGCAAAGTGTCTGCCCGTTCGTCGACGCCAGAACGAGTGATCCAAAGGAAAGGAGCATTGTCGGCATAGTAACGTCGGGCGTAGGAGTCGGCATACATTTGGGATGGCATCAACCGGAGCGAATGGATTTCTTCCCGGATTTTACGGCTATAGAGGCTGTATTCTTCAGCGTTCCATTCCGCGAGGTCTTCGCTTTGTATACGGGTGTTTGTGTTTTCCTTCTTTTCGTGACATGCAGACAACACTCCCGCAATGAGCACGGAAAGAAGGACGGAAAGGCGGAAGATTTTCATTGCATGGGTCAGCGGATGGATATCTTGCGCACGACCTTGTTGACTTTGAGGATGTAGCAACCTTTTTTGAGGGATAAGTTTATCGTTTGTTCATTATCATCAATGGTGATGGTGGCCACTTTGGCGCCTGTCAGCGAGAAGACTTCCAAGGGGCTTCCATTGGCGTTGTAGACAATCACCTTGGAGCCTTTGACCACAATGGACGTGGCCGCAAGTTCCGTCTTGGGCCCCTCTTTTTCTTCTTGCGGCTGGCTCATTCCCGGAATGCTCAGGAAGCAGGCCACCAATAATAAAAGAATTGTTCTTTTGTCCATTTCTTGCCTTCTTGTTTCTATCAGGCAAATGTAGGTAAACTTAACGGTAAAAGCAAATTTTATTGTGCAAAAGATGTGATTTTCCCACGTTAAATTTTGATGGTAAGGTTTTCTTTGGCCAGAATGGTATGGGAGAATACGCTTTGTGCTTCTTCCAATAGCTGGCTCTCGTCTTCATAGCGTGCCGAGAAATGGCCGATGCAGAGCTGGCGGACTTGGCTGTCGCGGGCGAGCGTGGCGGCTTGCAGGGCAGTGGTGTGGTAGGTTTCTTTGGCCCGCGCCAAGTCTTGGTGCAGGAAGGTGGCTTCGTGGAACAGCAAGTCCACCCCTTCGAGGCAGGACCGGAGTTCCGGAAGGTAGCATGTGTCAGAACAATAGGCGAAACTGCGCGGCGGTTCGGCCGGTGTGGTCAGCCAACTGTTCGGAATGGTTTTGCCGTCTTCCGTGATCCAGTCTTTTCCGTTTTTGATGTTGTTGATTTCGTAAACGGGGATATGGTAGAAGTCAATCATGTCGCGGCGTATATGCGGCAGAGTGGGCTTTTCGCGGAAGAGGAAACCGCTGCACTCGGTGCGATGGTGCAGGGGGATGGAGTAGACCGAAACGGAACGGTCTTCGTAAATCAGGGCATGCTGCGTGGTGTCGATGGGGTAGAACTGCACTGTGAAGTCCAGTCCTTTGCAGAAGAAATCAAGCAACTCCTGGAGCATGGGGCCGAAGGCGGCGGGGGCATGCACGAAGAAAGGCGCCGTGCGGCCCAGCAACCCGAAGGTGGAAATCAGTCCGATGAGTCCGAAGCAGTGGTCGCCGTGCAGGTGCGAGATGAAGACGTGGTTGAGGTGCGAGAATTTGAGCCGGGAGCGTCGCAGTTGGAGTTGGGCGCCCTCTCCACAATCTATCATGTAGAGCTTCTCGCGGATGTTGACGACCTGCGAAGAGGCAAAATGCCGTGTTGTGGGGAGCGCGGAGCCGCAGCCCAAGATGGTCAGTTCGAATTTCTCCATAGTATGAGACGTTAAAAACCTTTGTTGCAAAGGTACAAAAAAAAGAGCGATGGCGTTCGTCCATCGCTCTTTTTTTAAGTATGACGGGCATGTCATACATCTGTGGTGAAAGTCCACGGGGGCGTAGTTGCCGACGAATCCCATAGCGACTTGCAAGTTTCGAGTGGTGGCGCTCGGGAGAGAAGAAGCAATAGCGAACTCGTGGCCTGACGAACAGGAACCTGATACCAAGGCGTATCAAGCGGACAAGCTGGCCAGAGACAGCGAAGTTCCCAAAGGCAACCGTAACCTTGATGCGTAATCAGGCAGGTAAACGAGGAAAGATGTATGGCTTATCCCGTGAGGCCTCGGCAGTCCTGGGGGGATAGTAACAACGAATGCCGAGGAGTCAGCAGAGGTTGTGGTAGCCGTTCTCGTGCAGGACAAGGCGAAGGGCCGAATAATTTAGTGTCCAACAAAGGTGCGGCAGGCATAGATGGAATGAAAGACGAAGAGTTGCGCGGCTATATGAATGAGAACTGGCCGGGTATCAAGCAGTCCATCCTTGAACGGAGCTACAAGCCCGCTCCTGTCAGGCGCGTGGAAATCCCCAAACCCAACGGGGCGTACGCAAGCTTGGCATCCCCACGGCAGTTGACCGGACTATCCAACAGGGCATAGTCCAAATCCTAACGCCCATCTTTGAGGAAGAATTTCAGGAAAACAGCTATGGCTTTCGTCCCGGCAGGAGCTGCGGGCAAGCCGTGCTGAAACTTTTGGAATACCTCAATGAGGGAGCTGAATGAATAGTGGACATAGACTTGGAGAAGTTCTTCGACAATGTGCCGCAGGATAAGCTGATGAGCTATGTCGGCCGGGTAATCCATGCCCCCGACACCGGAAGTCTGATACGCAAGTATCTCAGGTTGGGAGTTATGGGAGCAGTAGAAATCCAATGGGGACAGCCGTATATTTCAGCGATTCCGGGAAGGGAAGAAAGACGGCCCTCGGGAACTCCCTTGCACGTTTCGATGGCGCCGGCCGTCTCCTGTCGCAAAGGCGCCAAAAGACCAGCGGACAGCAACAAGTTCCCAAATGACATTCTGTCAAAACGTCAAGACAGCGCTTGCGAGAACCGCGCAAACGGGCACGGACGGGAACAGAATGGAAATGCGCGAACCTCGCTCGCCCAGGGAAATGCAGGATGAAAGCCGAAAGCTGGTTTCCGCGACATTTTGCCGCACGCCACAGAACGCCGTGCGGCCGGAACCCGCTTCCCACGTCAGCCCCGCAAGAGGAATGGTTTGCAAAAGGACAAACGGGGGGTGTACGCGGACGGACTCCATCCAGAACGGGAAAAGCCTTCCGAAGCCTTGTTTTTCCCCTCTTTTTGCACCCGCAGGGAGTACCTTGCGGCAAAAAAGTTTCGTCTTTGCGGAAGGCGGTTCATTTCTTTGCGGAAAGCGATTCTGTTTTTACCGTGAAAAAACGACCGTCGGGACGGAGAAATGCTCCATACAAACAGTTCCTCTACACGTTTTTTAACAGTCCGGCCCCCTTTTGCGACGGTTTGTCCTGTCATTGAAACACGGAAGCGAAAGGAAAGCCTTTCTTTCTGGCAGGAAATTCCGTGCTTGGGTGACAATCCGACACGGGCGTTGTTGCAGGTTCCCCCACTGAATTTCTACTGATCCTGGATTACTACACGATTAGGCATTCTTTGAAAACAAATTAAACCACCGTATGCCGAAGGTACGTACGGTGGTGTGAGAGGGGAGGAAACGAAAGTAGGTCAGAAAACTTTCGTTTCCTGACCTACTCGATTATTATAGGAACAATTATTTGTTCTCGTCCTTTTCCATTTGTGCTTTCAGGGCTGCCAAGGCGTCGATGTCACCCAAGGTGGTGGAAGCAGCCTGGTTCTGGATTACAGGGATATCTTCCTTCTTGGAGTTCTTCTTGGCTGCGTTGCTTGCCTTCTTGGCCTCTTTGGCCTCGGCGCGCTGTGCATCCTCGTAGATGCGGCTGTGAGAAAGGATGATGCGCTTGCTTTCCTTGTTGAATTCGATGACCTTGAACGGCAACTTCTCGTTCAACTGTGCCTGGCTGCCATCTTCCTTCACCAGATGTTTCGGGGTAGCGAAGCCTTCTACGCCATATTCCAATTGGATAACGGCACCTTTGTCCAGCATTTCCACGATGGTACCTTCGTGTACGGAACCTACCGTGAATACAGTCTCGAATACGTCCCACGGATTCTCTTCGAGCTGCTTGTGGCCCAAGCTCAAGCGACGGTTTTCCTTGTCGATTTCCAATACGACAACTTCGATGTCCGCGCCAATCTGAGTGAATTCAGACGGATGCTTGATTTTCTTTGTCCAAGACAAGTCGGAGATGTGGATCAAGCCGTCTACGCCTTCTTCGATTTCCACGAATACGCCGAAGTTGGTGAAGTTGCGCACCTTGGCCGTGTGCTGTGAGCCAACGGGATACTTCTCTTCGATGTCTTCCCATGGATCCGGCTTCAGTTGCTTGATGCCCAACGACATCTTGCGCTCTTCGCGGTCCAGCGTCAGGATGACGGCTTCCACTTCGTCGCCGACCTTCATGAAGTCCTGTGCCGAACGCAAGTGCTGGCTCCACGACATTTCGGAAACATGGATCAAGCCTTCCACGCCCGGAGCGATTTCGATGAACGCGCCGTAATCGGCCATCACCACAACTTTGCCTTTTACCTTGTCGCCCACCTTCAAGTTGGGATCCAATGCGTCCCAAGGATGCGGAGTGAGCTGCTTCAGGCCCAGTGCGATGCGCTTCTTTTCGTCGTCGAAGTCGAGGATGACCACGTTGATCTTCTGGTCCAATTGAACCACTTCCTTCGGATCGCTGACGCGGCCCCAAGACAAGTCGGTGATATGGATCAAACCGTCTACGCCGCCCAAGTCGACGAACACGCCGTAAGAAGTGATGTTCTTGACCGTTCCTTCCAATACTTGTCCCTTCTCGAGCTTGCTGATGATTTCCTTCTTCTGCTGTTCCAGTTCAGCTTCAATGAGTGCCTTGTGGGAAACAACGACATTCTTGAATTCCTGGTTGATTTTTACGACCTTGAATTCCATCGTCTTGCCTACGAATACGTCGTAGTCGCGGATGGGTTTCACGTCGATTTGCGAACCCGGCAAGAAAGCTTCGATGCCGAATACGTCTACAATCATACCGCCCTTCGTGCGGCACTTGATATATCCCTTGATGATTTCGTCGTTCTCAAGAGCTTGGTTCACGCGATCCCAAGAGCGGGTTGCGCGTGCCTTCTTGTGGGAGAGGATGAGCTGTCCCTTTTTGTCTTCTTGGTTCTCGATGTAAACTTCCACTGTGTCGCCCACTTTCAAATCGGGGTTGTAGCGGAACTCGCTCATGGGGATGATGCCGTCGGACTTGAAGCCGATGTTGACCACCACTTCGCGCTTGTTCATCGCGATGACCGTGCCGTCCACCACTTCGTGGTCGTTCACTTTGTTCAAAGAGCCTTCGTAGGCCTTTTCTTGAGCCTCGTGGCTCTCCTGGGTCTGGATTTCACCGTTTTCGTAGGCATCCCAATCAAAGTCTGCCAGCGGTGCTACGTTTTTTAAATCTGCCATTTAGTTAATTGAAAATTGTGATAATTAATACGGTTAGACATTATGTTGTCGTAATCGCGCGCAAAGATACGACAAAATGTTTTATCCGACAATTAAAACGAAAAGAAAATGAGCGCTTTTCTCATTTTTCTTCCGGCCTTTGCCTCGTTTGTCTGTGCAAAACCGCTATCTTTATGCCGTCTAAAAGAATTTGCGTGCTCATGCGTGGAATAATGTTGTTCGTGGCGCTGGCGTTTTTGTGGATGCCGGCGGTGGCGGGAGGGCGTACGGAAGTGTTGCTCGACTCGTTGGACCGGGCCGTGGCCCGGAAATCGGTTTTCGTGGCGGCCAAGTCGGCCCGGATAGACCAGTTGAAAGGTCAACCGGCGCGCACATTGGCCGACAAGTATAGCCTTTCTAAATTCTTGTTCAATGAATATGCCACTTTCGACAGCGATTCGGCATGGTTCTATGCGAATCGCTGTGCGGAGCTGGCCGGAACCTTGCGCGACAGCGTGCGGGAGGCAGAGGCCGGACTGTTCCTGGCCCTGGCTTACACGAATACGGGCTTGTTCGATGCGGCGCGGAATTGCCTGGAGGATTTGTCGGAGAGGGATGTGGTCTTGCCCGGAAGCTTGGAGCGTTTGCGGCTGGAGGTGGAGGCTTTGTATCATTTCCATTTGGCCGAATACGTGGGGCAGGATGCCAGCGGATGGCAAGAGGAGTACAACCGCCGGGCGTTTGAAAGCAGGGAAAGGCTCTTGGCCATGCCGGGGAACGGACACCCCGATTTGTTGTGGCAGAGGGTGGAAAGCGCGATGAAGGTGGAGGGAGGCATGGCGGCAATGGAGCGCGAGATCGGCGAAGCGTTGGCGCGTCCCGAGAGCATGCAACCGCAAAGCCGGGCACGCCTGCACTTTTCGCTGGCGGCCTGGAAAAGGGAGCGGGGCGACGAGGGGTGGCTCGACGAGGCCATCTTGGCCGCACTGACAGACTTGCACGCCGCCAATCGCGACGAGCTGGCCCTGCAGACCGTGGCGCTGGAACTGTTCGAACGGGGCGACGTGGAGCGGGCTTACCGTTATATCCAAAGCACGCTCGAGGACGCCTTATATTATAAGAACCGCATCCGTTTCAGCCGTCTGGCCGACATGCAGTCTATTATAAATAAGGAGTATCAGCATGTGAAAGACCTTCAGAACCGGAAACTTTGGGCTTGTGTGTGGTTCATAGGGTTGTTGCTGGCGGGGATGGGAGTGGTTTCGGTCGGGTTAATGCGCCAGAAACGTCGCATGGCCGAGGCGCAGCGTGCCTTGTCGCAGGCCAATGTGCGCATGAACGGGCAGTTGGAGGCTCTCGAACGCGCCGACCGTGAACTGGACGAGGCCAATGAGAAACTCACGCAGACGGTGTCGCTCCTGACCGAGGCCAACTACGTGAAAGAGGAATACATCGCGCGGATGTTCACTTTGTGCGCCGCTTACATCAACCGGACCGAAGAGGTGCGGGTTCACATTGGCCGGAACTTGAAGGCCGGGCAAGCCAAGGAGGCTTTGAAATATGTGAGTTCGGACAGCTGGGCCACCGGAGCTTGGAAAGACTTCTATCGCGAGTTCGACGCCATTTTCCTGAGGATATACCCCGATTTCGTAGACCGTTTCAACGCGCTGTTGAAGCCAGAGGCGCAAATCTTGCCCAAGAAGGGCGAACTGCTCACGCCCGAGCTTCGCATCTATGCACTCATCCGGTTGGGGATTGCGAGCCGTCCGCGCATTGCGGAGATTTTGCATTATTCGTTGCAGACGGTGTACAATTACCAAACCCGTACCCGTTCCCGGCTGAAAGATGAAAGCTTGGACCTGGAGCAGGCCGTTTCCCGGTTCGGGTTTGCGGAAAACTGATATGGATTTCCATTCACGGCCGTCTTCAATTTCCTACTTTCTGCCCTCTGCGGCTCTGTGCTACTGTCTTGTCGGTTAGTGGCTTGCGGATTTCTTTGTCCTACTCTTCCGGCTTACCAGCTCTTGTCCGGCGTTGGGCGGGGCGCTACCTTTGCCGTGTCAAACTTTTAAAGCCATAGCGACAATGAAAACCTTAAAAACCATCAGACACGGCGTGCCGTTCCTTTTATGTATCCTGTATGCCGGGCATGCGGCGGCAAGGGTGGAGCCAACCGATACCATCGCATCTGCGCAAACGGGCGCGGAGGGCAAGGAGGAGAAGGGGCGCAACGTGATGTTGAATGCATCGGACGCCAACAAACCCCGGGAGATTCAAATCGGTTTGCCATCGGAAGACGTGAATGTCTACGAAAACGGCCTGCCTGCCGTCTATTCTTCCACCATCCACAAACTGGCGGCCCACTGGCGCAGCGATGCCAGCCTGGGGCACGTGGGACTGATGACGCCCTCCGAGTCGGCCATCACCACGGGCAACATTGCTTACGCCGTCAACGCCTATTCGCAGTTGGGCAGCAAGGATTTCAAGGGCGTGGTGAGCTATAAGGCCAATCATTTCGGGATGCAGAATTTCGACGGCAACGTGTCGGGCAGCATGGGGAAGGGGCTTTTGTTTACGGCTAGCGTGTACCAGAATTTCGACCCGGGCTTTTTCGACCCGAAGTTTACCGATTTCTCCGACCGCACGCAGCTTTACCATGCCGGCCTGACACGGCTTTTTGGTCATGGCCGGGGGCGCACCTCGCTTCTTTATAAATATTCCCGCAGCGCGTCGTTGGGCACGATGGTGTCGTATGCTCCTTTCATTTATGCGGGCGACGGCAGTGTGCGCCAATTGCCGGGGTTCCGGCTCGGCACGGATTCCTACTGTCCCGAAAACGGCTATTTCACCTACATGGACGTGCGCGACGGCGTGATGAAGAAGCAGCGGATAGGCGACGGCATCGACAACGCGGCCCACGAGATAGCCTGGATTTCCGATTATTCCTTTTCTGACCGCACGCGGCTGAAGCTGGCCCTGAAATACATGGGGGCGGATGCGGCTTACGTTGACTTCTCTGGCAGCAACATCATCGACGCCACGCCAGCCGACGGCTTCTTGCTCGACGGCAGGCCCTATGCGGGACTGACTGAAGCGCGCATCGCGTTCCTGCACTACGCCAAGGTGCGCAACGTCCTGCTCACGTCCGAACTGGAACACCGTGCCGGGCGCCATGCCCTTCGTCTGGGGCTGAATCAGTGGAACTATTTCCTGGACTATTATTCGTCGTCCACCAAGTGGAACTGCACGGTGGAGCCTTATCCGTCTGTTCTGTCCACGGCGGCCACCTCGGCCCACGGCGGTTTCTACGAGTTCAATGCCGTGGGCTCGGAGTTCACGAAAGGAAATGAGAACAAGCTGGCGCTCTATTTCACAGACGATTGGCAGGTCGTGCCTCGGCTGAACCTCTATTATGGGGCGCGCGTGGAATACTATCGCATGGATCTCGACCAGATTCCCCTTGCGCGTTACGACGGGTTCCACATCGGCGACACCGATCCTGCGGGACGGCGGGTGGAGCCGGTGCATGTCACGAAAGACAAAATCAACTATGCCGCCACGTTGCAACTGAGATACAGCCTGACGAAACATGTCGGCCTGCAGGCCGACGCTACGGTGGCCACCCGCTTTCCGCGCATCAACGAATATGCCGGCACGGGCCCCACGGCGGAGCAATACAAACGGGTGGTCATTCCCTTGGTGCGGGGTGGCGTTTCCTATAAGAACCATTGGCTCGACGCATCGTCGATGGTCACTTTCATTTCCAAGTCGAACAACATCGACCAGCAGAACGTGACGAAGCCGGGCACGCAGGAGATGAAGACCGTGTTGCTCATCTACGGCATCCAGACGTTGGGGTGGACGACGACGGCCGAAGTGGACCCCTTCAGGCGGTTCCACCTCCATGCTCTCTTCACCTGGCAGAAGCCGGTCTACCGCGACTATTTCATCCGCTCGCCTTTCGATGGCGTGCCCGACCTGGATGCCGACGGCAACATCGTGAAGGAAATCCCGCAAATCCTGGTAGAGCTGGATCCCAGTTACAACATCACGGACGACCTGCGGCTGTGGTTGAGTTTCCGCTATTTCGGGAAGACCTACGCCAACCTGACCGATGCCCTTTATTTCAACGGCCGGTGGGAAACCTTCGGCGGGCTGGACTGGAAGGTGAACGAGCACTTGTCGGTCAACGTGAACGTCATCAACATCCTGAACCAGAAAGGGGCGAGCGGCACCATCAGCGGGGCCGAGCTGCTTTCTAAGGAAGAAGCCCCGAAATATGCCAACCATTACATGAGCGGTAACTACCTTCGCCCGTTCACGGTGGAATTCGGAGCGAAAATCAGCTTCTGATATTGAAAGAAATCATTAACTTTAATCCCATAATCTTAATTAAAACCATATCATGATGAAGAAATTTCTTTTAGGAACAATGCTGGCAGCAGCTGCCCCGTTGTTCACCTTGCAAGCCAAGGAAGTGCTGACTTCGCCGGACGGCAACCTGTCGCTGGCCTTCGACGTGGTGGAAGGGCGACCCACCTATGCCGTCGCTTATAAAGACAAGCCGGTGGTGATGCCCAGCCGCTTGGGCTTCGAACTGAAGGATGCTCCCGACTTGCTCGACGGGTTCCGCCAGGCGGGCGTGGAAACGTCCACCTTCGATGAGACCTGGAAACCCGTCTGGGGGGAGGAGAGCGAAATCCGCAACCACTACAACGAACTGGCCGTGACGCTCGAACAGCCGGCCACGGAACGGACGATGGTTGTGCGCTTCCGCGTCTACGACGACGGCGTGGGGTTGCGATACGAATTCCCGCAACAGAAGAACCTGGTCTATTTCATCATCAAGGAAGAGCGCACGCAGTTTGCCATGGCGGCCGACCATACGGCTTATTGGATACCGGGCGACTACGACACGCAGGAGTACAACTACACGGTGTCCAAGCTCTCCGAGATACGAGGCCTTTTCCGGAAAGCCTACGTGCCCAACGTCTCCCAGCAGGCTTTCTCGGAAACCGGCGTGCAGACGTCGCTGCAAATGAAGACCGCCGACGGCCTCTACGTCAACCTCCACGAGGCCGCGCTGGTCGATTATCCGGCCATGCACCTGAACCTGGACGACAAGAACCTGGTGTTCGAGTCGTGGCTCACGCCCGACGCCCGTGGCGACAAGGGACACATGCAGGCGCCTTGCCATACGCCTTGGCGCACGGTGCAGGTGGCCGACGATGCCCGTAAGGTCCTGGCCTCGCGCCTCATCCTGAACCTCAACGAGCCGTGCAAGCTGGACGACACGAGCTGGATACACCCCACGAAGTTCGTCGGCGTGTGGTGGGACATGATTACGGGACGGGGCACGTGGGCTTACACCAACGACCTGCCCTCCGTGCAGCTTGGCGTGACCGACTATGCGCGGACGAAGCCCAACGGGACGCATTCCGCCAACACCGACAACGTGAAGCGCTACATCGACTTTGCCGCCGGGAACGGCATCGGGGCCGTGCTCGTGGAGGGATGGAACGAAGGATGGGAAGACTGGTTCGGGCATGAGAAGGAATACGTGTTCGACTTCCTCACCCCTTATCCCGACTTCGACATCAGGGCGCTCAACGAGTATGCCCACTCCAAGGGCGTGAAGCTCATCATGCACCACGAGACGTCGGCTTCCACGCGCAACTATGAGCGCCATCTGGAGAAGGCCTACGACCTGATGAACCAATATGGCTACGATGCCGTGAAGAGCGGTTACGTGGGCAACATCCTGCCCGTGGGCGAGCACCACTACAGCCAGTCTGTCGTCAACCATTACCTGTATGCCGTGACCGAGGCCGCCAAGCACCGCATCATGGTCGATGCCCACGAAGCCGTGCGCCCCACCGGGCTTTGCCGCACTTATCCCAACCTCATCGCCAACGAGTCGGCGCGGGGCAATGAATACAACGGCAACGCTCCCGAGGGCAACGACCCGCACCACGTCTGCATCCTGCCCTTCACCCGCCTGCAGGGCGGCCCGATGGACTACACACCGGGCATTTTCGAGATGGACATGTCGAAGATGAATCCTTCGAGCAAATGCCACGTGAACGCCACTGTCTGCAATCAGCTGGCCCTCTATGTGACGATGTACAGCCCGCTTCAGATGGTGGCCGACATTCCCGAGCACTACGAGGCGCACAAGGACGCTTTCCAGTTTATCAAGGACGTGGCGCTCGACTGGGACGAGAGCCGCTACCTGGAGGCCGAACCGGCGGAATACGTCACCATCGCCCGCCGTGCCAAGGGGACGGACAACTGGTTCGTGGGCTCCGTGGCCGGGCGCAACGGGCACGACTCCGACATCCGGCTCGACTTCCTGAAGAAGGGAAAAAAATACGTGGCTACCATTTATGCCGATGCCAAAGATGCCGACTATCTGACGAACCCGCAGGCGTACAAAATCACCCGCAGGAAGGTGGACGCCGACACACGTTTGAAACTTCATGCCGTGGCGGCCGGAGGATTTGCCATAAGTATTGTCCCCGAGGACTAATTTCTGCCGATTCGCCCTGTATCTCACTTTTTTATATTATCTTTGCAGCGTCAAATTTCTAATTCAACATGGGAAAAATTAATTGCATAGGTATCCTGACGTCCGGCGGTGATGCGCCGGGCATGAATGCGGCCATACGCGCCATCACGCGCGCGGGCATCGCCGCCGGATTGAAGGTAAAGGGGATTTACAGGGGATATGAAGGACTGATTAACAAAGAAATCAAGGACTTCACCACGGAGAACGTGAGCAACATCATCCAGCGCGGCGGAACCATTCTGAAAACGGCCCGCAGCAAGGAGTTCATGACACCGGAGGGACGGAAGAAGGCCTACGACAACATGGTGGAGCAGGGCATCGACGCCCTCATCGTCATCGGCGGAAACGGCTCGCTGGCCGGAGCGCGCATTTTTGCCGAAGAGTTCGACGTGCCCTGCATCGGATTGCCCGGAACGATTGACAACGACCTCAACGGAACGGACACGACCATCGGCTACGACACCACGCTGAACACCATCGTGGAGTGCGTCGACAAGATCCGCGACACGGCCACCTCGCACGAGCGCATCTTCTTCATCGAAGTGATGGGGCGCGACGCGGGCTTCCTGGCACAGAACGGCGCCATCGCCAGCGGGGCGGAGGCGGCCATCATCCCCGAAGACAGCACGAACGCCGACCAGTTGGAGCAGTTCATCAGCCGTGGCATACGCAAAAGCAAAAGTTCCAGCATGGTCATCGTTTCCGAAAGTCCCAAGTGTGGTGCCATGTACTATGCCGACCGCGTGAAGAACGAGTATCCCGAGTTCGACGTGCGCGTCTCCATCCTGGGCCACTTGCAGCGTGGCGGCTCGCCGAGCGCGTCGGACCGCATATTGGCCAGCCGCCTGGGCGTGGGCGCCATCCGTGCCTTGCAGGAGGGCCAGCGCAACGTGATGATCGGCATCCGCAACGACGAGGTGGTCTACGTGCCTTTCTGCAATGCCATCAAGAGCGACAAGCCCATCAAGAAGGAACTGATCGACGTGCTGGGCATCTTGTCCATCTGACGCGCGCCTTGTAGCGCCATATATATATAATAAGGTGTAGGGAACGCAATCCTTGGCGGGTTGTTTCCCTGCACCTTTTTTGTATGCGCCGCCGTCTTGTCCGGGAAATGGAAAAGCGGGCGGCGGAGCGGGAGGAACGGCCGTGCGGAGAGCGTGGGAGTACTCTGCGGCAAGTACTCGAGTACTTGCCGCAGAGTACTTTCCGGAATGGCGGACGTCGAGGCCGGCCCTGCCTGCCGTGTGTCGGGCTTTTTCGGGTTGCCGCCGCCCGCAGGGCGTCCGGGCCCGGAAAAAGTTTGCATACATCGTGCCCGTCTCCGGTCCTGACTTGCAGCTTTCTGCCTATTTTGCTATCTTTACCTCATCTTAGAAAAGGAACGCATGATGAAATGGAAGACTTTTATCCTGTCGCTGGCCGGATGGGCCATGGCAGGCGCAGTTTGGGCGCAAGACTACAAACTGGTGTGGAGTGACGAATTCGACCGCGACGGCCGTCCGGACGAGAAGTATTGGAACTACGAGGAGGGCTATGCGCGCAACGAGGAGTTGCAGTGGTATCAGCCGGACAATGCTTATTGCCGCGACGGTTTGCTGATCATTGAGGCGCGCAAGGAGAAGCGGCCCAACCCGCTCTACCGCGAAGGCAGCACCGACTGGCGCTCTTCGCGGCCCTATGTGGAGTGCACGTCGTCTTCGATAACCACGGCGGGGAAGTTTGAGTTCACCTATGGCCGTCTGGAGGTGCGCGCCCGCATTCCGGTGGCCAAGGGGGCGTGGCCGGCCATCTGGACGCTGGGCAGCCGGATGGAGTGGCCTTCGTGCGGGGAAATCGACGTGATGGAGTTCTACCGCATACAGGGCCGGCCCGTCATCATGGCCAATGCCGCATGGGGGACGGACAAGCGGTGGGAAGCGCGCTGGGACAGCCAGGCCACGCCCATGGAGCACTTCCTGGCGAAGAATCCCGATTGGGCCAGCGAGTTCCACGTGTGGCGCATGGACTGGACGAAGGAGGCGATACGGCTGTATCTCGACGATGAGCTGCTCAATGAAATTCCTTTGTCGACCACTTACAACGGCACGCTGGGCGAGGGCAAGAATCCCTTCATGGCGCCCCACTATGTGCTGCTGAACTTGGCCGTGGGAGGCATCAACGGCGGACCGGTCTCGGACGAGGCCTGGCCGATGCGCTACGAGGTGGACTACGTGCGGGTCTATCAGTGATGCCTGTCCCCTGCCGCGGCGGTGCGGCTCCTTGTCCTGCCGCCGCGCGGCGGGCCGGAAGGCATAAAAGAAATGCGGGCCGCTTCACAGCAGCCCGCATTCTTTAGTTTTTTAGGTATTAGTTTTGTTTAAGGTAAAAAGATTGTTTTCAGGATAACGATGCAAAGGTAGCCCCATTTTGCTACCCGTGCAAGCCTTTGTTTATGCTTTACAACATGTTTTTGAAAAAAATGACAGATAAGTCTTAAAAAGTTTATAGCTCGCCGGCCTCAAAGGCCGTCAGGTGGTATTCCAGCATTTCTTCCAGTGGGTTTTGTTGTATCTTTCCGATACGCAGTTGCCGTTTGCTGGCCGTCTCTTTCAGTTCGGTCTGGAAGTGGAAGGCGATGCTCCCGGTGAAGTGTACGGGCAGTGAGCCGGGCGAGTAGGGCTCCACGTTGCGGGCGAAGAAGTCGTCGAAGCAATCCTCGAGGAGCGCATGGATGGCGGGGTGGTCGGCGTGCATCTTCAGAAAGGGCGTGAGCGAGGCCAGGAAACGGTTCGCTCCCGGTTCGCGGTACACTTTGCGCACGATGTCGGCCTCGTCCCAGCCGTAGGTGGCGGAAAACTCGCGGCACAGTTCTTCGGGCAGCAGCCCCTTCAGGATGTCGGCCACCAGCCGTTTGCCCAATGCGGCACCGCTGCCTTCGTCGCCCAGGACGTAACCCAGTGGGGCGACGTGGGCTGTGATGTCCGTCCCGTCGTAGAGGCAGGAGTTCGCCCCCGTGCCCAGGATGCAGGCGATGCCCGCCTCGTGCCCGCAGAGCGCGCGGGCGGCGCCCCACAGGTCGGAGCGCACTTCCACGCTTTCGCAGGGAAGTGTAGCGGCCAGCAGGCGTTCCATCCGGCCGCATTGCGAGGGGATGCACCCCGCGCCGTAGTAGTAGACGTGGCATCCCGCCTCCTTCCCGCCGGGCGGGAGCAACCGGGGGAGCAATTCGTCGCGCAGCACGGCGAGTATGGCCTCGTCGTCCTGCAGGGCGGGGTTGATGCCGCCGGTGCGGATGTATTTCCGTTGGCCGTCGGGGGTGGCGTGGAACCACGCGGTCTTCGTGGAGCCCGCGTCGGCCACCAGGAGCGGGGTTTGTGGCTTATCGTGTCGCATCTTCTTTTTCTTTTTTGCCGAATTCGGGGTCTATTTTCAATAAGGCGGCCACACCGACCGTCACGGCGCAGCAGGCCATCACGATGAGGAAGAAGTTGAAGTAGCCCACGGCCTCCTGCAGATCGCCCGCCACCATGCCCGGGAGCATCATCGACAGGGCCATGAAGGCTGTGCAGAGCGCATAGTGCGACGTCTGTTGCTCGCCCCGCGAGTAGTAGATGAGGTAGAGCATGTAGGCGGTGAAGCCGAAGCCGTAGCCGAACTGCTCGATGAAGACGAGGGCATTGATGAGCAGGAAGTTCTGGGTCTGGAAATAGCTCATGTAGACGTAGACCAGGTCGGGGAGCGTAATGCTCCACACCATGGGCCACAACCATTTCTTCAGGCCGTCGCGCGAGGCGGCGATGCCGCCGATGATGCCGCCCAGTGTCAGCCCAAGCACGCCCACGGTGCTCTGCACGAAGCCCACCTCCTGTGTGGACAGCCCCAGTCCGCCTTCGCTGACGGGCTTGATGAGGAAGAGGTTGCTGATGCGCAGCAGCAGGGCTTCCGGCAGCCGGTAGAACAGCATGAAGAGAATGGCCGTGAAGGCCTGCGGCTTCTTGAAGAAGGACAGGAACGTGAGGCCGAAATCCTTCATCAGTTTGGCTGCCGACTCGGTGCGCCGCGTGCGGTCGCAGGCCGGTCGCGGCAGGGCGAAGATGTGGTAGGCCATAATCAGGGCGAAGAAGGCGGCCAAGGCATAGAACGTGATGCTCCACGAGAAGGCGATGCGTCGCGTGAACGTCTCCAGCAAGCCCGCCAGGATGGTGAAGAGGCCGCCCACGGCGATGGTGGCGATGCGGTAGAACGTACTGCGGATGCCCACGTAGAGGGCTTGCTCGTGCGGGTTGAGGGCCAGCATGTAGAAGCCGTCGGCCGCGATGTCGTGGGTGGCGCTGCTGAAGGCCATCAGCCAGAAGCAGGCCAGCGTGGGGATGAGGAAATGGGGTAGGGGGATGGTGAAGGCCACCCCGGCGATGGCTATGGCCACGAGCAGTTCCATGCACAGAATCCACCAGCGCTTGCTCTGCGCCAGGTCGATGAGCGGGCTCCACACGGGCTTGATGACCCATGGCAGGTAGAGCCAGCTGGTGTAGAAGGCGATTTCGGCGTTCGACAATCCCAGGCGCTCGTACATCAGGGTGGAGATGGTCATGACCGTTACGTAGGGGAGGGCTTCGGCGAAATAGAGCGACGGAATCCACTTCCAAGGGTTACGGCTGTGCGTTTGTGCGGGTTGCCCTTGCGGGCTGGTGATAGATTTCATGTCGGTTTCAGTGGTAAAGGGTACGGATGGAGATTCCGTCGTAATAGTGTTTCAGTATCTCGTCGTAGCGGTAGCCGCGGGCGCCCATGACGGCCGCGCCGATTTGGCACATGCCCACGCCGTGGCCCCATCCGGCGCCGGTGAGGACGAATCCTGCGGGAATGCCCCCGTCGGCATCCACACGGTCGACGACGAATGCCGAACTGAGCAGGTGGTTCCGGCTCAGCACGCGGCGGATCTCCAGTTCTTTCCCGATGACGAGTGTTTCTTTGGTGCCTACGATCTTCAGCTTGCTCAGGTGGCCGCCCGGGCCACGCTCCACGGGGACAAGGTCGAGGATGGAGCCGAAGTCCGTCTTCAGCTTCTCGGCGATGAGGCCGGCCAGTTCCGCCTGTGCGTATTCCACGCGCCAGCGGAAGAAGTCGGTGGTTTCCTGGTCATAGTCGTTCAGCACCTGTTTCAGTATTTCCTTGTCCGTCGTGTTGCAGAAGGCGTCCGGCGTGCTCCGAATCCATTTTTCGGCCTCCTCCTCCCGTGTCAGGTCGGGAGCGGCCGGGCGTTCGCCGCCGTGCGCGTGGGCCTTGTCCCTGATGCTGGAGAGGTAGGGCAGGTGCCGGTCTTCCCAGCAGTATTCAAACTCTTCGGTGGCTCCGCCGCAGCACTTGGAGAAGCGCGCGTCGCAGATTTCCTCGCCGTACATGAGTATTTGTCCGCGTGTGGCTTCCACGGCGTCGCCCACGGCCTTGTGGCTGGCCCGCGTGATGCCTTGGTAGCGCTGGCAGTGGTCGTCGGCACAGACGTCGAAGATGGTGTGGTCTTCCCGGTCGTACCATCGGATAAGTTCGCCGTCGCTCTTGTTGAAGGAGAAGAAGCCGCGGTCGTAACCGTTCATCTTCTTGCGCTTCTCGATTTGTGCGTAGAGCCAGCTGCGGCTGATGACGGCCGATGCCTTCAGGAACTCCGGCGAAGCGGAGGCGCTCATCTCGCTGGAGATGACGCTCACGAGATAGTCTTCGACGGGCAGCACGTTGATGGCCACGATTTTTTCTTCTTCCACCACGAGTTTCAGCGTTCCGCTGAAAGTTTGGGTCTCCTGGCGCTCCCAGTGGAAGTTGATGCCGATGGTCACGTCGCAGAGCGAGAATGAAGCATCGGGGGATTGCGGGACGAAAGTGAGTTCGCGGTAGAGGTTGCCGTTCCACAGGATGCCGCCTTCGCGGTATTCCACGTCCTGCTTGCCTTCCACAAGCGTTCCCTTGGCCTGGAAGGTGCCGTTGAGCGAGAAATGTATGTCGGGTCGGCTCATGATGCCGACGCTGACGTCGGGTTCCGTGTCCTCGTGGGCGGTGGCGTTTTTCTTGTGCGCGTCCGCGGGCTTGCCTTTTTGTTTGTCCTTGTGGCTGGGGGTGAGTTTCCCGATGACGGGCTTCAGTTCTTCTTCCGTCAGGGTCACCTCGCGCAGGATGTCCGTGGCGGTTTCGGGCGTGATGCGGAGAAAGTCTTTTTCGCGGGGTGTGATGAGCAGTCCACCCATGTCCAAGGCGCCCGGGCTGACGAGGAACTGTTCTTCGCCACTGCGCCCGTAGCAGTCCGGCCTGTGCTTCTTGCGCGGGAAAATCAGGATGACGATTTCGTCTTCCCTGCCGGGGTTCCAGCTTTGCCGCCAGCAGACGATGTTCATGCGCGGCTCGTCCTCGCCCGGGTGAAGCGGCAGCGCGTGGTAGAGTTTCTCGAAGAGCAAGCAGGGATGTGCCGACGGTCGTGTTCGGATGACGAACACGGGGCAGGCGTAGTTGCGGAGCAGGTAGAGCCCGCAGTTGGCGTTTTGTGCGATGATTTCCTCGATGCTTTCTTCCTCCTCCGGTTGCAGGGGGTAGAGCTTTTCCATATTGGTCTCGTAGCTCTTCCAGTCGCGTTCGATGGGCAACACGCCCCGCGTGCCCGCCTGGAAGTGCAGGTGGTCGGGGGCTGAGGCTCCGCAGAGGGGACCGTTGTAGAAGAAAATCATTTCCGGTGCGTTCCAAGCCATCTCGCGCAGGGTCTGGAAGTGGGTGAGGATGTGTTGCGGCACGTGCCGGCGGGCAGGGATGGTGAAATGTTCGGGCAGTATGGGGTAGGGGTTGACCAACAGCTGGTAGTGTCCTTCGACGGGCAGTGCGCGTTGGGTGGCCGGCCGGTTCAGGTCGCAAAGGAAGCATGGGCGAGCGGCCAGTGCGGACGGGGCGATGGACGCTCCGGTGGACACGATGCGCGCGGGGTTGAACTGAACGGCCAGGGCATGGTCGCCGAAGGGAAGTTCGCGGGTCTGCACTCCCGAGAGTTCCTCGTATCGTTTCCGTGCCTCGTCCCACTCTTCCAACTGTTCGCGGAAGAAGCGTTGCATTTCTTCCTGCGACAGGGGATGGTTCCAACGGTCGTTCAGCTGGCGCCGTGCTTTCAGTTCGATGGTGCGCAGGCGGTCTTTGTAGAGGTTGTTGGCATTGACCCGTTCGGTGCTGAGGGCGGCGTCGGAGTTGCCTTCCCATCGGCGGCAGAGGTAGACCTCGTCGTAGATGCGCCCGATGCGGTAGAACCTGGAGAAGCAGAGGCCGAGGGCGTAGTCCTCTCCGTAACTGGTGTTGGGGATTTGCAACCTGCGCAGGACGGGCGTGAAGAAAGCCCGCGGGGCGCCCAGCCCGTTGATGCGCAGGGCGTTGTTGCGGCCGTTTTCGGGCGTCCATTCCTTGTGGTCGATGAGCCCCGGGGGAAGGGTTTGCAGGGCGAAGTCCGTCATGCGGTAGGAGCCGATGACCATGGCGGCCTTCTCGCGGTAGAAGGTGTCGACGATGCGCTGCAGGGTGTGGGGCGAACTGTAGAGGTCGTCGGAGTCGAGCTGCACGGCGAACCGTCCGCAGCGGGGGTGATGCACGGCCGTGTTCCAACAGCCGCCGATGCCCAGGTCTTCGCGTTCGGGAATGATGTGCACCACGCGTGCGTCTCCGGCATAGCGGCGGATGGCCTCCGTCGTGCCGTCGGTGGAGTGGTTGTCCACCACAATGAGGTTGAAGGCGAATGTCGTCTGTTGGTCCAGCACGCTTCGTATGGCATCTTCGATGGTGCGTGCCCGGTTGCGCACGGGTATCACCACGGAGGCTTCGCATTCGAAGTCCTCGCACCCGAAGTCCACCTCGTCCACCTCTTCGGGTGCCAGGTAGGCCCCGGTTCGTTTCAGGTGCTCGGTGCAGGCCTGTTCCATCTCGATTTGCACGGTGCGGTTCTTGGGGTCCACATAGTCGAAGTTCTTTTCCCCGCTCGTCCGCGTGTCAGTTTCAATCTCCGTGTAGAGGCATTCGTTCAGGTGGAAGATTTCGCCGTGGCGGCTCAGGAAGAGCCGCAGGTCGTACCACCCCGCATAGCGATAGTCGTGCAGGTCGGGTTGCGAGGCGAATGCCTTCAGTGCTTTCGTGCGTATCAGGAGCAGGGAGCCGAAGTCGAAGTCGTCGCGCAGGCTTCCTTCCTGGTAGTCGATGAGCGGATGCGGCTGTCGCGCGCCTTTTAATATGGTATAATGGTCGGTGTAGAGCAAGTCGGCCTGTGTGTCGTCGGCCACGCGCAGGAGGCGTTCCAAGGCATGGAACCCCAGTTCGAGCGGCAGGGCTTTCAGGTAGAGCAGGCAGTATTCGGCTTCGCATTGTGCGGCGATGTCCCTGAGGGCCTGCGTGCCCAGGAGGCTGTCCGCATATATCGGCCGGCAGGTGTCCGGCAAGGGCGTGTGCCCGCCCGCGGGGCAGAGGACGCAAATCTGCCTTACGTGTCCGGTTTCGTGCAGTGCTTGTGCCAAGCTGGCTATTTGGTCTTCCGTGCCGTAGGGCAAGAAGCAGTCTATCCGTGGAGAATGTAGCGAGGGCTTCATCTGATAATTTTTGTTTATTCTACTGCAAAAATAGGCATAAATCGCGATTTATGTGCCAGTGGGATTAAGAAAAAGTCGATGCCACCCCAATCTTTGTCATCCGTCCGGGCTTTATGGGAAGTGGCACACGTGGGGAGGAATAGTTGTCTTCTTCCTGATGAAAAGTCTGTTCAACGTCGTTGTTTACATAAACAACGTCGGCGTTTATATAGTCAACGTCGTTAATTATATAAACAACGTCGTTGAATAGAGATTCGTGCCGGACAAAAGAAAGTTTTCCGCCTTGTCGTCCGGACTTTCCGGAAGGGGGAAATCTGAAGTCGGACAAGGGCATTATGCGCCTAAAGGACGGGGCTTGCTCCTTTCTTGCAGGGAATAATGCGAATAAAGGTCAAATATAGTGGAGGATTTCTCTTTTTTTCCTTACCTTTGTCTGCCAAATTAAAGTGGAAATATGGCCGGAGAGGAGAAAAAAGCATTGCTGGGCATGACGCTGGACGAGTTGAAAGGCGTGGCCGCCGAGGTAGGGATGCCCCCCTTCGCCGCGCGGCAGATGGTGGGGTGGATTTACGGAAAGAAAGTGGCGTCGGTCGACGAAATGACCAACTTGTCGCTGAAGCACCGGAAGGCGCTGGGCGAGCGCTACGCCGTGGGATGCTCTGCTCCGGTGGACGCGCAACGCTCGGCGGACGGCACGGTGAAGTACCTCTATCGGACGGCGGCCGGAGGGTATGTCGAGACCGTGTACATCCCCGACGGCGAGCGGGCCACGCTCTGCGTGTCCTCGCAGGTGGGGTGCCGGATGGGATGCCGTTTCTGCATGACGGGCAAGCAGGGCTTTGCCGGGCAGTTGACGGCATGCGACATCCTGAACCAGCTTTATTCGCTGCCCGAGCGGGAGACGCTGACCAACGTGGTCTTCATGGGACAAGGCGAACCGCTGGACAACCTGGACGCCGTGTTGCGCGCGACGGGCATCCTGACGGCAGATTATGGTTACGCCTGGAGCCCCAAGCGCATCACCGTCTCTACGGTGGGCGTGCGCAAGGGACTGCGGCGCTTTCTGGACGAGAGCGAGTGCCACCTGGCGGTGAGCCTGCACAATCCCTTCGCGGAGCAACGGGAGCGCCTGATGCCGGCGGAGCATGGCTTCGGCATCCGCGAGATTGTGGCGCTGCTGAGGGAATACGACTTCACGCACCAGCGCCGCCTGTCGTTTGAATACACGATGTTCAGGGGCGTGAACGACACGCCGGCCCATGCCAAGGAATTGCTGAGGCTGCTGGGCGGACTGGAGTGCCGCATGAACCTGATACGCTTTCATCCCGTGCCGGGAGTCGACCTGGAAGGCACGTCCGAGGACGACATGGTGCGCTTCCGCGACTATCTCACCGCCCACGGGCTTTTCTCCACCATCAGGGCTTCGCGGGGGCAGGACATCTTTGCGGCCTGCGGCCTGTTGAGCACGGCCAAGCAACAAGGACTGGATTTAAAGGACATAAAATAAAGGGGAGGTAAAAGATGAAAAAGTATAAATGCCTGATGAAAGGCTTGATGCTCTTGTGGGCGGCCGTGGCTTTGGCCGCATGTGAGAATATTGGGACGCCAAGCTCCAGCGGACGGCCTTACGAGGTGCTGGTCGTGGTGGACGACGAGATGTGGGAACGTCCTGCGGGACGGGCCTTGTTCAGCGTGCTCGACACGGATATCCCCGGCTTGCCGCAGCCGGAACGCTCGTTCCAGATTTCACAATCCGATCCACGCCACTACAGCCGGGCGATGAAACTGTTCAGGAACATCATACAAGTGGAGATTGATCCCAATGAATACACGCAGACCAAAATCAAATACTCGCGCGACGTGTTCGCCCAGCCGCAGGTCATACTGACCATTCAGAGCCCGGACGAGGACGACTTCGCTGCCTTCGTGAAGACGCATACGCAGTCCATCGTGGACTTCCTGACCCGGGTGGAAATGAACCGCCAAATCAACCAGCTTGAGGAGAAGCATTCGGATCTGGTGTCGCAGTTGGCCGAGGACCTCTTCAAGTGCCAGATCTGGGCGCCTGCCGACATCAAGAGCTCCAAGAAGGGGAAGGATTTCTTCTGGACCGCATCCAGCGGCGCCACGGGACTGCTGAACATCTGCATGTACTCTTATCCCTACGAAGGGCCGCAGACATTCAACAAGCAATACGTCGTGGCCAAGCGCGATTCGGTGATGAAACAGAACATCCCCGGCGCCGAGCCTGACATGTACATGGCCACCGACACATTGTGCACCTCCGTGCGCCCCATCGTCGTGAAAGGACAATACGCCATGGAGATGCGCGGCCTTTGGATGATGGAGAACGACGCCATGGGCGGCCCGTTTGTCAGCCATTCCCGTGTGGACACGCTCAACAACCGGGTGGTCGTCGTGGAAGGATTCGTCTATGCCCCGCAGAAGAAAAAGGGCAACCTGATGCGCAGCCTGGAAAGCGCATTGTACACGCTATGCTTGCCGGGCGAGCAGCCCAGGGAACTGAAAGCCAGCATTCCCGAGGTGAGCGTGACGGCAGGAAAAAAACAAGAATAAAAACAAGCAGAAATGAAGAACGGTAAAATATTGGTGGGGATTACCCACGGTGATGTTAACGGAGTGGGATACGAAATCATCCTGAAACTCTTCAGCGAACCGGCGATGCTGGAATTATGCACGCCCGTCATATACGGCTCTCCCAAAGTGGCGACGTACCACAGGAAAGCCATGGACCTGGGCACGAACTTTGTCACCATACAGCGGGCTTCCGACGTGGTGGACGGAAAACTGAACCTCGTGGATTGCCTGACGGAGGAAGTGAAGATCGACTTCGGGCAACCGTCGGCCGAAAGCGGGCGGGCGGCATTGGCGGCACTGGAGCGCGCCATGGCCGATTATAAGGAAGGCCTGTTCGACGTGCTGGTGACGGCGCCCATCAACAAGGCGACAATCCAAGGCGAAGGCTTCCACTTCCCCGGCCATACGGAATACATCCAAGAGCGCGTCGGCGAAGGGAACGAAGCTTTGATGATCTTGATGAACGACGCGTTGCGGGTGGCCTTGGTGACCACCCACCTGCCCATTCGCGAGGTGGCGCCGGCCATCAGCAAGGAGGCCGTAAAGCGCAAGTTGCGCATCTTCTACGAGGCATTGCGCAAGGACTTCAACGTGGAGAAACCGCGCATTGCCGTGTTGGCCCTGAACCCGCATGCCGGAGACGGGGGCTTGCTGGGGACGGAGGAACAGGATGCCATCATCCCGGCCATCAGCGAGATGGAGAAGGAGGGAGTGTTCTGCTTCGGGCCTTATCCGGCCGACGGCTTCTTTGGCAACCGAACTTATGAATACTTCGACGGCGTGCTGGCCATGTACCACGACCAGGGACTGGCGCCTTTCAAGGCTCTGGCCATGACGGACGGGGTGAACTACACGGCCGGCCTTCCCATCGTGCGCACTTCGCCCGACCACGGCACGGCCTATGATATCGCCGGGCAAGGCAAGGCCGACGAGGCGTCGCTCCGCCAGGCCGTGTATACGGCGCTGGACGTGTTCCGCAACCGGAAACGCTACGAGGAGGCACATGCCAATCCCCTGCGGAAACAATATCATGAGCGCCGGGACGACAGTGACAAACTTAAACTGAACGCCCCCGAAGAGTAGAAATGAAGCCGTTATACCGCAACCTGTTTTTGGCCGTCGGCGTGGCGGCCATTCTCGTCATGCTCTGCACGTCGGACATCTCCTACGCGGAAATGTGGGAAAACGTCCGGCGTGCGGGCTACTGGTTCCCCGCCGTCATCGTCTTGTGGGTCTTCCTTTATATGGCTAACGCTTGGTCGTGGTCGGTCATCCTCAACGACGGGGCGGTGCCCAAGGTCTCTTTCTGGCGGGTGTATAAGTACACCATCAGCGGCTATGCCTTGAACTATGTCACCCCGGTGGGACTGCTGGGCGGAGAGCCTTACCGCATCATGGAACTTACGCCCTATGTGGGCGCGTCGAAGGCCGCTTCGAGCGTCATCTTGTATGCCATGATGCACATCTTCTCCCATTTTTGTTTCTGGTCGTTCTCCATCCTTCTTTATCTGGTGCTTTATGCGCGCGGCATGTCGGCCGGCATGGCGGTGTTCCTCGCAGTGTGCTCCGTGTTCTGCGGCTTGGGCATCTATTTTTTCTTGAAGGGCTACAAGCATGGTTTGGCCATGAAAGCCTTGCATCTCTTGTCCCACATCCCCGGCCTGAAGTCGCGCCTGCGGCGTTTCATGGAAACCAAGGGCGAGTCCATCCGCAATGTGGACCGCCAGATTGCCGCCTTGCACGCCCAGCGCCGTTCCACGTTCTACCTTTCGTTGCTGATTGAGTTTGGAGTGCGTGTGGCGGGCTGCCTCGAAATACAGTTCATCCTGCTCATCCTGACCGACCACGTATCTTTCTGGAATTGTGTGCTCATCCAGGCTTTCACTTCCCTTTTCGCCAACCTGTTCTTCTTCATCCCGATGGGGGTCGGTGCGCGCGAGGGAGGCTTCGCCTTGGCGGTCGGCGGCCTTTCGCTGGCCGGGGCCTATGGCGTCTATACCAGTTTGATTGTCCGTCTGCGTGAGCTGATATGGACGGCCATCGGGTTGCTGCTCATCAAGGTGGGCAATAAGCCGGCAGCTCCTTCTCGCTGACGGGATGCCGTCGGGCAGGCAGGCTTAGGTATATTTTCTTAAAATTATGGAGGAAACGGCGTGTGCCACGGATTTTTTATGTAATTTTGTCTGCATTCGCATTTAGGAGGATTTTATGAATACATCTGATGTCCAGGCACAGAAAAGGAGATATGGCATCGTTGGCAATTTCGAAGGGCTGAACCATGCGGTGGATGTCGCATTGCAAGTGGCCAAGACGGACTTGTCAGTGCTCATCACGGGTGAAAGTGGTGTGGGAAAGGAGATTATCCCCCGCATCATTCACGACAACAGCCTGAGAAAGACGAAAAAATATTTTGCGGTGAACTGCGGTTCCATCCCCGAAGGGACCATCGATTCCGAACTCTTCGGCCATGAGAAGGGAGCTTTTACCGGTGCCATTGGCGAGCGTGAAGGCTACTTCGGTGCGGCCAATGGCGGGACGCTTTTCCTGGACGAGGTGGGGGAACTTCCTTCGGCCACCCAGGCCCGTCTGCTCCGTGTGTTGGAGACCGGGGAGTATATCCGTGTCGGGTCGAGTGATGTGCGCAAGACCGATGTGCGCATCGTGGCAGCTACTAACGTGAACATGGCGCAGGCCATTCGCGACGGGCGCTTCCGCGAAGACTTGTTCTACCGCCTGAACACGATACCCATCAAGATGCCGGCGCTCCGCGAGCGTGGCAACGATGTCGTGTTGCTGTTCAAGAAGTTTGCCATGGACACGGCGGAGAAGTACAACATGCCCGAGGCCGTGGAGCTGACAGCGGAGGCCCAGGAGAAACTGAAGCGCTATTCGTGGCCGGGCAACATCAGGCAGCTGAAGAACGTGGCCGAGCAGATTTCCATCCTTTCCCCCGAGCGGGTCGTCACTCCGGAAATCCTTGCCGAATACATCCCGGACGACCCCGTATCGCACGACATCGTGCCGCTCAACAAGCGGAAAGAGGCGCACAGCTTCGAGAACGAGCGCGAATTGCTCTATAAAATCCTGTTCGACTTGCGCAACGACGTCACCGAACTGAAGAAACTGGTGCACGGGCAGCAGGCGGAGCGCGCGCGGCAGGATGTGGCCGTGCCGCAGGTACAAGGGTGTCCGGTGCCTTATTACCGTCCGGACGTGGCTTTCCCCGTCGCCAATTCCGCCTCTGCCAAGGGCGAGGAGGAGTTCCAGACGCCCGAGGAGTATGTGGAGGAAACCATTTCGCTCAACGACGTGGAGCGGCAAATGATAGTGAAAGCTTTGGAGAAAAACCGCGGGCGGCGGCGCAAGGCGGCGCAGGACCTGAACATATCCGAACGGACGCTTTACCGAAAAATCAAGGAATATGGCTTGGACAAGGAACATCTTTAAGCGGGCGGCCCTGCTGCTTTCTGTCGCTTTCCTGGCGGCGGCCTGCTCCATCTCGTATAAGTTCAATGGGGCTTCTATCGACTACACGAAGACCAAGACCATCCAGATAGCGCAGTTCCCTATCCGCTCGGCCTACGTGTGGACTCCCATGCAGTCCATCTTCAACAACCAGCTGACGGACATTTATGCCCGTCAGACCAAGTTGCAACAGGTGAACCGCAATGGTGACTTGCAGCTTTCGGGCGAAATCGTGGAATACAGCCAGTTCAACAAAGGCGTGTCGGCCGACGGCTATTCGTCGCAGGTGCAGTTGAAGATGACGGTGAATGTACGTTTCGTCAACAATGCCAACCACGATGAGGACTTCGAGCAGAAGTTCAGCGCCACGACGCAGTATGACTCCTCGCAGCAACTCACCGCCGTGCAGGAGGAACTGGTGACGCAGATGGTGGAGGATATTGTGGACCAGATATTCAATGCAACTGTAGCGAATTGGTAAGTATGGAGCTAAATTTGACGGACTACATCAAACATCCGGAACGACTGGACAAGGAGACGCTGCCCCACTTGGAGCGGCTCGTGGCCGACTATCCGTTTTTCCAGCCGGCCCGCCTGCTCTATTTGCGCAACCTTTACCAGTTGCACGACGAACTTTTCGACCGCGAACTGAGGCGGGCAGCCTTCTTCCTGCCCGATCGCAAGGCCTTGTTCCAATTGATAGAAGGGGTGAACTACCGTCTGGAACCGGCAAAGAAATATCAGACAAAGGCTGAAAAGTCGGACGGAGAGGAGACCGACCGCACATATTCTCTGATTGACAGCTTCCTGGCCAACTTGCCGGAAGAGAAGACGCGCCGCCCCAAGGTGGTCGACGCTTCGACAGACTACATGGCTTATCTGATGCAGAGCGAAGAGGCGCCCGATACGTTCGTTGCCGTGCCCCGCATGCAGCACCAAGAGCTCATAGACGATTTCATCGGGCAGGGCGACAAGCGAATCGTGCTTTCCCAGCCCGGCGACGAGGGCTGGCAGGCGCCCGAACCGCCTCCGGCCGAGGAAAACACCGAGGAAGAGGATTATTTCACGGAAACTTTGGCTAAAATTTATATAAAACAAGGCAGATATACGAAAGCGATGGAAATTATCAGGCGTTTAAGCTTGAAATATCCAAAAAAAAACCGTTACTTTGCAGACCAAATCCGTTTCTTGGAGAAATTGATAATAAATAATAAAAATAAAAAAGCGTAAACATGTACACAGTATTGATTGTTCTTATTGTGATTCTTGCGATCCTCATGTGCTTCATCGTGCTCATCCAAGAATCAAAAGGCGGTGGGTTGGCTTCCAGTTTCTCGGCTTCCAACCAAATCATGGGCGTGCGCAAGACCACGGACGTGATTGAAAAGCTGACGTGGGGTCTGGCTGCTGCCATGGTAGTTTTTAGTGTCGTCTCAGTGTTCTTCATCCCGAAGGTCGCTACGGAAGAATCGGCCATGATGAAGGCCGCCACGGAGCAAAGGGCAGTGAACTCCAACAACCTGCCGGGCTTCGGTGCAAGCCAGCCCCAGCAGCAGAACGCAGCGCCTGCCCAAGGGTCGGACGCCGCAAGCGCCCCTGCTCCTACGCAGCCGGCTGCCAACAATTAAGAGTGAAAACAGGTATTTTTTTGCCGGGGCCCGTTCCGCATGGTGCGCGTCCCGGCTTTTTTCTGCGCATCCCCTTGTCCGGTATCTTGGGCAAGGGGATGCGCTGTTTTCTTAGGCTTCGGCCAGTTTTTCCTTGAGGAAGCGCCCGGTGTAGCTGGCCGCACAGGCTGCCACCTCTTGCGGTGTCCCGCACACGACCACGTTTCCGCCTCCCTGTCCGCCTTCCGGTCCGAGGTCGACAATGTAGTCGGCGCATTTGACGACGTCCATGTTGTGCTCGATGATGATGAGCGTGTGGCCGCGCAGGATGAGGGCGTCGAAGGCCGCCAGCAATCTTCTGATGTCGTGGAAGTGCAGGCCGGTTGTGGGTTCGTCGAAGATGAAGATGGTGGGGTCGGCCTTCTCCATGCCCAGATAGTAGGCCAGCTTGACGCGCTGGTTTTCTCCGCCCGACAAGGTGCTGGACGATTGCCCCAGTTTGATGTAGCCCAAGCCCACGTCCTGCAGTGGCTTGAGCTTTTTTGAAATCTTGTCTTGCCCATGCGCGTCGAAGAACTCTATGGCCTGGTTCACGGTCATGTTCAGTACGTCGTAGATGTTCTGCCCTTCGAACTTCACTTCGAGGATGTCGCTTTTGAAGCGCTTTCCGTGGCACGACTCGCACTCCAGCACCAAATCGGCCATGAACTGCATTTCCACTGTGACGGTGCCTTCGCCCTTGCATTCCTCGCATCGCCCGCCCTCGGTGTTGAACGAGAAGTATCCGGCCGTGAATCCCATTTGCTTGGCCAAGGGCTGTTCGGCGAAGAGCTTGCGTATTTCGTCGTAAGCTTTGATGTAGGTCACGGGGTTGCTGCGCGAGGATTTCCCGATGGGGTTCTGGTCCACGAATTCGATGTTCCTCACCATGTCCAGGTCGCCTTCCAGTCCGAGGAATTCCCCGGGGCGGTCGGCCACTTCGTCGAATTGCCTTTTCATGGCGCGGAAGAAGATGTCGCGCACGAGGGTGGACTTGCCCGAACCGCTCACGCCGGTGACCACGGTCATGACGTTGAGCGGGAAGCTCACGTCGATGCCGCGCAGGTTGTTGGCCCTCGCGCCCTTTACCTTGATATAGTTGTTCCACGGTCGCGGGCTGTCGGGCAGCGGGATGGTTTCCTGCCCCGTCAGGTATTTCACGGTGTAGCTCCGCGTGTCCTGCGGCTTTTCGGCCAGCATTTTTTTCAGGTCGCCTTGGAACACGACCTCCCCGCCCAGCCGTCCGGCGTTCGGCCCGATGTCGATGATGTAGTCGGCGGCCCGGATGATTTCCTCGTCGTGCTCCACCACGATCACCGTGTTGCCCAGTTGTTGCAGCTGGCGCAGCACGCGGATGAGTTTGTCCGTGTCGCGGCTGTGCAGCCCGATGCTGGGTTCGTCCAGGATGTAGAGCGAGCCCACGAGGCTGCTGCCCAGCGAGGTGGCCAGGTTGATGCGCTGGCTTTCGCCGCCCGAGAGCGTGTTGCTCAGCCGGTTCAGGGTGAGGTATCCCAGTCCCACGTCCAGCAGGAACTGTATGCGGTTGTTGATTTCGGTGAGCAGCCGCCGGCCGATTTCCTGTTCGTGTTCGGTCAGTTCCAGTTGGTCGAAGAACTTTTTCAGTTCCGTCACCGGCAGGTCCACCAGGTCCGAGATGGAGCGTCCCCCTATCTTTACGTATCCGGCTTCGGGCCGTAGCCGTGTGCCGTGGCATTTGGGGCAGATGGTCTTGCCCCGGTAGCGCGCCAGCATGACGCGGTATTGGATTTTGTATTGGTTGTCCTCGAGCATCTTGAAGAAACTGTCGATGCACACCTCGTTGATGTCCGACAGGAGGTCTTTCGGTTCGCCGTGCCAGAGGAAATCCTTCTGTGCCTGCGTCAGTTGGTAGTAAGGTTCAAAGATGGGAAAGTTGTGCCGCGCGGCCCTCCGGCAGAATTCGTTTTTCCATTCCCCCATTTTCTCTCCGCGCCAGCAGACCACCGCCCCTTCGTAGACGCTCAGGGCCGAGTTGGGCACCACCAGGTGCTCGTCGATGCCGATGACGCGGCCGAAGCCTTCACATTCGGGGCAGGCCCCGATGGGCGAGTTGAAGGAGAACAGGTTGTCCGTGGGCTCTTCGAAGGTCATGCCGTCCGCCTCGAAGCGGGTGGAGAAGAAGTGGAGCAGTCCCGAGGGATAGAAGCGGAGCATGCACTCGCCGTTTCCCTCATAGAAGGCCGTTTCGGCAGAGTCGGTCAGGCGCGAGATGCTGTCTTTCGCGTCATCGCAGGCCATGCGGTCCACGAGCAGGTAGATGGTTTTGCCTTTGCCCGCGTCGGGGTTTTTCGAGAGCTCCACCATGAAGTCTTCCATGCGGGTGATTTCGCCGTTCACCTCTATGCGCGAGAAGCCCTGTTTGAAGTCGCTGTCCAGCTGTTCGGACAGGCTCCGTCCCTCGCGCACCACGAGCGGGGCGAGCACGGTGAAGCGCGTGCCTTTGGAGTAGGAGAGCATGCACCGCACGACGTCTTCCGTGGTGTGCTTCTTCACCTCCTGCCCGCTCACGGGGGAGAAGGTGCGCCCGATGCGGGCGTAGAGCAGCCTCAGGTATTCATAGATTTCCGTCGAAGTGCCCACCGTGGAGCGGGGGTTGCGGCTGCTCACCTTCTGTTCGATGGCGATGGCGGGCGGTATGCCCTTGATGTAGTCGCACTCCGGTTTGCTCATGCGCCCCAGAAACTGGCGGGCATAGGCCGACAGGCTTTCCACGTAGCGCCGTTGGCCTTCGGCGTAGAGCGTGTCGAAGGCCAGCGATGATTTGCCCGAGCCCGAGAGGCCGGTGATGACAATCAGTTTGTTGCGCGGGATGTCCAGGTCGATATTCTTCAGGTTGTTCACCCGTGCGCCTTTGATTTGGATGTAATCGTTCATGTACGTTCGTTTAGTGTGGACACAAAGTTACGGAAATATGTCGGGAAAACCTTGTGATTTTCTTTCCTTGGTTGCATCAAGATAGGGTTTGTTGTTTTATGGGTGTCCGCCGTATTGCTTTTATGTTAACGAACAAGACACTGTTTCATGATTCTGAGAGAGAGTACGGCACACCCTTTCCATAAGTATAACCTTAATGTTTTTTTGCGTTTTTTACGAAGAGTGTTTCTGGTCGAGAAAGACAGGGGAGGTGCGGTGTTTTTCTCGGGTATGACTGTGCTTCCGCTTGTTCGGCTTGACATGGTCACAAAAGGCCCTCCAAAAGCATCATCCCACAAAAATACGAAATTTTGTGGGATGTGCCAAAAGCTAACAGATGGGGCAAAATCTGTTCTTGCTTTTCTTTTAAATGGAGAGTTCGTTCAGGATGCGGATGAGGCTTTTGTCGATGGGCTTGTCGGTTTTTATGGCCTCAATGAATGGGATGTAGACGATTTGGTCATTGTGGATGCCAATCATGACGTTGCGTTGCCCTTCTAATAAAGCTTGTATAGCTCCGTCGCCTAATCGGCTGGCCAGAATACGGTCGTAGGCACTGGGGGAGCCGCCTCGTTGCAGATGTCCCAAGATGGATACCCTGACATCGTATTGCGGATATTCTTTTTCCACCCGTTTGGCGTAGTGTAAAGCTCCTTTGTCTTTGTTGCTTTCCGATACGATGACGATACTACTGTTCTTGGTCTTTCGGAATCCTCGGTTAATGAATGTTTCCAATTGATCAGCGTCGGTGCGGTCTTCCGGAATAATTGCCGCTTCCGCTCCGGCTGCCACTGCACTATATTGTGCGAGGAATCCGGCGTCGCGCCCCATAACCTCGACGAAGAAAAGGCGGTCGTGCGAGGTGGCTGTGTCGCGGATTTTGTCCACGCATTCCACGATGGTGTTCAGTGCCGTGTCATATCCTATGGTAGCATCCGTGCCGTAGAGGTCGTTGTCAATGGTGCCGGGCAGTCCGATGCAGGTGATGTCTTCATGTTCGTCGGCGAAGGTGCGCGCGCCAGTCAGTGAGCCGTCGCCTCCGATGATGACCAGAGCCGTTATGCGTTCTTTTCGTAGAGTTTCGTAAGCTTTTCTGCGTCCTTGGGAAGTCATGAAGTCCTTGCTCCGGGCAGTCTTTAGAATTGTGCCGCCGCGTTGTATGATATTGCTGACATCCTCGGTGTTCAGTTCTTTCACTTCACCGGCAATCAGGCCTTCATACCCCCTGTAGATACCTTTTATCTTAAGGCCGTTGAAGATTGCGCTGCGTGTTACGGCCCGGATTGCCGCATTCATTCCGGAGGCGTCTCCTCCGGAGGTCAGTATTCCGATATAATTTCCAGTCATAATGTCTTTGTCGTTTAGTTGGTCGTTTGTGGGTTATTCGGGAAGTCTCCGCTGGCTTTCTTCGGCTAAAATATGCATCAGTTCGAGCAGGATGTTGCCGATATAGGGGCGGTCGTCATAGAGATGGCGGATGCTGGTGTAAAGGTCTTTGTCAAGGTAGTGTACGGCAAAGAGGAAACTCTTGACATCCCGTTGTACGTTCTGTTCTTGTTCGACGAGCCGGTTGAGTGCTTCCGTGGAGTTCCGCCATTCCGGCATGTGTCCTTCTTGGGGAGCGATGTCGGTTGTCCCTCCTTGGTGGTAGAGGAGGTGCATGATGGCGTGCACACGTTCCATGTTGCCTCGTGATTGCAGTTGAAGCCATGAACTAAGAACGGGAAAGCCATTCCGTTCGAAGAACACTTGCATGGCAAGGTATAGGTTGGAAGACCAGATTTCCGTGTTGATTAGCTTGTTCATGGCGTTTTCGATTTGCTTGTCCATAAGAATATATTTAAATGTTAAGGTCTTGTCGGGGCTTTGTCTGCCTGTTCTGTGGTTGGAGGAATGTCGGGGGTGTCGTCCAACAATGCCAATAGCAAGTCTATTTCGTCTTCTATCAGTTCTATTTTGTTCATCATTTTATGTGAAGAATCCATGTCAATGGCATCCTTGATGCTTTTGACATCCTGGCATAACGAAATGAGCTTGAGCCACAAATCTTCCCTGTTATCGTGGGGCAAATTGTATTCTTTCATGAAATGGGAAAGTATATGGGTTGTAATGAAGGATTGGCATGTAATTTGTATGTAACTTCCCATGTATTTGTTTTCATTGCTTTTAGAGCTTAAAGTACAACCTCCTCCCCAAGGGTCGTGTTTGTTCTTTGGTTACATGGTTAAACGTGGGGAACTTTAGTATTATCGTTCAGAAGTATCCCCATACTCAACAACAAATAATACATAAAGCCCCACGTCTATTTGATATATAGCATTCCCCGCAAGGGAATGCTTTTTTTAGTATATATCTATAGTCCGCAGAGCGTTTCTGTATATCCATTGTTGTTGTGAGAAATTGGGGATTTCCTGAACTTGGATAATGCCAAAACGCTTGCCATGGCCCTCTCTTAGGGCTATGCAAATATAGTGAATTTCGGATAAGCGGCAAATAATATTCGGATTTATTTTTTTATTGATGTTAGTCTCTGCTTCCTTTCTGTACTCTGTGGACGGGCGGTTTGCGGAGTTCCGGATTGTACTTGCCGCAAGGCACTCGAGTACTCTGCGGCAAGTACTCGAGTACTCTCCGCAGAGTACGCTGGCGGACTCCGCACGGCGGGGTGGGGCAAAGGGCACGGACGTGGCCGGACATGCCCTTCGACGGATGTTTTTTGGGCGAGTTTGTGAGGCGGGCGAGGGAAAAAGCGGTATTTTTGTCCCGCGAGAATTTATTTGTCAAAAGAGTATGGGAAAAAACACAGTCGATGTTGCCGTATTCCGGCAGCAGGTGTACGATGTGGTGGCAGCCATTCCCCGCGGGAAGGTGCTGGCCTATGGCGATGTGGCCTGGCTGGCCGGCCGTCCGCGCCATGCCCGTCTGGTGGGGCGCTTGTTGGGCGACGCGCCGCCGGACCGGGGCTTGCCTTGCCACCGCGTGGTGAACAGCGCGGGGCGGACGGCCCCGCATTGGCCCGGGCAGGTGGAGTGGCTGAAGGCCGAAGGCGTCGTGTTCCGCCCCAACGGGTGCGTGGACATGAAAGCCTGCCGGTGGAGCATGGACGTGGCCGACTGACAAACCGCGGTTCAGTCCAGCCGTCCGATGGCTTTCAGCAGGTTGCGGCGCGTGGCCCGCATGCCGGCCGGCAGCAGGTCTGTCTCCAGGCTGTCGAGCACCGTTTGCAGCTCGGCCCGCAGTTCGGCGAAGGGCTTGCATTGCTCGTAGGCCAGCTTCATGCAAAGGCACCTCACGGCGGTCGGTTCGTGTGCGGCGCAGATGCCGTCCATGCAGAAGTTGAAGAAGTCCGTGCGGAACCGTTCGGGCGGGAACGGCTGGCGGAGCAGCAGCGACAGCAACAGCCGGCGCAGCCGGGCGTCGGGCGTCCGCATGGCCTCGTCGGCCAGTGCGTCGTGCTTGTCGTGGAGCCATTCGTCGGTGTGCCGGTCGAAGTGGCAGAAGACCCATGCGGCCTGTGCCGCCATGCACTTGTCTTCGTCGAAGAGCAGTCGGTAGAGCGCCCGCTTCATCGGTTCGTCCTCCGTGCCTTGCGCGCGGTAGGCGATTTCTAACAGGTCGTCTTCCTTCAGTTTCCCCGCAAGTCTTTCGCGGAGTGTGTTCAATGGGTGTTTCATGTCAGTCTTCTTATGTTGGGTTTCCTGATGCGTCCTTTGGGGGGAACACGAAGATACGCAAAAGGCGGATGCGGAACAAGGGGTTGTCGTCCGGCGGTGGAGTTTATGTGCCGTCCGGCTTGGTTCTCAGTTGTCTTTCCCGAAGGTGAACCGGACGCCCAGATTCAGGTTGAAGTTGAGCGGCTTCTCCTTGTAGATGGTTTCGAGGTCCGAACTGTCGTCGAAGTAGTAGCTGATGCCCGGTTCCGCATAAAGCCCGATGCCCGACGCCAGGTCGTATTGCAGTCCGGCGCCGATGTTGGCCGAGAGCTGGAAAGGCTTGGAACCGATGCTTTCCGTTTCCGTGGCCTGCACCTGGCCGTCGATGACGAACTCTTTCTCCGTCTTTCCCGCCACGCATTTCTCGGCCAGCAAACCGGCCGAGGCATAAAGCCCGAGGCGCTTCCACGAGAAGGCGCGGCACTTCAGGTTGAGCGGAATGCCCACATAGTGCAAGGCCTGCTTCCCGTTGAAGTAATGGTTCTGGCTGCCTTCTCTCACGTCGGAGGCGAGCCAGGTGTAGGTCAGTCCCGTGCCGATTTCCAGCCGCGTGTTCAGCCGGTAGGCCATCGAGATGCCGGTCCGGACGGGCAGTTTGTGGCTGATGTGCCGTTCCGTGTCTTCCCCTTGGTTGAAAAGGAGTATGCCCAGCGTGGGACTGTCCCTCCACGTGGCATGGGCGGGCCCCGTGGCATTCAGGGTGGCCGTCCCCATGGATTTGCCGTGCAACGAGGCGCTCAGCCCTCCGGCGGTGAAGGCGCTGAGGGAAACGCGCCCGGATTTCCTTTTGCCGGGCGTGGCTTGTGCGACGAGGCGTTTTGCCGGTGGCGGTGTCCTTTGCGGCTTTTCCTTGTCGGCCGGTTGCTTCCGTCGGGATGGCGGCGTGGCGCATCCGTCGGCAGGCATTCTTTCAGGCCGCGGCGCTTCCTTTTCTTCCATGCGTTGCCCGGTCCCGTAGCCCTCTCCGGCCTGCGCCTTGGGGCGCGTCCCGTTTTTGCGGACCGGGGTTGCCGGGCTTGCGGCCGGTGGCGTGGCGGGCACGAGAGGCCGTGGCGCTATGCCGGTCGTCCCGGCTTGAAGGCAGAGGGCGGGCGCAGGACGTTGGGGCGCCCGGCCCCCGTCGTTTCTTATGTAAAGGCTGATGCCGCCGATGAATGCCAGCACGACGGCAGCCGCGGCCGCGGCACATTTCGTCCACGGCCGCAGGAGCGGGGCGTGCCTCCGTGCTGCTCCCGATGCACCTTGCGGCATCCGTGCCTGAATGCTCTCCCAGAGTCTGTCTGGTTCATCGGTTTCGTATCCGGCCATCCGGTCGTGTATGTCTTTGAGCCACTTGTCTTTCATATGGATTGGGATTGATGTTGTCTGTATTGCTTAAGTTTGTCGGCCAGCATCGCTTTGGCACGATGGAACTGCGAGGCCGATGTGCTTTCCGCGATGTGGAGCAACCGGGCGATTTCCTTGTGCTTCTTTCCCTCGACGACATGGAGGTTGAAGATGGTGCGGTATCCGTCGGGCAGTTCCCTGATCATGCGGTATATGGCGTCGGTGGGGATGTCCTCCGTGTCGGGGTCTTCGTCGGTCGGTTCCGCGTCCTGCCTGTTGAGTTCCGTGAATTCCAGCCGTCCGCTTTTCCTGATGAACTTCAGCGTTTCGTTGAGGGTGATTTTGGCCATCCATCCTTTCAGCGAGCCCGGGCCTTGGTAGGTGAACGACGCGATGGAGGAGAAAATCTTCAGGAAGCAGTCCTGCAGCACGTCCCGGAGGTCTTCGTCGCAGGCAATATAGCGCGAGGCTATGGCAGAAAGGTATCTGACATGGCTTCTGTATAGTGCTTGCGCAGCCGCGGCGTCGCCGCGTTGGATGCCCCGAAGCATTTCTTGTTCGTTGTCGTTCTCTGTCTTGCGGTCTTCCATGTTCTTTTTCAGGGATGAGGCTGAAAGGACTGCCGGGCGTCGGATGTCCATCCTGGCCGAGAGGGGCAATGCTGGTTGCGGTGGAGTGCCTTCGCCCGTGCGCGTCCTTTCAGTCTTTCCTGCTATGATGAGAGTGGCCTTGTGGCCCGTGGCGTGGGCGTATCGCTTCTTTTGTCGCCGCGAGGCGTTGCCGTGCGGCCCGGTGGCCGTCGGGTTGCAAAAATAGGCAAAAGTGGCTGTTCCACGTCCTGGTGCATTCCCGGTTTTAGGATTTGTTTCGAAAAGCGGTCAGCGGATGAGGAAACTGTTGAGGATTGCTGCTTCGTCGTTTCCCGTTTCGGCCGCCATCCGATTGTCGAACTCGCCCCGTGGCTTCTCGGTCCCCTCCGTTCCGTCCGACGGTCGTGCGCGGAAGCTGAATTCGGCGCTCTTCCGGCCGGAGAACGAGAGCCAGTTCAGTTTGACGCGCACGCAGGACAGGCTGTCCTGGTTCACCAGCCGGTTGAGGTCGAAGGCAATCAGGGCGTCTCCCATCGTGCCGCAAGTGTCTCCCAGCGCGTCGTGGCGCAGTTCCAGCTCGTAGGGGTTGTCGGGATTGGTTCCCGTCAACAGGTTGACGACGTGTGTCTGCCCGGGCCTTCCCCACAGCGTCCGGATGCGCAGGGTGAGGTAGCCATCTTCGGCGATGGTGACCCAGTCCCTGACGATTTCCACGGGGTCGTTCCCGTAGACGCTGTCGTTGTCCTCTCCCCGGCTGTCGGCGGGCATTTTGGTGCGGATGCTGTCCATCCAGTTGATGTGCACGTAGCGTCGGTTGCCGTGTCGGGTCTCGTCGGTGTAGTTCACCAAGGCCCTCACTTCCTTGTCGCCGTAGGGCGAGCGCGTGAAGTTGGTGGGATGGAGCGTGGTGGCCTCGTCCAGTTGCAGGAAGAAGGAGCCTCCTTCGGTGGGGCGCACCGTGACCAGCGCCGTGGGTTGCGACATGTAGCCGATTACATACTCGTCTTCCGAGCACGATGTCAGGGCGAGCGCCGCGGTCAAGACACTGCTGGCAAAAGTGATGATGTTTTTTCTCATGTCGGTACGTTCTATTAGTGGTTGTTGCTATCCCAATAAATCCCGCGGGGGCGAGAACCTTGCACGTCCGGCTGTCGTTTTTTGTTTTTTTAAGAAGGCGGGCGACTTCTGCCGGGGACGCAGCCGGAACAGACGGTCGGCACCGGACGGCGGAACGATGCCTTGCGGAGTTCCGGATTGTACTCTGCGGCAAGTACTCGAGTACTCTCCGCAAAGTACGCTGGCGCGCTCCGCCCGACGTGGCCGGGCATTGGGCAGGGCCGGCCGTTCCCTTGCCCCCGTCATCCGGCCGACGGCTGTTCATCCAAGGACAAAAAAACGGTCGGACACGGGCCGCCCGCCACCATGTCAGAATCGGGCGGAAGGCGCTTCCCGCCGGCAGGTATGCGCTTCCCAAAAAAGGAAAAAGGTTATAAAAACAACTTAACAGGTTTTACGCGCAACGGTAAAGCATCTATCTTTGTACCCGATACAAAAAAGGACTGCAGCCTGAATGTATATTCGTTCTATTACTTAACTTAATGATGAAAATGATGAAAGGTAAAAAGAGAAGTTATGTGACTCCCGAAGTGAAAACCGTGCGCTTGGACGCCGTAGAATTCATGGCAGCTTCGGTGCAGGACAGTAAGGATTTCCACAATGGCGGCTACTATGGCCGGGAAAGCGACCCTTGGAGCATTTGGGACTAAAAAACAGTTATCTATCCACTAAAACCTTATTTATGAGACATCTCGGAAATATATCCTGGATATTCTTGTTGGCCGCGCTGGCCGGATGCCAAGACGAAACGGGAGTGCCTCAGCCCGAGGCGCAGGAAAGACCCCTCGGCCTGCTGCTCAGAGGTACCATGCCGGGCAGTGGCCCCCAGACTAAAACCTACGTCGACGAAAAGGGCGGATTCTTCTGGAATGCCACGGACACATTGTTGGTCACCGACAGCAAAATGAGTGCGTTCTTTGCCATGTACACGGCCACGTTCAGCGCCTCGCCCGAATCAGAAGGGCAAAAAACGGCGGTGTTCCAAGTGGACATGGACAAGACGGGCGAAAACGACGTCAACTCGTTCATGGTGCCTTACCTGCAAAACGATGCAGCGGACTACAGCGCATTCTTCCCCTATACTGATGACCGGGGAGACGACGGGAAGCTGGGAGCGTATTACACCTACAGTTTTCCTTCCGTCCAAGTGCAGGAAGGTGCCACGAGCCGCCACTTGGGCCGTTGCATGCTGATGACCTCGGGGCGGATAGACATTGACCGGAGCGGGACGGGCGGCAACGGGCCGACGCAGGAAGGCAACTGCGTGAGGTTGCCCGATTTCAATTTGGTCCACCGCACCAGCCTGTTGCGTTTCCGCGTGCTGAACCGCCAACCGAATCCCATCGAAGTGAAGCGCGTCAGCATCCATGCGCGGAGAAAGGACGGCAGCACGGCCTACTTCCGTCCCCAGTGTTCCTACTACGTGGCTTCCGACAGCGTGGCCATGGCGAACGGTTCTTACGGCACGCTGGCCGTGCAGCTCCGGGACAACGGACATGTGTATTATACCCTCCCCGGACAAGGCGAGCTGTCGGCTTATGCCGCCCTGCTGCCCAACTCCACCGAAGACGTGGAGTTCACCTTTGAAGTGGAAACCACGGAGGCATTGTACAAGACGCTGGCCTTCTCCGGCAATCAGATACGCAACCGCCGCTTCGAGGCCGGCACCTACTACACCTTCGAGCTGCTGGTGGACCACGGGCTCAACGTACAAAGCTGGGAGGAGAACCGGCTGGACGAGATTAGATTCGGGCAAGAGGCGTTCTCGCTGAGTTCCGACCGCCTCACCTTGCCGCTCGAGGGCGGACAGGCCACCCTGCGGGTGCAGGCCACGCATCCCGACGGATGGACACTGGCGGAGTGGCCCGACTGGCTGACGCCCGATGTGACTTCGGCTCCGCAAGGCACCACCAACGTGCGGCTGTCCGCGCCGGCCACCACGGCAGAACGTAGTGGCACGCTCTGCTTCGCGGCCGGCAACCTGCGGAAATGGGTCACCGTGCGGCAGGCCGCCATAGCAACCATGCAGGACGATGTAATGGCCATATCGGCAGACGAAATCAACGCGCCGGAGGTGTTGCGCATCCTGCAAGACGACGAACCGGCCTCGGTGTACTGCAACAAAGAGCAACGGAGCTTCAACACGGCACAGCCGCTGCAAACGGATGTCGTGAACGGGCAGCTGCACCTGCGTTTCTATTCCCCGCGCAAGCTGGAGGACGTGGAAATCTGGGCCCGTGTCCCCGGCCTGTCGGAAGAGGAGTTCCTGCTGGCACGGCTGGAGGAAGTGCCGCCCTTCGTGGACTTCTACAAGGAGTTGCCCTTCCTCTCCCGCGACTGCACTTTCCGGACGGCCTCGGGCAAGTCGGTGACCATCCGCAAGAACCCTTACTTCCCCGACGACAGGCTTAGTCTGCGGGCCACGTCGTACTGCGACTACTGGCGCACGTTGCAGAAGATTAAACACGGATGGGACATCTACTTCGACCTCTATGGCGGCGACCCCACGAAACCGGACGGAGGGCCCACGCCGAACTGGATGGGCATACGCCCCGTGCATTGCCGGGAAGCGGTGGCCGTGTTCCTCAACATCTGCTACCTCAACGACATGCCGGAACACGAACAGCTCATACGGGACAACGAAGACAAACTCTACGGCAACGGTGGGACGGGCGACCCCGTGACGGCCGACCGGGCAATGCAGCAGATGCGCGAAGCCCGCACCATCAAAGTGGGGCTGGTCTACCCGTTCCATGCGGCCGGACTGGGAGGCCCCGGTGTGTTCGGGCTCGACGAAAGACGGTGGCTGAACCACTACACCGACTGGGGAGCCGCCACCGTCATGTTCCACGAGCTGGGACACGTGCTGGGCTACAACCACAGCAGCAGTTTCACTAACGGGGCGTGGTCGCAGGAACTGATGAGCAACCTCTACCTGAAACACATGCAGGAACTGCCCGTTAACTCGCCGGACTACCTGAACAGTAAAAGCAATCCGAACCTATATAACTTATAACGAACGATGATGAACAGACATAAATCCTATCGCAAGCGTATGGCACGCTTGTGCCTTGCTGCCGGGCTGCTCTTCCTGGCCGCTTGCCAGGCCGACGACCTGACGATGCCGGCCGCACAGCAAGCAGGGAACGTCACTTTTGAAGTGAACCTTCCGCTATCCGGAACCGCGGTTTCACAGGTCCGCACTTCCGCCATGAAGCGGGAAAACCAGATACAAGCCCTCGACGTGCTGGCGTTCGCCGCCGACGGCAGTTTCCGTCACTATTACCCGGCGGGCGAACTGTACTCCATCGACGGAGGCGGCAAATGGCTCTACCGGCTGCCTCTGGAACCGGCCGAGGCCCAAGGGTTGCGCTTCGTGTTCTTCGCCAACTTGCACGACGAGGTGGCCCGGGCCGTGGAAGAAGGGCGCGTCGGACGGAAAGACGACCTGTACCGCGAAATCGAATTCGAGAACATCGACTGGACGGCCCACCCGTCGGCTCCCTTCCCCATGTGGGGAGAGACGCCGGACGGTTACGATGCCACGTCGGCTGCACAAGGCCTGAACCGCGTGTCGCTGCTCCGTGCCGTATCCACCGTGGACGTGGTGCTGAACGGGAACGCCACGGAGGCTTTCGGGGTGGACGGTTTCAAGCTGGCTTGCGTGAAGGTGTGCGACGTGCCGTCCAAAGGCTGTGCCGCCCCCGCTCCCGGACACTTTGAATGGACGGAAAGGCAGACGGGCGGGCAGACGCTCAACGAATACACGGTGAAAGAAGCGACCGTGGCGGCCGACACCGGACTGACATCGCTGCAGACGGACGGCACCACGCCGACCAACGCCCTGCGCGGAAAAATCATCGTGCCGGAATCGGACGCCGAAGGCGCATGGAACACCACGTTCCTCATCGGCGGATACTACGGTGGCAGCGACCGCATCTCATGGTATCGCCTCAACTTCGCCGACCTGCTCCGCAACCGGCACTACATCCTGAACATCACCCAAGTGGCACGGGCGGGCTACGACACGCCGGAGGAAGCCTACGCCCACGAGCCGGAAAACATCCACGCTACGCTGGAGCTGCGGCCCGAAGCCGAAGGGCTGGCCCACGTGGTGTATGACGCAGGAAACTACCTGGCCACGGACAAAACGGAACTGCACATGGCCGCCGGGAAAAGCGACGGGCTGCAAATCCTGACCTCGGCCAGCGGAGGATGGACGCTGGCCGGCATGCCCGAATGGCTGGAGGCGTCGGCCACACAAGGCGCACAGGGCGTGCGGGCCGCCGTCAGCCTCAGCCTCAAGGACGGCTACGCGAGCGAGGACCTGCAAGCCGCCACCCTGCGGCTGAGGGCCGGACAGTTGGAGATGGCCGTGACCGTCCGTCCCGGAGGCGGAAGCGTGATAGAATACGAGACACCCTACGTGTGCGAGGTGTGGCAGGCGGCCGACTTCGGACTGGCCGACGGGGAGTTCCTCCCCAACGGCGGAATGGCCTTCCTCGGCACCCGCTACGCGGTGGTGGCCGACAACCATGCCGACAGCCCCGCCATCATCGTCTACGACCGGGAACGGAAAGAAGTGGCGGCACGCCTGTCCGAATGGACTTTCAACGGACAGACCCTGAGCTTCAGCGGGACTGCCGACCGCCCGGACTGCATCGACAACGTGGCCGTGGACGAGACGGACGGACGGCTCTACGTGTCGCGCCGCCAGTCGTGCGTGGACATCTTCGACCTTTCCGACCCTGCCCGCCCCGTCTACGTCACCCGCATCGGCCAATGGGGCGAAGCCGCAGCCTACACGCGGAACCGCCTGAGCGGCAGCGGCGCGGTGCTCCCCGCAAGGGACTACCTGCTGGTGCGCGACGACATGAGCCTGGACACCTATTTATATAAGGACCTCACGTCCGGCAATTACCAGGAGATTTCCTGCGTGACCCGCGACAACCAGAAGATGACCCACTCCGGCCACCAGCCCGCCCAATGGGCCGTGGACCCCGTGGACGGCGGCATCTACCTGACCGACTACAACGGTTCGTTCCAAGGCATCCACCGCATCGACCCGTCGCGCGCCGATTCCTACGTTCAGGCCGGGCAATATTGGAAGCAACAGGACCTGCGCGACCGGTCGCTCCCCTTGGCCTACCGACCCACCGGTCTGCTCATCACGGAGCGCAAGGTGTACGTCACCCGCCAGGACGGCTCGCTGGACATCTTCAGCCGCACGGCACTGGCCGGCACACAAGCGCCAAAATCCACAAGGCGTATCCTGCCGGAAAAGGCCGAGCGCTCCGTCAGCCTGCACACCGTCAACGGGCGGCCCGGAAAGTTGCAAGGCCTCTACCAAGACCCGCTCGATGCTGAAAGCTTCTGGAGCATGGACCTTACGAACCGCACCCTCGTGCGGCTGAACCTGTACCGCTCCAGCATAGAGGTGCAGCCCTGAAAGCGTCTCCATACAATCGAACGAGGAGACACCGCCCCTTGCCGTGTCTCCTCGTTCGTCTGTAAACTCTTGCCGACCGCCTGTCAGTTGCGCCCAAGCGCTTGTATCTCGTCCATGGACAAACCCGTGATGCGGGCAATGAGTTCCGCCGGGATGCCGTTCTCCTTCATGCTAAGGGCATTCTGTAAGTTCCTTATTCTGTCACCTTCCGCCCGCCCTTTCTCCAGTGCAAACTCAAGCACGGCCTCGTTGTCGCGATACACCTTGATGCTCTCGTCATACTTCATGCGGTCTTCTTTCGACAGCGCAGCGATGTCTACGATCTGCTCCAATTTCTCGAAGACAGACTTCCGTGCCTTGAAAGGCAACCTTTGCAATGTTTCCATATTCTTCAGTACATAATCCGTCCGTCTTATAAATAGGATACGCCACAAAGGTAAGAAAAAAGATTTAAACCACGCCGCACGGCCTTCATTTTTTCTGCGGCGGGCGACGGGAGGGCGTGCGGAGTTCGGAATCGTACTTTCCGCAAAGTACTCGAGTACTTTCCGCAGAGTACGCCGACGGATTCCGCACGGCGTCGCGGGGCATCGGGCAAGGCACGGAAGGGAACATCTGTGGCGGAATTCATTTTTCCGAACTTTCCGTTCGCCCAATCCTTGGAATTCCCGAGTAGTATGCGTACTTTTGTCTTGCATTAAAATAAGGAAAAAGAAATGGCCGACTTGGGGAAAATACTCATCATCGACGACAACGAGGACGTGCTCTTCGCACTGAACCTGTTGCTGAAAACGCATTGCGGGAAAGTGAAGGCCATGCGTTCGCCGGAACGCATCGTGCATTTCATGACAGACTTCCGCCCGGACATCGTCTTGCTCGACATGAACTTCACCCGCGACACCGTGAGCGGAGAAGAGGGCATGGAATGCCTGCAAACCATACTGAAGCTCGACCCGAACGCCGTGGTGGTCATGATGACGGCCTACGCCGACACCGAGAAGGCCGTGCAGGCCATCAAGGCCGGGGCCACGGACTTCGTCTCCAAGCCCTGGGACAACGGCAAACTGCTGGCCACCCTGCATGCCGCCATGAAGCTGCGGCGCTCGCAGGCCGACGCCATAAGGCTGAAGGAGCGGGTGGAAGCGCTCAGTGCCGAACGGGAAGAGGCCTGCCCGGAACTCATCGGAGAATCGGACTGCATGAAGCGCGTGGCCGACACCGTCGCGCAGATAGGGGACACGGATGTCAACGTGCTGCTCCTCGGGGAGAACGGCACGGGGAAGGACGTGCTGGCCCACCTCCTGCTGGCCCACTCCGCCCGCTCCGCAGAGCCTTTCGTGCGCATCGACGTGGGGGCAGTGCCGGAAACGCTCTTCGAAAGCGAGCTTTTCGGGCACGAGAAAGGGGCCTTCACCGACGCGCACAAGGACAAGAAAGGGCGGATGGAGCTGGCCAACGGGGGCACGCTCTTCCTTGACGAGGTGGGCAACCTCTCCCCTGCGGCGCAGGCCAAGCTGCTCACCGCCATAGAAAAGAAACGCATCGTGAGGCTCGGCGGCACGCAGGAAATCCCCATCGACGTGAGGCTCGTGTGCGCCACCAATGCCGACCTGCACGCCTTGGTGCGCGACGGGGCTTTCCGTCAAGACCTTTTCTACCGCATCAACACGGTGGAAATCCACATCCCGCCCCTGCGCGAGCGGGGAAACGACATCCAGCTGCTGGCCGACTTCTTCCTCGGGAAATACGCGCGGAAATACCACAAGCCCGTGAAGGGCATCGACCGCGAAGCCCGCGCCAAGCTGCAGGCATATCCTTGGCCGGGCAATGTGCGTGAGCTGCAGCATGCCGTGGAGCGCGCCATCGTGCTGAGCCACGGGGAAACGCTCTGTCCCGACGACTTCCTGCTCTATCCGCCCGTCCGCGCCACCGGCGTGCCGCCGACGCTCAACCTGCAGCAACTGGAGCGGCAGGCCGTGGAGCGCGCCATGCAGTTGAGCGGGGGCAACATGAACCAGGCGGCCGAACTGCTGGGCATCACGCGCTACGCACTTTACCGGAAATTAGAAAAGTTAGGATAATGAAACCCATGAACCCATGGGCGTTTGCCGCCACCGCCCTTCTGCTCTTCTGCCTCGCCGCCGCCACACTGCTCTTCGCCGAGCGGCGGCTCTGGATTTCCACCGCGACATGCGCCTTGGCTTTCGTCGGCATTTGCGCGGGGCTCTACATGGCCCAGACCCGCCAACTGAAAATCCTCTATGGGTTCATCCGGGGGAAAGCCAAGGGCGGCTCGAAGGAACGGCCGCGCATGGGGCACGCCACGGGGAAAGCCGTCAGCCTGGAACAGGAAATAGAACACTTGCTGCAAGCCCACAGCAGGCAGATGGAAAGCGAAGCGGCGCAGCAGAAATACTACGAACTGCTGCTCGACCACGTGGACACGGGAGTGGTGTCGTGCGAGGCCGACGGCACCATACGTTGGATGAACCATGCCGCGGAGCGCCACATCGGCATGCTGCGGCAAGTGCCGGAACAATGGAACGCCATGACGTCGGGGGCGGCGGCCGTCGTTCCCTTCGAGCGCCACGGAGCCACGAAAGACTTCCTGCTTTCCGTCACATGGTTCTCACTGAACGGGCGGCCGCAACGGCTGTTCACCCTGCGCGACATCCGCCACGTGCTGGAGCAGCAGGAAATCGCGTCGTGGAAGACCCTGACGCGGGTGCTCACCCACGAAATCATGAATTCCATCAGTCCCATCCTCTCGCTGACCGAAACGCTCACCACGGCCGGCTATGACCGGCCCGGACAGGAAGAGGTCAGCGACATGCAGCAGGCTCTGAAGGTGATTCACCGGCGCAGCAGGGGATTGCTCGACTTCGTGGAAAACTATCGGAAACTGACGCGGCTGCCCGCACCGCAGTACACGGACATCAGGGCCGACGAGCTGTTCAGCGACTTGCAGCGGCTGTTCGGCGATCCGCGCCTCGTCGTCGACCAACCTTATCCCGACTTCACCTTCCGCGCCGACCGCGGGCAGGTGGAACAGCTGCTCATCAACCTGCTGAAAAACGCCCGCGACGCCTCGTCGGCGACGGACAGGGAAATCAGCCTTTCGCTGCGCCGCGACACCGACGAGGTGTTCATCAGCGTGCAGGACCACGGCACCGGCATTCCTCCCGAAGCGCAAGAGCGCGTCTTTGTCCCGTTCTACACCACGAAGCCCGATGGATCGGGCATCGGGCTGAGCCTGTGCAAGCAAATCGCCTTTCTCCACCACGGCCACCTTTCCCTCCACTCCGTCGTGGGCAAGGGCAGTTGCTTCACCCTCTGCCTGCCGCGCAACGCCTGAACATCCGTCCCGCCTGCAAGGCCGTTCCGGGCACAAAAAAGACATAAGAGACAAAAGGGACAAGCATAAGGAAGGGAGATGTCCTTTTGTTCTTATGTCTGGAAAATCTTCCGCCAGCCGCATGCCTTTTTCGTCGGGGCGCGCGGCCGGCGTCGTGTTGCGTCATTCCTGAATCTCGTTCACCACCTGCCCGTCGAACAGGTTGATGATGCGCTCGGCGTAGCCTGCGTCGTGCTGCGAGTGGGTCACCATGACGATGGTGGTGCCGTCGCGGTGCAGCTCGCTCAGCAGTTCCATCACTTCGCGCCCGTTCTTGGAGTCCAGGTTTCCGGTGGGCTCGTCGGCCAGGATGAGCTGCGGTCCGGCCACCACGGCGCGGGCGATGGCCACGCGCTGCTGCTGTCCGCCGGAGAGTTGGGCGGGGAAGTGCTTGCGGCGGTGCAGGATGTCCATGCGCTTCATGGCGGCTTCCACGCGCTCGCGGCGTTCGCGGGCCGGCACTTTCATGTAGAGCAGGGGCAGCTCGATGTTTTCGTACACGTTCAGTTCGTCAATCAGGTTGAAGCTTTGGAACACGAAGCCGATGACGCCTTTCCTCAGGCGGGTGCGTTCGCGTTCCTTCAGGTGCGACACGTCCGTCCCGTTGAGCCGGTAGGTGCCGGCGGTGGGGTTGTCCAGCAGGCCCAGGATGTTGAGCAGGGTGGACTTACCGCAGCCCGACGGGCCCATGATGGCCACGAATTCCCCTTTCTGCACCTGCAGGCTGACGTCGTTGAGGGCGTAGGTGGCCACTTCTTCCGTTTTGAAAATCTTCTGTAATTTCTCTGTCTTGATCATAATGCTATTTGTTTTAGGTTTTTGTTCTTGGATGGGTTTATTCGTTTTTCAGCACGTCGGCCGGGTTCATGCGGATGGCCCGGCGGATTTGCAGGCCCAGCACGGCGAGGGTGAGCAGGGCCGTGGCGGCTCCGGCCCACAGGAAGATGTCGGCCGAGAGCGGGGCGTGGTGGGCGAAGCCCTCGACGTAGCGGTTCAGCGCGGCGTAGGACACGCCGGAGGCCACGGCGAAGGCGGCCAGCCACACGAAGGCGTATTGCCGGGAGAGCAGCACGAAGAGGTCGCGCGGCGATGCCCCGTGCACCTTGCGCAGGGCGATTTCGCGGTAGCGGCAGCGGATGTCGTAGAGCGAGATGCCCAGCAGTCCCAACACGGAAATCAGGATGGCCACGGCGGCAAAGAGCAGGAAGATGCGCATCTGCAGCCGGTCTTGTGCGTACAGGTCGCGGATGTCGTCCTCCACCCAGCCGTATTCCATCGCTCCTCCGCCCATCAGTTCGTCCCACAGCCCTTTCATGAAGGCCACGGCCTCTTCGCGGTGGCCCGGATTGACGGCCAGCAGGAGCGGGGAGTCCCCGCGCTTTTCGTGGTAGACGAAAGCGGCCGGGAGGTCTCTTTCCGTCAGGCTTCCGCTGCAGAAATCCTCCACGATGCCCACCACCTCGTAGGGTGGATTGTAGTTGTTATCTACCCTTCCGCTGTGCCAAATCCGGTTTCCCAGTTGTACACGGTCGGTGTGCAGGTCCTTGACGCCCAGCCGGCGGGCGGCCTCTTCGGTGAGCATCATTTTATATTGTTCGAGTTGGTCTTTTCCCGGTTCCCACGGCCGTCCGTCTTTCAGCCGGATGTCGAAAGTCTCCATGTAGTGCGCGTCAATGTAGCGTATGGAAAGTTCCACCTGCTCTCCCGAAGGTCCGGTGGCTTCTTCGGTGAAGCCGTCCTGCATGGGGATGGCCCCCGTGGTCCAGCTGGAGAAGAGCGGCGAGGCGCCCAGTTTGTGCGAGAGCCGTTCCCAAGTTTCTTCCCGTTGTTCCCATTTGCGTTGGTTTTCGGCCCAGTCCGTGATGATCCAGTTGGCTTCTTCGTTGTAGAACGGGGCGGTGCGTAGGATGTCCTTCGAGCGGAAGTTCAGGTCGTAGTGGAGCAGGAAGTCGAGTTGCCGCGCGAAGTAGGTGGCGGCCACCAGAATGCCGATGGTGACGGCGAACTGGCCGAAGAGGAAAATGGCGTTGCCCCGCAGGGAGTGGCGGCGCACCGGTTCGGACAAGTGCATGCTGCGCACGGGCGGCGCCAGGCAGTAGCGGGCGAAGGGATAGAGGGTGGTGAGCAGGGGCATGCCCACAAGCACGAGCAGCGAGAGTTCCAAGTCGAACGCCTGGTCGGAGCGGACGGGAATCTGCAGCCCGCGCTCCACCGGCACGCGAGTGACCTCCACCACCGTCCAGACGAGGAACAACGCCACGGCCCCGATGCAGAAGTTTTCCAGGAAAAGCTGTCCGAAGACGCTCCGCCCGCTGCCGCCGTACACCTTGCGGATGCTGAATTCCTTTTGCCGCTTGAGCATCATCACGGCGTGGAGGTTCATGTAGTTGAACAGTCCGACGATGACCAGCAGGGCGGTGACGAAACCCAGCAGGGTCACGACGCGTGGGTGGCCGTGCAAGATGCTTCCTTTCAATCCAAGGTCCGCAGTCATGTAGAAGTCCTTCAGCGGCATCAGCCTGTAGCTGATGGGACGGCCGGAGTTTTCTATCAACGCCATGAACTCCTTGTTCTTCTCGTTTACCGCTTCCAGGTCTTTCGCCCGGCGCAGGTGTACCAGCTCCCAGCTCACCCGGCTCCAATCGCTGCCGGACAGGCTGGATACAATCAGGTCGAACTGGAAACTGCTTTTCGTGGCCGCTTCGCCCAGCACGCCGCACACCGTCAGCTCCTTGCCGAGCGACACGTCCTGGAGTGTCTTGCCCAGCGGGTCTTCATCGCCCCAGAGGCGTCGGGCCAGTTCCTCGCTGATGAGGGCCATGTCGGGACGGTTCATCGCATCTTCTCCGGCCAGTATCGGAAAGGGCAGGAAGCGCAGGAAGAGGCTGTCGGCAAAGATGGTGCGTACCGGGACGAGCTGTCCGTCCACTTGCAGCTTGTCGTCCGGGAAGCAGTAGAAGCGCGTGAAGCCTTCCACTTCGGGATGCGTCAGCGGGTTTCGGAAGTTCGGGTCGTTGTTGAGGTTTTGGGTGTTTCCAATGCTCCGTCCTCCATCTTCATACAAGGTGGTCAGGAGAAACGTGCGGTCCAGTTCGGGCACGAAGTGGTCCACGGTGCGTTCTTGGTGGATGTAGCGCGCCAGTACGAAGGCGCAGGAAAGGCTCAGCACCAGTCCGGCCAGGTTCAGCACAGTGTAGGTCTTGAAGCGGCATACGGTGCGCAAGGCTTGCATCAATAGTTTTCTCATCTCTTTTCTATTTATATTAATAATGTGTTTATTCCTTCTCCAGCATGTCGGTGGGGCGGCTCTGCGCGGCGCGCCACACTTGTCCGCCCACGCAGGCGGTCACCACAGCGGCCATGCCCAGGAAGAGCAGGACGTAGATGCCCCATCCGATGGCGAGCTGCTCGACGTACTGTTCCTGCCAGCGGCGCACGGCGATGAAACCCAAGGGAAAGGCCACGGCGGCCGACACCGTCAGGCAAACCAGATATTCGCCGATGAAACCGCGGAAGATGTCGGCCGCCGTGGCGCCGTTCACCTTGCGGATGGCGATTTCCTTGCGCCGCTGTTCGCACACCAAGGTGACGAAGGCGTAGACGCAAAAGAGGGCCACGCCACAGCACACGCCGGCGGCCAGCAGGATGAGCCGCATCAGCATCCGTTCGGAAGCCAGTGTCTCGTCGTACACTGCGCTGACGGGGCGTACCGGCTCGGCCCATGGCGATTGTTCCCGTAACATGTCGGTGATGCGGGAACATACAGAGTCTGCCCGTCCCGGCTCGCAGCTCACCAGAATGTCGTCCGGCATGCTGCTCCAGAAGCCTTCATATTCCCGGCCGACCATCACGCACGGGTCCACCGGCACAGTGGGCGCCGAGATGTGGAAGTCCTTCACCACGCCGGCCACCGTCAGCACGTGGTCGGCATAGTAGAGGCGTTTGCCGATGGCTTCTTCCGGCGCCCATCCCATGGCCCGCATGGCGGTCTCGTTGATCATCACTTGTCCCTGCCGGGCTTCCGCCGCCGTGGGGCAATGGCCTTGGAGCAGTCCGACGCGCCAAAAGTCCATCCATTCCTTTCGGGCAGTAATGTGGTTCGTGCGCAATGGTTCGGTGCCTTCTGCTTGGCCGTCCCAGCGGATATCCATTGGAGCGAAACCGTTGGCACACAGCATGCCGTGTTCGTCCGGACAAACGTGTTTCACTCCCGCCAAGCGGGCGATGCGGTCGGCCAGTCCCGGGCGGTTGTAGTAGCTGTCCACCACGATGCGGCCTTCGCGTTCCCAGCCCACGTCGCTCGTGGTGGAAAGGTAGTGCAACTGGCGGCCCATCATGATGCCGCAGAACAAGATGAAGAAGGCCACGGCAAACTGGACAATCAGGTTCAGTCGGGGCAGCCAGGCGCGCGAAGAGGGGCGCAGGCTTTGTTGCAACGTGCGGCGGCTGAAGAACCATACGATGAAAAAGAAGGCCGCCGTGCTAAGGATGGAGACACCCAGGAAGTAGAGCGCCACTTCGCCCGTCAGGTTCCGGCGGATTTGTGCCACTTTGCAGAACCATGGGTGCAACAGTTCCAACAGGATGAACCCCAACAGCAAGGCCATGGCCAGCAGGCAAAGGAACTCGGTGAGCAGCAGGACGGCCAGCTGGCCGTTGGTGGCGCCGCACACTTTTCGGATGGCCAGCTCCCGCATGCGGCGGGGAATGCGTCCCGCCAGGAAGGAGCAGGTGTTGGCCAGCACGGCAAGGATAATCAACGCGCTGATGGCCACGAAGAGCTTCAGGAAAGTGGTCCGCACGGGTTGCAGCACGGAATAGACCGTGGAACGGCACGATGTGAGCGGTTCCAGTTCCATCCGGAAGGGCATTCCCTCGTATTGCTCGTTGATGCGTTGCAATATAGGTGTCAGGTCTGTGTCCGCATGGATGGTCTTCAGCACGACCTGGCAAGAGAGGCTGGGCTTGGCCAGTTCAGGATGATATCGCAGCACGTCGATGGAGATGTTGCTGTTCGGCCAGTCTTTCACCACGGCGCCCACGGTGAGCGGTTGGCCGTCCGGGTCGAACACGGTCTGGCCGATGGCTGTGCTGTCGCCGAAGCAGGCGGTGGCCGTCCGGCGGCTGAGGGCCACTTGCGACGGGTCTCTCCAGAAAGAGGGACTGCCTTCGAGAATCTCCACATGGAATACCTTGGAGAAGTGCTCGTCCACCATGGTGGGGACGACAAAGACGGAATCGGCTTCCACTATTGCTTCTCCATAGTTGACATAGGCGGTTGCCCGTTCTATTTCCGGGAAGTCCCGGTTCAACTGCGGCACCAGCTTGGTATCCGCCGAAGGAGATATGCTTAAAGCGTCTAAACCAAAGTCGGTGCAGCACAGGTACAGCCTCTCGGCATCGGGATGGAACTGGTCGAAGGTCGTTTCGTGCCGCACCCACAACAGCGAGAGGGCAAAGCAGATGAAGCCCGCGGCCAGTCCGCATACGCATACGGTGGTCTGCACCTTATACTTGAGCAGGTTGCGCAGGGCTACTTTCAGTTCGTGTGTCATGTCTCCTCTGTTTTATATCTGACAAAGTTATGCAAATTCTCGTTCAATTCATTTCTTTGACCACGTCGGCCGGGTTGAGGCGGGCGATGCGCACGATGTGGTGCACGACGGTCAGCGCCGTGACGGCCATGACGGCCAAGAGAATGCCGAGCCAGAACCGGGGGCCGTAGTGGAAGAAGGTGTTGTACATCCCGCTCCACCAATCCATGAACCCGTAGAGCGGGGGGAAGGCCGCAGCGGCTGTCAGTCCGCCAATCCACAGGTAGGTGCGGGCGAAGAGCCAGATGATTTGCTTCACGCCGGCCCCGTTGATTTTGCGGATGGCCACTTCCTTGCGCCGTTGCCGGGTGTCGAGCGTGATGGCGGCGTAGACGCCCATCAGGGTGATGGCCAGGCAGACGGCGGCCAGGAATAGCACGATGTCTTTCATCATGTTTCCCACCCACTGCGCTTCTTCTATCTCGTCCTGCAGGGTGGACATTCGCAGTTCCACGGTGTGGGGCAGGGCCTGCCGCAGGACATCTTCGGCGTAGGCGCGCACCTCGTCCGTCTGTCCTTCGTGGCACTTCAGGTAGCAGTGCGCCACGTAGTCGCGGAAGTCTGCCGACACGAAGGCGCACTTTTCCCGTCCGCCTCCCATGCTGTAGGCATTTGTCGTGAAAGGTGCGCAGACGGCCGCCACCGGATAGCCTTTCACATAGTCGTAGAGCACCTGCCCCATGGCTTCTTTGCCAGTCTTCTCTTTTATTTCCCGGGCGAAGTCCCGGTCGGTCACCATCCAGTTGCCGTCCTCGGGGAGGCGTCCCTGCACCAGCGGGACGCGCATGAAGTCGAAGAAGTTCCGTCCGACGCCGTAGATGTTGCCTTCAACCCATTGGCAGTTCGGGTGGGATGCCGGAGTGGTGAAGAGCACGTTGCCCGACCAGCCGCGCGTGTAGGCTACGTCGGCCAGCAGACAGTCTTCCACGCCCGCGTGCTGCTTCATGCGTTCGGCGAGCGACAGCTTCTCGGCTTGTTGCAGGAAGGGGTAGTCGAGGGATATGCTTAGGATGCGGCTCTTTTCCTTGGGCGACAACGTGCCGAGCAGTTCGGAGGTCGTCTTGTCGGCCTGGAGGTAGAGCGCCACGGTCAGGGTCAGGAAGAGCCAGCAGATGAAGTACTGCACGGACAGCACGAGGTTGCGCACCCGGTGCTTGCCGTGCCCTACGGCGCTGCCGCGGATGCCCGTCTGGATTTCGTGCCGCCGCACGTGCCACACAGTCAGTCCGCACACGCCGAAACTGCAGACCAGCACCAATCCCAAATATTCCGCGCACTGCATGCGGAGCTGCGCCATTTCGACGAGGACGATGCCCTTCAGGGAGTCCTGCAGCAAGGGCGCGCCCAGCTCGAGCAGGGCAAACAAGAGCAGGAAGGCCAGCACCACCGTGAGCGCCGCCTGCGTGAAGAGTTGCCACAGCAGGTCGGTGGCGCGCCCGCCGAACACCTGCCGCAGGCTGTATTCGCGGCTGCGGTGGAGGAACGTCACAATCTGGAAGTAGAAGAAGTTGAGCAGTCCTGCCAGCAGCACCAGCGTGCCGATGGTGAAGGCCACCCACACCGCGTATTTTGTCGAACTGCCATATTCCCGGTAGGCATATCCCAACGGGCGAAGTTCGATGTCGAGGTTCTGCCCGAAGAGGTGCTGCACCAGTCCTTTGGCGCGGATGTCGTCCGTCAGCGCCTGCCATCCGTTGTCCTCGCGCAGCAGGACGTATCCCATGCCGCCCGTGTGCCCTTCCTGTGTGTGTTGCAGCCGTCCGTCGCTGTCGTTCAGCACCAGCATGTCGATGTGTTGCATGTAGGAGACGCTGTTGTTCACCGGGATGTCCGCCATGACGGCCTGCACGGCGTAGGCCACGCCCCCGCGACGGTCGGAGTAGGGGAGCTTGGCTGTGGTGACGAGCCGTTTGCCGACGGCATTGGCCACATTCTCCCCGAAGATGCGGCGGGCCGTGGTGGCCGAGAGGACGACGGCGTTGGGCGTCTGCGTGGCCCGCTGCCACGAACCGGCCAGAATGTCCGCTCCGAACACGTGGCGGAAGCAGGTGTCGGCCTCGAGGCACAGCATGGGGTCGAAGGGCAGCATCGTCCCCTGCTCCGTCTCCACCTGGAACGAGCGGTCGAGGGGGAAGGCCACGTAGGTGAACGCTTCCGCTCCGCGGCAGTTCATGGCGCGCAGCAGGGATATCGTCTCCGTGGGGATGCCGCTAACGTCGCCCCGGAACGCCTCGGACGTCAGCGCTATTTCGGCGATGCGCTCCCGGTTGGTGAAGCAATGGTCTATGGCCCACATTGTGCGGCACACGTAGAGGCAAAGCCCGAATCCGAGCAGGCAGGCGGCCAGTCCGGAGATGCCCACGGCGGTCTGCAACTTATACTTCCACAGGTTGCGCCAGGCTATTTTCAGATAGTGTGTAATCATTGTCTTCTTGTTTTTTAAGCGTTGTCGGTTTCATGAGTCAATCCTTATGTCGTCGGCCGGTTGGCGGCGGGAGGCTTTCCACACCCGCGTTCCCATGCCCAGCAGCACCAGCAGGCCGATGGCGATGGCCACGGCGGCATAGTAGCCCGCGCCGATGCTGATTTGGTGTACATATTGCTCCAGCCAGCGGCGCATCAGGATGTAGCCCGCGGGGAAGGCCACGACGAGGCTCAGCAGCCAGAGCAGCATGTATTCGCGGCACCACATCCACCAGATGTCGCCCGTCGTGGCCCCGTTGATTTTCCGGATGGCGATTTCCTTGCGCCGCTGTTCGCAGGCCAGCGCGATGAGGGAGTAGACGCAGAATACGGCCACGCCCACGCACAAGGCCGCGGCCATCCACAGCAGCTTCAGCAGGAGCAGTTCCGGTCGGAGGTCGAGCTCCACCCGTTCCGACGCAGAAAGGAAATTGTGGTTGGGTTCCATTGTCCGGAGGCGTTGGGCGACATCGGGGACGGCTCCTTCTTCCGTTTCCACCAACAGGGCGGAAGTCCACCAGTTGAAAGATTTCTCCTCATCGGCGAAAGAAGGATGGCCGGGTGGCAGGATCATGTATGGATACCGTTGTTGGGTAATCAGCCTGCCGAAGGAGAAATCCCGGATGACGCCGGCCACGCGTAATCGGACTCCCACGCTGGTGATTTGTTTGCCTGTCGCTTCATGCCAACCGAAGGCATGTTTGGCCGTTTCGTTAATGAGCACATAGCCTTCTGTGGCTTCGGCAGCTGTGGGGACATGCCCTTCCGTCAGGCGGATTTTCCAGAAGTCCAGCCAAGCTTGGTCGCCCCATAGGACTCCAAGTTGCATGTCGGGCGCGTTTCCTTCTTTTCCGTCCCAGTCCGTAATCCAATGTGGACTATAAAAAGTGTTGAGTACGTTGAATCCATACGCGATATGTTTCACGCCGGGCAGCTTTTGGATGGGGATTGCCGCTTCCCGCCAGTCTTCGTCGGGGGCGAGGGAGACCGTGATGCGGTTGCGCGGTTCGAAGCCCAAGTTCGTTTCAGACCGCAGCAGGTCGACTTGGGCGGTCATGACGCTGACGCAGAATATGACCAGGACGGTCAATGTCAGTTGGAACGTGAGGTTGAGTTTGGGCTCCCATCCTGTCCGTGACGCCTGGAGATGGCGTTGCAGCGTCCGGCGGGTGAAGGCAACGAACAGCAGGACGTAGCCAAGCCATACGGCCACTCCCAAGGCCAGCATGTAGAACCACAGGTCGCCGAGCTCCAGTGTCGGAATCTGCGTGTATTCCCTGAACGTGGGGAGCAAGAGTTCCAACAGGATTAGGCCCAATAGCATGCCGCCGGCCAGCAACATCAGAAACTCTGTCATGAGCAGGCCGAACAGCCGCCCGAGGGAGGCCCCGCACACTTGCCGGATGGCCATTTCGCGCCAACGCTTCCGCAGGCGGCTGGAGAAGAAGGCGTAGTAGTTGACCAAGATGGAAAGCACGATGAGCGAGCTGATGAGGACGAACAGGTGCAGATAAACGCTCCGGACGGGCATGAGCTGTTCGTGGAATGTGTCGCGGACTTTGTGGATGGGTACCAAGCGGGCAGTTCTGCCTTCTTTCCACGGCTCCGGAAGCGTGTGGCTGATTTTCAGGGCCAGTTCGTCCGGGGTCGTGCCTTTCTTGAGGCGAATCACGAGGAATTCCCCGTAATTGCTGTTTCCGTCGCGTTTCATATATTGCAGGATGTCGGTCCTGAAGTTGCCGTGCCCCTTAAAATCGCCCACCACAGCGCCCACCCGGACTTTGTTGCCATCAATGGAGAGCTCACGGCCCACTGCCAACGAGTCTCCAAACAGTTTCCGGGCCAGGCTTTCGGTCAGGGCGACTACCTTCGGGTTGTTCAGGAATTCCTTGCTGCCGTCGACGAGGGGCAGGCGGAACACGTCCAGAAAGTGCTCGTCTATGAACTTGTGCTCGCAATGGAACGACGAGGTGAGCCTGACTCCCCGATAGGAGGGCATGACCATCGTGGCGCACTCCACTTCGGGAAACTGTCGGTTTGCCTGAATGCCGAAACTCGCGGGCAGTTGGCCGAAGCAATGTCCGGTGGAGTCTTGTATGGCCAGGACGTACAGCCTGTCGGCCTCCGGATGCCCTGTGTCGAAGGTCTGTTCGTAGCGCAGCCAGTAGGCGGAGAGGGCCAGGCAGGCCAGTCCGAGCGCCCACCCGATGAGGGTGACGGCGGTCTGCATCTTATATTTGAGCAGGTTGCGCAGGGCTACTTTCAGTTCGTGTGTCATTTTTCTCTTCTTTTGTAGCTTAATTCAACAAATTTGTCTTTCATGGGTTGCCCCGGTGCGGCGGAACGCCGGCCGCATTCGGGCTTGTCCTCTTGCTGAAGGCGGAAAAGCGCCTTGCGGAGTGCGGAAAAGTACTCTGCGGCAAGTATTCGAGTACTTTGCGGCAAGTACTGCGACGCGTTCCGCATGGCATGGTGCGGCGTCGGGCAGGCTGCCGGCGTGAAAAACGGCTTCCGCATGGGGCATTTGGGGGTGGAGAATCATATCTTGACATTTGAAGTTTCTTTACGATGGCGTGGCGGCGGGCTTGTGCCGCTTGCGCCGTCCGGTGTCTCGGGGAATCATTCCAGCACGATTTCCTCCACGTCGCCGAACGACTGGTAACCGGTGACGAGCACGCGGTCGCCCGCCTGCAGGCCCTCGAGCAGTTCGTATTGGCGCGGGTTCTGGCGGCCGATGCCGATGTCCACGCGGTGGGCCGCCGTGCCGTCGGCGTTCAGTTTGAAAATCCAGCGCCCGCCGGTGACGGAGTAGAAGTTGCCGCGCGGCAGCACCAGCGTCTGTTCGGGTTGCCCCAGTTCGATTTGCAGGCGGTAGCTTTTGCCCAGCCGCACGTTGTCCGGCACGGAGTCGGTGAACACCAGGTCCACCTCGAAGGAGCGGTCCTTCACTTCGGGCCACACCTTGGCCACCTTCAGCGGGTAGCGCTGCTCCTGGTATTGCAGCGTGGCGGTCAGTCCGGCCGTGATGCGGTCCACGTAGTATTCGCTCAGTGCAGCATGGATTTTGAAGCGGTCCAGAATTTTCACGTCGCCCACGCGCACCCCCGCGCCCACCTGCTGCCCCGGCACGATGTCGGCCAGGCTCAGCTGCCCGGCCACCGGCGCGCGCACCACGAGGTTGTCCAGCCGCCTCGCCTCGCGCCTCGCGGCCTCTTCCTCGCGGGCCATGTCGCGCTGCAGCAGTTCGCGCTGTATGATTCCCATGACGGAGTCGTGGCGCAGGTTCTGCTGTTGCAGCCGTGTGGTTTGCGCCTTGTATTCATATTCGTCGGCGGCCACTTCCAGTTCGGCCTTGCTCTTGATGCCCATTTCGAACTCCTCGCGGCTCAGGGCGTAACTCTTCTCCAACCGTTTCAGTTCGTATTCCGCCTGCAGGCTCTGTTGCTGCAGGGTGAGCCGGGCGCGGTCTATTTCCAGCAGTTGGCGACGGTGCTCGATGCGCTGTTTCTCCAGCTCGCCCAGCTTGTCGGCGATGCTGCGCTCCACTTCGGGGTTTTTCAGCACGAGCAGGGTGTCGCCCGGCTCCACCATGTCGCCCTCTTCGCCGACGATGCGGTCCACGTGGCCGCCCTCCAGGCTGTTCACCTGCACGGTCATCAGCGGATGCACGATGCCTTCCACGTCCACGTATTCCAGGAAGTCGGCTTTCTCTACCCGGGCGATTTGCACGTCGGCCTTCTTCACGCGGAACTTGCGCGGGCCGAGGGCCAGGGTGGCGGCATAGGCCAGCAAACTCACGAAGGCCAGGGCGGCCAGCAGATAGTAGCGGTAGCGCACGAACCAAGGGCGCTTTTTCAAAGGTATGTCCATATTGTTCTGTTGGTTTAGGGTTCGGGTAAAGTGTGTGACAGGGGCATCCGGCGGGCAAAGTCATACTGCGTCAGGCTGCGCAGGCCGTAGTAGAGCGCCCAGAACTGTTGCAGGGCCTGGATGTAGCTGCGCCGGGCGGCGTCTTTTTCCGACACCGAGGCGTTCCAGTCCAACACGGTGGACTTGCCCTGCAGGTAGAGCCTCCGGGCCACTTCGTTGCGTTGCTGCGCCGTGCTGTCGGTGCGCCAGGCGATGGCCACCCGCCGGCCTTGCAGGTTGAACTGGCGCACCATGCGCACCACGTTCTGTTCGAAGTCCTGCCGCTGCTGTGCCACCTGCGTCTCCGTCAGTGCCAGTTGCGAGCGGGCCACGCGCACCTGCCCCTTGCCGCGCCCCCAGTCCAGGATGGGGAGCGAGAGCGACAGGCTGACGTACTGTTGGTTGAGCGGCCGTCGGTAGGCGTCGTCCAGCCGGTCGCCCGTTTGCGAGAGGCCGAACTGCAGGTAGAGGTCGGCTTTCAGCCCGGCGTTGGCTTTGGCGCGGGCCAGGTTGTTTTTTCCCTCCACGATACGGCGCTGGTGGGCCTCCGGGTCGGGGCTGCAGGCATAGGCCAGTTCCAAGGCGTGGGCGGCGGCCACCTCCACCTGTGGGATGCGGTGCTCGGTCAGCACCCTCAGTTCCACTGGTTGCGTCAGGCCCAGGAAGGAGCGCAGGCTCTGCGTGGCGTCTTCCACGTTTGTCTGCGCGTCCAGCAGGTTGGCTTCCTCGTTCAGCTTGTTGATTTCCAGTTGCAGCATCTCGTTTTTCGTGATGGTGCCTATGCGGTATCGGCCTTCGGCATAGCGGAACAGGGTGTCGGCCGAGGCGTAGTTGGCCATGGCGATGTCCCGGTCCGCTTGTGCCGACGCCAGAATGAAAAACAGGTTGCACGTTTGTGCCGCCACCAGCTCCAGCGTCTCGGCGTAGGCCTTGCAGGCCTCGCGGTAGGCCATCGGCTGTATGCGCCGGTCCCATTTCAGGCTGTTGTAGCCGAAAAGGCTCTGGCTGTAGCCAATCGTGATGGGGTTGGTGTTATAAGAAAAGGTGTGGTTGTCCAGCACGTCCATGCGGCGCACGGACGAGGTGGCGAAGAGGTTGCCGCCCGTGAACCACACGTTCTGGCTCACGGTCAGCGTCAGGTCGCTGTTCAGCTGGTTCTGGTTCAGGAAGCGCTCCGTGCCGTCGGACTGCGTGATGCGGTTGATCTGGTGGTTCAGTTCCGGCGATGCGGAGAGGGTCACCGAGGGCAGGTAGTTGGCGCGGTAGAAACGGTAGTTCCAATAGGCGGCCAGATAGGTGTGGCGCGCGGCCTGCGCCTCGGGCGAGTGTTGCTGCGCCCGCGCGATGGCGTCGGCCAGGGTGAGCTCCAAGGTCTCCCCGGCGGTCGCGGCCGGCATGAAAAGCAGGGCCGCCATGGTTCCGATGACTTTCTTCAACTTCATTCTATCAGTAAGGCTTGATACGCTTGACTTACGAGCAAAAACCGTACCATTCCGATAACGTGTTGCTCCATAAGCAAATAGGAAAAATGCGGCTTGTATCGGAGTGTGCGGATTTGCACGAAAATCGTGCGTTTCCGCACGCACAACACAAGCAAAAAGTCTGTATCTTTGCCCTCGAATAATTAAAAGACAGTATCTGGTTGAGGCACAAGATGGGACTGAAAAGTGTTGCACCTTATTGCCCGTTCATATAAAAAGAGGTGATGGACGGTTTGCGTGAGTGTCTCCTTACTTGTTTTTTAGGTCAGAACAAACAGAAATAGCGTAAAACTTTCGTTTTCGGCAAGGCAATTTATTACTTTTGTAAGACAAGAGCAAGATGATGGAAACAGGCAATCTCAATATCATGCAATATTTGGCAGCCGGAAGGGAAGGCGGAGAGGTGGAGTTCAAGCAGACCACCGGACAGTTGGAGCGTGGCATGGAAACACTATGCGCTTTTCTCAACGGCGCGGGCGGAACGGTGCTGTTCGGTGTTAAGGACAACGGTAAAATCATCGGTCAAGAAGTGAGCGACAAGACGAAACGGGACATTGCGGAGGCCATCCGTCTTATCGAACCGTTTGCCACGATAACGGTTTCATACGCCGACATTCCCGACACGGACAAACAAGTCATCGCGTTAAATGCGGAGGAACAACGCTATATGCGTCCGTTCACGTATAAAGGCAGGGCTTACCACCGTCCGGGAGGTTCGGTGGGCATTGCCATCTATGACGATCGCGTGGAGATAGAGAGCAGTGGCGCGTTTCCCCCTGACATGACACTTGAAAAACTGCTTGGCGGGCACAGTTCCGAGCCACCCAACCTCATCATAGCCAACGTGCTTTACAAGAGTGAGCTGTTGGAGAACTGGGGGCGTGGCATCAGACTGATGATAGACGAGTGCCGGCGCGTTGGCATATCCGATCCGGAATTTCACACGGATGGGAGTTCCGTTTGGGTGGTATTCCGCTACAAAAGGGAAACGGCAGGACAAGCACCCGACAAGTACCCGACAAGTATCCGACAAGCTCCCGACAAGTATCCGACAAGCATCGTCGGGCTCATTGAAATGATAGGGGAACGCTCCTGTTCGTTGAAAGAGATGATGGGAATGATGGAATTGAAAGACAGAGAGAATTTCCTGGATAATTACCTGAATCCTTCCATGGAGGCCGGATGGGTGGAACCGCTTTATCCGAACCAGCCGACGCATCCCAAGCAGAAATACCGGCTCACCGAACAAGGAAAGGCCTTGTTGCAAGACGGCGAAAAGAGAACAGAAGAAAACAATCAGAAGCACTGAGGGCCTTCACTTTTTATATTAATCTTGGCAAGCAAAATCTCTTGGATATGGAAAAGATGGGAAAGATATTGGTGGTGGACGACAACGAAGACGTGCTCTTCGCCCTCCACCTGTTGTTGGAATCCTATGTGGAAAAGGTGAAGGTGGCGACCAGTCCGGACAAGATCCTGCCTTTCATGGAGTCGTTCCAGCCGGACGTCATCCTGCTGGACATGAACTTCCAGCGCGACATGAGCAGCGGGCAGGAAGGTTTCGACTGCCTGGAGGAGATCCTCAGGCGCGACCCCGAGGCCGTGGTGGTGTTCATGACGGCCTATTCGGACACCGAGAAGGCCGTGCGCGCCATCAAGGCCGGGGCCACGGACTTCATCCCCAAGCCTTGGGACAAGGAGAAGCTGTTGGCCACGCTGTCGTCGGCCATCAAACTGCGGCGCTCGCGCCGCGAGGTGAAGCAGCTGCAGGAGCGGGTGGAGACGCTGAATTCGGCCGGCGACGAGGCGCCCTGCCTGATTGGGCGTTCCGCCCCCATGTTGGAAGTGGTCGACACCATTCACCGCTTGTCCGGAACAGACGCCAACATCCTGATTCTGGGAGAGAACGGTACGGGGAAAGACGTGGTGGCCCGCACCTTGTGCTACTATTCCCCGCGCCGCACGCAGCCTTTCGTCACCATCGACGTGGGAAGCATTCCCGAAAACCTCTTCGAGAGCGAACTGTTCGGATACGAGAAAGGGGCCTTCACCGACGCGCGCCGCGAGAAGGCCGGGCGCATGGAGGCGGCCCACGGGGGGACGCTCTTCCTGGACGAAATCGGCAACCTGCCGCTGCCCATGCAGGCAAAGCTGCTGACGGCGTTGGAAAAGCGGGTCATCACCCGGCTGGGCGGGACGGAACAGATTCCGATAGACGTGCGTCTGATTTGCGCCACCAATGCGCAAATCAGGCACGAGGTGGAGCAGGGCCGCTTCCGGCAGGATTTGCTCTACCGCATCAACACCATCGAATTGCGCATCCCGCCGTTGCGCGAGCGCGGGGAAGACATCCTGTTGCTGGCGGAGTTCTTCCTGGGCCGGACGGCGCGGAAATACCACAAAGCCGTGACGGGCATCAACCGCGAGGCGCGACAGAAACTGATGCGCTACGCCTGGCCCGGCAACGTGCGCGAACTGGAGCATGCCATCGAACGGGCCGTCATACTGACCACGCATGCCAGCCTGCGCCCGGGAGATTTCATCTTGGAGGCTCCGCCGGCCAAGGCCGCAGCCGATGACAGCGAAGCGGCCGCCAGCCTCAATCTGGAACAGGTGGAGCGGCAGACCATCGCCAAGGCGCTCAAGCGGAGCGAAGGCAACCTGACCCGTGCGGCGGAATACTTGGGCATCACGCGATATGCCCTTTATCGGAAAATGGAGAAATTGGGCTTATGACGGCTTGGGGGTTTTTGAAATGCGCCGGATGGGGGCTGTGGTTCATGGCGCTCGGTGCCGGGATGGTCTGTTGCGTGCAGCGCGGATGGTATTTTGTCGTGTTGCTGTTGGTATTGTTGTCGGCCGTGTCTGCTGTCGCCATGTTCCGCATGCAACGGAGGCTGGAGCGGCGGTTGGTGGACATGCTGGAGAGCATTGCCGATCACGACTTCTCCGTCACCTACGTTCCTTCGGGGCCAGGGCGGACGGAGCGGCACATGGCCGGGCTGGTGGAAAACCTCGTCGGGCAGCTTCGTGCGGCGCAGGCCCGCCAAGCGGCCGACCATCATTACTATGAAGCCTTGCTCGACACCGTGGACGCCCTGCTGCTGGTGTGGGACGACGGGGGAGACATCTGCTGGATGAACAAGGCTGCCATTCGGAAACTGCGGGGCTTCAGGCTCCATCGCCTGCAGGAACTGGCTGTGCTGAACCCGGCGTTTCCCGGCTTTTTGCAGGGATTGCGTCCGGGCATCATCCAGTCCATCCGCCTGCGCCGGGGGCACGGCACGGTGGAGCTGGCTGCCACGCTGACGCGCTATCAGGCATCGGGGCGCTCGCTCTGCCTCTGTTGCTTGCGCAACGTGCATCCCTTGCTGGAACAGAAAGAGGCGGAATCCTGGCAGAAACTGGTGAGCGTGCTGACGCACGAGATGATGAACTCGCTCACGCCCATCTTGTCGCTGAGCGACACGCTCTGCGACAGGATGGAGCCGAGAAAGGAAGACGACCCGCGCCTGTGGCAGGGACTGAGCACCATTCGCCGGCGCAGCCAAGGACTGCTGCAGTTCATTGAGAACTATCGCACCTTGTCGCGCCTGCCACAACCCGTCTGCCTCCCGGTGCGGCTGTATGAACTGCTCTCCGACTTGCAGAAACTCTACCCGCAGTGCATCTTCGACACGCAGATGGCCGACCGCGTGGTGGAGATAGACCGCGGGCAGATGGAGCAGGTGCTCATCAATCTGCTGAAGAATGCCGTGGAGGCTACCGAGGGCATGGCGGAAGCGCGCATCCGCCTGCTCTCCATGATGGTGGAAGGGGGGCGGCTGCAGTGGCGCGTGGAAGACAACGGGCCGGGCATCCTGCCCGAGGTGGTGGACAAGGTGTTCGTGCCTTTCTTTACCACCAAGGCGTCGGGCTATGGCATCGGGCTGAGCTTGTGCAAGCAAATCGTGACGAACCACCGGGGCACCATCACCGTGCGCAGCGTGCCGGGTAAGGGGACGGCCTTTGTCGTGGAGCTGCCGCTCTCGCAGGGCTGAGGCGGCGGGCTTCCATGCGGAAAACCGGAATGGCGTCTTATTCCGAGATTTCTATGAGGTTGCCTTCCGGGCCTTCGATACAGCTTTCGTAATAGCCGTCGCCCGTGGTGCGAGGACCGTCGGCCACCCGGTAGCCATCGGCCCGCAGGCGTTCCGTCAGGCGGTCCACCTGTTCTTTCCCGCCCACGCTGAAGGAGATGTGGACATACCCTTCGCGCAGCGGATGTTTCCCTTCGTCCGTCGTGTCCGGGCGCGACATGAGCTCCAGCCGTGCGCCGTTCCCAAAAGAAAGGAAGTAGGTTTGAAGTTCTGTCCGGGGATTGTGGTACAAAGAGTTGGCCGTCGCGCCGAAGTAGCGGATGAAGAAGTCACGTGCGCTTTCCAAGTCTTTCACGTAGACTGCGATGTGGTCGAGTTTCATGCGGATAAAATGGTTTTAATAAAGGTATATAGGTAAGCAAGAGTTCTTGCCTTGTGATGCGGCATTCTCTTTTTCGCCCCGCTCATTTCTTTGCGGGAGAGAATCCGCTCTGCTATGCAACATTTCTTATTTGAAGTTCCAGCTGTCGAACCAAAGCCCGTCTCCTTTCAGGATGAGGAAGAGGTCGGCATGGCCTTGGAAGTCGGCCTGCACGCCGGTTTCCAACTTTTTCATTTGAGGCTGGTCGATGTCAACGGAGGCGAGGAGCCGTCCGTCCGGGCTGTCCAAGTGGACTTCGATGGTTCCCTGTCCGGCGGCCACGACTTGCAGCCGGGAAGGGGGTGGGCTGAACCTCGCTCCTCTGACGCAGATAATGCCCGTCTGGCCCTGCTGCGGGGCGACCCACAGGTTGCCGGGCTCGCCTGCGGGGCGGAAACGAATGTCCTGTGTGGCGGCCGTGGTTTCAGCCTGTTGTGTGGCAAACGGGTCGAGGGGCTGTGTTTGCGTCGCGCCTTTCAACGTCGGCCGGCCCATGGAAATGCGCGGTGCGTTTTCGTCCACCTCTATTTCGTCGGCGCAGACGCAGCGGAATCCTCCGTCGGTGTTGAAGCTGCGCTGCAAGGCGAGGGTGTGGTAGAAGATGTACCACCGCCCTTTGAACTTTTGCAGGTGGGTGTGGTTGTTGCTGTAGTCGAAACCGTAGTCGCCCGGGTTTTTCAGGTAGTTGTTCCCGTATTGCCAGCTGTCGGGGTCGAGCGGTGTAGGGCTGGTCATGTAGACCATGCTGCACTGGGTAGGCTTTTCGGACGAGAGCGACCAGTCGTCGTGAGCCTTCCAGTCCGTGTTGTAGGTGTAGACGAAGGTGTCGTTGATGTAGTTCAGTTCATTGGCCTCGAAGTGGTGCGGGGCTTTGATTTCTTTTATTTCGCTGCCAATGCTCGTCAGGTCGGGGCCCAGTCGCATGATGCGTGCGGTGCCTGCCCCGAAGGCGAGCCATCCGTTGCCTTGTCCGTCGATGACGGCTCCGGGGTCGAAAGGCACTTTGCAGTCTCCCAACCCGGGGGAGTTCGCGTCGATGAGGCTCTTGTCGAGCGGGCTGCTCCAGGGGCCCACGGGGGAGGTGGCCGTCAGCACTCCCGTCCCGAATCCGCTGTTGGAGAAGTAGAGGTAGAAGTGGGTCTGCCCGTCGCTTTCCTTGCGCTTGATGATGGACGGCGCCCACGAGGCGATGATCCAAGGGGCGATGCTGTCGGTGCGTATCACGCCGTGGAAGGTCCAGTTCACCATGTCGTCGGTGGAGAGCATGGCCAGCGACTTGATGTGCTCGTAAGTGTTCCGTCCTTCGCGCCCCACGGTTTCATATTGTTGGTGGTCGTTGGTGGCGTAGACGTAGAGCCGCCCGTCGTGCTCCACGGCTGTGGGGTCGGCGGTGAACAGGAAGTCGAGCAAGGGGTTGGCGTGCCCCGAGGCGAGTTTGGGCGACGTTGCCGGTGCGGCGGGATTCCGGTTGCTTTTTGCGAAGCCGCAGGGCGGCACGACGCAGCATGCCGCGAGGAGCCAGAGGGACATGTTTTTCCTGAGTTTGTCCATTTCGGTGTTGTTGAATGGTTTGTCCTGCAAAGTTAGTCATTTATGCCGCTTCCTTTTGCTGGAATGCACTAAAAATTAGTTCCGGGTGCTGAATACCTCGGAGTTTGCAGTTGTTTGGGCTATGCTTCCGGAGGGGATGCTATGTCCCCAAATCAAGCATCCTTTGCGGATAGTCCGGACAACCAGGCGGAAAACTTCCTTCTCTCCTGCTCAAATCTATAATTAACGTCGTTGTTTATATAATTAACGACGTTGAGTATATAGACAACGACGTTGAATATGTAATCAACGACGTTGATTAGACTTTCCGTCCGCAAGAATACAACTATTTCTCTCGAGAAAAATCGTTTTCCTTATTCTGCCGGTGTTGAATCCCGCAGATTTTGTCTACCTTTGCAGGTAAATTTAGCGAGAACGATGAATCGGAAAACCCTATTGCTTTTGATGATGTGGCTGTGCAGCTTCACGCTGTCGGCACAGTTGTCGCCCAAACGCGAGTTCCGGGGCGCATGGATACAGTGTGTGAACTACCAGTTCATGGGCATGGGCACGGCGGAGATGCAAAGCACGCTGGCCTACCAGCTGGACGAGTTGCAGAAGTGTGGCATCAATGCCATTCTCTTCCAGGTGCGTCCGGAGTTCGACGCCCTCTATGCGAGCAGTTTCGAACCGTGGAGCCGTTACCTGACGGGGCGTCAGGGCACGCCGCCCTCGCCCTATTGGGACCCGTTGGAATGGATGATACGCCAATGCCATGCGCGGGGCATGGAACTGCATGCCTGGATCAATCCCTACCGCGCCAAGACGAAGGGCACGAAGGAACTGGCCAAGACGCATCCCTATTTCCGCCATCCCGACCGCTTTTTCGAATACGGCGGCCAGCTGATCATGGACCCGGGCATTCCCGAGAACCGCGACTATTTGTGCAACGTGGTGACCGACATTCTCTTGCGTTATGACGTGGACGGCATCCACATCGATGACTATTTCTATCCTTACCCCGAAAGCGGACTGCGCATACCGGACGACCAGACATACGCAAGGTATGGGCGCGGAATGGATCGCGGCGACTGGCGGCGCGACAACGTCAACCAGCTTATCCGCCAGTTGCATGAGTGCATCCACGCCGTCAAGCCTTGGGTGAAGTTCGGCGTGTCGCCTTTCGGCATCTACCGCAACATGAAGAGCGACCCTGTGCTGGGCAGCAACACGCGCGGGCTGCAGAACTACGACGACCTTTACGCCGACGTGCTCAAGTGGGTGGACGAAGGTTGGGTGGACTACAACATTCCGCAAATCTATTGGGAGATTGGCCACCCGGCGGCCGACTACGAGACGCTTATCCGTTGGTGGAGCGAGCATGCCAGCCACCGTCCCCTCATCATCGGGCAGGACGTGGACCGCACTGTAGCCAAGGCCGACCCCGCTGACCCGCGCCGCCACCAGATGGAGCGCAAGATGGCCTTGCAACGCTCGTTGCCCAACATCGACGGCAGCTGCCAGTGGTATGCCAAGGCCGTGGTGGACAACAAGGGGAACTATGGCGCCATGCTGCGCCACTATTATCACCGTTGTCCGGCCCTGCAGCCGCAGATGCCTTGGATCGACAAGAAGCGGCCCAAGAAGGTGCGCAAGCTCACCACGCTGTGGACGGAAGACGGGTACATGCTCTTCTGGCGCGAACCGCGCGGGAAGGGCGAGATGGACCGTGCGCGGCAATACGTGGTCTACCGTTTTGCGGAAGGCGAACCGGTGGACTTGTCATACGCCGAGAACATCGTGGCCATCACCCCCAACACTTTCTATAAGTTGCCTTACGAGGACGGCAGCCGCAAATACACCTACGTGGTGACGGCGCTCGACCGCCTGCAGAACGAATCCAAGAAAGCGAAGAAGAAGGTGCGTCTCTGATACACCTTCGGGGCGGCTATTCGCGCATGTAGGCTTTCGGCGTGCAGCCGGTAGCCGCCTTGAAATATTTGCCGAAGAACGAGGCGTTGGGGAAGTTGAGCAAGTCGCCCACCTGCTGGGCCGTGTACTTCCGGCTCCGGAGCAAGGCCTTGGCTTCCAGTATGACATAATCTTTTATCCACTCTCCCGCATACCGCCCGCTGGCCTCATGGATGGCGATGGACAGGTATTTGGGCGTGAGGCACATCTTGTCGGCGTAAAAACTGATTTTCCGTTCGGTGGTGTAATGTTGCCGCACCAGCGTGATGAAGCGGTTGAAGATGAAATGCTTCCGGTCCGTCCTCTCTTTTCCTTCCGTTTCCTTGCTGTGCGCGGCGTACCATTGGTAGCCGTTCAGGCAAAGCAGTTTCTGGCAACATTCCAAGGCTTCGCGGGTGAGCAGCGTGGCGGGTTGCCGCATCTTGTTCCGCATCAGTTGGTAGAGGGTGAGTGCTTCTTCCATTTCTTCCGGGGTGAGGTGGATGAGGGGGTGGCGGTTGATGAAGTTCCGGAAAGCAATGGAGAGCGCTGTGTCGAAGCCTTCGGACAAGTGGCCTTGCGGATAAATCATGATGGCCGTCCGGTAGTCTTCGGAGAAGGAGAGGCATTCCCCGATGGAGCCGGGGAGCACCACCAGCACGTCGTCCTTTTGTAATTCATATTCAATCAGGTTCAGCCGCACGCGTATCGCCCCGCGCGTGCAAAGCATGGCTACGGCGAAGTTCAGTTTGAAAGGGTAAGGGCTGAGCATGAAGCGCGACACGTCGCTTTCGTCCAATGGAGCGTCGAAATTGTCGGCCAGCATGATTTCATGGCCAAATACGAGTGTGTCGCCGGAAATGGGCAGGTTGGCGAAGTCCAAGTCTTCGACGGCGTAGGTCGGGTGGCATTCTGTTTTTCTCATCGTTTCTTATTCCTTTTTTTCTCTTCAGGGTGCAATATTAGCAAAAAAAGCGCTTCTTTTTTCTTTTTGTTCCGCAATAAACCATCCTTTTGGACATTTTGTTGTCCGCTCGGGGCATGACTATGTTGCGGAAAAGGCCGAACTTTGCCCTGACGGAACTTAATAAAACTGAAGATAAAATGAAGAGAATGAGAAAATGGTTGGCCGTGTGCCCGGCGTTGGCAACGGTGTTGTGTGCCTGCGGCGGAGACGTGGAACAGCCTTCGGCGCCGCTCCGTACCGTGGTGCTGACCGCTCCCGTGCCCGAAGGCGGGCAGACGGTGAAGACGCTCTACGGCGTGGTGCGCGAGGCGAGCGAGGTGAATCTGGGATTCAAGACCCCGGGGCAAATCAGCCGCATCTGTGTCAAGGAAGGCGACCACGTGCGAAAAGGGCAGTTGGTGGCCCAATTGGACGACACGGATTACAAGTTGGGCGTGGAAGCCGCGCAAATACAATTCGATCAGTTGAGCCGCGAGGTGGAGCGGATGGAGCGGCTTCACGAGAGCAAGAGCTTGGCTGGGAACGACTACGACAAGGCATTGGCGGGATTGAGGCAAGTGGAAGTGCAGTTGAAGACGAACCGCAACAAACTGGACTACACCCGCCTCTATGCTCCGGCCAGCGGAGTGGTGCAGAGCGTGAACTTCGAGCCGTCGGAGATGGTGGACGCCGGGACGCCGGTGGTGGTGCTGATGGAGTCGGGACGCTTCGAGGTGGAGGCCGACATGCCGCAGGACGTTTACATGCGCCTCGGCAGTTTGGCGGGTGCCACGTGCCGGGCTGCTTTCGACCGCGACGGGGCGATACCGGTGAGCCTGGCATGGGTCGTGCCCAAGGCCGACGGTAGCCAGCTTTACAAGGCGCGTCTGGTTTTCGACGGGAAAGCCGACAGCCGTCTGACGGCGGGCATGAACGTGGAAGTAGACTTGCAGCTGGCCGACAGCACGGCCGGCAGCCGCTACGTGTTGCCCTTGCACGCCTTGTTCCAAGAAAAAGGCCGTACTTTCGTCTGGACCGTGGGCAATGACTCCGTGGTCCGCCGGGTGGCAGTGAATGTCGTGCGGCTGGAAGGGACGGAACAAGCAGTGGTGGAAGCCGGGCTCAAGGGGAACGAGCGCATCGTGCGTGCCGGAGTGAACGCTTTGCGCGAGGGAGAGAAAGTACGGATTCTGGCTGAGCCGTCGGCCACCAACGTGGGAGGATTGTTGTGATGAAGGCAACGGAGTTTTTCGTGAAGCGCCCCACGCTGTTCTGGTCGCTGGTGGTGGCGGTCCTGATTGCCGGTGTGCTGGCTTACGTCCAGATGCCGAAGCTGGAAGACCCCGTGGTGGCCGTCAAGCAGGCGATGGTCGTGGTGCCATGGCCGGGCGCAGACGCCCACGAAGTGGAGCTGGAAGTGGCCGTGCCGATGGAGGACGCGCTGCGCGCACTGCCGGACGTGAAGAAGGTGACGACCGAATGCCACGACGGGTCGGCCATGCTGACGGTGGAGTTCCTGATGACCGTTCCTTTGTCGGAACTGGAACAGCATTTCGACCTCTTGCGCCGAAAGGTGAACGACATGCGGGCGAAATTGCCGCAGGGGTGCTACGACCCGGTCGTGGTGGACGACATGATGGATGTGTACGGCATATTCTACGCGCTCACGGGCGACGGCTACACTTATCCCGAGCTGGACAAATATGCCCGGCTGATACGGCGTGAGCTGTTGGGTGTGAAAGGAGTGAAGCGCGTCAACATCGTGGGCAACCGCGACGAGGTGGTGAACATCATCCTTTCGCGGGAGAGAGTGGCTGCCAACGGCTTGCTGCCCACGCAAATCATGATGGCGTTGCAGGACGCGACGGGAACGGTGAACGCCGGGACGGCCCGCAGCGGAGACGACCGCATCAGGTTGGAAGTGACGGGGAAGGCCGTGGACGAGGAAGACATCAGTGACTTGAGGCTCACCACCGTCGACGGGAAACACGTGCGCCTGGGTGATATTGCCACGGTGGAGCGCGCCTACGCCGAGCCCCAGCGCAACGGCTTCTTCGTGGAGGGGCGTCCGGCGCTGGCCATCTGCCTGGCCATGGAGCAGGATGCCATCGTGCCCGACGTGGGCAAACTGGTGGACCGCCGTCTGGCCGAGGTGATGGAACGGATGCCGGCCGGCATGCAGACGGAGAAAATCTTCTTCCAGCCCGACAAGGTGGACGAGGCCGTCAATTCTTTCATGGTCAACCTGGCGGAGTCGGTGCTGATTGTGATTCTCGTGCTGGTCTTCACCATGGGGTTCCGGAGCGGCGTCATCATCGGCTTCGGGCTGATACTGACCATCGCCCTTTCCTTTCCTATATTATTGGTGTGCGGCACGACGTTGCAGCGCATTTCCCTCGGGGCGTTCATCGTGGCGATGGGCATGTTGGTGGACAATGCCATCGTCATCATGGACGGCATCCTGATAGACAAGAAACGGGGGTTGGGCCCCAAGACCTATCTTTACCGCATCGGGCGCAACACGGCATGGCCCCTGCTGGGTGCCACGGTCATCGCGGCGGCCACTTTCCTGTGCATCTATCTCTCGCCCGGTTCGGTGGGCGAATATGCCAGCGACCTCTTCCTGGTGTTGTGCGTCAGCCTTTTGGCCAGTTGGATTTTCGCGCTCGTGCAGGTGCCGGTGTGTGCCAAGTCGTGGTTGCCCAAGCGGGAACGGCTGGCGGAGACGGGCGAGAATCAGGTGCTGAATTCTCCCGTGCATCGCTTCGTTCGCCGCAGCATCGGTTTCCTCATCGGGCATAAGCGGGCGACGGTTTCCGTGGCCGTGGCCGTGCTGTTGCTGTGCGTGTGGGGCATGACGAAGGTGAAGAACCTTTTCTTCCCCGATTTCGACTACAAGCAATTCGTGGTGGAATGCTACATGCCGTCGCAGACCCATCCCGACAGCGTCCGGGCGGAACTGCTGGAAATGAGCCGGCTGCTGAAGGAGAATCCGGCCGTGGAGCGCGTGGCGGCCAGCATGGGCAGTGCGCCGGCCCTCTATTGTCTAGTGCGTCCGATGACGTCCGGCGGCGACTGCTACGGCGAGCTGATGGTGGACTGCAAGGACTATGCCACGGTGATGGAACAGATTCCGGCGGTGCGCGAGCAACTGCGCGCACGCTACCCCGATGCCTATATCCGCATCAGGAAGTATAATTTCTCCATTTCCACGTCCCACACGGTGGAGGCACGCTTCCTGGGCCCCGACCCGGCCGTGTTGCGGCAGTTGAGCCGGCAGGCGGAGGACATCATGCGGGCCTGTCCCTACGTGGACCCCTATTCGGTGGGGAACAACTGGAAACCGCGGGCGCAGACCTTGGTGGCCGGTTTCCGCGAGGCGGACGCCAAGCGGGCGGGCATCGGCCGGGCCGACGTGGGCAATGCCTTGCTGGCTGCCACGGACGGCATGCCGGTGGGCGTGTTGAACGACGACGACCGGATGGTGGTGGTCAACCTGATGGTGCGCCAGGCCGACGGGCAGGCAATACGTGAGTTGAACGACATCCCGGTGTGGGGAACGCTGAACGTGCGCATGCCCGATGCCGGCATGCAGGCCCTGCTCGCCGGAGGGGCATCGGCCGACGAGGTGCAGCGCGACATGTTCAAGAGCGTGCCCTTGGGGACGATTGCCGACAACCTGCATCTGTCGTGGGACGAGAACACGGTGATGCGTGTGAACGGGCAGCGGGCCATCGAGGCCGAGTGCGACCCGAACACGGACTTGTACGATGCCACTCCGGCCAAAGTCCTGTCTTGCATCAAGGACGACATCGAGGCTATTCCCCTTCCGGAGGGTTACACGTTGCAGTGGGTGGGCGAGCAGGAACTGCAGGGCGAGGCCATCGGAGGCCTGATGAAGTATGTGCCCATCACGCTCTTCATCGTCCTTTTCATCCTTTTGCTGCTGTTCAACAGTTGGAAGAAGGTCATCCTCATCCTGCTTTGCTTCCCCTTCGTGTGCTGCGGCATCACGCCGGCCTTGCTGGCTTTCCGGCAGCCCTTCACGTTCATGGCGATCATCGGAATGATGGGGCTGCTGGGCATGATGGTGAAGAACGCCATCGTGCTGGTGGACGAGATCAACCGTCTGCAAGTGGAGGAACACCGGCATCCCTACCACGCCGTGGTGGAGGCCACGGTGTCGCGCGTGCGTCCGGTGCTGATGGCTTCGCTCACCACCATCGTGGGCATGATTCCCTTGGTGGGCGACCCGATGTACGGTTCCATGGCCATCACCATCATGGGCGGACTGACGGTGGGCACCATCATCACGCTGATTCTGTTGCCGCTGTTCTACACCGCATTATTCCACATTCGTAAACCCAAAGAGGAGGTATTGTCATGAAGATGAATAAGACAGAAATGAAACGGATAATGAGGGCCGCGGCGCTGGCCGCCGTGGCCGGATGCTGGGGCGTGGCCGCCGTGGCGCAAGAGCGTTTGTCGGTATCGGCGGCCGACTGCCGGCAGATGGCGCTGGCCCACAGCGAAGACCTGCGCCGGGCCGACAATGCCGTGCGGCAGGCCGAGCTGGACAAGGCCGTGGCCTTTGCGGCCTATTTGCCCCAGCTGGACGCCATGGCTACGGCTACCTACATGTATCCCGACCTCGACATGATGGGCATGGAACTGCAGATGCGGGGCATGTATATGGCGGGCATCTCGCTGACCCAGCCCCTTTATGCCGGAGGGCAAATCAAGGCGGGCAACGAACTGGCGGCCATCGGCCGCGACTGTGCCGAGGAGAACCGGAAGAAGACGCGGATGGACGTGCTGGCCGACGCCGACCGGGCCTATTGGAATTTCATCGCCGTGGGCAGGAAAGTCAGGATGTTGGACGCCTACAAGCGGCAGATGGATACGCTCTATGCCCAGATGGAGGCCAGTCTGGCGGCGGAAATGGTCACGGAAAACGACCTGTTGCGCATCAGCGCGAAGCGGAGCGAGATTGACTACCAATGGCAGAGGGCGCGCAACGGGGCCGACCTTTGCAGGCTGGCCTTGTGCAACGTGCTCGGTTGCCCGTTGGAGACGGAAATCGAAGCCACGGACACCGTGCCGGACGTGGAGCCGCCCTTGCAAATGGTGGAGAGCACGGCCATGCGTCCCGAACTGAGACTGCTGCAGAAGCAGGTGGAGGCCAAGGAGCAGCAGGTGAAGATGGCGCGGGCGGACGTGTTGCCCAAACTCGGACTGTCGGCCGGTTACATGTATTACGGGAACGTGAAGTTGGAGATGCCGACGGAGCAGGGTGCCTTCACGCAGAGTTTCGACGACGGCATTTCGCTCGTGATGGCTTCGCTCAGTGTGCCGGTTTTCCATTGGGGGCAGGGGCTGAAAAAGGTGAAGAAAGCCCGCCTGGACGTGGAAAACGCCAAACTGGACATGCAGAAGAACGCCCGGCTGATGAGCATTGAGGTGAGGCAGGCGATTCAGAACGTGACAGACGGCTACCGGTTGGTGGAGACGGCCCGGCTGGGATGCCGGCAGGCGGACGAGAGCCTGCGCGTGACGCGCGACCGCTACCGGAACGCCATGTGCAGCCTGACCGACCTCTTGGATGCCCAGTCGCAGTGGCAACAGGCGCAGAGCAACCTGATTGAGGCCCAGGCGCAGTATAAAATCTACGAAACGGAATACCTGAAGGCTACGGGCACGCTGGAATAATGTCCCGTGTGCGGCGCTGTCGTTTCCCCGTGCGGCCGCCCTCAATCGGCCGCATGGGCGGAACGGAAAATGCGGAGCGTCGGAAAGTACTTTCCGCAAGGTACTCGAGTACTTTGCGGAGAGTACTTGAGTACTTGCCGCAGAGTACGCTGACGGCCTCTGCCTCGGGGACCTGCACAATCTGCCCCGTCGGGGCGTCTTCTGCGCATGGATTGCCTGCGGATTGCCCGCGCATCCAGATGCCCGGAAGGGTGCGGCTGTTCCCCGGAAAGTTTCAAAGCGGGGCTTGGAAAGGGATATACAAAAAAGGGGGGCGGAAACCGGTTTTCCGCCCCCCCTTTCTAATGGGTCTTAAATCAATGCCATGGTGTCTTTGGCAATCATCAGTTCCTCGTCGGTGGGGATGACGCAGACGGTCACCTTGCTGTCCGGGGTAGAGATGATGGCTTCTTCGCCGCGCACGGTGTTGTTCTTCGCCTTGTCGAGCGACACGCCCAGGTAGTCCAGCCCTTCGCAGAAAGCTTCGCGCATGTCGGCCTGGTTTTCTCCCACGCCGCCGGTGAAGAGGATGACGTCCACGCCGTTCATGGCGGCGGCATACGCGCCGATGTACTTCTTCACGCGGTAGGCGTACATCGCGAGCGCCAGTTGGCAACGCTTGTTGCCCTCGTGGGCCGCGGCGATGACCTCGCGCATGTCGGACGACACGCCGGTGATGCCCAGCACGCCCGACTTCTTGTTCAGCAGATTGGACATCTCCGTCGGGTTGAGTCCTTCCTTTTCCATGATGAAAGTCACCGCGCCGCCGTCCACGTCGCCGCTGCGCGTGCCCATCATCAGGCCTTCGAGCGGGGTGAGGCCCATCGACGTGTCCACGCACTTGCCGTCCTTCACGGCCGAGATGGATCCGCCGTTGCCCACGTGGCACGTGATGATGCGGCTGCCTTCGGGCTGTATGCCGAGGAACTCGCATACGCGGCCCGACACGTAGCGGTGCGAAGTGCCGTGGAAGCCATAGCGGCGGATGCCGTATTTCTCATACATGTCGTAGGGCAGGGCGTACATGTAGGCGTAGTCGGGCATCGTCTGGTGGAAGGCGGTGTCGAAGACGCCCACTTGCGGGATGGAGGGCAGCAGGGCCGACACGGCATGCACGCCCTTCAGGTTGGCCGGGTTGTGGAGCGGGGCCAGGTCGTTGCAGGCCTCGAAGGCTTCGAGCACGTCGGGGGTGAGCAGCACGCTCTTGTTGAACTTTTCTCCTCCGTGCACCATGCGGTGTCCCACGGCGCCGAGCTCGTCGAGCGACTTCAGGGCGCCCAGTTCGGGGTCGGTCAGGATGTGGAAGATGAACTGCACGCCTTTGGTGTGCTCGGGAATGTCTTCCTCTATGATTTTCTTCGTGCCGTCCGGAAGCGTCATTTTCAGGAACGAGCCGGGCAGCCCGATTTTCTCAATGCCGCCTTGTGCGATGACGGAATGGTCGTCCATGTCGTACAACTTGTACTTGATGGAAGAACTTCCGCAGTTCAAAACTAAAATCTTCATATTCTTAATAAGTATAAGTTAAAGCGTCGTTGTCTTATTTCTGTTCTTTGGCGGCGATGGCCTGGTTGGCCGTGACGGCCACCATGGTATAGACGTCTTCCACGGAGCAGCCGCGGGAGAGGTCGTTCACCGGGCGGGCGATGCCTTGGAGGATAGGGCCGATGGCCTCGGCGTTGCCCAGGCGCTGTACGAGTTTGTAGGAGATGTTGCCCACCTCAAGGTTCGGGACGACCAGCACGTTGGCATGTCCGGCGATTTCCGAGCCGGGCGCCTTGCTCTCGCCGATTCTGGGCACCAGTGCGGCGTCGGCCTGCAGTTCGCCGTCGATGCTGAGGCCCGGGGCCATTTCGCGGGCCATCTTGGTGGCCTCCACCACCTTGTCCACCACTTCATGCTTGGCCGAGCCCTTGGTGGAGAAGCTCAGCATGGCCACTTTCGGGTCCAGTCCGGCCACGGCTTTGGCCGTGCGGGCCGTGCAGACGGCGATTTGTGCCAGCTGTTCGGCGTCGGGCACCGGTGTTACGGCCACGTCGCCCATCACCAGCACGCCGTTGGTGCCGTATTTCGGGGCTTTCGTGAGCAGCAGCATGGCTCCTGATACGCATGTGATGCCCGGGGCCGTCTTGATGATTTGCAGGGCGGGGCGCAACACGTTGCCGGTGGTGTTGCGGGCGCCGGCCAGTTGTCCGTCGGCGTCGCCGGCCTTGATCATGAGGCAGCCGAAGAAGAGCGGGTCGAGCACCTTCTGTTGTGCCTCCTCCAAAGTCATGCCTTTCTTCTTGCGGAGTTCGAAAAGCAGTTGGGCGTATTCTTCTTTCTTCGGGCTGGTGGCGGGGTCGATGATGGTGGCTTTGTGTATGTTGCCCAGTCCCCATTTCTTTGCGGCTTCGTCGATTTCGGCGGGGTCGCCCAGGATAATCAAGTCGGCCACTTCGTCCGTCAATATGCGGTTGGCTGCTTTCAGTGTACGTTCTTCCGTGCCTTCGGGGAGCACGATGCGCTGCTTGTTGGCTTGAGCGCGCGCGATGATTTCTTTGATGATGTCCATATCTTTATGCGTTAAATTGATAACTCCACTTTGCAATCGGTAGTCGTTTGCAAAATTACTGCTTTTTGGGCGAAAAACGGGTAAAGACAGGGCGCTTTTTGCGGGCTGCTTGTAAAAAAAGTGCGGACGGGGAGGTCAGGCGCTTTCTTCCGTGAGGAACCGTTCCAGTTCCTCGGCAGAGAGGCGCAGGTGGAATATGTCTTTGTAGGCCACGGAGATGTTGCCGGTTTCCTCGGACACGATGACGGCCAGTGCGTCGGTTTCCTGCGAGATGCCTTTGGCGGCACGGTGGCGCAAGCCCAGTTCCTTGGGGATATCCATGCTGTGGGACACGGGCAGGATGCAGCCGGCGGCTTTGATGCGCTTTTTGCTGATGACCATGGCGCCGTCGTGCAGCGGGCTGTTTTTGAAGAAAATGTTTTCGATGAGGCGCTGGTTGATGTTGGCATCGATGATTTCGCCGGAGCGCATGATGTCGTTGAGCGGCAGGTTGCGCTCTATGACGATGAGCGCACCGATTTTTTGCTTGCTCATGCTCATGCAGGCCATGACGATGGGCATGATGTCGTCCTTGTTCCCTTTCTGTTTCCCGCTCTTGTTGCGACGGAAGTATTTGAGCACGTTTTCCACCTGGCGGTGCGTGCCGATGGTGAAGAAGAAGTTGCGGATTTCCTCTTGGAACAGGATGATAAGCGCCAGCGTTCCGACGCTGACCAGTTTATCGAGAATGGACCCCAACAGTTTCATTTCCAGGATTTGGGAAACGAACAGCCAGAACACCACGAAGATGAGCACGCCGAAGAAGACGTTCAGTGAGCGCGACTCTTTCATGACCTTGTAGCAATAATAAAGGATGAGGGCCACAAGGAAGATGTCTATGAAGTCTTTCAGTCCGAATTCTAATGGCATGGGTCGTGTTGTTTCTCTTCGTTGATTTTGTTGAACAGGCATACGGCCTCGGCGCAGGCTTTCACGTCGTGCACCCGCAGGATGTCGGCGCCTTTTTCCAATGCCAGGGTGTTCAGCACGGTGGTGCCGTTCAGGGCTTCTTCCGGCGTGCAGCCGAGCTGTTTGTATATCATGGATTTGCGCGATATGCCCACGAGCACGGGCGCCCCGAACGAGCGGAAGTCGTCCAAGTGCTTGAACAGTTCGTAGTTGTGCTCCAGCGTCTTCCCGAAGCCGAAACCGGGATCGATGATGATGTCTTTCACGCCCCGGCCGTGGAGGTCTTGCACCTTCCGTGCGAAATATTGCATGATTTCCATGCGCAGGTTGTCGTAGTGCGGGGCTTGCTGCATGTCCTGCGGCGTGCCCTTGATGTGCATCAGGACGTAAGGCACGCCGAGCCGCGCGATGGTGTCGGGCATGGCGGGGTCGATCTCGCCGCCTGAGATGTCGTTGACGATGGCGACGCCGTATTCTTCCACGCACATGGCGGCCACGTCGGCCCTGAAGGTGTCCACCGAGACGATGGCGTCCGGCACCATCTCCCGCACGGCTTCCAGTCCCCGGCGCAACCGGCTCATCTCTTCCTCACGGCTGACGTCGGCGGCGCCAGGCCGCGAGGAGTAGGCACCGATGTCTATCATGTCCGCGCCTTCTTCGATGATTTGGACGGCCCGTCCTTGGATATCTTTGATGGTTTCCTTGCGGCTTGCGGCGTAGAAGGAGTCTGGCGTCACGTTGAGGATGCCCATGATTTTGGGCGTGGAAAACTCCATGAGTTGCCCGTTCACCGTGATAGTGCCTGCCGTTTGTCTGTTCATCATTATTTTCTATATTCTCTTGCAAATGTACGCAGAATTATTCGTTTTCTCATGCTTTTGGGTTATATTTGTGGCAGTAAAAGCATAGAATTATGGAGATGGAAAGACTTTATGAGCTTTATAAGCAGCATCCGGTTGTGACCACCGATAGCCGGGAATGCCCTCAGGGGGCTTTGTTCTTTGCCCTCAAGGGCGAGAACTTCAACGGGAATGCCTTTGCCGCACAGGCGTTGGCAAGAGGTTGCGCCTACGCCGTGGTGGACGAGCAGCAGTATGTAGAGCCGGGCGACGCGCGTTTTGTGCTCGTTGACGATGCCTTGGCCGCCTTGCAGCAATTGGCACACCACCACAGGGAGCAGTTCAGGATTCCCGTGATACAGGTGACGGGGACGAACGGGAAAACCACGACCAAAGAACTTATCGCGGCCGTGCTCGCCAAAAAGCACAATGTGCTTTGCACGCAAGGGAATCTGAACAACCACATCGGGGTGCCCAAGACCTTGTTGGGACTGACAGGGAAGCATACCATCGCGGTGATAGAGACCGGGGCCAACCATCCCGGCGAGATTGGAACGCTGGCCAGAATCGTGGATCCCGATTTCGGGCTTGTCACGAACGTAGGGATGGCCCATCTGGAGGGCTTCGGCTCGTTCGAGGGCGTTGTGAGGGCGAAAGGCGAACTTTTCGACTATTTGCGCGAAAAGCATGGCACGGCTTTCGTGGACTTCGACAGCGAGGTGCTACGCCAGATGGCGCACGACCTGCATCAGATTCACTATGGTAGTCCCTGTGGCGAAGTGTTGAGCGTGGAAGGCGAGGTCGTGGAGTGCAATCCCTTCTTGCGTTTCCGTTGGCGGGCGGCCGCGAAAGGCGAATGGAGCGAAGTGCAAACAAGGGTAGTCGGAGCATATAATGTGAAGAACATGCTGGCCGCCGCAGCCGTTGGGCGCACCTTCGGGGTCGGGGTGGACGACATCAACGAGGCCTTGGTGGCTTATGAACCGAAGAATAATCGTTCGCAGCTGCTCAAGACGGAGGATAACACTCTCCTGGTCGACGCATACAATGCCAATCCCACAAGCATGCGCGCCGCAATCGAAAACTTCCACCAGTTGCCGGCTGCGAGAAAGATGGTCATCTTGGGCGACATGGGCGAACTGGGAGACGCGAGCTGGAAAGCGCACGAGGCCATTGTGGACTTGTTGGTCGACTCGGGCTTCGACCATGTTTGGCTCGTCGGCCCGCGTTTTAAGATAGTGCGCAACCCCTTCCGCACCTTCGACAATGTGGAGCAGGTGAAAGACGCTTTGGCCATCAAGAAGCCCAAAGGATATAATATATTGATTAAGGGAAGCCACAAGATGAAGCTCTATGAACTTCCGGCGTATTTGTGATGATGCCGTGTGGCTGTTCCGTGCTGTGAGCCGGTGGGCGGCAGGATAGGGCCGGCGAAGGCTTTTCGGATAAGGCGGGCTTGTTCCAATCAGGGGGCAGGCCCGTTTTGTTTTGCCCTTTGTGCTCCGTTGCCTTGCGGAGCGCGGCAGCGTACTCTGCGGGAAGTACTCGAGTACTCTGCGGCAAGTACTCGCGTGCCCTCCGCAAGGTGCGGCGGCGGACCGCGCCTCCCGTTCGCTCGTCCCGCGCTCCGTTTTCCGCGCCTTTCGCTCTTCGCGCGTGCGCGCATGATATAATAAGGTGCGGCCTCTCTTTTGGCGGAAAAAATGCTTTTTAGCATAAAAAAAGTGGGCGGAAGTTTGGCGGGAACCGTAAAAGTCCCTACCTTTGCACTCGCTTTCGGGAAGGACGCCCGCAGGGATGTTCCGGAACGGGGCAGGAAAGAGTTCA
>CALULQ010000013.1 GCA_944321525.1 uncultured Paraprevotella sp.
CGCGAAGCGCCTTGCGGAATCCAGAATCGTACTCTGCGGAGAGTACGCGAGTACTTGCCGCAGAGTACGCCGGCGCGCTCCGCACGGCGCAGCAAGGCATCGGGCAGGACAGGCACGGACAAGGCCGGACGGAAAAACAAAAAACGGGCGGAAGCTCGCCTAAACTTTTCAAAAAAGGAGAAAAATGTTGCCCGAAAGCGCAGAAAGCCGTAAATTTGCCCAAACAACGGAAAAAAGTCAAACTTAAACCTTAAATAAGATGAGCAAACTAATCATTGGTTCTTACGAAGATTTTGAAAAGTACGTGGGACAACCCTTGGGCGAGTCCGAATACCTGCAAATCGACCAAGAGCGCATCAACCTGTTCGCCGATGCCACCTTGGACCACCAGTGGATTCACACCGACGTGGAGCGCGCCAAGGTGGAAAGCCCGTTCAAGAGCACCATCGTGCATGGTTATCTGACGCTGTCGGTCCTGCCTTACCTGTGGAACCAAATCATTGAAGTGCACAACCTGAAGATGATGATCAACTACGGGCTGGACAAGATGAAGTTCGGACAAGCCGTGCTGAGCGGACAAAGCGTGCGCCTGAGCACCAAGCTGCAGTCGCTGGCCAACCTGCGCGGCGCCGTGAAAGCCGAAATCAAGTTCACCATGGACATCAAGGAGACGGGCAAGAAGGCTTTGGAAGGCACGGCCATCTTCATCTACTATTTCAACTAAACGGCCCAACCGTCACGGCAAATGCCGGTTGCCCGCACCGCAAGTCCGCGACGCACAAAAAACACCCCGCACGACGATTCATCGCCATGCGGGGTGTTTTTTTGGAGACCTCTACTTGGAAAAATAGCCCAGGCAAATGCCCCTTTACAGCCGGGCACCAATATGTATGTCACACTGCGGCAAAGGGAAAAGCAGCCTGTGGCCCATGCTTCCGCATCGCCACGCCGCGGCTTTTCCCGAGCCCCATCAGTCGCAAACGACCTTGAACCCCACGGCCGTCTTCAGCGAAGCGGAAGACGGATAGACGATTTCCAGCCCTTCCGGCGTCTGTTTCCAATCGAGTCCGGCGTCCGTTCCCATCAGTTCCACGCGGGTCACTTTCTTTTCCAGCAAGCCCTTTCCATCAGCCAGAGAGGCGATCTTGAGGCGTTCGCCCGCCTCGGGCACGACCATGCACCAAGCATAAAGCGCTCCGTCGCGTCCCATCGTGAAGCGGAAGTCCGAGGTGCGGAAACGATGGTTGGCCTGATGCGCCCCAATCCGTCCGCCGGGCAGGACGTTGAGTTTCCCCCCTTCGCCCTCGCCCAGCACCTTCCAGGCCGCGCTTCCATAGATGCCGTCGCCATTGACGCGCATCCATTCGCCCACGTCGGCCAGCATCTTGACGCATGCCTCGTCGAGCGAGCCGTCGGGAGCAATCGGAATACACAGGCCGAACACGCCGTCGCGCGACACGATTTCGAGCATGTAGCGGATGACGGCATCGGGACTGTAAACGAAGTCCGGGGCGTAGAACCAGTCGCCAATGGGCGTCTCGGCAATCCATGCTTGGTCGGTCTTGATGTCGGCGGGAATGGCCGTCTCACAGGTGTTGACCGTCCCGTTCGTCGCGTCCCGGAACTTGACGATGCTGAAGGCGTCCACTTCGCCTTTGCGCGCCAAGGTGCGGTTATAGAAATCGGCCATCACGCGTTGCATGGCATCGCACTTGTAGCCCGTCCCCGTGCCCGAACCGCTGAAAGGCTGCTGGTCCGTGCCGTCGGTGTAGATGAAGTCCGGCTCATACTTCTCTATGGCGTCCATCATCCGCAAGGCCCACCATTTGGCATACCACTCGGCAAAGTCCAGATGGCCGGAGAAGATGCCGGGGCGAGGAGGCGACCAGTCCGTGTTGGCCGCCGCGGGCACATTGTCGTATTCCCGCAGGTTGACGCCATAAAGGTAGCGCGGGTCCAGTCCTTCCCACCACTTCCCCTTGCCGTCCTCGAGCGTCAGGTTGCCGTCGTAAGGCACCCCGGCCTTGTCGCCCTCGCGGTCGCTCTGGAAAGCCGTTTGCCACCACCACCATGAATACTCGTGATGGAAAGTGATGCCGAAGCGCATGCCGGCCTTTCGCGAGGCCGACTGCCACTCGCGCAGGAAGTCGCGGCGCGGGCCCACCTTGGTGGAGTTCCAAGGCTGGTATTTGGAGTCCCACATGTCATATTGGTCGTGGTGCACGCCTTGGATGATGAAGAAGCGCGCCCCTGCGTCTTTGTAGAGTTCCACCAGATGCTCCGGATCGAACTTCTCCGGGTTCCAGTCGCGGAGCACTTCCTTGTATCCCACTTCCGACGGATGGCCGTACTTCTTCAGATGGTTGTTATAAGCCCACGTCCCTTGGTTGTAAAGCCTACGGGCATACCAGTCGCCGCTCTCGCCAGCCGACTGAGGCCCGAAGTGGACCCAGATGCCGAACTTGGCGTCGCGAAGCCATTGCGGCGTGCCCGGATAGTTGGCCTCAATGGAACTCCACGTAGGCTGATACGGCCCTTCGGTGATAGGCAAATCCAACTTGACCTCTTCGAAGGCCTTCACGTCTCCCATGGCCACCGAACCTTCGGGCAACGGCTTGTGCACCGTCGGCATGGGGCCTAAATCGTAGTCGGCAGAAGATGCCGCCCGCTTGTGGCCTGCACACGAAGCCAAGCCGCCGGCGAGCAGGATACTGCCCAGAATGATGTAATTTTTCATTTGATATGAATTAAACGGGTTTGTTCTTTCTTCGGATTCTTGCGCCGCCATGACGCCCTCCGTGCTTAGTCAAAAGTCATAACACACAAAAGTAAGCAATCCTCCACACACGGCCATAAGAAATATGTTAAAGAAACACAACGCGGCCGACCGGCAGGCAAACAAAGGGCCGGGAAAGGCATTTCGCCCGGCCACCGGCCCGGACCTTACGCAAAAGGGCGCGCCCGACAGGCACGCCCTTTGCGTAAGGTCTCCTTGGCGAATGCCGCTCAAGGATGGATGATGTCGGTCAGGATGGGGCGCGCCCCACTGACGAAGCACTCCACGGCAATGACCATCAGAATCAGGCCCATGAGCCGCATCATCACGTTGTTTCCCGTCTCGCCGATGAGCTTCACCAACTGTCCCGCCCAGCGCAGGAGGCAAAAAGTGATGATGTAGACCAAGACAATAGCCACAATCAGGGCGGTCTTCAATTCTATCGACGTGGCCTCCTCCATCAGCACGATGGCATTGGCAATAGCTCCCGGGCCGCACAGCAGAGGGATGCCCAAGGGAGCCACGGAAACATCTTTCGTGTATTCCTTGATTTCCTCCTTCCGCAGGTTCATCGGCGTGTAGCGGGCCTGCAACATGTCGAAGCCGATACGGAAAATGATGATACCGCCCACGATGCGGAACCCGTTGGTGGAGATGCCAAAGAACTTGAACAGGAACTGGCCGCCCAGCGCAAAGAGCAACAGCGCGATGCAGGCAACCAGCGTGGCACGAATGGCCACCGACCGCCGCTCTTGCTCTTCGAGCGACTGGGTCATGGTCAGGAACACCGGCATCGTGCTCAAAGGGCTCGTGATGGTGAAAAGCGACGTGAAGCACAACAGTGCAAAAGTCCATACGGTTTCCATACTTCCTCAATCACATTTTTACGGTTAAAACAATATCCATCCCGCCAGGCCGCAAAAGCAAATCAGCTTGATGGGATTCATCTTATAGACCAGGCTGCCGATGAAAGCAAAGGCAAAGAGGAAAATGCTGATGTAGAACTGCCAGGGATTGTCGGGCGTGCTGAAATTCTCGGGCGTAAGCAACAGCAAGGCCGCCGCCGCCAACAAGCCCACCACGGCCGGACGCAAACCCATGAAGACATGCTCCACCACGGGATGGTCCTTGAACTTCATCAGGAACTTGCTGATGAGCAACATCAGGATGAACGACGGGAGCACCACGGCAAAAGTGGCCGTCACGCTGCCCAACACGCCCCAACCGTGGCCGTAGCCTGCATTCACGATGCTGGTGTAGCCCACATAAGTGGCCGAATTGATGCCAATCGGACCGGGCGTCATCTGACTGATGGCCACGATGTCCGTAAACTGACCGCTCGTCAACCAGTGATGGCGGTTCACCACTTCGCCTTGGATGAGCGAAATCATGGCATAACCTCCGCCGAAACCGAACAAGCCAATCTTGAAGAAACTATAAAACAGATTCAAATATAACCACCACATGTCGCTACTTGTTTTCAGACGGCTGGACGTAACGACCGTAAAGGTAGCCACCCAAACCGGCAAGTATAATAATATAAATAGGAGAAACGCCCAATAGCCATATCAGCAATGCACCGGCCACAGGTATCCAGACGTTCGTCAGACCTATCTTCGCGCTCTTCCCCATCTTGAAAGTGGGAGCGGCGATGAGGGCCACCACGGCCGGACGGATGCCCTTGAAAATGCTCTGCACCGTCTCGTTTTCCTGGAAATGCTGGAAGAACAAGGCGATGCCGAGTATGATGAGGAACGAGGGCAAAACCGTTCCCAAAGCGCACACCACACTGCCACGCACGCCGCGGAGCTTGTAACCGATGAAGATGCTCATGTTCACCGCGAAGATGCCCGGACAACTCTGCGCGATGGCCATCAGGTCGAGGAATTCCTCACGGGCCACCCACTTGTTTTTGTCCACCACGTCGGCCTCAATCAAGGGAATCATGGCATAGCCACCGCCAATGGTGAAGAAACCGATGCGGAAGAAGGTGCGGAAACTGTCCCAATAGATACTCATATTCTCTTCGTTTGATGCAAACCGCCAGACAGCACGCGGGGCCATGCCCCTGAAAGGCACAGCCCCTTGCATGCTACCGGCATGTCATTCATTTCCTGTGAGCCTCCACCCACTTGCGCGCATTCACGAAGGCTTCCATCCACGGAGTAATCTCGTCTTCGCGGCGGTCGGCCGGATACCAGGCGTTCTGCCACGGGAAGATGGCACGCTCCAAGTGGGGCATCATGGCCAAGTGGCGTCCGTCGGCACTGCAAATGCCGGCCACGCTGTAGTCCGAACCGTTCGGGTTTCCGGGATATGCGTCGTAGCTGTATTTGGCAATCACGTTATATTTGTCTTCCGGATAAGGCAACGAGAACTTGCCTTCGCCATGGGCCACCCAGATGCCCAGTTTGTTGCCGCTGAGCGAACCGAACATCACGCTGCGGTTCATCGGGATGGTCAGGCCGACAAACTCCGATTCGAACTTATGGGAATCGTTGTGCAACATACGGGCTTTCTTCTCGAACTCCGGATTGATCAAATCCAATTCCACCATCAGCTGGCAACCATTGCAGATGCCGAGCGAGAGCGTGTCCTCGCGGGCATAGAAGTTGTCGAGCGCAGCCTTGGCCTTCGGGTTGTAGAGGAATGCACCGGCCCAGCCTTTGGCCGACCCCAGCACATCCGAATTGGAGAACCCGCCACAGAAGACAATCATGTTAATGTCTTCCAACGTCTCGCGGCCGCTGATGAGGTCGGTCATCATCACGTCCTTCACGTCGAAGCCGGCCAGATAGAGGGAATAGGCCATCTCACGCTCGCCGTTTGTTCCCTTCTCGCGGATGATGGCGGCTTTGATGCCCGACGGTTCGCGGCGGTCGGGGTTCAGCCCATACTGCGAGAGCTTTCCGCTGAAGTCTTTATTGAACACCATCTCCAACGGTTGTTCCTTGTAGTTTTCGAAACGGGCCTTGGCGCAACCGTTCATGCTCTGCTTGCGGTCGAGCAGGTAAGACGTGCTGAACCACACGTCGCGCAGGTAGTCGATGCCGAACTGGTACTCGGCGCCGTCCTTCGTGACTTGAATCAAGCGCTCGTCCGTGGGATGGCCCAACTTGACGTACCCTACACCAGCCTCGTCCATAATCTTCTTGAACTCATGCTTGTCCTTGTCGGCAATCTGCACCACCACACCGGGGTTCTCGGCCAAGAGAATCTTCACGATGTCGTGACGGCCGAACTTGTCCACGTTCACTTCCATTCCGCCTTCGGTGTTGGCAAAGCACATTTCCAGCAACGTGGTAATCAATCCACCGGCAGAGATATCGTGTCCGGCCAGAACCAGCCCGTCGTTCACCAGCTTCTGCACGGCATTGAACGCGTCGCGGAAATATTCGGGATTCTTGCAGGTCGGCACGTCGGAACCGACCTTATTCAATGACTGGGCGAAGGCCGAACCACCGAGGCGCAGGTCGTCGAAACTGAAATCGATATGGTAGAAAGTGCTCTTGGCCTTGTTCACCATCACGGGCGACACGACCTTCTTCACGTCGCTCACTTCGCCTCCCGCACTCACGATGACCGTTCCCGGAGAGATGATTTTCTCGCCACCGGGATACTGCTGGCTCATGGAAAGGGAGTCCTTGCCGGTCGGCACGTTGATTTCAAGCGCACAACAGAAATCGGACAGAGCCTGCACGCCTTGATACAAGCGGGCATCCTCGCCCTCTTGCGAGCGGCAAGGCCACATCCAGTTGGCCGACAGCGACACACTGTCCAGCCCGTCGGTCAGGGGCGCCCACACGATATTGGTCAGCGATTCGGCCACGGAAAGCACCGAACCGGCCGCCGGGTCGGCCAGACCCGCTTGGGGCGCATGGCCGATGGCCGTGGCGATACCGGCCTTTCCGCGGTAATCCAAAGCCACCACGCCGCAATCGCTCAACGGCAACTGAATTTCGCCTTGACACTGCTGGCGGGCCACCTTGCCCGTCACCGAACGGTCCACCTTGTTCGTCAGCCAATCCTTGCAAGCCACGGCCTCCAGACGGAGCACCCGGGCCACATATTCATTCAGCCGCGCGGCATCGTAGGTCACATCCTCATACTTGCGCTCCACCGTGCGGTCGTGCATGTATGTCTTGGGGCTGTGGCCAAACATTTGCGCCACGTCCAAGTCAAAGGGACGCACCCCGTCGCCTTGCTGGAAAGCAAAGTGGGCGTCGCCCGTAGTTTCGCCCACCACGTACATCGGCGCACGTTCGCGCTCGGCAATCTTGCGCACATGCTCGAGGTGTTCTTCCTGAATCAGCAAGCCCATTCGCTCCTGCGACTCGTTGGCGATGATTTCCTTGGACGACAATGTCTTGTCGCCGATGGGAAGTTTTGTCATATCAATCAAACCGCCGCACTCTTCCACCAGCTCGGAGAGGCAGTTCACGTGTCCGGCCGAACCATGGTCGTGGATAGATACCACGGGATTCACGTCCTCTTCGCACAAGGCGCGCACCAAGTTGTTGGCACGCTTCTGCATCTCCGGATTGGCACGCTGCACCGCGTTCAGCTCGATGCCGGACGAGTACCGCCCTGTATCGACAGACGAGACGGACCCTCCGCCCAATCCGATGCGGTAGTTGTCACCGCCGACCACCACAATTTTGTTTCCCTTCTTGGGCGTGCCCTTCAGGCAATCACGCTTCGTGCCATAGCCTACTCCGCCGGCCAGCATGATGACCTTGTCATAGCCATAACGCTCGCCGTTCTCCTGGTGCTCGAAGGTGAGCACGGAACCGGCAATCAGCGGTTGCCCGAACTTGTTTCCGAAGTCGGAGGCACCGTTGGACGCCTTGATAAGAATCTGTTCCGGCGTCTGGTACAACCATTTGCGCACCGGCAGGATGTCTTCCCAGTCACGCCCTTCGTCCGTGCGCGGATAAGACGTCATGTAGACCGCCGTTCCCGCGATGGGCCAGCTGCCCACTCCGCCGCCCATACGGTCGCGGATTTCACCGCCCGTTCCGGTGGAGGCTCCGTTGAAGGGTTCCACCGTGGTGGGGAAGTTATGCGTTTCGGCTTTGATGGATATCACAGACTCGATGTCCTTCACGACAAAATAGTCGGACGTGGAATGGTCTTTCGGGGCGAACTGCTCCACCACCGGGCCTTGCGCGAAGGCCACGTTGTCTTTGTAAGCCGAAATTATCTTATGCGGATTCTCCTGGGTTGTCTTTTTGATGAGCTGGAACAAGGACGACTCCATCTCCTTTCCATCAATGATGAACGTGCCGCCGAAGATTTTATGACGGCAATGCTCGGAATTGATTTGCGCGAAACCGAACACCTCCGAGTCGGTCAACTTGCGTCCCAACTGGTTTTCCACCTGGTGCAGGTAATCTATTTCGGCCGGCGAAAGCGCCAGTCCCTCTTGTTCGTTATATTCCTCCAGATTGTCGATATGAAGAATCGGTGCCGGCTGGATGTTCACGGTGAAGATTTCCTGGTCCAAGCCCTTATACATGCGTTGCAACATGGGGTCGTGCCCGGCCTGCTCGTCCTTCACGGGAAAGTATTCCTCGATGCGCGAAATCCCGCAAAGCCCCATGTTCTGGGTGATTTCCACGGCATTCGTGCTCCAAGGGGTAATCATCTCGCGGCGCGGCCCGACGAAGAAGCCGTCCAAAGTGTCCCCTTCTTCCAAGGTGGCACCGCCGTAAAGCCAACACAATTTTCCGATTTCCTCAGCATCCAACCGGTGGTCGGCCTGCGTGGCTATGACACTTCCGGCGGGAGTTTTAAAGAATAAAATAGACATAACTCCTATCTGTATTGAATGATAATAAATACTTTGTTGCAAAGTTAAGCAAAAAAGCCGATTGCACCTTCTTCTGCAGCAGAAAAGTGTCATCAGAAGTTAAAATATAAAGAGGTATAGAAACAAACCAAAAAAACTCTTGTCACTTTTCTGAATAAATACTGCGCTTTTAAATATATTTTAGATAACTTTGCAGCGGTTAAAGCGAAAACCGGAAGCAATCAACTTGTCCGACAATCGAAACAATAGATAATCCTAAAACAAAAGACATTATGAACAAACGAAGACTCTTCAAGGCGGCCGCGTGCGCTGCGGCTTTCGCGCCGCTCTTCTTCGCATCATGCGTGGACGACAGCTACGACCTGTCAAAGGACATCGACATGACCGTCACCATCGGCGGCAACCTCAGCATCCCCGGCAGCGGGACGGAAGAATTCTCCTTGGACGACATCATGGACCTGGAGTATAAGGAGAACCCGGAAGACAGCGTCATCCGCACCGACGCCGACGGCAACTACCGGTTGCTCAAGGAAGAAAGCAGCGACCCCACGGACGTGGACATCGAACCCGTCATCATCGACGAACCGGAATGCGAAGAGACCATCACCACCCTGAACTTCGACACGCCGGCAGCCGTGTCGGGCGAGGTGGAGGCACAGGTGGAAGACGTGGAAATGAACTTCACCTTCACCAAGGACGACGTGACGACGGACGTCACGGAGGTTTCGGCGGCCGACGTGGACTTCAAAGCCTACCTCACCCTTTCCTTCGAACCGATATCCCACAACGTGGATGAGATTACGCTCAAGAGCGGATTTACCATCGAAATGCAGATGGAGGGACAAACGCAAGCCGACAACATGGTGTATGAACTGACCGACCTGGACAACTACCGCGTCAAGGACGGCGCGCCGCAGACCATCGAGTTCATCAACGACCAGACCATCCGCGCCGGAGAGACCCTCCGCGTGCCGGTGCGCTTCCTCCGCATACAGAACTTCCCCGACGGGCAGGGACTCTATGCCCTCGGCCACTTCCGCATGCGCACCCACGTCATCGCGAACGGAACGGCCACCACGACCGACCTGAACGAAGGAAACATCCAAGTGAACCTCTTCAACAACGCCGAAGTGCCGGCCATCACGCTGGAACAGGTGGAAGGTAAGTTCGACCCGGAAGTGGACATCACCATCGACCCGGTGACCGTGAACGACGTGCCCGACTTCCTGAACGACAACGAGAACAACCTGGACCTGAAGAACCCCTACATCAAGCTCACCATGAGCAACGGGACGCCGATTGACGTGAACCTCACGGCGGACATCATCCGCATGAAGGATGGGGTGCAGGACGACGCCCCCATACGACTGGGCAGCACCACGGCCGACCGCGACAGCATCATCCTCTATGCCGCCAAGGGCGACGCCCCCACGGTGTCCACCTACTACCTCTCCCGCGAAGCCATGCCGGAAGTGGCACAGGAAGGCAACCACACGTATAACATCGTAATGGGCGAAGACATCTACCGGCTGGTGCGCACCATCCCCGACGAAATCAGGCTGGAGAACATCGAGGCCAAGGCGCTGGACCAGACCTACACCGTGCCTCTTGGGCAGGACGGCGCGCACTACGTGGTGAACACCGACTATCAAATCAACGCGCCCCTGCAGTTCGGACAAGACCTGCTCATCACCTACAAGGACACCATCGACGACTGGCACAGCGACATGGAGGACATCACCATCAGCAAGGCCGTGGTCGAAATGGACGCCATCAACGGCATACCGCTTAATTTCAGCGTCGACGCACAGGCCATCGACGTGAACGGGAACGTCTACCCCAACGTGACGGTAACCCCCGTGCAGGGCACCATCGCGCCGGGCCTGAAGCTCCTGAACGGCGACGCCTCCGCAGCCTCGGAAAGCAAGCTCATCCTGGAAATCACGTGCGAGAGCGGAGACATGAAGGACCTCGACGGACTCATCATCAGCTTCAACGCCGACAAGAAGAACATGGACGGACGCCCCGAACTGCAAAACGCCACGCTCAACAAGGGCATGACCTTGCAGCTCAAGAACATCCGCGTGCGCATCGAAAACGGAGTGACTGTAGACATGAATTAAAACCACCTTTACTTAAGCAAGAAACATCATGAACAAGATAAATAAAATCGCTGCAGCCTTACTCTTTGCATGGGCTGCCCCCGCGGCCTCCATGGCCCAAAACAGCCTGCGATCGGCCTACTTCCTCGAGGGATACACCTATCGCCACCAGATGAACCCGGCCTACGCCAGCGAGCGCAACTACGTGAGCATGCCCGTGCTGGGCAACTTCAACGTGGGGCTGCAAGGCAACGTCGGCGTGTCGAACTTCCTATACAAGCTGCCCAACGGCGACCTCACCACCTTCCTCAACCAGAGCGTCAGCAGCAGCGAGTTCCTGGGCGACCTGAAGGACCGCAACCGCCTGAACCTGGACTTCGACATGAACATCATTTCATTCGGGTTCCACAAATGGGGCGGCTTCAACACCTTCGACCTCTCCGTCAAGAGCGGCACGCGCATGAACCTGCCCAAAGACCTCTTCGAGTTTGCCAAAGTGGGCATGGCCGACGGACACAGCGAATACGACCTGGAGGACCTCGGCATCTACTCCAACAGCTACGCGGAACTCGCCTTCGGCCACTCGCGCAAAATCATGGACAAGCTCACCGTGGGCGCCAAGGTGAAGTTCCTTCTGGGCATCTACAACGCTGACTTCCACGTGAACAACATGAAGCTCGTCATGTCCGAAAACGAATGGGCCGTGTCCGGCGACGGGGAATTCTCCAACGCCGGCATCGTGGACATCCCCACCAAGACCAAGCTCAAGGACGTGACCGACCACCAGGGCGGCGTCGTCGGACAGGAAGAGCAAGAGGAACTCGACTTCGACAACATCGAGACGGGCAGCGCCATCAACGGCTTCGGCATGGCCTTCGACTTCGGAGCCACCTACCAGCTGCGCGAGGACCTGGAGCTCTCCGTGGCCTTGCTCGACCTGGGATGGATCAGCTATAAGAACGCCACGAAAGCGCGCATGGCCGCCGAGCCGTGGAGCTTCGACGGGTTCCACGACGTACCCTTCGACTCCAACGAAGCCGAGCCGGGCATGTCCATCGAAGACCAGATAGACGACTTGGGAGACGACCTGGAAGACTTGTTCCAGATGAAAGTGGAGGGGCAGGAGAAGCACACGCGGGCCTTGGGCGCCACGCTGAACATCGGCGCGCTCTACACCTTGCCGTACTACGACAAGCTGAAGTTCGGTTTCCTGGAGTCCACCCGCATCAACGGCCGCTATTCCTGGTCCGAAGGCCGCTTCTCGGCCAACGTGGCTCCGGTGAAGTGCTTCGACGCTTCCATCAGCTACGCCGTTTCGTCGTTCGGCCATTCCTTCGGCTGGGTGCTGAACTACCACACGAAGGGATTCAACATTTTCTTGGGCAGCAACCACCAATTCTTCAAGATTACTCCGCAAATGCTACCGGTGGGACGGGCCAACATGAACCTCAGCCTCGGCATCAACTTCCCTTTTGGAGATATTAAGAAACTCTGAACCTTGCATTGACAAAACGCTACAAACGGGCATCGGCCTGCCTGCTCCCTCCCAACGAGGTGCAGGCAGGCCGATTTCGTTTGCCTCCTCCCGGGCCACAAGGGCCTTCTGTTTCCACCGCCCCAAGAGCGACGAAACGAACCGGCAGGAACGAAGCCCCGGAGGCATGGCTGACGGTCGACTTGTCCGGTTTTCCACAATGAAACACGAGTCGGAGCATGGGGCTCATCGTGCGGCAGACCCGAGACGCAAAAAACCGTACAATCGCAGTTTACAAGCTTCCCTCATCCGGCGGGACTGGAAGGGGGAATGGACAAAACGGACAAATCATTCCGACCATGTCCCGTCCGTTGGCCATGCAAGCGGACAAGCGCCATGCGGAAGACGGGAAAACACTTTGCGGCAAACACTCGAGTACTCTGCGGCAAGTACTCGCGTACTCTCCGCAAAGTACGCCGACGGCCTCCGCACGCCACATCGGTGGGAAACGGTTCGCGCCGCAAGTTTTTGCGGAAGACGGAACCGCCAGAACATGCCAATGTGGAAAAGGGTCGGGCGTAGGAGAGGTAATAGAACCGGACAAAACAACATTCCCGGGAGTTGAAGACACAATAATCGGAACTTTGGAGACGCCCCGGAAAATCGGATGATGGAAAACAATACAAGCCGGCTGCCAGCCGGCTTCAAAGAATCCGGAAACGGGGGAAGGCGCATGCCGCCTTCCCCCGTTTCCGCTTATTGATAAGATATGTTATTCAGGTCTTTCAGCGGCCCGCTCTCGCTCTTCGCCCGGAGCAGGCCGGACAGTTCGTCAGCGCCAAGACGCGTGGACGGATTAAAGGCATCCGTCTCCATGTAGTCGAGCATGCTGCGGCAGAACTGGCGCACCTCGGGCCGGTCGGCCACCGCCTCAAGGTTGGCCATGCACACCAGCAGCTTGCCCTGCCCCACGGCCAGTTCGAACACCAGCCCCAGCTTGTGGTTGCGCTCCACGTTGTCGATGACCTGCACGATGGGCTTGTAGCCTGCGGGAAACTTGTCCAAGATGAAAGGATAGCTCTGCTTCAGGATGGAGAACCATTGCCAGTTGGTGTGCATGTCCGTCGGGAAATGGCGGAACATCGGGTGCTCGGGGTCGGTCAGTATGCCCAGCGTGCCCGGCGACACCGGCTTTCGGTTGTTCCGGCTGATGGTCTCAAACATCCGGTAGTTCCAGTAGTCCGTGGTGAACAGTCCGTCCACCGTCTGCCCCTCGTATGCCTCGCGGCACGGAAACCACAGCACCTTGCCGCCCTGCTCCAGCGCGGCGAGCGCGGCTCCGTCGAGGCTGTCCGTCACCGTGATGCCTGTCCGCTCCATCGGCGTCGGCCCGTTGTCGGGATACACCCAAAGCGGGTAGTCGTTCTTCCGGTCCGTGCCCTCGATGGCCAGTTCCAGATTGAGCCGCACGGCCTTGCCGCCCGACGCCACCTGCCAACCGATGGTGCCCGCGTCCAGCAGTCCGCGCCCGTCCGGCAAGGCGGGCAACACGCCTCCGGCCACCTGCGCTCCCTGCAAGTCCTTCAGCGTCCAGCGCAACGTCTTCCCGGCCAGGCTGCCGGCCGAATAGTTGCTCACCTTGACCCGCGCTTCCAGTTTCTCGCCCTCCGTCCAGCAATACTTCTCCATCAGGAGCAAGGGCACCACCTCGCTGCAGAAGCCCCTCCAACGCCCGGGCGACACCAGCCCCTTGCTGTCCATGAAGGCATCGAGGATGCCGATGTAGGCCGAACCTTGTCCGGGATAGTCCTGCAGGTCGAGCAACTGGAAACCGGCCATGTCTGCCGTGCGCAGCTCCATCTCGATGTCCGCCTTATACAGCTCCACCGCCCAAAGGCCGGACGCCCGGAAGAAGTCGTAGGCCTGATCTCCCATGCCTGCACGGCGCAACCGCCCGCGGAAGACTTCCTGATTGTAGGGATACAACACGCCGGAATATTTGGCTATCTCGCGCTCGTCGGGATACATCTGGAACTGCCCCGTCTCGTGGCTCACCACCGGAACGCCGGCGCGCGCCACCGCTCCCGAGAAGTCCATCACGGTGTTGGGATACGTGTGGTTCATGATGCCGCCGTCGAAGGCGTCGGCAAAGGAAAACGAACTGCGGACGTGCGTGTCGAACCCCTCGGGCTGCTCCCCGCCTATGCGGCAGGTCACCATGAAGTCCTCGCCCTCCAGCGGGCTGTTGAAGCCCAAGTAATTGTTCGCCCCGTAGGCATACATCCGCCGGCCGTCGGCCTTGCGGAAGCCTCCCAGCAAAGACTGCATGACGCCGAAGTCGCCGGAAAGCTCGTTGCCCAGCGCGAACATGACAAAGGAAGCATGGTTGCCATATTCCCGCAGGATGTGTTCCCCCTCCTTGCGCAGGAAGGATATCAGCCGGGTGTTGTCCTTCCCCAACCATCCCCAGAAGGGAAGTTCCGCCTGCACGTAGATGCCCTCGATGTCCGCCGCCTCGAAACAGGCCTCGGGCGGGCACCACGAATGGAAACGGTAGTGATTGATGCCATACGACTTGGCCACCCGGAAATAGCGGCGCCACGCATCCACGCCCATGGCCGTGTGCCCGGTCAGCGGGAAGACGCAGCCGTCGTGCTTGCCGCGCAGGAAGGTCGGCAAACCGTTGATGGCGAAGTGCTTGCCCTGCGCGCAGAAATCGCGCAGGCCGAAGTTCACGGTCGTGCGGTCGTGCCCCGGAATTTCAATCTCCATGCGGTAGAGCGCGGGAGCATATTCGCTCCACGTCAGGGCATCATCCCCCAGCGGATAGTCGAACTCATAGTCCGCCCGGCCCTTTTCCAAGGCGAACTTGGCCGCGGGTGCCCGATGGGCCGACGGCGTGTTCCAAGCCTCGGCACCGACCTTCAGGCAAGCCCCCCTGCCAAGGAGCTCGGGCGACGCCACCCTCACCTTGAGGCGCACGGACTTCTTCTCCACGTCGGGATACACTTGTACGTCTGCCAGGTGCAAGGGGTCTTTCGCCTCCAGGACGATATCGCCGATGATGCCGTTCCAGTTGGTCTGCGTGGATTCCGAATAAGCGTGCGAAGAGCCCATGACCTCGGGCGGCACAGACGCGCCGTTGTCCACCCGCACCACAATCTCGTGCCGTCCGGGAGTGAGCAAACGGGTAAGGTCGTACTCCTGCCTCGTGGAGATGTTGTCGCTCTCCCCGGCTTCGTGTCCGTCGACCCACACCTTGGTGGGTTTCGTGCGTTCCATCGTGAAGGTCACGATGCGCCCCTCCCAGTCCCGGGGTATCTCCACCGTCTTCTTGTACCAGGCCTTGCCCACATAGGCGTATAGCCGTGACAAGTAGGTGGTTTCCTGTTTGTTTTCCGTCGGATAGCCCTTCCGGTTCGTGTCGGTCGTGCCCGGCAAGGTCACTTCTTCCTGGAAAGATTCCGTGACAAAGCCTTCGGTTTCTCCCGTCCCGCGGACATCCAACTTGAACGCCCACCGGCCCTGCAGGTCCATTTGCTGCCGCTGGGCCACGACGGCGCACGCGCAGAACAACGCCAACGCACACGCCCACATTCTGTTTTTCCTCATGATATCGTCTTTTTTCCTGATTAAACCCATACAAAGGTACAAAAAAACAGGCAGCACAAAAAGGAAAGCGGCCCGAAAAGAAACAACTTTCTTTCCGGACCGCCACACCTTCAGCGTCCATCTCTACCGGACTGACGACAGCCTGGCTCCTGAAGCCCCTTTCTATTCTTTCATTCGCCCAATACGACAAATGCGCGGGAGAACACCACGTTGTAGGTCTTGACCAATCCCTTGTAGTCGAACTTCACCACGGCCTTTCCCGCCCCCTGACGGGCCTGCTGCACGTCGACCTTCACTTCTGGATTGTCGGACGAAGCCGAAACACGGGGCGTGCGCGAAAACTCGTTGGGGAGAACGTACACCACTTCATACGTGCGATAGTCGGTGATGCCGTTGGCGTCCGTGGAACGCAACGGAGTGGACGGCAAGGCTATGGGCTTCCCGTTCACGGAAATGCTGACCTGCGGCACCACGGGAGGCTCAATCTGCTTCTGGTCGGAGCTGAATCCCAAGCCCTGCAAATCGAACAGTTCTTCTTCGCCTGCTCCTTCGGCCACGAGGAAGATGGCGTGCTTCTTGCCCAGTCCGTCCACTGCCGCCGAAACATCAACAGAGAACCGTGTGACCGTCTGCTCCGAGCCGGCCGGCACCTCAATCACACCGATTTTCTTTCCCTTCCATGTCTTGTTGTCCCACGGCCCGTCGAGCCATACGTTCACCTTGAAAGCCTTGCCGGTTCTCGGCGTCAGGAACAGGTTGAACTTCGTGTTGTTGCCTTTCTTCGTGCCCTCGAACGCTTTCAATCCAAGCTGGTCTTCCTTCAGTCCGCCAAAGCCGAAATATTTGTAACCCACGATATTGCCATTCTTCACGCCGCACACCGGGGCATGATTGTTCCAGATGTCCCATGCGTCTTGCTGCAGGCGCGTGTCGGACAGATAGCAGGCGATGCCGGCCGAATAGTACTGATAAGGATCGAGACCGAACACGTGGAATCCTTCCGACGTCACTTCAGCTCCCTTGTACTCGTTGCCCCGGCTGTCTTTGGCAGTCCAGATTCCGCCCTTCGCATACGGGTCGTAGGCTCGGAACACCACCTTACCGCCTTTCGAAACGGGCTTCTTGTCGCACTCCACATGGATGGGGGCCACCATGGGCTGGCGGGCAAAGCCGAAGCCGCGCGGCGGACGGTGGTAGAACACGTACCACTGGCCGTTGATTTGCTCTATGCTGCCGTGGGTGTTGTGCCCGCCGTTGGTGCCTTCCAGCCTCGTGCCGTCCTCGTTGGGCACCGGGGCGCGCGAGTCCACCAGCACGCCGCCGCTCTTCCACGGCCCCAACGGAGAGTCGCTGTAGGCATAGCGCAACGTGGAGTTCGAGATGCCCATGCCGTATTCCTTGCCCGAATAGCCGCTGTAGATGGTCACGAACTTGTTGCCCACCTTGCGGATGGATGAGGCTTCAAAGAAGTTGAACGCGCCCGGATCCTCTCCCTCGTACAGGCAGGGGTACTCCGTTCCCTCCGGGTCACGCACGCCGCCATCGGGAGTGCCCGCCGGCATGAAGTAGGGAATGACCTCCGTGCCGGGACGTACGGAGTACATCGTCTTGGGATCCAGCTGCGCGGCCAGCGAGCGCTGGAAGCCCCAGTAGCCGTAGGCACGGAAACCGATGTCGTAATCGGGGTCGTTCTTGTCCGTGATTTGCTCCACATACACCGAGGGGTCGAAACCCATGATGCTGCCCGGAAGGGTCTTCCGCCCGTCCTCCGTCAGATTCACCGGCGTGAAAGGCCCGTCGGGACGACTGCCCTTGGCCACCATCGCCTCGCGGTTCCACCCACGGCTGTGCGGATAAAGGTAATACTCCTTCGTGCCGTCGCGATGACGCACTTCCACCAAGTCGGGCGCATACATCACGTCCCACTGCCCGTCCACGAAATAAGTGAAGATGGGGCCTTCGTCGCGCCAGCTCGACAAGTCTTCCACCGGCGCCGACCACATCCGGATGTCGGAACCGCAATAACTGTTCATGCGCAAGTCGTGCGAACCGATGATGTAGGCTCTGTACTTCCCGGGCTGGTCGGGGTCCTCGAACACGCGGGGCTCACCGTCGGGCACATGCTCCCACAAGGGGAGATAAGGGTTTCCCGCACCATGATACACGTACTTCTGCGTTTCCACTTGCCCGTATGCGTCCACGCAAGCGGGCATGGCCAGGCACGATGCCGCGAAGCACAGCACGGCCATACGACCTCTTTCCCATAAAAATCTCTTCTGTTTCATCTTCATGTCTCTTTGCTGTTTTAAGGTTGTATACTTGTTGTCAGTTCCAATTATCAGTGCGGAAAGGCGATGCCAAGAGGCCGTCCTTGTTGCACAGGTTCGCCTCTTCGGGATTGTCGCTCCAAGCGTAGCGGACCGCCACCGGGTGCTCCACCTCCGGACTGTGCACCACGACCTTGTTGCCCTTTATCTCGGCTTCGGCCCACACAAAGTTCCGGTCTGCGCCGGCAATGGCAAAGTGCTTCAGCTCCTTCCCGTCGCGGCTGGCCAATCCGCGCCCCACGTCGGTGAAGGAGAGGATGACGCGGTTGCCGTTCACCTCCATGCCCTCATACATGGGACCGGAAGCCACCAGTTTCTCGCCGTAGACCAGCTTGCGGGCCCCCAGGAACAGGCGGCGGGCCATGGTCTTCTTGTCCAGCGGATGTATGTCGTTCCATTCGCCCACATCATAAGTCACGGCCAATGCCGTGCCGGGCACGCTTCGGGCCACATTGAACTGCGCCTCGCGCAAACGCGCCCAACCGCTGTCGCCCGGCCGCTCGCGCCGGGCCATGTAGTTGGGCAACTGCACCAACAGGAAAGGCAGGTCGGGCATGCCGAACGTCGCACGCCAACCGGCTATCAGCGACTTCAGCAGCGGTGCGTACTCTCCCGCCCGCCCGGCGTTGTTCTCGCCCTGATACCATATCACGCCTTTCACCTTCCAGTCGCGCAGGGGATAAATCATGCCATTGTAGAGCGCCGAACCCGCCCGCCGCAAGTTGGAAAGTCGGCCGGCATACTGCTCCGCTTCTTTGCGGTCGAAACCCACCTTGTATTTCCATGTGCCGGACAAGTCCACCGCGGCATCGTCGCCCTGCAACCGATAGGGCTTGTCGCGCACGATTTCCCCATGGCCGTTCAGGGCCGTCAGTTTCAGCGTCACGTTGTTCACGCCTTCCACCAGGACGCCTGCCGGAACATCATATTTTCGCGGCGGGCCGAAATAAGCCGTCGTTCCTACAAACGTGCCGTTGACAAACACCGAGTCGCAATCCGACATCCGCCCCATGTATAATTTTGCATGGCGGCCCACCATGGACGATGGCAGTTCAAAATTCTTCCGATACCAGACACAGCCTCTCGTCCGGATGCCCGTCTCGTCCCACGTGCCCGGCACTTCCACCTCGTCCCAGCCGGAATCGTCGAAATCCGGACGGTACCACAGTCCCGCGCCTTTGTCGCGCAAGGCCTCCTTCTGCGCCGCCAGCGCCTCGCGGTCTACCCGCAAGCGGGGAAAATCCGTCAGATGGTCTTGGTCTATCCACGCCTCAATGTCGGTACCGCCTTTGCTGGACACCAACATGCCCACCGGCACTTTGTAGCGTTCATACACCTCCACGGCAAAAAAATAGGCCAACGAAGTCCAGTTCATCACCTCGGATGCCGTAGCCGAATGCCACACGGCATCTCCCGCGAGGTCGTCCTTCACGCCCTCCACGTCCTCTTGATAAGGCACTTTATAGTGCCGAATCATGTGATTGTTGGATACCGGAATCTCGGGAAACTTCTCCACGAGGCGCTCAATGGGCGTCTCTTGGTTCGACTGTCCGCCGCAAAGGTAGACATCACCCACCAGCACATCGCGTATCACCTTCTCGTTGATCTCCATCAGGAACGGGCCGCCCGGCTCTTGGGGAGGCAGCATCGCGTGCCAGCGCCCCAGACTGTCGGCCTCGGCATAATAGTGTGCCCCGCGGAAACGGACGGTAACCTTTTCCCCGGGCTCCGCCCAACCCCAGATTTTCAACTCCGTGTCGCGCTGGAGCACCATGCGGTCGCCCACCAGTTTGGGCAGGCGGACGGCGGCCGACAAGCGCCCGGCCACACCCGGCATTCCGCACAGGCACATCAAAAAAATCAGCTTGCTATAAAACCGCTTCATCTTCTCACGTCTTAGTTCTCTTTATATATGAAAGCTGCGCCCTGCCAGCGTCAGTTTCCTTGTGCCAAAGCAACCGACGGACCTACATACGTCTTCTCCAGTCCGCCCCAGTCGACAACCACACGCTGCACCATCACGCCCGGATCTCCTACGGTCAGTGTGAGCGTATGTGTCTCCCGGCTGCTGTCTATTTTAAACCTCGCCTCGGCCAATGCTCCGTTCCGCAACACTTGGTCTTTCCACTGCAGGGAATACTCCCTCGGGGTGTTCTGCGCCACCACCGCCGGTTGGCCGTCCACGGAAATGCCGAAACGGTTCGCCCCCTTTCCTACGTACAAGGGAAAGAAAGGCACCGTGTAGACCTGCACCGTGACGGAATCGGCCTCCATGCGCGGCAGTGCATACTCCACACGCGGGCCGTCGGGACGTTCCGGATCGACGGAAGCCTGGGTGGCCTCGCCCATCTGCACGGCCACCCAATCGTAGCCGATGCCTTCCACCAGACGAATGGACAGTTTCCCGGCGTCCTTCGCGGTGAAACCGCGCAAGTCCACCACGTGGCAACCTTCCAGGCGGTTTTGTTCTTCCTGCGGCGACAAATCCACCGCCTGTTCCCCCACGCCTGCCGCATAATCCACGTCCGGCATGTTCTGGTATTGCGCCACCCAACCCGGCGCCAACATCATCATCCCGTCCCACTTGCCGTCCGACAAAGAATTATAGCGGTGGTGCAACGCGGAAATGCTGTCGCAAGCCCTACGCGCCTCTTTGGCAGCCCAGTTGGCCTCGGCCGCCCGGCCGGCCCGGGACAGTTCATGGTTCAGTTGCGCCAAGAGGAACTTGCGGTTCATCTGGCAGGCCCCCATGACCGGATAGCCCAACAACTCGAAAAACGCCGCGCGCCGGTCCTCTGGCAATTCGGTACAGATCCGCGCCACTTCGTCGGAGATGCGCTGATAGTCGGCCAAACGCTGGCGCGCGTCGTTGTAAGCCGTAAACGAGTATTCAGTGTCTTTCAAGCCCGTGTATTGCGGTGCGTCCCATTCGCGCTCCCACCCCATGAACTCGGGTTTGCGGCTCCAAGCCAGTCGATAGTAATCGTCCAGCACGTCTTGGAAGCGCTCTTCGTATTCCTCGCCGAATATCTCCGCCATGAAGCGGGCCTGATAACGGTTCACATTCCCGTAGTCGAAGGCATCCAACTTCCAAGCCATGTCGAAGAACAACTTCACCCCAAGCTCCATCGGCTTGATGTCGCCCACGTTCAGCAACCAATAGCGGTCGGCTCCCGTGTCATAAGCCTTCTTCAGTTCTTCGTACATCAGCACCGGCGGCGTGGTGCATAGCCACAGATAGTCGTGCGGCGCACCCAAGTAGGAAAGATGGTAGTACACGCCCGAACCTCCGCTCCGCTTCTGCTCTTCAGGGTTGGAGAGCCGTTTGATATACCCATAATTATCGTCCGGCCACACCAAGGTGACGTCGTCCGGGACGGAAAGTCCCCGCTCATAAAGGTCAAGTGCTTCTTTGTAAGGCACAAAAATCTGCGGGATTTCCTGCAAGGGCGCCTCCACGTATTTCGACAAAAGCCCCCGCTGGTCTGCAATGGCCTGCTCCAGCAGCTTCACTTTCTCGCTCTCCGTCAGGTCGCCTTGCATGCCCGCGTCGTGCAGGCCGCGCATGGCCAGGGTGTAGACATTCTCATAGGGAGCGGCCTCGCGCACCCGCCCTTCGAGTTTCTCCAAGATGCGGGCCTTGTTTGTGGAATAATCCCATGCTCCGTCCGTGGCCGTGTCCCACTCCTTCTTCGACGCGTTATTGAACAGCAAAGGTTCGCAATGGGAAGTGGTGACGAGAATGCCATACTCATCGGCCACCACCTTGTTCTGCGGGTGCATGTAGAACGGGTCGGAACAGGCGTGCATGGCAGGAGCCAGCATGTTGCCCTTCAGGCGCAGCACGAGCTCGCACACCTTGGCATAGGTTTTCGGACCGACATTACCGATTTCCGGCTCAAACGTCTTGGACGCCCACGGGGTCAGGCCCCAGTCTTCGTCGTTGAGAAAGATGCCGCGGAACGTCACCGACGGAGGCTCGGACACGGAATCGGCTTTCACGAAAATACGGTCCATCTGCTTCACCGGCACGTCCGTCCACCAATAAAACGGCGAAACGCCCATCCGCTCGCTCAACGTAAAAGCGCCATAAGCCGCGCCGCGCCGGTCGCTTCCGGCTATGACCAAAGCCTGTTCCACGCCGGGGAAAGGATGCTCCACCTGTTTCAGCACGAAACGCTCGCGGCTACCCTTCAACGCCGACAAGTCCAGCTTGCCGCTCTCGGCCAACCGGCGTATCCAGCGGTTGCCTTCCGCCGTGCCCAGAAGCACCACGTTCCCGGCGTCGGGCAACGCCGTGCGCAAGGCAGCCTGCGTTCCCGAGACACGCCCTACGTCGCCGGCAAACAACCCGGCCACCGTCTCCAGCGTCCGCCCGTCCGCAGTGTCGTACACCACGACGGCCTCACTAAGCGGGAAACCGCCCTTCACCGCACGGGAGGACACGAAAATGCCCTCGTCCCCCACTTGCGGGCCGCAAGCCGCCCACAAACAACACAGCGCGCAAAGCGCCATCTTCAAAAACGTCTTCCTCATATTGCTTCCTTATTTAAGTAACCTTTCAGTCTGCCACCGTTCCGCCGACTTCCACTTCGGCCAGGGCCGGACGCATGGATGTCCCACCCTGCGGGAAAGAGAAACGGACGAACCGCGCCTTCAACGGCCTCTCCAACCGTATCTCCCACCCGCCTTCCGGGCGCGACGACGCATCGGCCACCGCTTGCCATTGCTGCCCGTCGGCAGATGCTTCCACCACGCAGCGCCCGGCCAAGCGTTCCGCAAAGGTGGCCTTCACCGTGAAGAGCATCAGCGTGCGCTCCACGTCGAGGGTCAGGCGGGGAGCCGTGTCGTCGTCGGCCGGCAACCAATAGGTGGAAACTTCGCCATCCGCGGCCAAGCCGGAAGAATGCCCCGGCGCCGAACTGCTGGCGAAGACGGGGCTGTCGGGCCCGTACCACTGCACTTGCTTTTGTGACAGTCCCGGAGTGAAACGCACATACGGCCTGTCCTCCACCTGCCATGACTTCCCTTCCCGGTAGCGCGGCCCGTCCACGAACTCCAGTTCCAGCCTTGCGCCTTGCAAGCCTTCCGAAGAAGCTTCCACCACCGTGCGCCCGGCGTAGTAGGCCCGCAAGGCTATCGCCGCCTTGCCGTCCTGTATGCGGATGTCGCTGTCGGCGGAAAAGGCGATGGAGCGCCCCGTGGGGAACTCTCCCGGACCGGACACCACGGAGAGGCGCACGTCAGGGCTGTTGCTCAGTTCACGCCCTTCGGCATCGAGCACCGTGACAATCAACTGCACGTCGTCCGTCCCGTCCGTCCGTATGGCCTCGGTCTTCGAAGCCGTCAACCGGAGCTTGGCCGGACGGCCTTCCACGGGCCATTGCGGCGGCGCCTGATGGGCATACTCGTTGCGATACCAATACCACGAACGCTTGGGCAGGCGGAAATAGTCCACGATGCCCAGCTTGGCCATGTTTCCTCCGAAGATGCTTCCATGGTCGAAGCCGCACCATATCACCTGTCCGCCGCGCCACGGGCGGCCTTTCCAGCCTTCGTCGCGCGCCAGGTCACCCCATCCCGGGATGTATTCCCCCGGGCGGTCGGCCAGCGTGCTCCCATATTCCGTCACCACGCTGGGATGGCCCGGCGACTGGAAATCGGCGATGTTCGCCCCGTCGCCGTTATACCCGGCCAGGTCTCCTATCCCGTCTATGCGGTCAGCTCCCAAGGGCCGCTGCGCTCCGCCCACGGCCGCCGGGCGCGTGGGGTCCAGTTCGTGCGCCCTGTCGACCAACTTCTTCAGCAATCGCTTCACGCCCGGAATGGTCGCCTCCACCGTGAAGAAAGGTTCGTTGGACATGCTCCACACGAACACCGACGGATGGTTGCGGTGGATGCGGATCATCTCTTCCAACTGCTGGAGCACGCTGCGCTCGAAACCGTCGATGTCGGCTTCCCGCACCGGATAGGCACTGGCCGTCCAGCTCCCGTCCACCTTCGGCCCGGCGGTGCCCCAGAACGGGCATTCCGACCAGAAGAGCAGCCCCTCGCGGTCGCAAGCGTCGGAGAAGGCCGGCGAATGGGGATAATGGCTGCCGCGGATCATGTCGAAACCCGCTTCCTTCACCATCCTCACGTCGCGCCGCGTGGCTTCTTCCGTAACCGCGTCGCCCCATCCGGCCTGGTCCTGGTGCACGTTGGCACCGTGGAAAAAGAAATGTTCACCGTTCAGGAAAAATCCCTCGTCCGCCGTCCAACGGAACCAACGGAAGCCAAAAGATGTTTCCTCGCGGTCCAGCAGATTTTTGCCGCTATACAGTTCGCTCACCAACACGTAGAGGTTGGGATGCGAAGGATGCCAGAGCGCCACGCCAGGAATCTCTTCCGTCGTCTGTTCGAAGGCCACGGTTTGCCCGGGTTCCACCCTGCGGGACATCTCGCGTCCGGCCACGGCGCGCCCGCCATCGTCCATCACTTGTATTTTCAACCGATATTCCCCGGCTTCCGCACCATTGTTCCTGACGTCGGTCCGCACGCGCACCACGGACGAACGCCCGGCATTCGCTTCCAGCGTAGGCGTGGTGACAAACGTGCCGTACCAGTCGATGTGCACCGGATGCTTCTTCACCAGACGCACATTCCGATAGATGCCGCCACTGAAGACATGCTCGCCCCCGCGCGGCGCCAGGTCGGGCTGCCACAAGTTGTTGACCCGAACGGCAATCTGGTTCTCTCCCCGTTCCACGTAGGGCGTGATGCGGATGCTGAAGCCGGTGTAGCCCCCGCGATGGCTGCCCGCCAACTCGCCGTTGACATAGACCTCCGCTTCCTGGAACACGCCGTCGAACTCCAGGAACAAGTCCTTCTTCAAGTCCGCCTTCGACAGCTCCAGCGTTTTCCGGTACCAGCCATATCCGGTATAAAAATCGCTCGACAGGAAATAGGGTATGCTGAACGAATGGGGCAAGCCGATGCGCTCCCAGGCGGAGTCGTCGTATCCCGCCTGTTCCGCACCTTGGAAATCGCCCCGCTGGTAAGTCCACTCGCGGCTCAGGTTCACCACCTCACGCCCTTCTCCCGTGACCGCGCTGCAACACAACGCCCAGCCGCACCACAACACCAAGGCCGCGCACCACCGGTACGCCCCGCGCCTCCACTTATGCTCACTCTTCATCATTTCCATCTGTTCTACCTGTCTATATATAATGAGAAACCGATTTACTGACGCCATGCCGACACCTCCCGCCCCGAAGGACAGCAGAATTTCTGACAGCGGCTTGCGCGATGTCCCGCCGCGTCGCGCGGAGACCGTCGCCGTACCCTGCGGCAAGTACTCGAGTACTCTGCGGGAAGTACTCGAGTACTTTGCGGAAAGTACAATCCTGTTCTCCGCAAGGCATCCGTCCGCCTACTGCAACGAGAGGAGCAGAAATGGGGACAATGTCTCAGCATACAGCGTTCGCAAACCATCCTTTTTGCATCACAAAATTATATGGCCTTCAATTTGTAGCTCTTCCCCGGACGGGTCTCCACGTCGTACTCATACACCTCGGGCACATTGGCCTTCGGCTTTGCCCCCAGTTCCGGAGAGTAAAGCGGCGACTTCACCTCCGCCGGAGCGAACAAGTCGTTCGGACAAGCGCCCGAAGCCTTGTGCAAACCCTTGCCTTTCAACGGCACGTAGGAGCGGATGCGCAGCGTGCCGCCTATCGTGGAACGCACGGTGGCTTCCTTCAGCGTGCCGCCCGCCCATTCCATGTCGACCTCAAATCCGCCACGCGCACGAAGCCCCGACACGTGGCCTTCGGCCCAAGCCGCAGGCAAGGCGGGCAAGAGGTGCACGGCGCCGTCGTGGCTCTGCAAGAGCATTTCGGCAATGCCTGCCGCCGCACCGAAGTTGCCGTCGATCTGGAAAGGCGGATGGGCATCGAACATGTTGGGATACGTGCGGCCCTCGGGATATTTCCGCGCTTCGGCATCGCTCGGCAGCAGCTGGAGCATGTTGCTGATCAGGCGGTAGGCATGGTCGCCGTCGAGCATGCGCGCCCAGAAGTTGATTTTCCACCCGATGCTCCAGCCCGTGGCCTTGTCGCCGCGCTGCTCCAGCGTGGTGCGCGCAGCCTGGAACAGTCCCGGCTGGCTGAACGGCGAAATCTGGTTGCTGGGATACAAGCCGTAGAGGTGCGAGATGTGACGGTGTTCGTCGCGCGGGTCATCCATGTCTTGTAACCACTCCTGCAACTGTCCGTGACGGCCCACCTGCATGGGCGGCAAACGGTCGATCATCTGCTGCAAGGAGTCCTGGAACGAAGCCTCGTCGCCCACCACGCGGGCGGCCAAAAGCGTGTTGCAGAGGGCATCAAACGCGATTTGGTTGTCCATCGTGCATCCGCCCGTTATGGGACCGTGCTCGGGGGAGACCGACGGGGCGACCACCCACCAATGGTATTGCGGATGCTCTGCAAGGAAGTCGAGGAAGAACTGTGCCGTACCTTTCATCACCGGATAGTAGCGACGCAGGAACTCCTTGTCGCCGGAAAACAGGTAATGCTGCCACAAGTGCTGGGCCAGCCAGGCGCCACCGGTGGGCCACATGCCCGAAGCCGCGAAATCCACAGGCCCGGCAATGCGCCACAGGTCAGTGTTGTGGTGGGCCACCCAGCCGCGACAATCGTACATGTCGCGGGCCGTCACGGCCCCCGTCTGCGACAAGTCGTCGAGCATGGAGAACAAAGGTTCGTGCGTCTCGGCCAGATTGGTGACCTCGGCCGGCCAGTAGTTCATCTCCGTATTGATGTTGATGGTGTATTTGCTGTCCCAAGGGGCATACACGCTGTTGTTCCAGACGCCTTGCAGGTTGGCCGGCTGGCCGCCGGGCTGGGAAGAAGAAATCAGGAGATAACGCCCATACTGGAACAACAATGCGGGCAAAGTCACGTCCTGTCCTTGGTTGAAATCACGGATGCGCACGTCCGTCTCGCGCTTGGAAGCCTCGCCGGCCTCATCGCCCAAGGCGAGTTGCACACGGTCGAAAAGCGCCTTGTAGTGGACCAGATGGCGCTCCAGCGCTTTCGCGTAAGGCACCTGCACGGCCTGCTCCAGGCAACGCTCGGCCCGGGCCGCCGCATCGCCGCTCACGTCGTGATAGTTCACGTAGTTGGTGGCGGCGGAAATGTAGAGCGTGGCTTCCCGCGCCCCGGACACCTCCAAGGCTTCCCCGGCTGCGGCCACCGCGCCGTCGGTGAGCACTTTCACCCGGCATTCAGCGTGCAGCCCGGCCCTCACGCGCTCCTGCTCGCGGCCTTGACAAAGGATGGAGAGCGTTCCGTCGGCAGCCTTCACACTGTGCTCCAACGGCGCATCAAAGCTGACCTTGAAATCCAGTTCACCGCCTTTCCCGGCCTCCAGGCGCACGATGATGACACTGTCGGCGAAAGACGCGAAAACGGTGCGGGCATAGTCCACTCCGTCCACCTTGTAGCGCGTGGTGGCCGTGGCGGTGGACAGGTCCAGGTCGCGGTAGAAGTCCGTCGCGCGGTCGTGTCCCTCGAAATCCAGGAAGAGGCTGCCCACCGGCAGATAACTCATTCCGTGCTTGCCGGAAAAGAAATTGGCGTCCACCAAGCTCTGCGCCTCGCGGTTCTTGCCTTCGAATATCAACTGGCGGATGACCGGAAGCACATACCGCGCGTTCGGATTGTTGTTGTCGTAGGGCGAACCTGCCCAGAAAGTTTCCTCGTTCAGCTGAAGTTCCTCGCGCCCCGTCCCGCCATAGACCATGGCGCCCAAACGGGAATTGCCGACGGGAAGAGCTTCCGTCCAGTTGCCCGCAGGACGGCTGTACCAAAGCTTCAAGTCGCCGGCGGATGCGGAAAGCCCCAGCCAGATGACACACATACTAAAAATTACTCTTTTCATCATATCAATAGGTCGTTAGTAATAACATTCAACGAGAGGAAGACGATGGGAATCACTCCGCCTGCCGCAAGGCATAGCGCTTGCAGAAATTCCAGATTTCTTTTGAGCTCATCACGCCCGCCGGGTCGTTGGAGTGCCAATGCCCCTTGCCCTCGAGGGAAAGCAACACGACCTCCACCCCGTTTTTCCCACCGGAGTAGCGAGTGTAGGTGTCCCCGGAAGCAGGCTTGTCCGCCGGATAGGGCTTAACGACTTCAGGCGTCGGGTCGCAACCGTCGAAAGCCGCCCATTTCGCCACATAGTCCGTAATGCTGCCGTATCCGCCGGCCGGATGCTTGGCGTCGCCCTCATAGTGCACCACGTTGTCGGCCGTGCCGTGCACGTGTATGATGGGCACGGCACGCGGACCGGACGGTTCGCGATAGTCCACCGGGAAGCCACTCACCGGACCGAAAGCCGCAATCTTGTCGCCCAACTTGGCCATGGCGTGGTACGTCATCATGCCACCCATGGAAAAACCGGTAAGATAAACGCGGCCGCGGTCCACGTGATAGCGGTTGTACATCGTGTCGATGATCGTCTCGATAAACCGTATGTCCTTGTCGCCCGAGATATCCCACGCTTTGTTCACGCCGTTGGGGTAAACCACGACGAACTTGGCCGTGTCGGCCACATCCTCCCAGCGGGTCTGCTTTTGCTGGAATGCCGCATCCTGCCATAAGCCATGCAAGGAAATGACCAGCGGCGCGCCCTCGGCGGGCAACGCCTCGGGCACATACGTAATCATATTCCGCGCCACACCGTCCACCTGAATGGTGTCCTGTGCACGTGCCGGAAGCGAGAACACCCCCGCGGCAGCCATGCACATCCATAATACGACTTTTCTCATGTTCCTTCGCTCGTTTATTGGTCCTTCATCTGTTTACCTATCTGAATGAGCATCTTCTCGGCATAGCGGCGACCGAGTTCACGATAGCCGGCCGCATCGAAATGCAAGGAGTCCGTGGCACAAGTGCATCCGGCAGAAGAGACGAAGTCGGCCGTGGGTATCACTCGCGGAAGCGACCGGATGATGGGGTTCATCGCCGCACAGGTGCCGCCTTGGTCGCCGTTCACCACTTCGCTGGCCAGCAAGGGCACGTCTTCGGCCTTCAGGCCTAAGTCGGTCAGCAAATCCTCGTACACAGACTTCAACTTCTCCGGCCAGCTGCGGTCGCCCGTGTTGGATTCGCCCTGATGCACCAAGATGCCTTTGATGACGCCGTCCTGCTGTGCCTTGCGCGCCATCTCCACCAAGCAGGCGTAGGGGTTGTCGCCGTAGGCACGCAGGGCGCCCTTCATCCATCCCGGTGCACGGTGGGCCACATAGCCGGCAATGCTGTCTTTCATGAATGTCTCGATGTGGCAACCGCCAATGGCGATGTTGATGACGCCCACGCGCACGTTCTCGGGCAAGGTGGCCACTAAGGTGCGGCCAAAATAATCTACCGGAGTGAGGCCCGTGCCCGGGCGGCAAAGCGGCGGAACGGCGGTGTACCACTCCCCTTTCTTACGCTTGCGCTGCGGATCGTCCACCGCGGCCATCATCTGGAAACGGCTGTCCACCCCGCGCATGTCGCAGTTTTCGATGCGCGCGTTGCCTTCCATGTTCGACTGTCCGAAACAGAGATAGATGTAGAAATTCGGGTCGGGCTGCGTTGCGGACTGCGCCATGGCCCACCCTGCCATGCCCATCATGAGGCATGCTATTGCAAACTTTTTCATTGTCTTATGAGTTTGATTCATTTTTTTCATACCGGAAATAGTCCACGTCCACATAACCTCCGGCGGCCTTTGTGGCATAATTGAAAATACCGAACTTAGTTCCCATGAAGAACTTGCGGAAGTCGAAACGCATCTTCACGGCCTCGCCCAGCGGTGTCCAATCCTTGCCGTCGAGACTGTAGAAGAAGGTGGCCAGGTCTTGCCCGAGACGGAAATCGGCATCGATGCGCAGATAGACCTTCCGGGCCTTGCCCAAATCCACTGTTCCGCCGACTTTCGACTCCACTCCGGTCACCCGCTTGTCGCGGTCGAACCTCACGTCTTCCACCTTCATCGAGAGGGTGAACGCTTCGCCGTCGCGCGCCACCTCGAGCAAGCCCGCGTGGTCGTTGAAGGCCGAGAAGCCCGCCCGGTCGCCGTCGGCCATGCGACTCACGTCCATGGCCACCACTCCGCTGCACTTCGGTCCCTCCATGCGCTGGGTCAGGGTGTTGCGCGCCTCAAACACGCTTTGCACCACCTTGTTCGTCTTCAGCCGCAAATAGCCTTTCCGCTCGGTCAGAGAATAGGCCTCGTCCACCGGATTATGGTTCCACTGCCACTGCAGTTTCATCTTTCCCTTCGAGAACTCGTCGTCCACCACCAAAGGCATCTTCTTGTCGGCCTTCAGCGGCAGCGTCATCGTCGTCGGCACATGGCCTTCGGCATCGCCGATGATGGGCCATCCGTCCACCCACCGGCAGGGCGAGAGCGTGGGCACTCGGCCAATGGCGCCACGGTCCTGGAAAATCCAGCCGTACCAATTGCCCTGCGCGTCGTCCACGATGGTGCCCTGTCCCACATAGGGGAAACCGGCATAGTTGTCGCACAGGATGACCTTCTTCTCGTAGGGCCCGGTAATCTTGTCGGCGCGGTAGCACAACTGACGGCGCTTCCCGCCGTTGGGCCACGATATCATCAAGAGATAATACTTCCCGTTGTATTTCAAGGCGCGGCTACCCTCGAGCAAACCGGTCTCCTCGGCATCGCGCACGGCCAACGTGGTGTCCACGCCGCCTTTCTTCACGGCGCTCAGGTCGGGTTCCAGCTCCGTCAGCTGCCCCGTACCGGAAAAGACATACACCCTCCCGTCGTCGTCGAAAAACAGCGAGGCGTCGTGGAAGTGCTGCATACGGCTATGCAGCGTCCAGCCCTTCATCGGGTCGTCCGTCGTGAAGATGAAAGAACGGTAAGGCACGTCGTTCGGCGAGAACAGGGCATAGAACTTGCCATCATGGTAACGGATGGAAGTGGCCCACTGCCCGCGGCCATACACCGTCCCGTCCTCCATGTCGTACTTCGGCGTCTCGTTCAGTTTGTTGAAAAGATAGCCCGTCAGTTCCCAGTTCACCAAGTCACGGGAACGCATCACCGGCGCACCGGGCATCAGGTGCATCGTGGTGCTCATCATGTAGAAATAGTCGCCCACGCGAATCACGTCGGGGTCGGGCAGGTCGGCCCAGAGCACGGGGTTGGTGAACGTAGCCATCCCGGCTTTCGCCTGCGGCTGCGACTGCCCCTCCGCATTGACGGAAGGCATGCAGGCCAGTCCCAAGGACAAGGCCCACCAGAACTTGAATATGCCAGTCTTTCTCATCTTTATTCCTTTTTATTTATTAAACATCCAATAGTCAAAATACATCAGCCGCCCGGGTTTCCGCCCCTTGCAGACGAAATACACGTCGTGGACACCGGACACCGGGGCCACTTCGGCCGACACCACCGCCCAGCGGTCGTCGCCTCCCGTCATGGGCACCCTCAGCGTGGCCAGCAACGTGCCTTGCAGGCTGTCGGCCCGGACTTCCACCGTGACGCCTCCGTTGTGTGTCGTCCCCACGCGGGCCGTCACCTTCGTTGCCCCCGTCCCGCCGAAGTCCACGCCTTTCACTTTGGTATAGGCTCCGTCGCGCATGGCATTGACAAAGACGCCGACCACATCGTTTTGTCCGGCCTTCATGCCTTCGGAGAAAGCCATTGTCTCGGCCTCCGTCTTCCGGAAGGGGTTGAGCGTCTCCAAGCCCTCAGCGATGCCTTCCGTCATCCGAAGGGGTTGCAAGGTGCCGTCGGCATTGAACCCGGCCTTCTCCACGCATACCGAACGGGTGAAACCCGAACCGCCGGGCAGTGCGCCGTTGTGGTAGAACAGATAAGTCTGCCCCTTGTAGTCCACGATCCCGGGGTGGTTGGTGAAGCTCCGCCCCTCGGTCGGCATCAGGACGCCACCGTATTTCCAAGGACCGGTGGGACTCTTGGCCATGGAATAGCCCAAATGCTCGGATATGGGGCCGCCCGCCCACAGCAGGTAATACCAGTCGGCATGTTTGTAGAGCCACGGCCCTTCCTCGTAGAGCGTGGGGCGTTCGGCCACGTTGCCCTCGCGCTTGCCAAAAGCTTCCTCCGTCATGGGAACGCGCACGATGTCGCCCTCGTAGGAAATCATGTCTTCATTCAGTTTCACATAGTAGCAGAAGGGATTACCCCAATACAGATAAGCCTGCCCGTCGTCGTCCACCATCACCGTGGGGTCGATGTCGCCCCGCCCGCTGCTCACCAAAGGCTTGCCCAAGGGGTCGTAGAACGGGCCGTAGGGGCTGTCGGCCACAGCCACGCCGATGGCGCCGCCCCCGCGCTTCATCGTCACGGGAACGTAGGCATAGAACTTGCCGCCGCGCTCCACGCATTGCATGGCCCAGGCGTCGCCCTTTGCCCAATCGAAGGTCTTGTAGGAAAGCACGGCCCCATGGTCGGTCCAGTTCACCATGTCGGTAGTGGAATACAGTTTCCATTCGTTCATCACGAACCACGTGGAAGCATCCTCGTCGTGGCTCGTGTACAGGAACAGCCGGTCGCCGTACACCATCGGGGCCGGGTCGGCCGTGTAGTGGGTCTGGACGATGGGGTTTTGGGCCACGCCCGCCAAGGAGGACAAGGCCAACGCAAGAAGCAGCGCACGGCGAAGCCCACCGAAAGGAACATGGGCGCGCACGCCGATGCCGGCCAAAGGAGTGCGCCGCGAAGGAATGCGCAACAGCGCACCGTATCTTGCGGCAAGTACTCGCGTACTCTGCGGGAAGTACTCGAGTACTTCCCGCAGAGTACTGCACGATGCTGCCGACGAAAAAATCCGCCGCAGCCGTTTCCATCCTTCCCGGAACAGCCACGGGCATTCAAATTGGCGGGCACTCCCAAGGCGGCATTCCTGCCGTTGCTGCCCGCCGCTCCACTGGTTCAAACCGTTTCCTAATCTCATCATATCCATCTCTCCTATTTGTCTTTTTCAAATAAAACTCCGCCCGGCATCACAGCGCCCTATGAAGCCGGAACGAATTTCCAATAATCCAAATTGAACAGGGCATGAGGGCGCTTGCCCTTGAACACCAGATACAGGTCGTGCACGCCCGGCACGCCCTCCACCTGCGTGGAGAACTCGCCCCAGTTTTCCCACTCGCCGGTATAGGGCACATTCAACACCCCCAGCAACGCGCCGCCCAGACTGTCGACACGCAGCTCCACCTGCCCTCCGAAATAGCGGCTGGAAGCGGCGGCCGTGAAGCCCGCAGCCCCCCGCGGGCCGAAATCCACGTCGCGCAACTTGATGTAGTCACCATCATGAATGGCCGTCACATACACGCCGCGCCGCGCGTCGGCCTCCGTGGTCACGCCCTCGGACCACGCCATGGTCTCGGCTTCCGTCCGGCGATAGGGGTCGAGCCTGCCCACGCCTTCCGTCACCCCGCCGTCGGTCATGTGCAATTCGGGGATTTTCCCGTCCGCCCCGTAGCGGAACTCTTCCACGCAAACCGACCGGCAATAGCTGTGCCCGCCGGGCAATGCGTCGTTGTGATAAAAAAAGTAGGAACGTCCCTTGTAGTCCACGATGGCCGGATGGTTGGTGTTGCTTCCCCGCTCGCGCGGCATGACCACGCCTTGTGCCTCCCACTTTCCGCCGGCGGTACGGGACATGGAATAATGAATGGATTCGGGAAAACCGGAGGCATAAACCAAATAATAGCGCCCGCCGCGCTCGTACAACCACGGGGCTTCGGTGAAACCGCCCGAGAAAGAAGTAGAGTCGAGCCGGTCGATAGCCTCGATTTCGCCCGCAAGGCTCACCATGTCGGCATTCAGCCGGGCACGGTAGCATACGCCATTGCCCCAGTAGAGCCACGCCTGCCCGTCATGGTCAACAAAAACGGTGGGGTCGAGGTCGTCCCAACTGTGACGGGCGTATGTCGTCATGTCGTTGGTCACCAGGCCACGCCCCAAAGCGTCGCGGAACGGGCCATAAGGACTGTCGGCCACAGCCACGCCGATGGAAGAACCGGGATTCTGGCGGTTCTGCGAAGAGACGTACCAATAGAACTTCCCGTTGCGGGCGATGCACTGGGCCGCACTGGCGTCGCCGGCCGACCAGGCGAAAGCGCTCGTGCGGAGCGCCGCGCCGCGGTCGGTCCAGTTCACCATGTCGGTGGTCGTATACAAGCGATACTCCCGCATGAGATAGGAATTCCGCGGTGCGTCTTTCTCGTCGCAGCCCACGTATAAGAATAAGGTGTCCTTATATACCATCGGCGCCGGGTCGGCCGTATAATGAGTTTGCACTATGGGGTTTTGTGCTTGCATCTGAGCCGTCCACAGCCCGATGGCCAATATGGAAAAAAGTCTCTTCATTATCCGTTCCACTTAAATTAGGTATCCGCGACGTCACTCCTTGTCGAAACTGAGGGGAGAGCGTTTCACCTCACGCGGTTGCTCGTCGGCATAGGGATTGACCACCTTGAGCGCCTCTTCCAGGCTCTTCGGCGGCACGGTCACCCCGGCCTTCGTCTGTTCCACGAAAGCCATGCGCCCGTCCGGATGATAATACAGGTAGTCCACGCAGACGCTGCGCCGCCCCGTGGCACCGCCCACTCCGTCCTTGGTGAGCGTGGCGTTGTGGTAGAACAGATACCAGTTGCCGTTGAACTCCGTGATGCCCGGGTGGATGGTGAAACTGTTCTCCGCCATGCCCGTCAGCGCACCTTGGTAAGTCCACGTCCCGCCGATGTCCTTGGCCGTGGCATAGTGTATCATCTCACGCCCCTTGCCCATGGAAGCGTAGGTCAGATAGTAGAGGTCGCCGTGCTTGTGGAGCCACGGGCCTTCCACATAGTGGGGCAAGGAGAGCACCTCGATGGGGCCGTCCAGCGTCACCATGTCGGGCTTGAGCTTCACGATGAAGCAGGTGCCGTTGCCCCAACTCATCCACGGCGTGCCCTCGTCGTCGATCAACACGGTGGGGTCGATGTCGTTCCACCATCCCCGCTTGCCGTTGGGCGTCATGGCGTCGGTAATGAGCGGCTTGCCCAGCGCGTCCTTGAACGGACCGGTGGGACTGTCGCCCACGGCCACGCCCACCGCCTTACAATTCAGCGGCGCGCCGGCCTGCACGGTGGTGTAATAGTAGAACTTGCCGTCTTTCTCCACCACCTGCGAAGCCCATGCCTCGCCCACGGCCCACGAAAAGTCGGTGGGCTTGAGCACCGAGCCGTGGTCGGTCCATGTCTTCATGTCACGGGTGGAATAGCACAACCACTCCGTGATGTTATACATCTCGCCGTCCTTGGCCTCATCGTGCCCCACGTACAAGTAGAGCGTGCCGTCGTGCACCATCGGAGCGGGGTCGGCCGTGAAGTTGTCTCTCACAATCGGATTGCCTTCCAGCGTGAAGGTCTTTGTCGCAGACTGCTGTGCGGACACCCACAACGGGGCGCACAGGCAGGCGGCCAATGCCATTGTTATCTTGCTTTTCATGATCTTATCATTTTTTCTATTCGTTAAACAACAAAGGGATGAACTGGTTCAGGCAACGCCGCCACGTCAGCCATTCATGGTGCGTGCCCGGCGAAGCGTAGTAGGTGTTCTTGATGCCGGCTTCGGTGAGCTGCTTGCTCAGGCGGTCGCTCCCCATGCCTTCTTCCGTGCCTTGCCCGAGGAACAGGGCATGCACTTGGCTGTTGAACTTGTCCGCGTCGGCGAACACACCGTTGTAGACCTCCTTGATGTCCTGCCCCGGACGCATCAGGAGGGCACCGCTGAAGGCACCGATATAGGCAAACTTGTCCAAGTTGTTCAGCGTCACCTGGAACGTCTGGTGCCCACCCCACGACAGTCCGGCCATGGCGCGGCTGTCGCGGTCGGTCTTCACCCGGAAAGTCTTCTCAACATAGGGGATGATGTCCTTCAGCAAGACGTCGGTGAAAGAGGCCCCGAACGCATCGCGGCTCTCCCCGCGGCGCGCCCCGTGGATGTAACTGCAGTTCCCGTTGTCCATCACGACAATCATGGGCTTGCACTTTCCCGTGGCGATTTGCCCGTCCAGGATGTTGGCCATGTGGCCCTGCTGGTGCCACCCACGCTCATCCTCGCCCATGCCGTGCTGCAAGTAGAGCACGGGGTATTTCTCCTTCGACTTCGTCTCATACTCGGCCGGCGTGTAGACGTAGCAACGGCGCACCCGCCCTTCCACCGAAGAATAGTATTGGCATTCGCGCACCTGGCCGTGGGCTATGTCCTTGTTGTAGGTGTAATAGGCCGCTTCCTCGGGCGACTCGGGAATCTCGATGCCGCTGCACATCCGCCCGCAACCGTAGAAGCAATCCGAACCGGGGTCGGTCACCTGCACGCCATCCACCAAGAAGAAGTAATAATGGAAGCCCACCACCAACGGGTCGGTGGTCACCGTCCACACCCCTTGCGCATCTTTCGTCATGGGATACTTCTTCCCGCAAATGTCGGCCACAACCGACTGTGCCTCGGGCGCCCTCAAGCGGAACATCGCCCGTCCCTGGGCGTCTACCTTTGGATACTCGGCCATCGGCACATTGTAAATGGAGCTTTGCGCTTCCTGCCCATGGGCTTCCGGAATGCCCTGCACCGCCATAGCGGCCAACAAGGCACACGCCCATATCGCTTTCCGTTTAAAATTCATCGTTCCCATAATATTCTCTTTTAATACCAACTCTTTCCGTTTTCTCTTTTCCGCACGAAAGCATCGCCTTTTCATTTATAGAATATCTTGCTCACCTCCACACGGCCGTCCGACATCACGCGCCGCACGATGTTCACTCCCCGTTGCGGAGCCGCGAACAACTGTCCGGACAGGGAGTAGTACTCCACAGACACCACTTCGGCATCGCCCGGCTCGGACGCCGCGACGTCCTCGACCGCCACCGGATGCTGCCCGTCGTTGCTCAGGAACACGTCCTCGATGTAGAGCGGGCTACCACCCAGCGTCCAGAAACCGGCGATGTAGATGTGCGACGGGTCGCACTTCGTGCCGTCGGATTTCACCATGTTGTGCAGGTCTATCCGGACTTCCGTATTCATGCCCATGTCACACATGTAAGGAGTGCTCCAATAATTGGCAATGTCGAACAGGCGGAACGAAGGCTGCCCGCTGCACGGCTGCTTCAGGCGAATCACGATGTAGCGGTAGGCCGACAGGTCGAGCCCGCTGGCATACTGCCAGCCGCCAAAGCCGTAGAGCCCTGTGACAAGACAACCCGTAGCCTCGTCGAACGTGCCCGTCTCCCAGATGGACGGATTGAAACCTTCTTCCGTCAAGGGGAACGTAGCCACATGCACCGTGATGGTCGTGCTCATCGTCTGTCCCATGAAGTCGGTATAAGAGGCGGTCACTTCAGTAGTGCCGTCGGCCAAAGCCACCAGGCTGCCGTTCTGGAACACCACCACGCCTTCTTGTGCGATGTCGTAACGGCAAGTGGCCGAAACGTCATCGCTACGTCCAGAAAGGAACGTCGCCGTAAGCCCCAAGGAGTAGCGTCCGCCCGGTATCAGATGGACTTCCTCGTCGGCTGCCGTGAGAGACACCATCGTGAGATCTTCCTCCGTGAAGGCGGTCAGCGTCCCCTCGGCATAATACTTTTCTTCACTGAACTCCGGTTCCGTCGTGAACCAGTCCACGTCCACGAAACCACCAATGGCTTGGGTGGCATAATTGAAAATCCCGAAGCGGTTGCCCGTGAATACGGACAACACGTAGCGCATCGTCCATTCATTACCGAAAGCCGTGTAGGTCTTATTATCCGTGCTGTAGTAGAACCGGGCCTTGTTCGTCCCGAAATTCACCACTGCGCGCAGGTATATTTCCGCACCCGAGACTTCGTCTCCTTCCAACTCTTCGGCAACCACCGTCCGACCGCCATCGTCGTAGGCGCTGCGGTAATAAACCAGCCTGCGCCGGCCATTCTCCATCTTCACCCCGATGTAGCCGTATGGGTCTTGGAACACACATAAGCCACACACGTCGCCGTCCTGCATGCCGGACACATCCAACTTCACCGTGCCGTATGAATCGCTGTATTCTCCGGCTTCCGTTCCCTCCTTCTCATATCCGAAAATGCGCTGCGTCAGCATGTTGCGGGCCTGCTTCAAGTCATCCGTCACCGAAGCGGTGTGGAGGCGCAACCAGCCCGGGCGCTCGAAAAGCGACCATTGGGCGCGGTCAGGATTATGGTTCCACTGCCACTGCAATCCTAACGAAGGATCGGTGAACGTATCGTTCGTAGGCAAGTAGGTGCGGGGATAAGCCTGCCCCACATCGGGCTTGCGGTAGTCCTTTCCCCCTTGGCTCACGTCGATGCCGGCATTGCCGATGACCGGCCATCCGTCCACCCACTCCACGGGTTCAAGATAAGGTATGCGCCCCACCGTCCCGGCGTCCTTGAACAAGATGGTCCACCACTCTCCCGTTTGCGTCTGCACCAGTCCTCCTTGATGGATGTGCTGCTTTTCAAACACGCGCCCTTCGTGTTCCTCGTATGGGCCGAAAGGCGACGTGGCGCGGAAGATGGTCTGGCTTCCTTCCGTCCCGCCGTATGTGGCATATATATAATAGTAGTCGCCAATGTGGTAGAAATGGCTGCCTTCGCAGCCGTTGCCCACCGTGATGACCTGCTCCGTGCGCACGGCCTTGAAGTCGGCATCCAACTGCGTCACGCTGATGTTGTCAATACCATGCGCGACATACGTGTTTTCGCCGTCGAAAAGCAAACCGGCGTCATAGTAGAATCCTTCCATCTTCCGCATCTCCCACTTGCCTTCCGGGTCGGTAGCCGTCAGCAAGAAACCGCCACCGTCTTGCTCCTGTTCATGATTGAACGCCACGAAATGCAGGTAGAACACGCCGTCACGATAGCGCAGACTGGGCGCCCACTGCCCTCCGGCATAATGGTTCCAGCCGTTCGCCAGGTTGTAGGAATCCGAATTGGAAATCTGTTGGAGCGGATTGGCACAATATTCCCAGTTCACCAGGTCTTTCGACTTCAAGATGGTCGCACCGGGGAAATAATACATGGTAGTCGTCACAAGATAGTAAATGTCACCCACCCGGATAATGTCCGGGTCGGGGAAATCCGCGTGAATCAAAGGATTGGTGAAGGTTCCGTCGCCGTTGTCGGCTGTCCACTGACGGGTGAAGTCCGCACGGGGAACATTCACTTTCGCATAATCGGCATACCATTCGAAGCATGCCTGCGCGCAGGCTTCCGGTTCGCCGCCAAAGGCAGGGACCACCTTGCCGGTATTCAGATAGGTGTCGATGTCGATGTAATCGGCCGTTCCCGTCAGCGTCATGCCCACATTGCCGTAATGGTCCATCATGGCCTTGAACGAATTTCCCCAAACGGAAGTTGTCCCCGTAGCCCAAGTGCCCATGTTGCCCGGCACCCATTCGCCATGCTCGTTATAGTGCCCTTCGCCCGGCACCTCCGGACTCCAATCCACCTCGGTCACCAGCACGGGGTTGGTTTCCACCACCGGCACCGACTTCCCGAACTCTTCGATGAAGCGCTCCGGCGTGGCCGTCTCGTCGCTGCAATTGTACCACCCCACGTAGGCATGCACGGCATAACCGATGTTGTATCCTTCGATAGGATAGGTGGCATAGTCCACATAATTCGACTGCCATCCCGAGCCTGGTATCCAGATGATGCCCGTGTAGCCGTTGGCGCGTATCGTGTCCACTATAGGCTGGAAGAAATCGTGCAGCGCGCGGGGCGAAGCTTGCCCGTCGGCCCCGAGGCAAGTCACCGGCTCATTGGCCAGTTCAAGGAACAACTGCCCGCTATGGGCCTGCACGTCCTTATTGGAACTGACCTCGTCCCACACGTCGAGCAGATACTTCTGATATTCCCCGCCCACTTGTATCGTTCCGGGGCAGACTCCGGGCGGGCGCATCACCACGTACATCCCGTGCCCCATGGCCGACTCGGCCAAGGGCACGTAGAGCTGACGCAGATAGGTGCGCAAGCGCGACCTGCTAAATTGGCTGATATTGGCCTCGCCCGTCTCCTCGCCGGTGCTCGGCTTGTTGGGGTCGTTCGTCCAGCACGGATCCAGATGGAGCCTGAAGATGTTGCACCATGCGCCTTGCGCCGTATCGGTGAGTGCCGTGAAGATTTTATCGAAATAGTTACGGCAGTTCTGCACGTCGGTGAGCGACTCGCAGGTGTATCCCCAACGGAAACCGTTGAAATAGGGACTCGGAGTGTCCATCACTCCATGCAGGTTCACGATGTTCCCATGCGGGTCTTTCAGATACTTCCCGTCCACGTGCAACGGAGGCATTTCCCCATACTGCGCCCGCAACGGCAAAGCCGCCAGCAAACCGACTGCCCACAAAGATAAAATCTTCCACAAGCTTTTCATTGTACTTTCGTTTTTTCGTCCGGACAGCCTCGGCGATTCCTTCGCCTGCGCTATCACCTTACAAAAATACGTGAAATAGGCTTCGGTTTGTTCTTGCTTTGTAACATATATCTTCGTGAATGTATCATCAGTCCCTTTTTCCGTCCATTTCCCGTTCCCATGTCCATGTTACCCAAGCAGCCGCCAGCCAGGCACATCCGACGTTCGTGTCCGAGGAACATCCGTGCGGGGAAGAGCAAGGGGAGAGCGTCAGGCGCCTTCCGCATCGCCGCTTTCCCTCTCCTGCGCTTTCTGTTTCATATACTCGCGCGGCGTCATGCCGTAATAGGCTTTGAAACAAGTGGAGAAGGTGGAAAGCGTCTTGAAACCGACGGCGACGCTCACGTCGGTGATGTCGTAGTCGCCTTTGGAGGCCAACAGCTTGCCCGCCTGAATCAGCCGGATGTTGCGCACGAACTCGTGAGGCGTGAGCCCGGTGACCTCTTTCAGCCGGCGATAGAAGTGGACGCGGCTGATGCCAATCTTGTCGGCGATGTCGGCCACGCTCATTTCCGAGTCGGAAATGTTTTCGTTGACCACCTTCATCACGCGTCTCATCATGGCCTCGTTCGGGGATTCCAGTTCCTTTTGCTCCATTTCCCCTTCGCGGCGCACCACTTCCTGCTTGCCCAACAGGCGCCGGCGGGCCTGCAACAGGTTGCCCACCGTTTGCCGCAGGATATCCATGTTGAACGGTTTGGTCAGGTAGGCATCGGCGCCCACGGACAATCCTTCCAGACGGTCGGCATCGCCGCTTTTCGCCGTGAGCAGCACCACGGGAATGTGGCCGGTGTTGAAGTTTGCCTTCAACCTGCGGCATAGCTCCACGCCGTCCATCCCCGGCATCATCACGTCGCTGAGGACCAAGTCCACTTTCCCGGCATTCTGCACGACATAATCGTGCGCGTCTTGCCCGTTCCCGAACTCCTCCACATGGAACTTGTCGGACAGTTCCCCGTACAGATAACGCCGCACGGAAACATCGTCCTCCACCAAGACGAGACGCCAAGCCTTTGCCTTTCCGCCCTTCCCGGCCGGGTCGCCGTCCACGGCCGCTGCCGCCCATTCTTCTTGCCGCTCCACCACGGATGGCACATTGGGTTGCTGTTCCTCCTCCATGAGATATTCCGGCCGCCCCAAGGCCCGCGGCATGCTGACCACGAAACGGGCGCCCGTCCCTGCCGGATTGTCCTCCAAACAGATTGTTCCCCGGTGCATTTCCACCAGCGACCGGGTCAGGTTCAGGCCGATGCCCGTGCCGAAGTAGCCCTTTTCGCCCCGGCCGGCATAGAAGCGCTCGAACACCCGCTCTTTTTCCTCGGCGGATATGCCGCTCCCGGTGTCCGTTACCGACAGTTCGAACCATTCGTCGGCCCCCGTCGGGCTTTTGGCTTCCTTCAGTTCGATGGTGATGGCTCCGCCATCGGGCGTGAACTTGAAAGCGTTCGAGAGCAGGTTCATGACCACCTTGTCGAAATTCTGTGGGTCCACGCATGCCGGCAGTTCCTTCATCTTATGCACGAAGCGGAACTTGATGCCACGGTCGTGCGCGGCAGCCTCGAACAAGTCGTAAAGGTTTTGAACGAACCCCACCAATTCCACCTTGCCGTATTTCAGGCTGAATTGGCCTTTCTCAATCTTGCGCACGTCCATCAGCTGGTTGATGAGGCGAAGGATGCGCTGCGCGTTCTGGTAGATGAGCGAATAATTGCGCTGGTGCACCTCGTCGCCTTTGTCCATCTTCATCAGTTTCATGAGCGGCCCGACAATCAGCGTCATCGGCGTGCGAATCTCATGGCTGATGTTCATGAAGAACTGGATGCGGGCTTCGTTGAGTTTTTCCCGCTGACGGTGCTCCTCAATGAGACGCTTGGCCCGGAAATGCTCCTGCACCTGCCGCCATGCCACAAAGCCGCCCAAAAGCAACAGCAGGACATAGGCACAAATGGCTATGGGCGAGAAATACCACGCCGGATGCAACACAACGGTGAGCGCCTTCTGGCCGGACGACTCGCCATAGGCCTCGGCCTTCACGCGGATGTAGTAAGTGCCGGTGTCCATGTTGATGAAAGGGATGCGGTTCTGGCCGGGCTCGAGCGCGGTCCACGGCTTGCCGTTGACGCTGTAATAATAGGTCACGCTACGGTTGCTGGAGCCCATCGTGGACACCTCTATGGCGAACGAACGGTCGTGGTGAGACAGGTGGACTTCCTCGGCCAGCGGGAACCAGCGGTCTATGATGCTGTAACTTCCCGAGCGGTCGCCCACGTGCACCGGTTTGCCATTGACATAAAAGTCCACCATGCGCAAATCCAGCTTCGCCGTGCTCTCGGGCCTCTCCACCTCCGACGACCGGAAATAAGTCAGCCCGTTGATGCCGCCAAAGTAGAGCAGGCCGCCCTGCGCGTAGGAGGCGTCCACGCTGAACTCGTTGCCCTGCAACCCGTCCTCGAACCGATAGCTCTCAAAGGTGGAGTCGGCCGGACTGAAGCGGGCCAGCCCCTCGTCCGTGCCCACCCAGACCTTTCCGTCGGCCGCCATCTCTATGCTACAGATGGAGTTTCCCGGCAGCCCGTCGTCCTCGGTGAATATCCTCATCTCTCCGCCCTTGCCGGAGAGACGCGCCAAGCCGAGCGCCGTGCCCGCCCAAAGCGTTCCCTCGCCGTCCTTCTTCATCGTGCGGATGATGTTTTTCTGCAAATAACGTCCCACGGGCGACAGGCCCTCGGCTGTGATGCGGAGCACCTCCAGTCCGTCGGCCGTGCCGACATACAATGAATCGCCACAAGCCAGCAAGGACATGATGTAGACGTTGTGGAGCACACGGGCACCGCGCTCCACACTGCGGTCAATCCTGAAGGAGAAATGCTTCAGGGCATGGGTGCCGGGCTCGTAGCGGAACAGCCCGTTCCCGTTCGTGCCTATCCAAATATGCCCGTGGCGGTCTTCCGCCAAGGCGTAGGCGTTCGGGATTTTGTCGCCGCCCTTCGCCCAGGCACTGATGTCGGTGCATTCTCCCGTGGCGGGGTCCATCCGCACCACGCCGGACCACGAGGAACCGAGCCAAAGCCCTCCGCCGGAGTCGAGCAGGATGCTCATCACCGTGGCGGGCATGCCCGCCACGCCGGGCTTGAAATGCTCGCTGCGGCTGCCGTCGGCCGACAGGTGGTAGAGGCCGCAATGGTCGGTGGCCAGCCACAGGTCGCCATGTCCGTCGCCGGCAATGGCCGTCACGCAGTTCGTCCCGATGGTGTTTTTCTGCACCGAGCGCCGCCCCACGTACATGAAGCCGGAGGAGACGTGGGGCATGACCAGCACGCCTTTCCAAAACACGCCCACCCACGTGTTGCCCTCGCTGTCCACGAGTGCGTCTTTCACGTTGGAAGTGGCCACGTCGTACTCATACGTGCGTATGTGGCTCTGCCGGGTCTTGCCCGTCCGCTCGTCATATTCCTGCAGCCCGTTCCCGTCGGTGGCCATCAGGATGCGCCCGCCGGGCGCCGCCGTGACGGATGCCAACACGAAATCGCGGCTCTCCGGCGACACGTTCACAAAACGGTGTTCTTCTTCGGAATAGCACAGCAAACCGTCGTGGACCGTTCCCAAATACAGCCGTCCCGACGAACTTTCACAAAACTCCATGCCGCCGGGGCAACGGGCCACATTGCGCGTCGTTTTGCCCACACGGCAATACACCGTGCCGCCCGACTCGAGTATCCAAAGCCTCCCCTTGCGGTCCTCGTGCATTTGGGTGAGGACTCCGGATTGCGGGAGGCCCTGCGCGCGTTCCAGCCACATGCCCCAATCCTCGTCCCGCTCCAGGCGATAGACACCGAAACCGGCCGTACAGACATACACTTGCCCGTTCGAAAGCCGGGACATGGAGATGACATGGGCCGTCATCGCGCTGCCGTTCCCGTCCAACAAGGGAACGTCGGAGAACGAGTCGGTGTCGTAGTCATAAGCTTGCACGCCCGTCTCCATGCCGACCAGCACGCAGCCCGGCTCCAGCTCCAGCACGCAAGTCACCATGTCGTGCCCCAAAGTGCCCGGCTCACCTTGCTTGTGCCGGTATACGTTCATCTTCGCGCCGTCGTAGCGGTTCAGCCCGCCTTGCGTACAAATCCAGATATTCTTCCGGCTATCCTCCGCGATGGAATAAATGCGGGTGTTCGAAAGCCCTTGGTCTGAAGTAAAGGAGATGGGGGTCTGCGCTTTTGCCACGATGAAAAGCAAGACCCAAAGAAGAGATATGAAGTATCGTTTATCCGCCATGGTACAGATTCCTTATAATAGCAGCCGCAAGCTCCACCAGTATTCTGGGGAAACGGCAAAACCTGCTTGCAAAAATAAGATAAAAATTTGATTCTTTAACGCCATCGGGCCACAAATTTCACCCCGCGACGGCATTCACGCCTTCCGTCCCGCACCGACGGCCGGAATCCGGCCGCAAGGCGGCCTCCCGCGCGCCCTTTTCCGCAACGGTGGCGGGCGCAGTCTGTCAGCGTACTCTGCGGAGAGTACTCGAGTACTTGCCGCAGAGTACTCGAGTGCCTTGCGGCAAGTAGTTTTCCGCACTCCGCACGGGCTTCCGCCCATGAACCGGCGGCACGGATGAAACATGCAGGGAAAAAGCGGGCGGAAAGCAGCCCGTGAATGGAGTGGAAGGACAGCCGCCACAACCGCTTGGCGGCGGGGCTCCGCAAGCACACAGAAATCCGGACAAAACAAAAGGGAACGGCCTGCGACGGCCAAGAGATGGAACAAAAAGAAGCGCCCCGAAGCACGGGATACGGCATACGCGACCTATGAACAACCTATACAATAGTCGGTAGCGGTCAAGGCAGTGATACCATACGGTAGCGGGTACCTCGCAAGACGCTCTTGCTAACGGGAACATTTAGTACCCGGCTACAAAAAAAATCCTTTCCGCTCGACTTAATACGTATGCCGCCCCGCGCCCCAAGGCGCTTTTGGCGTTTATCATTTTTTTCTTCATATCCAAGCTTCACCCGCCGGGAAGCCCGCTGCCGCGGCGATTATGGCAACTTGTCCATGTCGGCCGCCGTATAATTGTCTATGTCCAACCTGAACCGCTTCAGGTCGTCCAACCGGTGCTCCGGCGAAGGGAGGTCGGCAGGGATGTCCCGGCGGGCATACTGCCGGAAATAGAGCAGGCACGCGTCGCGCCACCACCAGGCATCCTTGGCCTGCCGCTCGAAGCGCCGCAGCATGTCGGCATGGCGCTCCGCGTCGACGTAGGGGCGCATGCCGCGCCAAAGGTCTGCAAAGCCTCGGGCCTCTTCCGCACCACGGGTGTAGGTGTAGCAAAGGTTGTCCCACAACGTCAGCCCGTTGCGCATGACGTATCCCCAAGGCACATGGTGAAACCACAGAAGATACTCTTCGGGACACGTGCGGATGTCGCCATAAAGCGTGGACAACGGTTCGTGGTACTGCATGACGGCCTTCGAGCCTCTCGCGCTACGGTCGAATCCCAATCCGGCAGTATCGGCACGATGGTAATAGGCCGGCATCCAGTCGGGACGCGAGCCCGGGACGTCGCACCACGGCTCCGGCCCGTAATGGTGGCCGAAAGCAAATATGTGGTGAAGCCCCAAGGGCATCATGTAGCTGACGGCCACATCCCACGAACGGAGCATCAGCTGCCGGACGGGGAGCACGAATCGCTCATCGGCCGTGAACGTCTGCTTCAGGAACTCGTCGGCAATCCGCGAGGCCTCCAGTCCGGTGTCCCAACACAGGCGGCCAAAGGCGTACCAATTGGCCTGCGCCAGGCTGTTTCCCGTCCAATCTTCCGCATCGCCGATGTTGGACACGCCCGCCATGGCCGACACCGACCGTCGCCCCAGCCGCCGCTGCGTGGCCTCGGCCACGGTGAGTCCCCCGTCCTGATAGGTCTCGGCATCCAGGCATGCCTTCCACTGGGGAGCCAGGAACACGGTGTGGATGGATTGCCCCAAGTATTCCTGGGTGATTTGGAACTCGGGCATCACCTGGGTGGACTTCATGGCCCCGAACAAGGGGCTGAACGGCTCGCGGGGCTGGAAGTCGATGGGGCCGTTCTTCACTTGGACTATCACGTTGTCGCGGAACTTCCCGTCGAGCGGCATGAACTCTTCGTAGGCTTGGCAGGCCCTGTCGGGGCTGGAAGCCGCATAGACGAAAGCACGCCATAAGACCACACCGCCGTGGGGAGCCAAGGCGTCGGCCAGCATGTTGGCCCCGTCGGCATGGGTGCGCCCGTAGTCCTGCGGACCGGGCTGGCCCTCACTGTTCGCCTTGACCAGAAAGCCGCCGAAATCGGGCACCAGACGGTAGATTTCGGCCACCTTCGCGGCCCACCATTCCTGCACCTCCGGCTCCATGGGGTCGGCACCGGGCAATCCGCCCAAGGCTTTCGGCGAACCGAAGTTGACCGACAAGAATGTCCGTATTCCGTAGGGACGCAGCACATCGGCTATGGCCGACACCTTGCGCAGCATGTCCGGAGACAACATCGCGGGCTTGGCATTCACATTGTTGAGCACCACCGCGTTGATGCCTATCGAGGCATTGGCGCGGGCATAGGCTTCGTAGCGCGGGGAAATCTGCTCGGGCAACTCGTCCCACCTCCAGATGGAACGTCCGGCATAGCCGCGCTCCACCGTCCCGTCCGGATTGTCCCAATGGTCCAGCATGCGCAGGTCGTAGGATGGAATTTCCGTGACAGACTGCCCCTCGTGGAGGTCCGTGCCCGTCTGCTGCATGCGCAACAGGGCGTAGGCGCCATAGAGGACACCCTGCGGGGAGGCCGACACCACGCTGACGCCATCGCTCCTGCGGCTGAGGGTGAACCCGTCGCGGTCCGGCCCTTCGGGCAGAACCTGCAGGACAACGCGCCCGTCACCGCGCCAATAGTCGGCCAACTCGCGGACGGCGATGTCCAACGTGGGTGTCCGCCCCGTTCCATGCCCCAGGCGCACGTCGGCTTCCCCGGCATTCCGCTCCATGCGAAGCCAAAGCCGGCTGCCGTCTTCTGCGCGAAGCAAGGAAAGACAGCACAACGCCCACAGCATGAACAAGCACCTCATGGCATCCACTCTCCCGTTTATTCGTCCTTACCTTCTATCGTCTGTATCCGCCCCTCGGCATCGTAGTGCAACTCACACACCTTCAGGCTGCGCAACCACGTGCGTCCGCCGGATGGCACCGAATCGTGATGGAACAAATACCACTTGCCTTTGTATTCCACGATGGAATGGTGAGTGGTCCAGCCCACGACCGGAGTGAGGATGACACCTTGGTAAACAAACGGCCCGTAAGGATTGTCGCCCACGGCGTAGCAGAGCAAATGGCTGTCGCCAGTGGAGTAGGAAAAATAATACTTGCCGCGGTACTTGTGCATCCACGAAGCCTCAAAAAAGCGGTGTGGGTCGTCCGCCGCAAGCGGCTTTCCGTCCGCACCCAAAACAACCACCGCACGGGGTTCCTCGGCAAATTGCTTCATGTCGTCGGTCAAACGGGCCACGCGGGACGGCAAAGCAGGCTCACCGACTGCGGGAAGACTGGCACACTCCAGCGCGCTGTTGTCGCGGTAGCGCTGGAGTTGACCGCCCATCAGGCCGCCGAAATAGACATACACCTGGCCGTCGTCGTCCTTGAACACCGCCGGATCCATGGAATAGCTTCCGCGGATGGGGTCGGGCTCGGGCACGAAAGGACCGTAGGGATGGTCGGACACGGCCACGCCGATACGGAAAATGTCCGTCTTGTCTTTCGCCGGGAAATAGAGGTAATACTTGCCATCCTTCTCACAGCAGTCGCAATCCCACATCTGCCGTTTGGCCCATGGCACGTCGGCCACATCGAGCACCACGCCGTGGTCGGTCACCTCCCCTTCCATCACGTCGTCCAGTGAGAACACATGATAGTCCCGCATATTGAAATGCGAACCCCAGTCGTCCTCGGGAATGCCACTCTCATAGTCGTGCGACGGATAGATGTACACCTTGCCGTCGAACACATGCACTGACGGGTCGGCCATATAATCGCCCGGCACCAAATATCTCTTCTTCATCACGCAAAACTCTTTATGTTAAACAAATCCACGCACATACCGTTCACTTGTCATACTTGCCAGACTCCGCCATCTCGATGATGGTTTGCACGAAAGGCTTCGGCTGCATGTTGCGGTCGAAGGCCAAGGGGTAGTCCGTGCGCCCGCGCACCGGGAAGTTGTTCTTCCACGAGTCGCCGTCCGTCACGCCCCAGAAAGTCACGCGCGTAAGGTCTTTGCTGTGGCGCAAATAGATGTCGAAGAGCTTGGCATAGAAATCGTCCTGTTCCTTGGCCTTGTCCGCAGGAAGTCCGTCGGTATAGGGGTCCATGGCTTTCTTGTAGTCGAAGTTAGTCTCCACGGCCGCACCGTAATTGCCCCTTGGCCAAGGCAAAACGCTAAGGTCCAACTCGGTCACCATCACCTTCACGCCCGCAGCGATAAAGGCATCCATGCTTTTCTCGTATTCGTCGAGAGGCGTGTTGAATCCCACGTGCGACTGCATGCCCACCGCGTCGATACGGCAACCATGCTCTTTCAGGTCTTTCACCATCCGCACTACACCCTCGCGCTTGCCGGGAGAATCCATGCCGTAATCGTTATAATACAACTCGGCATCGGGGTCGGCCTCGTGTGCGAACTGGAAGGCCAGACGGATGAACTCGGGACCAATGATACGATAGTAGAGCGACTTGCGGTACTCCCCGTTACCCTCTATGGCCTCGTTCACCACATCCCAGCCTTTCACACGTCCTTTGAAGTGCCCCACCACCTTATATATATGGTCCTTCATCCGCTGAATCAAGACTTCGCGGCTCACTTGGTTGCCGTTCTCATCCTTGAAGAACCAACGGGGTGCCTGGGAATGCCATATCAGGCAATGCCCGGTGACCACCTGACCGTTCTTCTCGGCCAAATCGCACAAGCGGTCGCCATCGGTGAAATTGAACTTTCCTTCTTCGGGTTGCAATGATTCCGCCTTCATGCAGTTCTCGGCCACGACAGCACTGAACTGGTTCTTGATGAGCGCCTGCAGTTCCTCGTTCTTGCTCATTACCTGGCGAGTACTAAGTGCCGTACCAATCAGGAATTTATCAGCAAAAGCCTCGCGCATCGTCTTGGCCCCGTCGGCGAAAGCCATGGCGACAGCCATCAGCGCCGCTCCTAAAGTCATCATCCTCTGTTTCATGTTTCCCTCCTCTTTAAATGGTTATTATAAATATAGTGTGTTCAATCATCAATACCATCCGCGCGCCTGCGGGCCAATTCGGCCTGCATCTTCTCGTTCACCGACTTGGAAATGGGATAGAAGAAGAGCGCGGCCACTCCGATGCCGAAGCAAATGCCCGGCACTATGCTGGAAGCCAAACGTATGCCCATGATGGAAGACGAAGACTGCACCGCCATGGCATCGTTGACATAGCCGAACATGGAAAGTATCAGTCCTGCAATGGCGCCTCCCACGCCCAATCCCGCCTTCAGGGCGAACACCACGCCGGAGAAACACAAGCCGGTGGCGCGCCGACGGTTCACATATTCAATGTGGTCGGCCACGTCGGCAATCATCGCCCACAACAAGGGGACTGTCGGTGCATAGGCCAGACTCTTGAGCACGCCCAAGGTGAAAATCAATCCGATTTCGTCTTCCGACGGCAACATGAACGCCGCCGTAAACAACGCCGTCAGCGCCAGACAGACAATGAAAGTGGCCTTTTTGCCATAACGGTTGGCTAAGAACTCCGAAAGAAGAACCACACCAGCCAGCTGCACCAACGCCCCTATCATATTAAATAAGGAGAGACCGATGGTGTAGGACTCTATCGGGGCTATCGTCCCGTCCGCGGTCCGCGTGGCCAAAAGGCTGAAAGAATCGAGCACCTGCATGCCCGCCCCCAAAACAGCTCCTTCGTCCTTCACCAAGCCTAAACGGTCAAGGAAATGGCCCAAAGCCTGAGGGTCCACATAGTTCTGGAAATAGTAGCACATGGCCGAGCCCCACATGGCCAGCGTGATGAACACGAAAAGCGTGAGAATGAACATCGAGCGCCACGAAACGTCGCCGAACAAGTCCTTCAGGTCGCTCTTCACATCCACTTTCTGCGAAGGAGGAGGCGCTATGCGCTCCTTGGCCGACAATGCCGCTACCACAAGGAATACAAAACCCACCGCCGCAAAGATACTGATGGTCACCAGCCAACCCTGCGCGTCGTCGGAGCCGGAACCTCGCCCGAACTTATGTACCAAGGGCAGCGTCAGGCCCTGCACGACAAACTGTGCGACCGTGGCAGCCACAAAACGGATGGACGTAATGCTCGTGCGCTCCTTAATGTCGCCCGTCATCACTCCGCCCAACGAACTGTAAGGCGTATTATTAAAGGAATAAAGCGACATGAGCAACACGTAGGAGACTCCCGCATAGAAAGCCACCAATGCCTTGTCCTCTATCCCCGGGTTGTAAAAAGCGAGCACGTAGAACACCATGAACGGCAAGGCAGTCCACAGCACCCACGGACGGAACTTCCCCCAGCGGGTCTGCGTCTTGTCGGAAAGAATGCCCACCGTAGGGTCGACAAAAGCGTCCACGATGCGTGCAATGAGCAACACCGTGCCCGCCACCGCGCCTTCCAGTCCGAAGACGTCCGTGTAAAACTTCAACTGATAAATCATCATCATCTGGAAGACGAGGTTCGCCGCCGCGTCGCCCAATGAATAACCAACCTTTTCTCCGAATGGCACTTTCGCCAGAATCTTATCCATGGTATCTCTTTTATTAACCGTTTTCCTTATCTAGGGGATTCTTCAAACTCCCTCGGGCAAAATAACGACTTTTAGGCGAAAAGTTCTTTTTATGGTGTAAGATATACTTTCTCGTATGAAACATCTGCCGGAAAAAGCCACACGGACGGGAATCCCACGATGCTCCGCAACACCAATTGGCGCACAAGGGCGGGCAACTGTCCATAGACACGACAGAAGTCGGGCGCAAGACTGCGTGTGCAATCCTGCGCCCGGCTTCTTTCCGGAAATCTGCATTTTGCGGTGCGTACGGGACTCGAACCCGTGACCCCATGCGTGACAGGCATGTATTCTAACCAGCTGAACTAACGCACCTTGCAAGGTCTTCCGCAAAGGTCTTCCCCTTTTGCGGTTGCAAAGGTAGGAAAAACTTGCGAAACGACCAAGCAAAACTTATCTTTTTCCACTTGCCGGCTCAATCATTCAGGTAGTCCAGCACTTTCCCGCTGAGCTGCAACAGTGAAATCTCACACATTTTCGTGTCGTACTCCGCCACGAGCAGGCGCTCTTCGGCGTCCAGCAGGCTCTGCTGCGCCTCGCGCATCTCGAAACCGGACAAGTCGCCTTTCATGTAACGCAAGTTTGCATATTCATAGTTCTCTTCGGCCGCCACGAGGTTCTGCCGTTCCATCAACACGACTTGCCAGTTATTCTTATAAGCCTGCCACAAGTCGCTCAAGTCGGCCTTCAGGGAGAGCCTCAGGTTCTCGCGTTCCAGTTCGGCATATTCTATGGCCAGCTCGGCATTCCGCTTCTGCATCCTCCGCTTTCCGTCGAAGAGGTTAAAGCCGACGGTGATTCCCGCGTTCAAGCCCCAGTTGTCCCGCTTCTTTGTGGCCGAGAGTTCATACCGGTTCAGCGTATATCCATAGCCCGCGTTCAAGCGCACGTAAGGATAATCGCGCGACATGACCTTCTTGTAATCGGCCTGCGCCACTTCGGTGCTCTTGTCGGCGATGAGCAGTGAGGCGTTGGTTGCCAGCGTAGCTTGCCACAGTTCTTCATAGCGCAAGTCGGGGTTCACGTCAATGGCCGTGTCCCGTATGCCGACCCACTCCACCATGTTCTCGTTTGCCATCAGTTCGTTGAGACGGATGCGTGAGGAATTGAGCACTTCCCGCTGCTTCATGTATTGTGCGCTGTCGGCGTTGAAGTCCACCTTGGCCTGCAGGTAGTCCAACCTGGAAAAATTACCGATGTGATAGCGGACCTCCACGATGCGCATGCGCTCCCGTGAGAGCGACATGGCGTAGCGGAAGTTTTTCAGGCGGATGTCTTCTTGTATGTAATTGTAATACTCCGCGGTGAGCGAGGCCACGTAATCTTCTATGGCCAGCCGCGTCTGCAGTTCGCCCTGTTCCTTCAGCAGTTGCAGCTGCTTGTAGTTGGTCCAGACGCTGAACCCGTCGAAGATGGTCCAATTCAGGTCTATGCCGGCATCCAACGTCCCGTCGTATGCCCCGCGCTCCGTTGTGGTAGCCCCGTCGCGTGGAGTGGTGCGCGTCGTGGCCAGATTGCCGCCGTAAGAGGCACTGAGGTCTACCGTGGGCAGCAGGCCGGCATTGGCCGGCGTGGCATTGTTCGCACTCACCTCCTGCTGGTTCTTCACCATTTTAATGGAAAAATTATGCTCCAATCCTCGCAAGAGGCATTCCTGCAAGGTGGTCACCCCCGCCGGCATGCCCATGGCCGTGGAATCGGTTTGCGCATGCACGCTGGCGTGGGCCGCCAAGAAAAGGACAAGTCCCAATATCTTATTTTTCATCTTTCTGTTTTTTGCTGATTCGGTTCGTGGATATATAAGTATAGACTGCCGGCACGATGTACATGGTGAGGAAGGTGGAGACCAACATTCCTCCCACGACGGCCACACCCATGGCGATGCGCTGGTTGCAGCCTTCGCCCGAAGCAAAAGCCAGCGGAATGAGGCCCAGGATGGTGGCGGCGCTGGTCATCAGGATGGGGCGCAGGCGCTGCAATGCCGCGTCGCGCACGGCCGTGATCTTGTCTTCACCAAGGTCTTGCTTCAGGTTGGCAAACTCCACAATCAGGATGCCGTTCTTGGCCACCAAGCCTATGAGCATGATGATGCCAATCTGACTGAAGACGTTCATCGTGATGTCGCTGAAATACATGAATATCAGCGCGCCGGTGATGGCCAACGGCACGGTGAGCATGATGACGAACGGGTCCTTGAAGCTCTCGAACTGCGCGGCCAGAATCAAATAGATGAGCACCAGGGCCAGGACGAAGGCAAACATCAGGCTGGAAGAACTCTCGCGGAATTCCTTCGAATCGCCCGACAACGCCGTGCGGAAGGTGTCGTCCAACACCTCGGCGGCAATTTTATCCATCTCGTCCAAGCCGTCGCCAATGGTTTTTCCCTCAGCCAGTCCTGCGGAGATGGTAGCCGACACGAAGCGGTTGTAGCGGTAGAGCTTGGGCGGCGCGATGCTGCTCTCCAGCTCGATGAGGTTATCCATCTGTATCATCATCCCGTCGCTGTTTCTCAGGTAGATGGCACGCAAGTCGGCCGGTTTGTTGCGCTGCTGGCGGTTGATTTCGCCCAGAATCTCATACTGTTTCCCGTTCATGTAGAAATACCCCATGCGCTGTCCGCTCAACCCGTATTGCAGTGTCTCGGCCAGGTCGCGCGTGCTGACGCCCATGACGTTCGCCTTGTCGCGGTTGATATGGATGCGCAACTCCGGGCTGCTGAACTTCAGGTCGACGTCGGCCATCTGGAACACCGGGTTCTCGTAGACTTTCTCCATGAACACCGGCAACACTTTTTCCAGCTTTTCAATGTTCGTGGCCTGAAGCACATATTGGATAGGCATGCTGGAGCGGCGTCCGCCGAAGGACGATTGCTGCTGCACGAAAGCCCGCGCCTTCGTTTTTGTCTTCACCACCTGCGACAATTTTTCGGCCGCTTCCATCTGGGAATAGTCGCGCTCCGCCATGTCCTTCAGACGAATCTGTATGTTACCGCTACCGCTGGACACGCGCGCCGTCACGGCTTCCGCATCCGGGATGATGGAGTCCACCACGCTGTTGATGTCCTCCGTGTAGTCGCGGAGGTACTCGTATGTCACGCCTTCGGCCCCTCGCGTGTTGATGGTAATCATCGAACGGTCCTCGAGCGGCGCCATCTCGGAAGGAATCTGTCCCCAGAGATAGACCACCAGGCCCACCATGAGCACCATGAAGGGAATGGTCCAGACGCGGTGGCGCAGCACGGCGGCCAGCGAACGGCTATAGAGATTGTTCATCCCGACGAAGAACGGCTCCGTCATGCGGTAGAAGGCGTTCTTTTTCTCTTGCCGCTTGAGCAACTTCGTGGCGAGCATCGGCGTGAACGTCAAGGCCGCGAAGGCGGAAATCAGCACCGCGCCCGAAATGACCATACTGAACTCGCGGAAAAGGCGGCCGGTGGTGCCTTCCATGAACACGATGGGGAAGAACACGGCCACCAGCGTCACCGTGGTGGAAATGATGGCGAAGAAGATTTCCTTGGAACCTTCGATGCCCGCCTCCATGGGCGACATGCCTTGCTCGATGCGGATATAGATGTTCTCCGTCATCACGATGGCATCGTCCACCACCAACCCGACCGCCAGCACCACGGCCAGCATGGTCAGCACGTTGATGGAGAAGCCAAAGAGATACATGATGAAAAACGCTCCGACAAGCGAGACGGGAATCACGATGCACGGCACCAACGTGACGCGCCAGTCGCGCAAGAACAGGAAGATGATGACAATCACCAGCACGAAAGCCTCGTAGACGGTCTGCTTCACCTCGTCGATGGAAGCACGGATGAACTGGGTGTTGTCGAAACCGTAGCTGTAATGCACGTCTTCAGGCAGGTCTTTCTTCATCTGCTCCATGCGCTCATACACGGCGTCGGCGATGTTGATGTGGTTGGCTCCGGGCTGCGGCACCACTACCACGCCTACCATCGGCACGCCGTTCATCTTCATGTAGCTCTGTATGTCGGCCGCGCCAAGCTCCGCGCGCCCGATGTCGCTAAAGCGGATGATTTGGTTTCCATCGTGCTTGATGATCAGGTCGTCGAACATCTTCGCGGTGTCCATCAGACCCATCGTGCGGATGTTCAGTTCGATGGTGTTACCCTCGATGCTTCCCGAGGGCAGCTCCACGTTCTCGTTGTCCACGGCGTTCTTCACGTCCATCGGGGTGATGCCGTATCCGGCCATCTTGATGGGGTCGAGCCAGAGTCGCATGGCGTATTTCTTTTCACCCCAGATGGAGACGCTGCTCACGTCCGAGATGGTCTGCAACTGTTCCTTCACCGTCAGGTCGGCAATCTCGCTCAGTTCCAGCAGCGAGCGCTTCTCGCTCTGGAGGGCCACCATCAGGATGGGCGAGGCGTCGGCGTCGGCCTTCGACACGGTGGGCGGGTCGCAGTCGCGGGGCAGGTAGCGCTGCGCGCGCGACACCTTGTCGCGCACGTCGTTGGCCGCCGTTTCCAAGTCCACCGAGAGTTCAAACTCCACGGTGATGCGGCTGCTTCCCTGCGAGCTCACGCTGGTGAGCGAACGGATGCCGGGGATGCCGTTGATGTTCTGTTCCAAAGGCTCGGTGATCTGGTTCTCTATCACGTCCGCGTTGGCGCCGGCATAAGAGCAGCTCACGGAAATGATGGGATTGTCCACCGACGGATATTCACGCACGCCGAGATAGAAATAGCCGATCAATCCGAACAGAATGATGATCACGGTCATCACGGTGGCCAGCACCGGCCGGCGTATACTTAATTCTGATATGTTCATGCCCTGTCCTCCCCTGTTCTCATTCTACATGGTCGAGCACGACCGGCAATCCCGTGCGCAACTGCAAGGTTCCGGATGTGATGAGCGTGTCTCCGACAGTCAGTCCGCGGAGCACCTGCACGCGGTCTTCCGTGCGCAGCCCCACCGTGATGTCCACAGGCTGGGCCTTGCCGGAGCGGTAGAGGAACACTTTGTCCTTGCCCATCTCGGGCACGATGGCCTCCGAAGGTATGGCGATGGCATCCTGTATTTCCTGTTTCTTCAGGTTGACGCTGACGTAGCGTCCCGGCGTGAGCCTCCCGTTCGGATTATCATAAATGGCACGCACGCCCAGGTTGCGCGTCTCCGGGTCCACCGCGGACTCCTTGGCATACACCTTGGCCGAATAATTCTGCAATGAACCATCGATGGTGAACTCCAGGTTCATGCCCGAATTGATGTCGTTGGCATACCGCTCGGGCACGTAGAATTCCACCTTGAGGGGGATGACCCGCGTGAGCTTGCTCACCACCGTGGTGGGCGAGGCATAGGCTCCCACGCTGATCTGGCGCAATCCGATGACGCCGTCGAAGGGGGCGCGCAGCTCCGTGAGTTCTATCTCGGCCTTCACGATGTCGATGTCGGCCTGCAGCGTGGCCAGCTCGGTGCGCACCTGCTCATAGGCCTCCTGGCTGACGGCATCGTGCTGCAAGAGGGTGCGCTGACGGTAGACGCGGTCGTTGGCCAGTTTCAGCTGCGACTCCAGCCGCCTCAACTCGGCCTGCAACTTGCGGTCGTTCACCTTGGCCAGCAATTGCCCCTGCTTCACGTGTGCGCCTTCTTGGAAGTTGATTTCCACCACCTGCCCCGAAGTTTCAAACGACAAGTCGACTTCCTCGTCGGGAATCAAACTGCCCGTCACCACGATTTCGTCAGTCAGCTTGCTGGTCTTGACCCTCAGTCCGTTCACGTTCAAGACGTTGCTTTTGGAACTTTTGTTGTTGGCGGCAGCCTTTTCGGCTTGCTCCAGTTCGGGGTTCAACTTTGGCAGCTGGGAATAGATGCCCCACGCAATCAAGCCGCATCCGATTACGGCAGTAAGCCCCCACTTCACTTTCTTGTTCATTTAGATTCCGTTTTTAGTGTTTTCTTGGTTTTCTTTAATCTTTAAGGCCATAAAAATAGTAATTATTTCGCAAGAAGCCACCCATTTATACAATTTTTAAAAATTTAATTGTCCGATTCGGAACAAATTGTTGCCGGAACACCCCCTTGTCCGCAGGCCGGCCAACCGGCGATGAAGTATCAAAATGTCAGTTTGGCAAAATGTCATGCGCACGGCCCGAGAATCGCGTATTTCCCGCCCGGCGGACGGCCGCAGGAAAATGCAGCCGTATTTTGCGGACGTGCAGCGGATAAGTTGAAACTATTCCACCGCATTCCATGACACTTTGTAAGCGAACAGGCACTGTCCTGCACACGGCCGGAACGAAAATGTCAGACAGGACAAGGAATAGCCGACATTCTGTCAATACAAAAAAGGCGCGCGACCGTCCCCGACTGGAAGAAAAAGCCTGCCAAGGCCCCTTTCCCGCACGACCTCCCCAACGGCCTTTTGCCGCAATGCGCGCAACCATGCGCAACAAGGCCTGCAATATTTTGTCCTGATTCAAGAATACACCGTTTCCTACCGAGGACGGATTCACGGCATGCACTTCGAGGCCGATTCGCGCCCGCGGCAAAGGGAAACAGCGACCAAGCGGACGAAAACAGAATTGGGGAACGCGCAAAGATGGGCGGTGCGCACAGGAAAGCCGACACGAGAAGTCGGCAGGCCATGACTTGTACGATTAAAATCAAACCCGATGCATCCCGGAACAAGTTTCTTGGAAGGAAAACACATCCCGAAATGCCGCACCCGACATCCCGTACTCCGCAATGCCCCGCACACCGGACCGCTTCCCCTCGCCCACTCATGCAGAGGCCGCCGCAGTAGCTTCCGCAAAGTATTCGAGTACTTCCCGCAGAGTACTCGAATACTTTGCGGAAAGTACAATTCAGGACTCCGCAAGGCGTTCGCGCGCTTGCCCGAACGAGACGCCCGGTTAAGCGGCAACCTGTCGCCCGCTTTGCCCCGCCGTTCCTTTCCGTTCCGGTGCCCCCAATAAATTCCCGCAAACAGATGTATTTATTTTTCCACAAAAGCGACACTGCCCGTCCTTTAGGATTGCATTGCCACACACGAGAAAGGCAGAAAGGGAAAATCCATATAACCATAAGGAATACAACAAAATACAAAAAAGTACTTACGAAAGGGAATTTCCACGTCTGAAAGGGCATGTCCCAACCCGTGGTTTCCCCAAAAAGAAGGCGTGATTCATCGCGCTGCTGCTCCTGCCCCAGAGCATCCTCTGCTACAGATTTCGTTTCCCATACATCACGAAGACAATGAAAGAATAAACTTTTTTGAAAATTCAAGCAGCCTACCTGTTCCCAGCCGCAACGCGCCACAACTTTCTCTCCTCTCCGCACAAAAATCCGGATTATTGCGCAAGAAATGCGCGTATGGTGCAAATGCCGGCCTTTGGCTTTAACAATCAGCCTTCCAATTGAAGTAACGCGTTTTTCATTGACGTCAGCAGAAAAAGCAAAAACATTGCCTTTTGAAACAAAAGCACCGAATTACGGCATCATTTTATCACCATCGAATCCGCTCCTCCGGAAACGGCCTGTCGCACGACGGACGGCACACCGCCACCACGCGCCCTCTCCCGACGACCGGGCTTCATCAAATATCTTTCAGGTCCCACTTTCCCACGCCTTCGGCTTCCCAATCCCGACACGTTCACGATTTTGCACCACAAGGGTTTCAACGGAACATAACAATACGGCCTGCGGAAAAGCATCAGCCGCCCTGCCCCCGCAACAATGCCGAAGCTTTCCTGCATGTTCCTCCCTTCCGTCCGGGAAGAACGGAACGCAGGTGTACAACGAAAGGCCCTATCGGCCTAACACGTTCGTGTCATCGTCGGGACTTGCAAAATTGAGGGAAAACTTATAATGGAAATTGTGCATTCCGCAAGAAGCATAAAACTTGTGCGCCCGCGTCCTCAACTGGTTGCAGCACAATTCTATCTGGCCTCCGCCGTTGTTCCTTGCCAACGAGCAAGCGGCATCGAACAGCTGCCGCCCGATGCCCTTCCCCCTGCAGTCTTCCCGAACGGCCAGTTCCATGGCTTCACAAACTTTTCCGGCGTGATGCAATTGCGCTTCCATCCTCAGATTCAGGCAACCTACCACATCGCCGTCCTCGACGAACACCAGGCAGGTATAGTTTCCACTTGTGAGCTGGGCGGAATAAATCTGCCGGAAAGCCTCATAAGGAAGAACTTTGTTCTCCATGTCACAAACCAACGCATAAATGGCATCGCAATCTTGAAAGCCGCTTTTCCTAATTGTTCCCATAAGTTTCACCCATGATGAAAGATTTCCTTCGTTTAAAACCAACGCCCGCCCCTACATCCGTGATGGTGTAAGGGCGGGCGTCGCAACTCCATATCATATTGACTATCAATACTCTTGCGGTGCGTACGGGACTCGAACCCGTGACCCCATGCGTGACAGGCATGTATTCTAACCAGCTGAACTAACGCACCTTTTATTTCCCGGAAGCCTCCTGCTTCCTTTTTCCGGGCACAAAGGTAGGAAGTTTATTTGAAAAGGCCAAACAAAACCCCGACTTTTTTGCATCGCCACGCCCGGCAAGCACAAGAATGCGGCACGGAAGCTCAAAGACGCAAAGTGAACAAAGAAGCCGACACGTAGCACCCGCTCCCTTCGCTCAACCAGTCGGGCAGATCCGCCGCACGGCAATATCCCGCCCGACAGAACAAATGCTGCGCCCGGCAGTTTTTCTCCGACACAACGGCATAGAGCTGATGGAGCGACAAAAAGTCCTTGGCATAAGCGGCCAGCATGCGCAACACGCGGGTGGCATAGCCGCGCCCCTGGAATTCGGGGAAGAGGACGATTCCCACCTCCGCGCGCAAATGCCTGGGAGAGAAATCGGCCAGGTCCACACAGCCGCACACCGTGCCTTCCGGCCCCAAGGTGATGGCCAGCCGCAACTGGCCGTCGGCATAAAGGTCGTGGCGCGACTCGGCGATGTACGTCTTCAGGGAAAAACGAGAATAAGGGACGTTGGAATAGCCCCACTCCCACAGCCGTTCGTCGTTCTCCAACGCGTAGAGCCACTCCAAATCTTCAGGCTCGAGCGCGCGCAACACTATTTCACCGTCCCTGAACCACATGCCTGCTCCTTTCCGCCGTCATACACCCGGCTCATTGTGACCAACTTGCCAGTTTCCATGGAATAAGTGCCCAACCGCACCTTGTCTGTTTCCGCCCCGCGGGCCAACAGTTCCAACACCTTCGCGTAGCTGTATGCCCCCGTGTCGTAAACCACATAATCGTACCCCTTACAGGACACCGACGCGCCAAGATGCCCGTCCGGCATGCCGGCCTCGTCCGCCACCACGAAATCCATCTTGAGGCCATGCTCCAGGCTCAACTTGCAGGCGGCTTCTATGGCATCCGGCCGCCCCAGGAAAAGGTAGGACTTGCACGAACGGCGGCGGCCACGCGGGCAAAACCACTTGAAGAGCCGTTCGCGCTGACGCAGGCACAAGTCGAGGAAAGCGCGCGCGACCACGGCCGACCGGATGACCGGCGTCAGCCACGGGTTGGAGCGCCGGTAGTGCTTGTCGAAGAAGATAAGCATCGCCTTGTAGAACACATGCACGTAGCGGAACGAGCTTTTGTGCGTGCTCTCGCCCTTATAATGCAGGATGCGCAGGGGCTGGTAGTAGTTCTGGTATCCGCATTGCAGCAAGCGATAGGACAGGTCGATGTCTTCGCCGTACATGAAAAAGTCCTCGTCCAGCAGGCCGGCCTTGTCGAGCGCCGACCGCCTCACCATGCAAAAGGCGCCCGAGACCACGTCGATGGGATTAGTTTCGCTGCGGTCCAGATAACGCATGTAGTATCTTCCAAAGCGTCTGGATTCGGGGAAAAGCGCACACAAGCCGCTCATCTTGCAAAAGGAAGTGAAGGGCGTGGGAAGGCCCCGCCGCGATTCCCAGGCAAAGTCGCCGTCGTCCTTCAGCATCGCCACCCCCGTGGCACCCGCCCCGGGATGGGCGTCCATGAAGGCCAGGCAACCGGCCAACACGTCTTCCCCCACGATGGTGTCGGGGTTGAGCAACAACACGTATTCGCCCTCCGAGCGCGCGATGGCCATGTTGTTGGCCCGCGAGAAACCTTTGTTCTCCGTGTTTTTTATCCAACGCACTTCGGGGAAACGCGGGGCAATATAGTCCACCGTCCCGTCCGACGACGCATTGTCGACCACCCAGACCTCCGCCTCGATGCCGCGGCAGGCCCTGCGGACGGAAACCAGGCACTGCTCCAGATAGGACTTGACGTTGAAACTGACTATTATGATGGATAACTTCATGACTGACATTCTTTCTTTGATTCTTCATTCGGCACAACCGGCTCCGTCTCCCGCGCCCAGCGCTCCTGCGAAGGCCAGCAAAACAAAGAGGCCAGCACGCCAATCAGCGCGCAACAACCGAAGGAAGAATCCCACAACATATAATAAAGGCAGACGTTGGGAAATATCACCAGAAACAGCAAGGCCAAACGCACCAGGCTCCATCGCACATAGTTGCGCTCAGCCGCCGGTCCGCCGGAAAGCCACGAGGCCCGCACGGGCTTGAGGCTCATCAGTTTCAAAGCCAATGGCACCAAAACCATAGTGGCACACACGGCCGACAGCGTCGCCACGTATTCCCCCATGGATGCCGCGCCGGGGGCGCCGCCGCCGGCAAGCCAACCTCCGCCCATGCCCGACGTCTCGAAAAACAGCGCCGCCACGCCTGCTACGGCATACAACGCACAAAAACACACACGCAACAGCAACAGCTGCTTTTTCTTCTCCATACACATTATTCTATATACGCCCGTTAAAAGCCACACGATTCACGATGGAACGGCCCAACGTCACTTCATCGGTATATTGCAACTCGTCGTTCTGCGCCACGCCGCGGGCTATCACGGTCATCACCACTCCCGAATGCTCCAGTTTCCGGTAAATATAGAAATTGGTGGTGTCGCCTTCCATCGTGGGACTGAGAGCCAGAATCACCTCGGACACGCCCCCCTCGGACACGCGGTCCACGAGCGATTGTATTTGCAAGTCGGAAGGGCCCACCCCGTCCATCGGGGATATGACTCCCCCGAGCACGTGATACACGCCCTTGTATTGGTGGGTATTCTCTATGGCCATCACGTCCTGTATGTTCTCCACCACGCAAACCGTGGAATGGTCGCGCTTCACATCGGCACAAATGGCGCAGAGTTCCGTGTCCGATATGTTATGGCACACCGAGCAATATTTCACTTCGTGCTTCAGCGTAATCAGGGATTGCCCGAAGCCCTCCACGGCCTGGGTGTCCTGCCGCAGCAGATGAAGCACCAGGCGCATGGCCGTCTTGGCTCCGATTCCAGGCAACTTGGCGAACTCATTTACTGCTTTTTCGAGCAATGCAGAAGGATATTGTTGGTTCATTTATCAGTCAAATATACCTAAATTAGCTGCAAAGATAGGGAAAAGTAGAGTAAAAAAACGTATATTTGCCCACAAAAATACAAGCCACATGGAAATCAAATCTGCAGAATTCATCATCAGCAACGCCTCGGTCAGCAAGTGCCCCGACACCACGCTGCCGGAATACGCCTTCATCGGGCGCTCAAACGTGGGAAAATCCAGTTTGATCAACATGCTGACCAATCACAAGAAACTGGCCAAGACCTCGGCCACGCCGGGGAAAACGCTCCTCATCAACCACTTTCTCATCAACAAGGCGTGGTATCTGGTGGACCTTCCGGGATACGGCTATGCCAAAAGGGGGAAAAAGGAACAGGAGAACCTGCGCCAAATCATCTCTTCTTATATATTGCACCGCGAACAAATGACCAACCTGTTCGTCCTGATCGACTCGCGCCACGAACCGCAAAAGATAGACTTGGAATTCATAGAATGGCTGGGAGAAAACGGCATCCCCTTCAGCATCGTGTTCACCAAGGCGGACAAGTCGAAACCGATGCAACTGAAAAAAAACATCTCCGTCTTTCTCGACACGCTGGCCGAACAATGGGAAGAGCTTCCTCCGCACTTCGTCACCTCGTCCGAGAACCGGACCGGGCGCGAAGAAGTGCTGGACTACATTGACAGCATCAATGAATCGCTCAAGCGCAAGGACTAAGAGGCGGTTCTTGAAGGCCTAAAACGAATAGTTGACACCGAGGCTGAACCACTCCTTAAACATGAGGTAGGGATATTTCTTGTCCTCGTTCCTGTAATTCTCCGAACTGTCGTCTATCCGCGGATAGAGGAACAGTTTGGAGTTGAGGTATTTGTTGATGGTAAAGGTGAACGTGTTTTCCCATTCCACATCCGTCATCTCCATATTGCTGAACCAATAGATGCGGGCGTCCCAACGTATGTTCTTCCAGATATCCCAGCTGTAGTTCACCGTGATGTTGGGACCAAAATTGTTATACATGCTCCGCCCCGGATCCAGACCAAAGTTGCCGAAAAGCGAGCGCCGTTCCACGGAACGGAAGTTGTATGCCACAGGGGCCAAAGTGGCCGAGCCGCGGAAACGCTTCAGCTCCAGCTTGTAGTCCATACCCAAAGAGACAACCAAATTGAACGGGGAGAGGAAGTCGGAAGACACCTCCTCGCTGTTGTCCTTGTAGCTGGGATAAAACTGCGTGTAAGCCTGCACTTGCAAGGTGTAGAACCAGTGGGCGGTGGCCTTGTAGCCGATTTTGGTGGTGAAGCGCAGCAAGTCGTCGTTCGTCTTGAGCTTGTGCACCTCGTCTGTTTTTGAGGTACGGAAGCCCAAGCGCATCTCCAGCTTGTTGTCCCACTGTATTTTCTGTTTGTTGTTGAAGTTCGCCTCCATCGTGGCCAGCGCCAGCATGGTATAGTTGTTGTCGCCGCCCTGATACCAGTTCTCCGAAAAATAATTCTGCGTGAACTGGAACGAATAGTCGCCCTTACATTTCCAGAAGTTTGGGCGTCGCACGACGAGGCGTACCGTATCCACGTCGTGCGTGAAGTCCACGTCTATCCTGTCTTCCGCCAATGGCACAGCCACCGGAATTTCCGGCAGCGTCTCCTGCTGCAGCCCACCGGCCTCCGTCAGGTCCTTCTCCGTAAATTCCACCAACCAAGGCGTCCCGACGTATGTCTGCATCAGCATCCGGTTCTCTTCCTCCAGCGCCAGCAAGTCCCGATCTCTCCCGCCGTCCAAGGCCGGCAACACTCTTGGACGCCCCGGAAGCGTCGGTTTCCACTCAATGCCGAAAGCCTGCTTCAGAGGCGCATCGTAGAGCGTGCCCGGAGCAAACAGCCGATAATAATAAGGAGTATAGCTTTCCATCGTGTCCGGCCTCAAGCTGTCGTTGACCATCATCAGCGTATTCAGCATGGCCGTATACCTCCTCACCACGGCATCCATGGCCAGAGTATCCACCCGCAACGGCTGCCTCTCACGAGCATTCGCTGCGACAGCCCCTGCCAGCCCTAACATAAAAACGAAGAAAGCCCTAATACGCATTTGCAATTCCCTTTTGCCACACAAAGATATATCTTTTTTTAGAGGAAAAGCCCCGATGTACTCAAAGTTTTTTGTAATTTTGCAAATTAATAACAGCATTTGCTGCTTGACATTTATCGAATATTAATCAAAAAACAATATTATCGTGGGAGAAACAAAGTATATCTTCGTCACTGGCGGAGTGGCCTCATCGTTAGGCAAAGGAATCATATCCTCGTCTGTAGGTAAATTGTTGCAAGCACGGGGATACAACATCACCATCCAAAAGTTCGACCCCTATATCAACATCGACCCCGGAACGCTCAACCCATACGAGCATGGTGAATGCTACGTCACGGTGGACGGCCAGGAAACCGACTTGGACTTAGGGCACTACGAACGCTTCACCGGCATCCAAACCACGCGGGCCAACAATATCACTACCGGACGGATATACCAAAGCGTCATCGAAAAGGAACGCAAGGGCGACTATCTGGGCAAAACCATACAAGTCGTTCCCCACATCACGGACGAAATCAAGCGCAACATCAAGCTGATGGGCAAAAAATACAAGTTTGACTTCGTCATCACGGAAATCGGCGGAACGGTGGGCGACATCGAATCCTTGCCGTTCCTGGAAGCCATCCGCCAATTGCGCTGGGAACTGGGCAAGAACGCCATCAACCTCCATCTGACTTACGTGCCCTACTTGGCCGCAGCAAAAGAATTGAAGACCAAGCCGACCCAGACGTCCGTCAAGCAGCTGCAAAGCCTCGGTATCCAACCGGACATTCTGGTGTTGCGCACGGAACACGAACTGAACGCCGACATCCGGAAAAAAGTGGCGCATTTCTGCAACGTGGATGAAGAAGCCGTCATCCAAAGTCTCGACATGCCGTCCATCTACGAAGTACCTCTCAGCATGCAGGCTCAGAAACTGGACTCCATCATCCTGCGCAAGATGAACATGCCGGTGGGAGAAACCCCGCAGCTTGGGCCTTGGCGCTCCTTCCTCGACCGCCGCAACAGGGCTACCGAAGTGGTGAACATCGCATTGGTAGGAAAATACGACCTGCAAGACGCCTACAAGAGTATCCTGGAGTCCCTTGCGCATGCCGGCACTTACAACGACTACAAAGTCAAGACACACTTCGTCAACAGCGAAAAGCTGAACCGCGAGAACGTGGAAGAGCAACTGAAAGACATGGCCGGCGTGGTCATCTGCCCGGGATTCGGCCAGCGCGGCATCGAAGGAAAAATCCTGGCCGCCGAATACACCCGCACCCATGACATCCCCACTTTCGGCATCTGCCTCGGCATGCAGATGATGGTCGTGGAATTCGCACGCAACGTATTGGGCTACGCGGACGCCAACAGCCGCGAGATGGACGAGAAGACTCCCCACAACGTCATCGACATCATGGAGGAACAGAAGAACATCACCCAAATGGGCGGCACAATGCGTCTGGGAGCCTACGACTGCGAGGTGCGCGAAGGCAGCAAGACCTTTGAGGCATACGGACAAAAGCACATTGCCGAGCGCCACCGCCACCGCTACGAGTTCAACAACCATTATATCGCGGAATTCGAGAAGGCAGGCATGCAATGCGTGGGCACCAACCCCGACAGCAACTTGGTGGAAATCGTGGAAATCCCCACGCTGAAATGGTATATCGGAACCCAATTCCATCCGGAATACAGCAGCACGGTGCTGAAGCCGCACCCCTTGTTCCTTTCCTTTGTCAAGGCTGCCATCGAAAGCGCAAAAAGCAAGAAACAAACGACTAAAGACAAATAAGACACGACATGGACAAGAACACGGTCATAGGATTCGTCCTCATCGCAGCCGTACTGATTGGATTCAGTTACTTCAGCCGCCCGAGCGAGGCGGAAATCGAAGCCCAGCTCCGGCAAGACTCCATTGAAGCTGTGGCCCGCCAAAGAGCGGAACAGGAAATGAAAGCCAAGGAAGAGGCCGAAATCGCCAAGCAGGTCCAAGCCGCCTTGGACAGCACATCGCTCTTCTTCGCCCACCGAAGCGGAACGGCCACACCCGTCGTTTTGGAAAACGAACTGGTCCGCCTGACTTTCAACACCCGTGGCGGAACAGTGCAGAAGGTGGAACTGAAAGAGTACAAGAACCAGCAGGGCGGGCTCGTCACCTTGTTTGACGAGAAGGATGCCCACATGCAGTTCATGCTCGCAGGCAAGACGGAAAACATCTATTCCGGTGACTACTTCTTCACCCCCGTCAATGCCAGCGACTCGACGCTGACCATGCGCCTGCAATCGGCCAGCGGAGGGACGTTGGACTTCATCTACACGCTTCTCCCCCATTCTTACATGGTTAATTTCACCGTACAGGCACAAGGCTTGGGCAACCACTTCGCGCCTTCGATGAAAGAGCTGGACATTGAATGGACGGAGATGGCACGCCAGCAAGAAAAAGGCTTCGACTTCGAGAGCCGTTATTCATCGCTCACTTACAAGATTAAGGATGAAGGAACAGACTACCTGAGCGAGACGGCGGCCGAAACGGAGAAGATTGCAGAGCCGTTGGACTGGATCGCCTTTAAGAACCAGTTCTTCAGCTGCGTGCTCATTGCGCACCAGGACTTCACTGACGCCAACTTGGCCAGCACGCCGTTGCAGCAGGAAACCGGTTACCTGAAGAACTATGAGGCCAGCATGAAGACTTTCTTCGACCCGACGGGCAAGGAAGCCACCCGGATGCAGATGCTGTTCGCCCCGAACAATTATCACCTGCTACAGCACACGAACGACCTGAGCGCCAGCGACAAGGATTTGGAATTGGAAGACTTGGTTTATCTGGGCTGGCCGCTCTTCAAGTGGATCAACCGCTTCTTCATCATCTACATTTTCGATTGGCTGAGCAGTTGGGGCTTGTCTATGGGCGTTGTTCTGCTGTTGCTCACTATTTTGGTGAAGCTTCTGGTCTACCCCACCACGCGCAAGTCCTACCTTTCGTCGGCTCGCATGCGGGTGCTGAAGCCCAAAGTAGACGAAATCAGCGCCAAATACCCGAACCAGGAAGACGCCATGAAGAAGCAGCAGGAAATCATGCAGCTCTACAGCCAATACGGCGTCAGCCCCATGGGCGGCTGCTTGCCGATGCTGATTCAGATGCCTATATGGATCGCGCTCTTCAACTTCGTACCAAACGCCATCGAGTTGCGCGGCGAGAGCTTCCTCTGGGCCTCCGACCTTTCGGCATACGATGACATCATCCGTTGGGACAAGCACATCTGGCTCATCGGCGACCACCTGAGCATCTTCTGCCTCTTGTTCTGCCTGACCAACATTGTCAACACATGGATCAGCATGCGCCAGCAGAAAGACACCATGACAGGCGAACAGGCACAACAGATGAAACTCATGCAATACATGATGTACCTCATGCCCGTGGTATTCTTCTTCATGTTCAACAACTACTCGTCCGGACTGAACTACTACTACTTCCTCTCCGGACTGACCAGCATCCTCATCATGTGGTTCTTGCGCAAGACGACGGACGAAAAGAAACTCCTCGCCAAGCTCGAAGCCAACTACCAAGCCAACAAGGCTAACCCGAACAAGAAACTGTCCGGCATGGCCGCGCGCCTGGAAGCCTTGCAGAAGCAGCAGCAAGCCATCCTGGAGGAACAGAAGAAGAGACAAGCACAACAGAAGAAATAACTTATCAACGAACCGAATCATTCCGGACGACTGCCCCTTGCGCAGTGCCGGAATGATTTTTTTTAATCATACGAACAGCATGAACCTGATACAAGTAATGACCGCAGCCCTGGGACTGGCTTCCGCCGCCCCCGCAGTGAGCGCCAACGAAGGGCAAGACATCATCGGGAAAAACCAAATCACCCTCACGGGAGACCGGCTCACCCCCGAAGCCTTATGGGCCATGGGCCGCATCGGAAGCTTCACCGTGTCGCCCGATGCCAAGAAAATAGCCTACACCGTAAGCTATTACAGCGTGAAGCAAAACAAGAGCCACACCGTCATTTACCTGATGAACGCCGACGGGACGGAGAGCACAATGCTCACCACGACAGCCGACAACGAAACCGAGCCGGCCTTCACGCCCGACGGCAACCGCCTCACTTTCCTGAGCAACCGCTCCGGTAGCAACCAAATCTGGGAGATGGCGCTCGACGGCACGGCACGACGCCAACTGAGCTTCTGCGACAAGGACGTGGAAGGATACAAGTTCTCTCCCGACGGGAAGAAAGTCATCCTCGTGCATTCCGTCGACACCTACGCCTCCATCGAGAAGCCTTACGACGACCTGCCGCTGGCCAGCGGCATGGTCATCACCGACCTGAACTTCAAGCACTGGGACCACTACGTGAAAACCATCCCGCACATTTTCCTGGCCGAAATGACGGACGGACGCATCAGCGAAAGCAAGGACATCCTGGAGGGCGAACCCTTCGAATGTCCCATGCTCCCCTTCGGCGGAAGCGAACAGTTCAATTGGAGCCCCGACGGGCGGTACGTCGTCTACACCTGCCGCAAGAAGACGGGGCGCGACTATGCCATCAGCACCGACAGCGACATCTACCGCTACGACACGGAGAGCGGCAAGACCGACAACCTCTGCAAACCCGCCGGATATGAGGAACCGGCCATCGACCCCTCGCGCTCCATGGAGCACCAGGCCGTGAACCACCAGTCGCAAGACTGCAACGTGGGCTACGACACCAATCCCGCCTATTCGCCCGACGGCCGCTACGTGGCTTGGCTCAGCATGGCCCGCAACGGCTACGAGAGCGACCGCACGCGCCTCTGCGTCCTCAATCTGGAAAGCGGTGAAAAGACTTACGTGACGGAGAGCTTCGAATCCGGCGTGGACGGCTTCGTCTGGAAGGCCGACAGCCGCTCGTTCTTTTTCACCGGCGTATGGCACGCCCGCATCATGGTGTACGACACCAACCTGAAAGGCGAAGTGCGCCCCCTGACCACGGGCGACTACGACTATGGCGCCCTGGCCCTGTGCGACGACGGCCTTGTGGCCGCCCGCCACAGCTTCAGCGAACCGGACGACCTCTACCTGCTCTCCTTCGGCAAGAAAGGCAAGACCGACATTGTCCGCCTCACACAAGAAAACCAGTACTTCCAGGAACGCCTGGCCATGGGCGAGGTGAAGGAGCGCTGGGTGGCCACCACCGACGGGAAGAAGGAACTGTGCTGGGTCATCTATCCCCCACATTTCGACCCCTCCAAGAAGTATCCCACCTTATTATATTGTGAGGGCGGCCCGCAAAGCCCCGTCAGCCAGTTCTGGAGCTACCGCTGGAACATGCAGATCATGGCAGCGCACGGCTACATCGTCGTTGCCCCCAACCGCCGCGGACTGCCGGGCTTCGGCATGGAGTGGCTGGAGGAAATCAGCGGCGACTACAGCGGCCAGTGCATGCGCGACTACCTGAGCGCCATCGACGACGTGTGCAAGGAGCCTTACGTGGACCGCGACCGGCTCGGCTGCGTGGGAGCCAGCTTCGGCGGCTACAGCGTCTACTATCTGGCCGGACACCACGACAAGCGGTTCAAGTGCTTCATCGCCCACGACGGCATCTTCAACACCCAGCAGCAATATTATGAGACGGAAGAAATGTGGTTCCCCAACTGGGACCTCGGTGCCGGCCCATGGCGCAAGGGCGTCAGCGCGAATCCGGACAACGCCGAAAAGGTGGAGGACGGACAGAAAGCCAATCCCTTCGCCACCAGCCCCCACCTCTACGTCGACCGTTGGGACACCCCCATTCTCTGCATCCACGGCGAAAAGGACTACCGCATCCTCAGCTCACAGGGCCAGTCGGCCTTCAGTGCCGCCGTCATGCGCGGCATTCCCGCCCAGCTCCTGCTCTACCCCGACGAGAACCATTGGGTGTTGCAGCCCCAGAACGGCGTGCTCTGGCAGCGCACCTTCTTCCGCTGGCTGGACCGCTGGCTGAAACCTTAAAGACAAACCTTAAAAACAAACCACAATGACAGTCACACAAAAAATCCAAAAGAAACTGAGCGACAGCCCGGCAGCGCGCTGGACGGCTTTGGCCATAGTGTCGTTCACCATGATGTGCACCTATTTCATCACCGATGTCATGGCCTCGCTCGAAGTCATCCTCACCACGCCCGTGGCCGAAGGCGGCCTGGGCTGGACCAGTTCCGACTACGGATTCTTCTCGGGCGCCTACGGCTATATCAACGTGTTCCTGCTGATGCTCTTCTTCGGCGGCATCATCCTCGACAAGTGCGGCATCCGCTTCACCGGCACCATGAGCTGCTCGTTCATGGTCATCGGCGTGTTGCTCAAGTGGTATGCCCTCTCCCACGATTTCGGCGAGGGCACCTTCATGGGCTACCACCTGCAGGCCGTCTATGCTGCCCTTGGCTTCGCCATCTTCGGCATGGGCGCCGAAATCACGGGCATCACCGTCTCCAAGGTCATCATCAAGTGGTTCACGGGCCACGAGGTGGCCCTCGCCATGGGCCTCCAGGTGGCCACCGCCCGCATCGGCACCGCCGTGGCCCTGGCCTGCAGCCTGCCCATGGCCCGCGCGGCCGGCAACGTGTCGTTCCCCGTGCTGGTGGGCGGCGCGTGCATCTTCATCGGCCTCATCGCCTATCTGGTCTATTGCGTGATGGACAAGAAGCTCGACCAGTCTGCCGAAACCGTCGCCGAAGAAAAGGAGGAAGGCTTCCAGCTGAAGGACCTCAAACTGATTTTCACCAGCAAAGGCTTCTGGCTCATCACCATCCTCTGCCTGATGTTCTACGCCGGCGTGTTCCCCTTCCTGAAGTTCGCCACCAAACTGATGATTGCCAAATACCACGTGGAGCCCGAGATAGCCGGACTCATCCCGGCCATGCTCCCCTTCGGCACCATCCTGCTCACCCCCGTCTTCGGTTCGCTCTACGACCGCATCGGCAAGGGGGCCACGCTCATGGTCATCGGTTCGGTGATGCTCACGGTGGTGCACGTGCTTTTCGCCCTGCCGCTGCTCAACGTGTGGTGGTTTGCCGTCATCATCATGGTCATCCTCGGCATCGCCTTCTCGCTCGTGCCGTCGGCCATGTGGCCCTCCGTACCCAAAATCATCCCGATGAAGCAGCTGGGTTCGGCCTACGCCATCATCTTCTACATCCAGAACATCGGCCTCTCCATGGTGCCGCTGCTCATCGGCTGGGTCATTGACCGCTACTCCACCATCCGCACGCCCGACGGCACCGTCAGCTACGACTACACGCTGCCCATGTGCATCTTTGCCCTCTTCGGTTTCGTGGCCATCCTCATCGCCTGGGGACTGAAACGGGAAGACAGCGTGAAGGGTTACGGACTGGAACAGCGCAACATGAAATAAACAATCCGTCAGACGGCACAAGAATCCGTCCCCGGGAGAATCGACCGCATCCTCTCGGGGACGGATTCTTTTACACTGAGGCGAGGAGAATCTCCATAAAGCGGCGGACAATGCACCATCGGCAGCCCCGTGCCCCAAATCGGGCGTACGCAGTCCGTCGCAGTACTCTGCGGAAAGTACTCGAGTACTTTGCGGAAAGTACAATTCTGTTCTCCGCAAGGCGCTTCACGGCTTTCCGCAAGGCAACGTCCGGAATTGCAGACCATGTTTCCATGTCAGGCGGTCCGGACTGCAAAAGTCTTTACATCTTCATACGTTCCCATCCCAAAGCAACCGTCGCACTGTGGCATCTTCGGCATCCCTTCTTGCCATCCCCCGTCCCCGCCTTTCCGGATGACAGGCCGCCCACCAACGGTTAATAATATTTAAAAATTCACCTTAAGGCAAACAATCTTTTACAAATTAAGCTACATTTGTAAAAAGGCTATAACCGTATGGCGGGCTTAACACGGGAAGTTTCCCGGCTAACGGTAAAAACGGACTCAACTTCCCCCAAAAAACCAACCACTCATGAAAAAGCTATTCATCTACCCCTCACTGCTGCTTGCCGCGCTCTGCCTGACCACGGCCTGCGGCGACGACGACAATGGCGGGACTCCACCGCCGGACCCGGGCTATGTGGCTTCGGTGGAAACCGCACAACAGGAAATTGAAAGCGTGGGACAAGAGCTCGCGCAAAAAATCGACGTGGAACAGTTAAAGCCCGTCATCACCCTCGCGGAATACTGCGAACGCACGTTCCTCAGCGCCGAAGATGAGTCAGTACCGGGATGGGGCGAAACGGAGTATCCGTTCCGCAGCCTCGTGCGCGCCATGCAGGGATGCGCGCAGGGCGACATCGCCTTGTTGGCATCGAAGCGCGACATCGGCGACATCTACCAGCTGGCCGACCTCTATGGCAAATGGACGTGGAACGAAGAAGAACGGCAATGGGACCAGGTGGTCGACGGCACTCCCGCCCGCTCCGCCATCTACCAGTTCAAGGATGAGCAGGGCAACGACTGCGAAGCCGAAATCCAAGGCAGCGGACAGGAGTTCGTGTTCGCACGCCAGGACAGCACGGGCTACACCTACTCCGAAACGGTCAAAGTGCCCGAATACCTCACCGCCACCGTCAAAGTGAAGGGCACAGACCTCGCCACGCTGACGGTCAACACCACCGCCTGCGACTTCGCGGCCCGGCAATATGCCGCCAAGGCATCGTTTGTAACCGGCGGCTACCGCATCGAGGCTTCGCTGAACGACGACGACCGCCAGGCCGCCTTCTCCGCCGTCCTCTCCAGCATCGTCGGCGAAACCCTCGTCAGCATGCAAGCCAACGCGGGCGGCCGCAACCTGGCCGACATCGACGCCATCGAAGGCAACTATTTCGACGCGGCCTCCAACCTGCACGAAGGCAACATGTCCTGCACCATACTGGGACGGCTGAGCCTGCAAATCACGGCCGACAACAACTCCGGCGCGCTGGCCGAGGCCCTCGACTACGACGGCTATTATTGGTATTCCACGAGCGATTCCGTCGACTACAAGTCCATCGCCCGCCAAGAGGCGTTGGCTGCAGCCGAGGCCATCAACCAAAACTGCACGGCCGCCCTGCACTTCAACCAGAGTTCCTATTACGTGCCTGTCACGTGGCAAAGCGTGCTCTACGATTACAGCTCCCCCGGAAGCGGTTACGAGTATGGCGAATGGTCCACGCAACCCGTGCTGAACTTCGAGGACGGCACCACCTACACCTTCGAACAATACTTCACGCAGACGCGCTTCCGCTCGCTGATTGCCGCGTTCGAACAGTTGGGCGAACGGTTCGAGAACCTGTAACCAGACTTCCATGACACTCCACACAGACCGCCCTTCCGTCTCCGCCTGCTGGAACCGGGGGCGGTCTGTTTTTCCATGTCCGCCCGCGTCCATGCGCTTCCTTGCCCTTCTCCTGGCGGTCCTCCTGTCCCCGCCCTTCCCTCCGGCTCTCCATGCGCAGCCGGCAGACAGCCTGCGCCACGACCACATGCGCGAAGTGGAAGTGCGCGCCCGCGCCGCCCGCATGCTGGAAACCGGCGAGGGCGGACGGCAGTATTGGCGCATGGAGTCGCTCTCCGGGTTGCCCCACGTGTTGGGCAGCTCCGACCCTCTCCGCGCCCTCCAGCTGCTGCCGGGCGTGTCCACCAACAACGACTATTCCTCGGGCATCCGCATACAGGGCTGCGACGCCTCGCTGAACCTGCTGGAGCTGGACGGCGCCCCGGTCTTCAACGCCTCCCACCTGCTGGGCCTCTTCTCCACGTTCAACGCCTCCCACTTCCGCGGCATGTCGCTCGTCAAGAACCGCCACGGGGCCGACTTCCCCAACCGCCTGGGCGGCCGGCTCTCGTTCCACCCGCTCGACTCCCTCGTCCGCCGCGTCCACCTGGACGCCACGTTCAGCTTCATGGAAAGCGAAGGCACGCTGGCCCTCCCGGCCGGCCGCGGCTCCACGCTCTACCTGTCCGGCCGCGGCAGCTACCTGGACCTGCTCTACGGCCCGTTGCTGAAGTTCGACGGACTCGGACTCGGCTACGGCCTGCAGGACTACAACCTCACGTGGGTGTGCCATCCCGGCGAAAGGGACAGGCTGCGACTCAGCCTCTACCACGGGCTCGACCGCATGCAGTTGCGGCAGGAAGGCTTCGGCAACTCCAGCCACATGGACTGGCACAACTCCACGGCCGCCCTGCACTGGGAACACCATGCGCCACGCGCCATCGTCCGACAGCAAGCCACGTTCAGCCACTACGGGTGCATGCTCGACATGGGCCTCAACGCCCTGGACTTTGCATGGGAAACAGGCATCCTGCAGGCCGGATATGCCGCACGGGCCGAATGGACGGGCGGACGCACGACATGGAGCGCCGGGGCGGAATACCATTACTATCGCGTCCGCCCGATGGCCTTCCGCACCGACGGCTCCTTCTTGCAGTCGTCCACCCCTGCACGGCGTGAAGAGGGGCACGAAGCGGATGCCTACGTGCAGGCGCGCGTCCGGCTCGCCCGTCGGTGGCAGGCCGATGCCGGCCTGCGGTTGTCCGGCTTCCGCAGCCGGGGGCGGAACTTCTTCCTCCCGGCGCCGCGGCTCGGTCTCGCCTTCGCCCCCTCTGCCTCGCAGCGCCTTTCCCTCCACTACGGGCTCTACGGCCAGTTCCTCCACCAGGTACCCTTGTCCTCCGGCGGACTGCCCGTGGACTATTGGACACTGTCTTCCTCCGTGCTGAAGCCCGGGCGGGCTCACTCCGTGGCGCTCTCCTACGGCGTCGAATGGCTCGACGGCATGCTGGAGGCCGAAGCCGAAACCTATTACAAACACCTCGCCCACCAATACGAACACTCCGGCGCCATCACGGAACTCTTCACCGGGACCTACGACATGGGGCGCAACCTCATGCACGGCCGGGGACGCAACTACGGCCTCAACCTGATGCTGAAAAAGAACCGCGGACGGCTGACGGGCTGGATTGGCTATGCCTTGTCGCGCAGCGAACGACGCTTCACCGCAACGGGCAGCGACGGCTGGACGGCCTCTTCCTTCGACCGGCTGCACGACCTGACCGCCGTGGCACAATACCGCTTCAACCGCCATTGGAGCCTCGGGGGAGATTTCGTGTACGCCAGCGGGACGCCCTACACTCCGACCACCGCCCTGTACGTCATCAACAACAACCTCGTGAGCCAATATGGGAAGCACAACGGAGCTCACCTGCCGGCCACGCATCGCCTGGACCTCTCGCTCACCTACCGCTTCGCCCCGCGCCGGGGAGCGGCCCACAGCCTGAACCTCTCGGTCTACAACCTCTACGCCCACCGCAACGTGCTCTTCCGCTACATGGGGTTCGAGGGCGAAAGCTTCGGCCTCAAATCGGTTTATTCGCTCTGCCGCATGCTCCCTTCCGTCGGTTACAACATAAAATTCTGAAACATGAAACATCCCGCCTGCCTGCTCGCTTGTCTCGCCCTACTGGCTTCCGCATCCTGCGTCCGCGACGACGCGGAAACCCCGCCGACGGAACTCGTCGTGGAAGGATGGATTGAGGACGGCGGCTATCCCGTGGTGCAACTGGGCGTGACCCGCCCGGTGGACGGGATGATGCAGGACATCAACGAATACGTCGTGCGCTGGGGCAAAGTGACCGTGTCGGACGGCACAGACAGCGTCATCCTGACCGGCGGATACGACGAGGACTATTTCCCGCCCTACAAATACACCTCGTTCGACCTCATGGGGCAGGCCGGAAAGACCTACACCCTGACGGCGGAATACCGCGGAATGAAAGTCTCGGCCGTGACCACCATTCCCGCCCCCGTGCGGTTGGATTCCCTGCGCGCCGTACAGACAGAAAACGACACGCTTTACTACGTCAAGGCCTACTTCCACGAGCCTTCGGACAGTCCGGACTACTACGGGCTGTTCAGCCGACGGAGAGGAAAGGACAAGGCCTTCCTACTCTCCCCCATGGGCATTTTCTCCGACGAAGTCCTCTCCGCGCAAACCGCCGCCGACGTCTATTGCGGCACCTCCGTCTATACAGAAACCGAGCGTCAGGCGTCTGCCTGCTTCAAGGAGGGCGACCAGGTGGAAGTCCAACTCCGCCACATGGACGAAGCATCCTATCGCTTCTGGCAAAGCTATTCCAACTGGGTGAACCAATCGTCGAACATGTTCTTCCCCTACACCCAGGAACTGGCGTCCAACATCCGGGGCGGGAAAGGCTATTGGTGCGGCTATGGCACCCACGCCCTCTCTGTGCGCATCAAATAGCCATCCTCAAACAAACTTTTTATTTACAAACAAACCTCATTCGGTCCTCATCCGGCCGCAAAAGGCTTCTGCTACAAGCCTTCTTCTGCCATCCGCTCGGCCAATCGTTTTTCAGGGGATTTTCGAGCCGAAAAAGCCCCGTTCCGAGACTGCAAAATGAAGAATTCAACAAATCGGGGTATGCCGTGATAAACTTTTCAATCAGCTTAGCACTATAAAACAACAGGATAAATGAAAATTTTGGTAATATCCGTTACCGTCATTTGTCAACAAGAAAATTCATCATCTCCCGAAGAAAAGTTATAACTTTGCGGCATACCCCAAAAGGGAATGAGATGAAAAAGACCTTAATCTCCGTTTCGGAACAAAACATTGACCTATGATACAGAGAAACTACAACAATCTAAAATCCGTACTCGGGGCGACGGCATGCGCGGCCATGCTCTTCCTCGAGATTTACGCTCTTCTTCGCCTGGGATTCTTGTGGGAAAGCCTACGGATGCTGTCCGGGGTGAAAAATATGATCACAGTGCCTGAGAAACTCTTGCAGGACCTCATGCTGGCCCTCTTTGCCGCAATCATACTCCTGCTTGGCTTCACCGGAATGTTCCTTTTCTATTATTATAAGAGGTGTCTGGCCCCTCAGGAGGTCGAAAAGGAGCAGCCGGCCCCGCTCAACTTCGAAACAGCCCTTGAAACCCTGTGGGTGGACACCGATAAGAGCATCTTGGCATACGGCCGCCGCTCCACGCATCTCCCGAAGCGGGCCGCCCTCCTGTTGGCGGCCTTGGCCGACCGGGAAGGACACACCTTGCAGACGGAAGACTTCGATCTGCTGTATGGCAAAGGCTACTACGACGGTCTGGACAGCGGGAAAATACGCAGCATCAAACACCATGCCCGCAAGGCCCTGGCGGCCGTGGAAGCACCGCTGGACGTGGTCAAGCACTCCGACGGGCGCTTTTCCCTCGTGCCGAAGGAGAATGTGTCCTGACGTCCCGCCACGGCATCGCTACCGGGAAAGAACGCCTTCCACGAAAGCGCTCCTCACCGTTCCCATCTGTGGTTCAGTCATATACAGGGACGGCTTCAGCAACTGAAAGACACACAAGGAACGGCGTTCCTCCAAAAGGAAACACCGGAGCACAAAAAGGGAACGATAAGAACGGAGAAAAACTTGACGGTTTCCGGAGATTGTCATTACTTTGCCCCATCTTCCGCACGGGAACTTGCGGACAAGCGGGCGGGAACGACCCACCGATGTATAACTTTAAACAGAATGACCATGCACATCAAAACGCATCTATGCATCTGCCTGGCCTTCCTGTCCGGCCTGCCGGTCTTGGCCAACGGAAAAGGCGGCTTTGTGGACGGCATTTTCCGCTACTCCGTCCAAGAAAACGTCATCGTGTCCACCGGCGACAGCACGGTAGTGCTCACCTGCGCCGACCGCTCTGCGATCACCTCGCCGCTCCCAATCCCGGAAACGCTGGTCATACCGGCTACGGTCGTCCACGACGGATATGAATACCAGGTGGCGGAAATCGCAGACACGGCCTTCGTCCGCTGCGGCAACATTGAGAGCATCGTCATCAGCGAAGGCATCGGGAGCATCGGCTCCCATGCCTTCTACCGGTGCCCGCGATTGCGGTCGGTCTCCATCCCCTCCACCGTGTTCTACATCGGGGACAATGCTTTCGGCCAATGTCCCGAACTGCAAGAAATCAAGGTCGATGCGGGAAACGAGGCTTACGATTCGCGCAACGGGTGCAATGCCATCGTGGACACCCGCTGCGGGGAACTCGTCCTCGGTTGCAGCCGCACGGTGATCCCGCCGGACGTCAAACGCATAGGGAAACATGCCTTCCGCGGCTGCCTGTCATTGGACAGCCTCGTCATACCGGAAGGCGTGAAGGAAATCGGGGCGGGCGCCTTCGCCGATTGCCCCAACCTGACCGCCATCACCCTGCCCGGGACGCTCGAGACGCTCAGCGGGGCGGGCACTTTCTCCGGATGCGTCAGCCTCAAGTCCCTCCACATTCCCCAGAATGTCTTCCGCATCGGGGAGGGCATCATGCTGCGCCAATGCCTTGCCTTGGAACGCATCACGGTGGACAAGCGGAACAAGACGTTCGACTCCCGCGATGACTGCAACGCCATCGTGGAGACCGCGACCGACAAACTGGTCGTAGGCTGCGGCCGCACCCGCATCGTGGAAGGCCTGCGCGAAATTGCCAGCCATGCCTTCGCCCACGCCATGATGCCGTCCGTCCCCATTCCGGCAGGCGTCACCCGCATCCAAGGAGGCGCCTTTTGGGGTTGCAGCTTCTGCACCGCCATCCGCGTCGACCCGAGAAATCCGGTGTACGACTCCCGCAACGACTGCAACGCCATCATCGAAACTGCCACCGGCACACTCGTGCAAGGTTGCGCCACGACCCGCATTCCCCGCGACGTGACCACCATCGGCGAGCTGGCATTCGCCGCCATCCCCCTCCCCTCGTCCTTTGTCATTCCCGAGGGCGTGCGCTCCATCGCGCCCAAGGCATTCCTCGGCAGTCCCACGCTGGAATGCGTGGTCATCCCTGCCTCCGTGGATTCCGTCGGTGCCTTGGCGTTCAGTTCATGTCCCTGGTTGTGGTCGGTCACGTGGAAAGGACCAACCGCCCACATCGGGAGCTCCGCCTTCTCCGACTGCCGCTACCTCGACCTTGTCGAGATTCCCGAAGGCACAAGGAGCATCGGCGACCATGCCTTCGCCAACTGCGAAAGCCTGCAATACGTCTCCCTGCCGCACAGCCTGGAACAGCTCAGCCGCAGCGCCTTCAAGGACAGCCCCTGCGACGAAACGGTCCAAGCGCAGCAGCAGGACATCTTGTGCAACAGGGTGCAGCCATAGAAGTATGAACCAATAGGAAACGATATGCCCATGAAACGAACCATTACCTTATTATCCCTCATCGGGTGCTTCACCTTGGCGCACGCCCAAGGGGGACATGTATTCACGGAAGGTGCCTTCCGATTCAGCGTATTCGCGGACGTGGACACAGCCACGGGGGACAGCCTCGCGACCATCATCGGTTTCGACCGGGACCGGGACGGCGGACAGGCCATGAAAGAAAAGGTGCTGGAAATCCCGGGAGACGTCACCCACCGGGGCACCCCGTACAAAGTCAACGCCATCGGGCGGAATGCCCTGGCCCAGTGTGACGGATTGGAACAAGTGATTGTGGGGGAAGGGATTGAATGCATCGAGCCATACGCCTTTTATGCCTGCCCGGAACTCCGCTCCGTCGTGCTCCCCGCCAGCCTCAACGACATGGACGGCGAAGCCTTCAGCTGCTGTCCGCGGCTCACGGAAATCCACGTGGACCAGAAAAATCCGACTTACGGCTCACGGGACAACTGCAATGCCGTGATTGACAAGAAGAGCAAAAGACTGGTCGCAGGATGTGCCGGCACGGCCATCCCCGACGGAGTGGAAAGCATTGCCGACGGTGCTTTCTCGGGTTGCCTGACCTTGGACAGCATCGCCCTTCCGGAAGGCGTGACCGAAGTAGGGGCCGCTTTCATGCACTGCGCCAACCTCCGCCACATCGCCCTGCCCCGGTCGCTGAAACGCATCGGGAACATGGCTTTCTACTTCTGCACCCGCCTCGCGTCTGTCAGCCTGCCCCAAGGGCTCGAGGAAATAGGAAACTCGGCCTTCGCAGGATGCAACGCACTGAAAGCCATCAGCATCCCGAAGCAGGTCGGACACATCGGCGAGGGCGCGCTGCACAGTTGCCTGTCGCTGGAGAGCATCGTGGTGGACAAGGGCAACCGCACGTATGATTCCCGCAACGGGTGCAACGGCATCGTGGAAAGCGCCACGGGCCGCTTCATCGCGGGCTGCAGGCGTTCCGCCCTGCCGGACGGCATCAAAGAAGTGATGCCGCTGGCGCTCGGGCATACTCCCATCGACGAGATATTCATCCCCAAGAGCGTCACCCGCATCCATCCCCAGGCTTTCATCTCCTGCAATTCCTGCGTCGCGCTCGCCGTGGACGCGCAGAACCCGGTCTATGACTCGCGGGAGGACTGCAACGCCATCATCGAAACCGCCGCCGGCACACTGGTGGCCGGATGCCCTAACACCCGGATTCCGTCCGGCGTGACCCGCATCGGAGCGCACGCCTTCAGCGGCATACAGTTGCCGCCGGCCTTCCACCTGCCGGAAGGCGTGCGGGAAATCGGAGAAAAGGCTTTCAGCCAAAGCCGGACGGAGGTCGTGGCCTTCCCCGCCAGCCTGCAGCGCATCGGCAGCTTCGCCTTCGCCGGCAGTGCGGTGCACACCATTTTCTGGGAAGGACACGTGGAGGAAATCCCGTCATGCTCCTTCGCCGACTGCTCCTCCCTGCGCGTGGTAAACCTGCCGGAAGGCACACGGAGCATCAAGGCATCAGCCTTCGCGGGTTGCAGCCAGCTGGAACGCGTCGGCCTGCCGTCGAGCCTGGAACAAATCGCCCCGACGGCTTTCGAGGGATGCCCCTGCGACAGCCTCGTGCGGCAAGCCGTCCCGCCCCTCTACGCGAAAGAATAAGCATCGGACCGGTCGGCCTGCCGCCAACCGGCGCACGGCCAACCGCCCGCGACATACGAAGCGCAAGCCCCGCACCGCCAACGGAAGAAGGAAACGGGGCCCGCCGCCCAAGAAACAGAGGCGCGGACGGACTATTCCGACGCTATCAGCTCGGCATACTCCGCCCGCGCCTCGCGCAAAAGGTCGCCGGGGGCGAGCTTCACCTGCAGCCCCCGCTGGCCGGCGCTCACGTAGATGTAGTCGAAAGCCTCCGCGCTCCGGTGGACATAGGTGGGGAAATGTTTCTTCATCCCGATGGGAGAACAGCCGCCACGGATATACCCCGTCACGGGCAGCAGCTCCTTCATCGGCAGGAGCTCGCACTTCTTGTTGCCGCTCACCTTGGCCGCCTTCTTCAGGTCTATCTCGTGTTCGCCGGGCACGACGCACACGAAATAGCCGCTCTTCTCACCGTGCAACACAATGGTCTTGAACACCCGCTCCACGTCCTCGCCCAATTGGGCGGCCACGTGCACGGCACTCAAGTCCGACTCGTCCACCTCATAGGGAATCAGTTCGTAGTCCACCTTGGCCGCGTCCAGCAGGCGGGCCACGTTCGTCTTATTGATTTTCTGTTTTGCCATACAGCACCTCTTCTATAAGCAGTTTTGAATGATTGAAAGAGTTATCATGGGCCCCGTCAAAGGGGAAATCCAGCCGGAGGACCGGAAGAACGACCGCGCCATTGACGCGCCCCGCCCACACGGCATGCACCGGCGTCCGGCCGCCCCGACTGAAAACTCACGGCAAGTTATAAAAAAGATGATAACCGCGCAAGGAAGGAAGCAAAAACATTCTGCACGGAAAGGAAACAGCCGCTTCTACCGCGGCAAGGGGCGCACAGGATGCTTGTCAGATAAAATCAATCCCTTCTGCTCCTCGTCCTGCACCGGCAGAAACAGACACCTCCGAGCTCCACACCGCCAACGGGAACAAGCCGCGAAGCGCGACGCGGCCATGCCCGAAAACGCGCAAAAAGAACCGGAAAGACGGGAAACGCCGTGCGGAGCGCGCCGGCGTACTCTGCGGCAAGTACTCGAGTACTCCGCGGAGAGTACTCGAGTGGCTTGCGGAAAGTACGCTGCGACCTCCCGCAAGCCCCAGCCGGACGGCGCCCTTTCCGAAAACGGACAACGCGGGCCAGCAAGCTCCGCGGAATGGATACGGACAGGGCCTGAAACCACCCACGATGGTCTCAGGCCCCAAGAAGTTGTCCCGCCTGCCTGCGGAGACATTTATATGTTCAGATATTTCATTCCCCCGAAACCGCCTTTCCGGACTGTGCTTCCAAGACTTCCTTCAAATACTTCGACGTGTAGCCCACCCCGCTTTGCGCCAAGCCTTCGGGTGTGCCTTCGAACAGGAGGCGGCCGCCTCCGCGCCCGCCGTCCGGACCCATGTCGATGAGAAAGTCGGCCGACTTGATGACATCCAGGTTATGTTCGATGACGATGACCGTGTTGCCTTTGTCCACCAACCGGTTGAGCACCCCGAGCAGCACGCGGATGTCTTCGAAGTGCAGGCCCGTGGTGGGTTCGTCCAGGATGTAGACCGTCCGGCCCGTGTCGCGCTTGGAGAGTTCCGTGGCCAATTTGATGCGCTGGCTCTCCCCACCAGACAGCGTGGTGGACGGCTGTCCCAGTTTGATGTATCCCAGTCCGACGTCCTGCAACACCTTGATCTTATTCAAGATGGTGGGCTGGTTCTCGAAGAACTCCACCGCCCGGTTGATGGTCATGTCCAGCACGTCCGCAATGGACTTTCCCTTGAAGCGCACTTCGAGCGTCTCGCGGTTGTAGCGCTTGCCGTGGCACACCTCGCAAGGCACATAGACGTCCGGCAGGAAGTTCATCTCGATGGTCTTGTAACCGTTGCCGCCGCAGGCCTCGCAGCGCCCGCCCTTCACGTTGAACGAAAAACGGCCGGGCTTGTAGCCGCGGATTTTGGCTTCGGGCAGACTGACGAAGAGCGCCCGGATGTCGTTGAACACGCCGGTGTAGGTGGCCGGATTGGAGCGCGGGATGCGGCCGATGGGCGACTGGTCCACACTCACCACCTTGTCCACGAAGTCCAGCCCTTCGATTCCGTCGTAGGGCAACGGGTCGCGCAGCGAACGGTAGAAATGTTGCGAGAGGATGGGTTGCAGCGTGTCGTTGATCAGCGTGGACTTTCCGCTGCCCGAAACGCCCGTCACGCAAATCAGCACGCCCAGGGGGAACTCCACGTCCACTCCCTTCAAGTTGTTTCCCCTCGCCCCGCGCAGCCACAAGGAATGGCCGTTGCCCGTCCGGCGGGCGGCGGGCACCTCGATGGCACAAGTGCGGTTCAGGTAACGCGAGGTCAGCGTGTCGCGCTTCAGCATCTCGGCCGGCGTGCCTTGGAACACCACCTCGCCGCCCAGGCGCCCGGCCTTGGGCCCCATGTCGATGATGTAGTCGGCACTTTCCATCATCTCCTCGTCGTGCTCCACCACGATGACGGTGTTCCCCGTGTCGCGCAAAGCCTTCAACGACTGAATCAGGCGGCGGTTGTCGCGCTGGTGCAAGCCGATGCTGGGCTCGTCCAGGATGTAGAGCACGTTCACCAGCTGCGACCCTATCTGCGTGGCCAGCCTGATGCGCTGGCTCTCTCCGCCGGAGAGGGAAACCGACGAACGGTTGAGCGACAAATAGTCCAGCCCCACGTCGAGCAGGAACTTCAGTCGCGAACGGATTTCCTTCAGAATCTCCGGCGCAATCTTCTTCTGACGGTCGGTCATACGCTCTTCCACGTGTGCCATCCAGTCGTACAACTCACTGATATCCATGGCCGACAGCTCCGCGATGTTCTTTCCGGCAATCAGGAAGTGGAGCGCCTCTTTGTTGAGCCGCTGCCCTTGGCAGTCCGGGCAGGTCACCGTCTTGGAAAACTGCTCGGCCCACTTCTGGGCGGAAGCCGAGCCTTCGCTTTCCTGCAACATCTGTATGTATTTCACCAAGCCTTCGTAGGCCACATAATAGTCCGACGAAGTGTGCACCAGCTGCGCCTTGATGCGCACGCGGTCCACGCTGCCATAGAGGATTTCGTCCAACGCCTCTTCGGGCAGTTCCCTCACGGGCGTCTTCACCGTGGCGTCGTATTTCTCCAGCAAGGCATCTATCTGCCAGAAAATCATGCTGTTCTTATATTTTCCCAAAGGAAGGACGGCCCCTTCGTAGACCGACAGGTCGCGGTTGGGAATCACCTTGTCCATGTCTATCAGGCTGACATAGCCCAGGCCCTTGCACCGCGGGCATGCCCCCTGCGGTGAGTTGAAAGAGAAATTGTGGGGAGCCGGGTCGCGGTAGGCCAGCCCCGTCTCGGGACACATCAGGCGCTTGCTGTAGTGGCGGAGCTCCTCCGCGTCCGCATCGTAGACCATCAGTTCGCCGTCGCCCTGCTGCATGGCCGTGGCCACGCTGGCCCTCAGCCGCTTGTCGTCCTTCTGCTGCACGCAAAGCTTGTCCACCACGATTTCAATGCTGTGGTTACGGTAGCGGTCGAGCTTCATGCCGTGGCCGATTTCCGAAATTTCGCCGTCCACCCTCACGTAAAGATACCCTTTGCGGCGGATGGTCTCGAACAGCTCCTTGTAGTGTCCTTTGCGGTTGCGCACGACGGGCGCGAGCAGGTAGATGCGCCTGCCGTCGTAGTCGTGAATAATAAGGTCTATGATTTGTTCCTCCGTGTATCGCACCATCTTCTTTCCGGAGAGGTAAGAATAGGCTTCTCCCGCACGGGCATATAGCAAGCGAAGGAAATCGTAAATCTCCGTGGTGGTGCCCACGGTGGATCGCGGGTTCTTGTTCGTCGTCTTCTGCTCGATGGAGATGACGGGGCTCAACCCCGTGATCTTGTCCACGTCGGGGCGCTCCAAGTTGCCCAGGAAGTTGCGGGCATAGGCCGAGAAGGTCTCGATGTAGCGCCGTTGCCCTTCGGCAAAAATCGTGTCGAAGGCCAAGGACGACTTTCCGCTGCCGCTCAGCCCCGTGATGACCGTCAGGCTGTTGCGGGGCAGTTCCACATCCACGTTTTTCAGATTGTGCACGCGCGCACCATATACTTGTATCTTTTCAGTTTCGTTATCCATCATCCCTTCTTGCTCAATCGTTCCCGTTCGTCCCTGTGCCGGAATATCCGGTCAGCACATTGACGTCTCTCCTTATCTTATATTCCCTTCCGTCGGCGCCCCGCGCGTTCACCACCACGAAATAGACGCCGTCCGGCACCGTCTTGCCGTGGAACTTGCCGTCCCATCCGCCTTCTATGTTGTCCCAGGAATAAAGCTTCTGGCCCCAACGGTTGAAGATCACGGCCTTGAAACTGACGATGGACTGGTAGCCCTCCTTCGCCTTGTAGATGTCGTTATACCCGTCGCCATTGGGCGAGAAGGCGTTGGGCATCTCCAGCACCGACTCGCTGATGGACACAACGAAAGGCTGCGCCTCGCCCTCGGCGGGATACTGTATGGTGTCGTTTCCATGCGAAAAGGTGACATAAAGCTGCACGTAGAACGTGCCGCTCTCGGTGAACGTGTATTCCAGATTCTCGTCAAAACGGTCTATGATGGGGGTGTCTTCCTCTCCCTCGCGGAACACCTTCCATTCGTAGCGCGCCGTGTACTCGCCCAAATCCGCCACGTTGGACGTGAAATGTCCGGCCAAGGGCGCGGACTGCGGCTCGGAAGCATCGTCGAGTTCCTCACCGTCCGAGGTGGTATAACTGGCAGCCGGGTTGGCCGTTGGGTACACATTCTGCGCCGGGAGAAGGAAAGGAATCGCGCACAGCAGACTCACAAAAACAAGCTTTAAGTTATTCCTCATACCTTAATATTTAATGCAAAATTAGTGTTTCCCGTTGACATAACCACTTTTTTTGAGTAATTTTGTGCCGCCGTTATCAGAAAAAAGTAAAGATGACACATCGAAAAATATCCAGTTGCATCGCAGCGCTATTGTTCTTACTGCAAGTTCCCGCCCAAGGGCAGAACGAAGAGGGAACTTTCGTGCATACCATACAGCGCGGCGAAACCGTATATTCCATCGCACGGACTTACCAGGTTTCGCCCGACGCTATCCTGAAACTGAACCCCTCGGCCAACGACGGCATCAAGGCCGGCGCCACGCTCATCATCCCCCAGCAAGGGCAACGGCAGGGCGCGACGCAAGAAAAATACCACACCATACAAGCGGGGGAAACCCTGTACCAGCTCACAAAAAAATACGGAGTGGGCGCAGCGGACATCTGCGAGGCCAACCCGGGGCTCACGGCCGACAACTTCCAGATTGGAAAGGTCATCCGGATACCTCTTTCGGCGGCATCGGCCGTCGCCGTCAGCACACCGCCGGAACCCGCCCCGAAGAAACAACCCGAATGCCGCGAGATGTACAAGGTGAAGCGGAAGGAAACGCTCTTCAGCATCTCGCGCCAGTTCGGCATCAGCGAAGCCGAACTTCAGGCTGCCAATCCGGAAATGAAACAACCGGACTATAAGTTGCGCCGCGGCGACGTCATCTGCATCCCCTACCCTTCCAAGGAAAAGGCCGAACCGGTGATAACCTCTGCCAACCCGCAAACGCCGTCGAACGCGGAACTGATGGAGCGGAAAGCGTCTTCGCCCAAACGCCTCATCCGCATGGGCGTGCTCTTGCCGTTCAAGGGCGGCTCGGCTGAAAGCGGAAAGATGATAGAGTTCTATCGCGGCGTGCTCATGGCCGTGCAGCAAATCAAAAAGGCAGGCGTTTCGGTCGATGTATTCGCCTACGACTCGGGCAACACGGCCGGCGAAATGAAAGCCGTGCTCGAAGCCCATCCGCTCACGGAACTGGACTTCATCATCGGCCCGCTCCACGCAGAACAAATCCCGACGCTCAGCAACTATTGCCAGAGGCACTACATCCGATTGGTCGTGCCCTTCTCTTCGCAAGGAGAAGGCGTCTACCAGAATCCTTACTACTATGCCGTCAACCCGCCCAAGTCGTTCTTGCTGTCGGAAGCGGCACACCTCACCACCGAACTCTTCGGCAAGGACAACATTCTGTTGCTGGACGGCAACGAAAGTGACAACGATGCCGCCAACTTCTCCGAAGCCGTCAACAAACGCCTGATGCAGAACGGGAACAAGATGCGCACCATCCGCCTCTCCGACGACAGCCAAACGTGGGCCGACATGATGGTGGCCTACAAGTCGAACGTCATCATCCCCAGCTCTTCCAGCGTCAAACTGCTGAACCAACTGTTCCCCAAGCTCAGGCAGTTTGCCGTAGACCATCCTGAATATGGCATCAAGCTGGTGGGGTATCCCGAGTGGCAGACCTACACGAACAACCATCTGGAGAATTTCTATCGCTTCGACACCTATGCCTACTCCACGTTCTACAGGAATCCGCTGAACGGACGCGCCAGCCAGTTTGAGAACGACTACCAGAAGCACTTCCACGAGACGACCATCACGTCGTGGCCCCGCTTCGGCATGCTGGGCTACGACACGGCTTACTTCTTCCTGAAAGGCCTGTCTACCTATGGTGATGCCCTCGAACTGCACCTGGGAGAGGTGGCTACCACCCCCTACCAGCACCAATTCAAATTCCAGCGCGTCAGCAACTGGAGCGGCTTCATCAACCGCGAAGTAGAGTTCATCCATTACAGCCCGGCGCATAGCATCGAAATCATCAACCTGAAGAAATGAGGAAGAAACTGCTTTCAGCCCTGGCTGTCGCCATGGTGACATGTACGGCCGCATACGGACAAATCGGCGAGCCACGCAACGACTTGGCCATCGGCGTCAATGGCGGCTACACCTTGAACCAAGTCATGTTCAACCCCACCATCCAGCAGAAATTCAAGGGGGCACCCACCTTTGGCTTCACGCTAAGATACACGTGCGAAAAATACTTCAAAAGCTTGTGTTCCGTGCAACTGGAAGTCAACTTCGCCAACTTGGGATGGGAGGAGAACATCGAGACGTCCAACGACACGTACAAGCGGGATATCAGCTACATACAGATACCGTTCCTGGCACGCATGGGCTGGGGATACGAAGAAAAGGGAGCTTTGTTCTACGTCGTGGCCGGACCGCAGGTGGGCTTTTATCTGGGCGACAAAGGGCACCGCGGCGGTGCATTCAACGACTCCACGCTCAATCTGCGGCCGGGGCTCGTCAACCAACAATATGACATGCCGGTGAAAAATAAATTTGAATATGGCATCACAGCCGGACTCGGCATCGAGGTCAACACCCGAAAAGCCGGACACTTCCTGCTGGAAGGACGCTACTACTACGGGCTGAGCGACATCTTCGGAAACGGCAAAAAGGATGTATTCGGCCGCTCGGCCAACGGCACCATCGTGGTCAAGGCCAGCTACTTGTTCGACATCGTGCGCACCAAGCGCAAACCTTCCGCAGAATAAAAAGGCAGCATACACCTCGCGGGCGACTTGCGACGAAGAGTTGCGCAAGTCACCGTAAGGTTTCTTTTTCATTTTACTTTCCACAAATAAAGCGCCGGGTTTGCCATCATGCCCCTGTCGCCCGGATTGACGCCTTGAAACTCGCTGATGGAAGGAAAGCCCGTCTTTCCCGAGATGAGCGCACAGCACTATGGGCATCCGGAAACATAATAGCGGAACAGCGGCGTGCACCTCCTTGCACACGCCGCTGTTCCGCTATTGACGTTATATTCTTCCTGCCTGCCTACCGCAACCGGTTGAGCGAACGAATCATCAGCTCATCCTTCATGATGTTGCGGAAAGCCAAGTAGTCCAAAATCAAAGCCACTGCCGGAAATGCCACCGTCCAGTTCATCGTGAAGTCGGCATCGTAGCGGGACTTGAACACATAAACAAATGTCCCGAAAACGATGTAATACCCAATCAGGATCAACCCGCTGAATACCGACAAGCGGACTTGCAGCATGCGGCGCTTAAACAAGAAGATCGCCACGAACGGGACAAGCGCCGCCAACAGCAGCAGGCCAAACATGGCCCACGGAGAGAACACCTTCGAACCGTCAGCCATGGATAACCACAAATTATAGAACTCCGCCACCTCTATGCCGTCCTGATGGAAATGCCCCACAGGCATGCTCAAGCACACCACCGCGCACACTGCGACGAGCAAGAGATAGACCGTCTGAATCCTTTGAATCATAATGCCTGCACGAAAAACAGTTTACTCAATCGTCTCTTTCTCCTTCAGGGGATTACGGAAGTAGACCTTGCCCTCGACGAATTCCTGCGTAGCAATCAAAGAAGGCTTCGGCAGCTTCTCGTAGAAGCGCGAAATCTCTATCTGCTCACGGTTTTCGAACACTTCATCCAAATTGTCACTTACAGAAGCGAACTCCTGCAACTTCTTGGACAGTTCGTTCTTGATGTCCAAAGAAATCTGGTTCGCACGCTTGCCAATGATAACTACACTTTCATAGATATTACCGGTTTCGTCGCACAGGTCCATAATGTCACGGGTCACTGTGTTTGTAGGCGCATTTGTCTTTTTATAATCCATAATTATTTTAATTGATTTACTGGTTACGATTTTTGGTTCACGTACTTCTCCGACTGGACGAATATCCGTTGCGCATCTTTCAGATACTTGGACTCCGGATATTCGTTCATGAATCCGTAGTACTCGTCAATGGTGTCGCGGTAGCGGTCCAGGCGCTTCTCCTCCACGCTCTGCTGCGCCAGATGGAACTTGGCACGCAAGATCATGATGGAAAACTCCTCGCGGCGCTCAGGACTGGCATAGGGGAAGTCGAGCAGGGCGTTGCGCGCCGTCACGATGCAAGCCTCATAATTGCTGCCCCCGTAAGAACAGTTGCCCATGTAAGTGCCCAAGTCATAATACAGCTTGGCCGCCTCAAACTCCTTCTCCACCATCTTGTCCTGCAAGGAAAAGATCATCTGTTGCGTGCGCTCCTTCAGCGCAGTATAAGGATAGTAGTCCAAGAAGTCTTGGAATTCTTTCACCGCGGCCATCGTGCTGCTCTGGTCCAGCCGCGTGTCCGGCACGCTTTCGTACAAAGAACAACCGGCATAGAAGCGGGCATATTCCACGTAAACGCCCTTGGGATAAGACTGGTAGTACTTCTTGAAATAAGAGTGGGCCACGTCATAGTTCCCGTTGCAAAACTCCGACATGGCCAGCATGTAGAGCGACTCTTCGGCGCGCAAGGTACCCTTCATCAGCGTCACCAAATCCGTCAGTAGCGTGGCCGAGCGGCCGTATTGCCCCTTGATGAAATATTCCTTGGCGGCTTCATACTTGTAGTCGAAGTCCGCAGTCTTCAATACATTATTATATTGATTGCACGAGGCCAACAGCAACGCTGCAGTCCCCAGCAGAATAAATCGAATCCGTCTCATATTGTACAATTGAACTGCAAAATTATGGAAAATCAACGAGCCTGGCAAAGAAAGAATGTTTTTTAATGCAAAAAAAGCGGATGGCGCAGCCTTTAAGGGGATAAATTATCTATTTTTGCAAAGAGAAAGGAATATAAAAACCGCACTCAGACATCGCATGCCGAAATTTGAACTGACTTCAGCCTACTCCCCCACCGGCGACCAGCCGGAAGCCATCGCGCAACTGACCGAGGGCGTCCTGCAGGGCCTTCCGGCCCAAACCCTTTTGGGCGTCACCGGTTCGGGAAAGACCTTCACCATCGCCAACGTCGTGGCCAACGTGAACAAGCCCACGCTCATCCTGAGCCACAACAAGACGTTGGCCGCGCAACTCTATGGGGAATTCAAAAGTTTCTTCCCCAACAACGCTGTGGAATACTACGTGTCCTACTACGACTACTACCAACCGGAAGCGTATATTCCCTCCACCGACACCTACATAGAAAAAGACCTGGCCATCAACGACGAAATCGACAAGCTCCGGCTGGCCGCCACATCGGCCCTGCTATCCGGACGGAAAGACGTGGTGGTGGTGTCGTCCGTCAGCTGCATCTACGGCATGGGGAACCCCGCCGCATTCTACGAAAACGTGATTGAGCTGAAAAGGGGGAGCATCCTGGACCGTAACGTATTCCTCCGCAAACTGGTGGACAGCCTCTACACCCGGAACGACCTGAACCTGGAGCGGGGCTGCTTCCGCGTGAAAGGCGACACGGTGGACATCTACCTGGCTTACTCGGACAACTTGCTGCGCGTCACGTTCTGGGACGATGAAATCGATGCCATCGAGGAAGTCGACCCGGTGAGCTGCCTGCGCCTGGGGAGCTTCGAGGAATACCGCATTTATCCGGCCAACCTGTTCATGACCACCAAGGAGAGCACGGCGCGCGCCATCCACCAAATAGAAGACGACCTGCACAAGCAAGTCGCCTACTTTGAGGAGATAGGCAAACCGCTGGAGGCCAAACGGCTGTATGAGCGTGTCACCTACGACATGGAAATGATACGCGAACTGGGGCATTGCAGCGGCATCGAGAACTATTCCCGCTACTTCGACGGGCGCGAGGCTGGCACACGGCCGTATTGCCTGCTGGACTTCTTCCCCGAAGATTTCCTCATCGTCATCGACGAAAGCCACGTGTCCGTCCCGCAAATCAACGCCATGTACGGCGGCGACCGCGCCCGCAAGAAGAATCTGGTGGAATATGGCTTCCGCCTGCCGGCCGCCATGGACAACCGCCCGCTGAAGTTCGAGGAGTTCCAGCAAATGGCCAAGCAGGTCATCTACGTCTCCGCCACCCCGGCCGACTACGAGCTCCGGCAGAGCGAGGGCATCGTGGTGGAACAGGTCATCCGCCCCACGGGACTGCTGGACCCCGTCATCGAGGTGCGCCCCAGCCTGAACCAAGTGGACGACCTGATGGAAGAGATACAGCAACGGGTGGAACACGACGAACGGGTGCTGGTCACGACCCTGACCAAACGCATGGCGGAAGAACTCACCGACTACCTCCTGCGGCACGACATCCGCACCAACTATATCCACAGCGACGTGGACACCCTCGAGCGCGTGCAAATCATGGACGACCTGCGGGCCGGACGCTTCGACGTGCTCGTGGGCGTCAACCTGCTGCGCGAAGGGCTGGACCTGCCCGAAGTGTCGCTCGTGGCCATACTGGACGCGGACAAGGAAGGGTTCCTGCGCTCCCACCGCTCGCTGACACAGACCGTGGGGCGGGCCGCACGCAACGTGAACGGCAAGGCCATCATGTATGCCGACCGCATAACGGAAAGCATGCAAAAGACCATCGACGAAACCAACCGCCGACGGGAAAAACAGCTGAAATACAACCAGGAGCACGGCATCACGCCGCAACAAATCAAGAAAGACCGGAAGATGACCGACCTCATCAGCGCCAACGCGGAAGCCCACCAGGAAACCCGTGCCTACGTGGAGCCGGAAGAAAAAATTGTGGCCGCGGACCCCGTCATGGAATACATGACCCGCGACCAGCTGGAAAAGAGCATCGCGCACACGCGCAAACTCATGCAGGAAGCGGCCAAGAAGCTCGACTTCATCGAAGCCGCACAATACCGCGACGAAATGCTGCGCATGGAAGAACTGCTGAAGACCAAATAAGGGCGGAAGGACTGCAACACGTCCTCCCGCCCCCGTCTGGCCATTCGCCCTTAGCGCGCACGCGCCGTCAGAGCTCCCACTTGCAGGCTATCGTGGGGATGGCATAGAAGCGGTTGTTCTGCCCCCGCTCGTTATAAATGAAATTATTGCTGATTTCCACTTCCGTGCCCACGCTCAGCTTGAAATCGTCGCTCACCCGCTTCAGCGAAGCCAGGTTGAACCAGAACTGAGGTTCGGACAGCAATATCAGGTTGCCGCCCACCGTGTTGTCGTACCACAAATCAGCAAAACCGCTGAACGTGCACAGCCCGTTGGCAAATCGCGTCCGCCACACGCCCGTCAACTGCCAGGCATGGCAGTAAGCTCCCTTCTTGGCCAGATACTTGTACATGGCCTGCACGGAGAACCCCTTGGCGAAATCCTTGCTGTTCCAATTATAAGCCGCTCCGGCCAGATAAGCGTCGCCGAAGGCGTAACCGTCGCCCTTGCCCGTCCCGTAGCTCAGCCCGCCATTGTATTCCACATGGAAGGCCACGGGCATCCTGCGGGTCTGGATCTCCCGCGAAATCTCCCCATACGCACCCCGCAGGACGTTGTCCCCGAAGTCGCCATCAATAAAGAAGTAAGTGCTTCCCCACTTGTCGGCCGTAAAATTCTCAACGGTTGCCGTCAGGCGCTGGCGCGAAGAAATCTCGTTGCCATATACGCCGTGACCCAGGTCGTAATGTAACTGGACGTTGAGTTGAGCGGAAGCTTGGGCGGCCCACAGGCACAAAACTCCCGCATAAACAAACTTTCTTACCATTACTTTTGATTTTAAAAAAACGCCGGCAAAGTTAGATAAAAAAGGGGATTTCCATGCCGGCACGCCACGAAAAAAGTCCGGCCCGCCCCCACCTTTGCGCCCTGCGGCCGCCCGACGGGCAAGCCGCAAGGCGCAGCCGGAGGGAAAAAGGCGGCCAAGATGCCGCGCGAAAAAGACAGCCGTCCCCGCCTCCGGCATCCCCGCAACGGGAGGCTGCCCTGCGCCGTACCGGATTGTACTCTGCGGAGAGTACTCGAGTACTTGCCGCAAGGTACGCTGACGGACTCCGGACGATGCGGCAAAGCATCGGGCAACGCCGGACGCGGCCTTGCCAAGAAAAAAAAGTTGCGGAGAAGTTCTAAACAAAATCCCATATATATAACGTCAAAACACGCCGCACCCCGCCCCAACGGCAACAAACGGCCTCATCGCACGCTCCCCGGATGAAAAAAACTTCTTGTCACAACACGGCCTATATGAGAAACTTACACATCGTTGCCGAAAAATCATCAAAAAAAACGTCCTCAAAAGTTTGCAGGATTAAAAAAAGTGCGTACCTTTGCAACCGCAAACGAGAAACAACGCTTCCGGTTCTCACCGCAGCCGAAGTTTCCGAAGCCAAAAAGAGGGCGCTTAGCTCAGCTGGTTCAGAGCGTCTGCCTTACAAGCAGAGGGTCGGGGGTTCGAATCCCTCAGCGCCCACACCTCTTAAGGCTCCTTAGCTCAACTGAATAGAGCATCTGACTACGGATCAGAAGGTTACAGGTTTGAATCCTGTAGGAGTCAC
>CALULQ010000014.1 GCA_944321525.1 uncultured Paraprevotella sp.
GTCAAACGCCCCATTTTCCTTTTAATGTTACTGCCTTTCATATTCCATTAGGTTAATATTTTATTTGATTCATTTTTCTCTCCATTCTCTTAGTTCCTGTTTAAAGCCGTGTCTCCGGCGCGCGGCAGGGAATCGAGCAACAGCCTCCCCGCACAATATTTTTGCAGCCCGCCAAACGGGAGAACCCATCTGATAAAGCCGCTGAAACTGTGTCTTGTAGTATCGTCCATTTCACATTCCATTAGGTTAATTTATTCAATATTTTTTAAATCAGGAACACATAATCCCCCTTTTCGATTATCAAAGATATGACATTTCTGTAAAAACACATAATAAAATCTAAACTAAAATCAAAAATATGTTTTAAAACATGTTTTTTTAGTGAAAGGAATCGGCGCTTCGCATGGCATTAGATAAAAATCCCTACGTGGATTTCACACTATTTTCGTTTGTTTTGCATATACCATGGCTTCACGCAAAGGAAATGAAACAGCCCCGTTGCCGCGCACAAGCCTAATATAATATAGGTGGAGCAAGCCTGCGTCCCGCCGCCCCACAGCCCTGCGGAGCACGAGAAACCGGCCAGCAGCCCCATGTCCCAGCCCAGCATGTAGGACGACTGGGCCGTGCCCCGCTCGCAATGCTCGCAGATGCGGATGTAGGAGAGCAGGTAGCGGCTCGTCGTCCAGCCCAAGCCGCAGCCCAGGAACACGGCCACGACCCAGAGCCACCTCTCGTCGGCCAAGGGGCACGAGAGCAGCAGCGCCGCCACGACCAGGCTGCAGAAACCACAGGCCAGCTCGCGCTGCAGGCGCTCCCTGAAGACACAGCGGTGGAGCCACAAAGCCAGCCAGAACCCCACGCCCAGGAACACGCAGAAGCCCGCCCCGCAGTGGCGCCCCATCAGCAGGCCGGCCACCAGGCACACGCCAAACAGCGGGACAAAAAGGCGGAAACCACGCGGCAGCCAGAAACGGTCGAAGGTGAAGAGGGAAGGCTCGAGCGGCGCACGGAAAGGCACGCGAAGGCCCGAAAGCAACAGGAAGGCACACACCTGCAGGCCCACGGCCACGGCGGAGAAGGCCTCGGCGCCGTGGTACAGCGGCAGCATGACGCCCGCCAAGGGGCCGAAAACCAGGGCCAAGCGGGCGAACCAATAATAAACGTGGGCGGCCTCGGTGCGCTTCCGCGTGTCGGACAAGTCGAGCAGCAACGTGCTCCCCACCGCAATCTGGAACACGCCGTAGGAAGCCCCTTGCGCCATCCGGGCCAGCCACTTGCCATAGTAGGGAAGGTCGAGCAGGAAGAGCGCCGTGGCGGCCACCAGACAGGCCAAGGCCCACAACGCCACCGACTTGCGGCGATAGGCGTCGAGCCAGAAATTGCAGAACGGCGCCGGCAGGCAGGCCCCCGCGGCAAAAGCCACGAACGGAAGCCACGCGGCTGCCGCCCCTCCGAGCTGCACCGGCCCCATGCAGGCGGGCACCACCGGCAGGAACATGTACAGCGAGGTGCACACGCACAAGTTGGCAAAGATGATTCTCAGGAAATCAGCATGCCACACGACCATACGGTTGCCATCGCCCTGCCCCACGCCTCAATATTGTTCGTTCTCGTTCGGGAAAGCACAGTCCTTCACGTCGGCCACATACTGGCCCACGGCGTCGGTCATCACGGTGAACAAGTCGGCATAGCGCCTCAGAAACTTGGGAGAGAAGCCCTTGTTCATGCCCAGCATGTCGTTGACCACCAGCACCTGCCCGTCCACTTGCGGACCGGCACCGATGCCGATGACGGGAATGTGAAGCTCGGAAGCCACGCGCCCGGCCAAGGCCGCGGGAATCTTTTCCAACACGAGGGCAAAGCACCCGGCCTCTTCCAGCAGATGGGCGTCGGAGACCAGTTTTTCGGCCTCGGCCTCGTCCTTGGCCCTCACGGCGTAGGTGCCGAACTTGTTGATGCTCTGCGGCACAAGGCCCAGATGGCCCATGACGGGAATGCCCGCGGCCAGGATGGCCTTCACCGTGTCGATGATCTCCACTCCGCCTTCCAGCTTCAGGGCGTCGCAGCCGCTCTCCTTCATGATGCGCACCGCGTTCGTCACGCCCTCGGTGGGGTTCACCTGATAGGAGCCGAAGGGCATGTCGCACACGACCAAGGCGCGGCTCACCCCGTGCATGACGGACGTGGCGTGGTAAATCATCTGGTCCAGCGTGATAGGCAACGTGGTGGTGTTGCCGGCCATGACGTTGGAGGCCGAATCGCCCACCAGAATCACATCGATGCCCGCCCCGTCGACGATTCGGGCCATGGTGTAGTCATACGACGTCAGCATGGCGATTTTCTTTCCCTGCTGCTTCATCTCAATCAGGCGATGCGTGGTCACCTTGCGCGTATCGTCCACTAAATAACCTGCCATAATTTGGATATTTTTTTAAATCAAGGCGCAAAATTAAGAAATATATTCCGTTCAGGCGAGCAAAGCCTTCACTTTTTCCACATCGAAGTCCCGGAAATCCGGAATCACCACGTCGCAGAGCGGGGCGATGGCTTCCGCCGCATTCGTGGTGGAGAGCCCCACCACCTTCATGCCCGCGGCCCGCCCGGCCTTCAGCCCGTTGAAGGAGTCCTCGAACACGACGCAGCGGTCCACGGGCAGACGGAAGCCGGCGGCGCCCAGCAGATAGCAGTCGGGGTCGGGCTTGGAGCGCCTGAAATGCTCCGAGGTCAGTATGCGGTCGAAATAGCCCTTGAACTCCGGGTGCGCGCGATAGACGTTCTGCATCTTCTCGTCGTTCGAACTGGTCACCACCGCCGTGGGGATGCCCGCCGCCCGTAAGCTCCGCAGGAAGTCCTCCACGCCGGGCACATAGTCGTAGGCCATCCCGCTCTCGAAGCGATCCAAGGCGGCTGTGATGCGACGGCGCGCCTCGTCCTGCCCGGCAAACCAGCGGTCGAAAATCTGCACCAGGGTCTGGCCCTTGATCCGTTGTTCGAAATGCTCAATCTCAGGGTGATACAGGGCACCCTGCTTTCCCCAGAACTCGGTGTACTGCGGCTCGGTGTCGAACACCACCCCGTCCAAGTCGAAGAGGGCGGCCGCCGCATAATGTCTTGTCGTTTCCATCATCTGTTTCCTGTTATTTCTTATTCGATGCTAAACCGGCGCAAAGTTAGCAAAAAGCCCGCGCCGCCGCAAGAAAATCCCGCCGGGCAGGAAAAAACCATACAGCATTCCGCCCACACGGCCTCCCCCGTCCGCACCCCCGCTCCGTCACAGCGTCAGTCCCCGACCTCCAAAATTTGTAGGCGCGGCCGTTTTTAGTATCCAAAATTTGTAGGTTTCCCCGTTTTAGCATCCAAAATTTGTAGATTTCGCGGTTTTAATCGCCAAAATTTGTAATTTTGCCGTGACTTAACAACCAAAATTTGTATGGCAAACAGCATAGACACCACCAAGGAAATCATTTTCGCCTCGTCGGACTCCAACATTTCAAGGAGAATCTCCGCATTGGAAAAAGAAGGCAAATTGAGGAAAATCGCTCCCCGCATCTACACCACCAACATGGTGGACAGCCAAGAAAACATCGTCAGGCGAAACATCATAGACATCCTCGTCTGGCGCTACCCCAATGCCATCATCAGCCACAGAAGCGCCAAAGAAATGCGGCCCACCCCGACCGGCGATTTTTTCCTGACTACGACGCGCTCGAAACGGATATCCGACCTGCCCGGAATAACCATCAACCTCATAAAAGGCCCCGCCGCTTGCGAAGGGGACATCCCCTACCAAGGACTATACATTGCCGGAGAATACCGCTGGATGCTCGAGAACATGCAAACCTCGAGAAAGGAGAGCGATGCCTCCAAGGTGTTACCGCCCGCAACCGTCGAGGGGAAACTGGAGAAAATCCTCCTGGTGGGCGGAGAAGCCCAACTCAACAACTATAGGGACCAACTGAGAAAAACGTCGGAACAGCTGGGCATGGGAAAAGAGTTCGAGAGAATCAACAAGCTCATTTCGGCCCTGCTTGCCACGCATTCTTCCGACGTGCTCAGCACCCCGTCGGCCAAAGCCCTTTCGGCCGGCCTGCCGTTTGACGCCAACAGAGGAGAACTGTTTGAAATACTGTTTGACGCGCTGAACGACAACTTCTTCGTCGAACTCACAGACCGCAACCGCGACGAAGAATCGTTCCGCCTGTTCTCGTTTTTTGAGAGCTACTTTTCCAACTACATCGAAGGAACAGAATTCGAGATAGACGAAGCCAAGCAAATCGTGGACTCCGGCATCCCGCTCCCCCGCCGCGACGAAGACTCCCACGACATTCTCGGAACATTCCGCGTGTTGTCCAACCGTGCGGAAATGAACCGCACCCCGGAAAGCGTGGAAGAGCTGTATGCCATATTGCAATCGCGCCACTCGACATTGCTCAGCGGACGGCCGATGCTGGAACCCGGCATCTTCAAGACCAAGAACAACAGGGCCGGAAACACGGAATTCGTGGACTACCGCCTGGTGAAAGGCACGCTGAATCACGGCTTCAACTATTACAAGGCGCTCCAGGCCCCTTTTGCGCGGGCCGTGTTCATGATGTTCATGATCAGTGAGGTCCATCCGTTCAACGACGGCAACGGACGCATATCGAGAATCATGATGAACGCCGAATTGGTGAAAGCCGGACAGACACGCATCATCGTGCCCACCGTCTTCAGGGAAGACTACCTGCTGGCCCTGAGAAAGCTGACGCGGCAGAAGAACCCGTCGGCATACATCAATGTCATGGTCAAGCTACAGAAATTCAGCGACAACCTTTATGGCTCCGACTTCACGGAACTGAAAGAATACCTGCGCTCTTGCAACGCCTACGAAGAACCGTCGCAGGCCAAACTGGAAATCATCGACAGAATGGTCAGATAGGGCTTGCAGCCCGCCCTTTAGCATCTGGACGACAAGCGCCTCCTGGCCCGACGCATCGGTCCGGCGCACGCCTCGGGCGTTCCCCGTGCCGGTTTCGTTTCCGTTTCTTTACAGACAGGACCACCGCCCGGCTTGATACGGAAAAGAAACCGGCACGGAAACTCCTGCCCCGTCTTCGCGCGCGCCAACCAACGGTTGCATTTTATTCCCATCCCATGCACGCCTATGCCCCAGCCAGGCATTTTAACCTCCAAAATTTGTAGGCGTCCCCGTTTTAGCATCCAAAATTTGTAGTTTTCGCGGTTTTAATCGCCAAAATTTGTAATTCCGGGCGGTTGCGGGCCTTTTAGCCGCCAAAATTTGCGGGCGCGAGGGGCGGCGGTTTCCGGCGGCCTTGCGGTGGGCGGCGGGAGGAACAGCCGGCTGCCGCGGGCGCCGCGCCTGCGGGCCGGACGCTGCCCCGGAGTGCGGAAAAAAGACGGGGACGGGATGCAAGACGGCGCAGCGCCTTGCGGAAAGCGCCAGCGTACTCTGCGGCAAGTACTCGAGTACTCTCCGCAAAGTACAATCCGGAAGTCCGCAAGGCGCTTCCCCGCCACCTTGATGAGCCACGCATGCCTCCCCCCTTTCCCCGGCAGCAGATTCCGCCGCGGAAGGCACGGGAAGGACGCGGCGCCCCCGTCCGAAGAGGAAAAAAAAGGCAGCACAACAAAATCCATGCCCGGCAACACCTGAATGTGACTGTTTTTTTGTATTTTTGTCACCTACACACCATCTTAATCTTAGAAGAGAAACAACATGAAAGAAACGCTCATCGGACTGATTGAAGACAGCATAAAGAAAAATTGGGACAGAAAGGCCTTCACCGACTTCAACGGGGAAAGCCTGCAATACAAGGACGTGGCGCGGAAAATCGCCAAGATGCACCTGATGTTCGAAGCCGCCGGCATACGGCCGGGCGACAAGATAGCGCTCTGCGGACGGAACAGCGGCAACTGGTGCGTGGCCTTCCTGGCCACCATCACCTACGGGGCGGTCATCGTGCCCATCCTGCACGAGTTCAAGCCCGACAACGTGCACCACATCGTCAACCACAGCGAGTCGAAGCTCCTGTTCGTGGGCGACCAGGTGTGGGAAAACCTGAACGAGAACCGCATGCCGGCCCTGCAGGGCATCATTTGCGTGAAAGACTTCACGCTGGTGAACAGCCGTTCGGAACAGCTGACCTTCGCCCGCGAGCACCTCAACGCGCTCTTCGGGCAGAAGTTCCCCATGATGTTCCTTCGCGAACACGTGCACTACGAGCCGGAAAGCTCCCCCGAGCAACTGGCCGTGATCAACTACACCTCGGGCACCACGGGCTTCTCGAAGGGCGTGATGCTCCCCTACCGCAGTCTCTTGTCCAACGTGCGGTTCTGCGACAACACCATCGCCCTCAACCCGGGGGACAACATCGTGTCGATGCTCCCGCTGGGACACGTGTTCGGCCTGGTCTACGACTTCCTCTTCGGGGTGTGCTACGGTGCCCACCTCTATTTCCTCACCCGCATGCCCTCGCCGAAGGTCATCATGACCACCGTGGCGGAAATCCATCCGCGCATCATGTCGTGCGTGCCGCTGGTGATCGAGAAAATCTTCAAGAAGGAAGTCCTCCCAAAAATCGACAGCAAGCTGGGCAAACTCCTGCTGCGCATCCCCATCATCAACGAGAAAATCAGGGAAAAGGCGCGCGCCGAGAGCCTGCAACTCTTCGGCGGGAACATCAAGGAGGTGATCATCGGCGGAGCCCCCTTCAACGCCGAGGTGGAAGCCTTCGTGCGCTCCATCAACTTCCCCTACTCCATCGCCTACGGCATGACGGAATGCGGGCCCATCATCTGCCACAGTCCGTGGTATGACACCGAGTACATGTCGTGCGGCAAAGCGGCCGACGACATGGAACTGAGGGTGATGAGCCCCGACCCAGAGCACGTGCCCGGCGAACTGGTGTGCCGCGGGCGGAACACCATGCTGGGATACTACAAGAACCCGGAGGCCACGGCGCAAATCTTCGACGAAGAGGGATGGCTGCACACCGGCGACATGGCCGTCATCGACCACGCGGGGAACGTGTACATCAAGGGACGGTGCAAGAACATGCTGCTCAGCGCCAGCGGGCAGAACATCTATCCCGAGGAAATAGAATCGCGGCTGAACAACCTGCCCTACGTCAGCGAGTCGCTGGTCATCATGTGCAACGAAAAACTGGTGGCCCTCGTCTATCCCGACCTGAACGAAGGACTGAAGGACGGGCTGGACGACAACGCCCTGCTGCGACAAATAGACATCTCGCGGCAGGAACTGAACAAGGAACTGCCGCCTTACTCGCAAATCACCCGGGTGGTGCTGCAGAACGAGGAGTTCGAAAAGACCGCCAAGAAGAGCATCAAACGCTACCTCTACCAGAACATGAACTTCTGAGCCCATGGAATCCAGTCTGATTGTCTACAAGGCGTCGGCCGGCTCGGGCAAGACGTTCACCCTGGCCCTGCAATACATCAAAACCCTCATCGGGCAGGAAGGCCGGCACAACTACAGCCACATACTGGCCGTGACGTTCACCAACAAGGCCACGGCCGAAATGAAAGACCGCATCCTGCAACAACTCTACGGCATCTGGAAACGCCTGCCGTCGTCGGACGACTACGTGGCGGCCCTGCGACGGGAACTGGAGGCCGACGGCGTCCGCCTGACGGACGAGGAAATCAGCCGCCGCGCGGGACAGTCGCTCTGCCACATCCTGCACGACTATAACCGCTTCCGGGTGGAGACCATCGACTCGTTTTTCCAGTCGGTGATGAAAAACCTGGCGCACGAACTCAGCCTCACGGCCAACCTGAAAGTGGACCTCAACGACAAGGAGGTGCTCAACGCCGCCGTGGACCGCATCATGGACCGACTGAACCTGATGCCCAAGGTGATGGACTGGATACTGGAATACGTGGACGACCGACTCACGAACAACGAGCGCTGGGACATCGCCCGCGAAGTGAAGGCCTTCGCCTCGTGGATCTTCAAGGAAGCCTACCTGACGCACGAGGAAGAACTGCGGAAGGCGCTGAAGGACGACAACCGCATAAGGGAACTGCGGAAGGCGCTGGAAGGGGAAAGGAAAGAGGCACAGGACATCGTGGAAAGCGCCGTGGAACACTTCAGGGAGGAACTGGAACAATGGAACGCCCGACTGGACGACTTCAAGTTCGGCAGCAACATCGACACCTATCTCCGCCGCATGGAGGAAGGCAACCTCGACCCGGACTTCAAAGCCCGAATGCAGGGCTTCGTGGACAACGCGGACAACTGGCTCAAGAAGTCCGACGCGGGAAACGCGGCCTTGCGCGAAGCCGCCGGACACTTCTGCACCCTACTGGGCGAACTGCGGCGCTTCCAGCTGGACTGCCTCGTGCGCCACAACAGTGCGACGCTGGCCCTGAAACACCTTAACCCCCTGAGGCTGCTGGGCACCATCGACGAGGAGGTGACGGCCCTGAACCACGAAAACAACCGCTTCCTGCTGGCCAAGACGCCCATACTGCTCCACGAACTGATAGAAGACAGCGACGCTCCCTTCGTATTCGAAAAAATGGGGGCCTACTTCCACCACGTCATGATCGACGAGTTCCAAGACACCTCGGCCATGCAATGGAAAAACTTCAAAATCCTCTTGCTGGAAAGCATGGCGTCGGGATACGGCAACCTCATCGTGGGCGACGTGAAGCAAAGCATCTACCGCTGGCGCAACGGCGACTGGACCATCCTGAAGAACATCAAAGACGAAATGGCGGCCTATGCCCCCGACCTGCGCAACCTGGGCACCAACTACCGCAGCGAGCGGCGCATCATAGACTTCAACAACGCCTTCTTCCGCACCGCGGCCGATGAACTGGACCGGATGGCGCAGGCCACGTCGGCACAACTGACGGAAGCCTATGCCGACGTGGCACAGGAATGCCCGGCCAAAAGGGGCGAACGAGGATGCGTGCGCATCCGCTTCTTCGACAAGAACCAAAAGGAAGAGGACTGGGAAACCCGCATGCTGGACGAGCTGTGCGACCAGGTGCAGGCGCTGCACGACGCGGGACTGCCCTACGGCGAAATGGCCATCCTGGTGCGCAAACGCAAATTCACCGAACCCATCGTCCGCCACTTTGCCGACCGCTTCGGCGACCGGGTGAAAATCGTGTCGGACGAAGCCTTCCTCCTCTCCAGCGCCCTGAGCATCAACCTGCTCGTGGCTGCCATGCGCTACCTGTCCGACCCCGACGACCGTGTGTCGCTGGCCTTCCTGGCCCTGCGCCAAGCGTCCCAGGACGCGGACGGCACGGGGCTGGAACGCTTGGCACAGGGCGAACTCGAACCCTTGCTGCCGGAGGCGTTCGTCCGCCGCATGGACGTGCTCCGCACCCGCCCGCTGTATGAACTGCAGGAAGAGCTTTACCACCTGTTCCACCTGGAACGCATCGCCGGCGAAGACGCCTACCTCTTTGCCTACTTCGACCAGCTGACGGCCTACCTTGAAGAGAACCCGTCCGACCTGCGCTCGTTCCTGACCTATTGGGACGAGACGCTCGCGCAGACTTCCATCCCGTCGGGCGAGGTGGACGGCATACGCATCTTCACCGTACACCAGTCCAAAGGCCTGCAATTCCACACCGTCTTCGCCCCCTATTGCGACTGGAACATCGAGAAAGACGCCAGTGGATATAACCGCAACAACGACCTCATCTGGTGCGAGACCCGCCAAGAGCCCTACGACATGCTCCCGGTCATCCCCGTCACGATACAAGCCTCCATGCGCCAGTCCATCTTCCGGAACGAATACGAGGAAGAGCACCTGCAACGCCGCGTGGACGCCCTCAACCTGCTCTACGTGACCTTCACAAGGGCAGAGAAAAACCTCTTCGCCTGGTGCCGCACACGTTATGCCATGGACGAAAAGAGCACGACGGGCGACCTGCTCTACCAAGCCCTGCCCCGCACGCTGGAAGGAGCGGAAGAGACTTGCGGCGAAAACGGACAGACGGAGCGCTTCGCCTACGGTTCGCCCGAGAGCAAAAGCGGGCACGACAGCGGGCGCAAGGCATCGGACAACCGCATGGTGGCCGACTACACGCCCGTGGACGTAACAATGCACTCCTACAAGGCGCGCATCGACTTCTGCCAATCCAACCGCGCCGAAGAGTTTCTGGAAAGCATGTCGGCCCCGGCAGAAGGGACGGCACGCAGGAACGAGAAGAAGCGCCGGGGACTGCTCATGCACAGGGTGTTCTCGAGCATCCACACGCGCGACGACGTGGAAAAGGCGCTGGCCGCGCTGGAAAACGAAGGCGAAATAGGCACACGCCCCGAAAGAGAAGCCCTGAAGCAGGAAGTGGAAAAGGCCATCGGACAGCCCGAAGTGGCGCACTGGTTCGACGGCTCCATGGACACCTACAACGAGTGCCCCATCCTGACGCAGGAATACAGCGAAGACACCGACAAATTCAGCACCTACCGCCCCGACCGCGTCATGTTCGCCCCGGACGAAACCGTGGTGGTGGACTTCAAATTCGGCCGGCCGCGCGAGGAATACCGCCGGCAAGTGGCCGGCTACATGGAACAAATCCGGCTGATGGAACCCGGCAAGCGCGTGAAGGGCTACCTGTGGTACATCGCCGATAACCGGCTTGAAGAAGTAACAGCCTAACCCCCGCACAACTCATGGAAACATTCATCCAACTCACTGCCCGCGACCTCATCCGGCGCTTCGGCACCAGCCTGCGCCACGTCACGGTGGTATTCCCCAACAAGCGCGCCGGCCTCTTCATGAACCAACAACTGGCCGCAGCCGCCGGCCGACCCGTGTGGGCCCCGCGCTACCGCACCATCAGCGAACTCTTCGACAGCCTGTCGGACTTCGGCCGGTGCGACGACATCATGGCCATCTGCGAACTCTACCGCGTGTATGCCCAATTCGTGCCCGACCCGGAATCGGCCGACCGCTTCTACGGCTGGGGAGAAATCATGCTGGCCGACTTCGACGACATCGACAAGCATCTGGCCGACGCCCACAAACTGTTCAGCAACATCCGCGACATCAAGGAACTGGACGACAGCTCCTTCCTCACCCCCGAACAGGAAGAGGCACTGAAACATTTCTTCGAAGGCTTCTCCATCGAAGGCAACAGCCGGCTGAAGAAGAAATTCCTGGACTTGTGGAACCAGATGGACCGCATCTATGCCACGTTCAATGAACAGCTGCGGGAGAAAGGCTTGCTCTACGAAGGAGCCTTGTACAGGGACGTGGCGGAACACCTGGACGAGCGCAGCAGCCGCATGCCGGAAGGCACGACTTATGCCTTCGTGGGCTTCAACGTGCTCAACGAAGTGGAGAAACGCCTGTTCAAGTTCCTGCAGGAACGCGGGCAAGCGGTGTTCTACTGGGACTATGACGTGCTCTACACTCAAAAGGACAGCCGGTTCGAGGCCGGCACCTTCATCCGCCAAAACCTGGCCGAATTTCCCAACGCCCTGCCGGAAAGCTGCTACGACAACCTGAGCCGCCCGCCACGGATAGAGTTCATCGCGGCCACATCGGAGAACGCGCAGGCGCGCTACATCCCCCAATGGCTGGAAACGGCCCTCACCGAACCGGAACAAGACACGGCCATCGTGCTCTGCAACGAATCGCTGCTACAACCCGTGCTCCACTCGCTGCCGGACGAGACGGCGCCCCACCCGGTGAAGCGGGCCAACGTCACCATGGGCTTTCCCATGACCGACACGCCCGTGTTCAGCTTCGTCAACGCCCTGCTCTCACTGCAAACCGACGGATACGACCGCGAACGCCGCCGCTTCCGCCCGGAACAGGAACAAACCGTGCGCTCACACCCCTATGCCGCCTTGCTGGATGCGGACAAGATCTTCGTGCCGCACGCGGAAAACCTGGCTTTGCTGAACTACCTGCGGACACTGCTGGAGGACTTGGCGGGCGTGTTCGGGACGGAAAAAGAGGCGCACGACGACGTGTTCCGCCAACTGTACCACGAAGCGCTCTACCGCGCCCATCAGGTGGTCTGCCGCTTCGTCCGGCTTGCGGAAGACGGCATCCTCGAAGTGCATCCCGTCACCCTGAGGCGCCTGCTGCGCACCGTGCTGGGCGCCACGAGCATCCCTTTCCACGGCGAACCGGCCGTGGGGCTGCAAGTGATGGGCGTGCTGGAAACACGCAACCTGAACTTCAGGCACATCCTGATGTTGTCGGTGAACGAGGGCATGCTTCCCAAGGCCGTGAGCGACACGTCGTTCATCCCCTACCACCTGCGCGAAGTGTTCGGGCTGACCACCATCCGACATAAGATTGCCGTCTATGCGTTCTACTTCTACCGCCTCCTGCAACGCACGGAACGCATCACCTTCCTGTATAACATCGCCACGGATGGGCTGAACAAGAACGAGATGTCACGCTTCCTGCGCCAAATCCTGGCCGAAACCGACTTCCCGGTGGAGACGGGCATCCTGCAATCGGGGCAGGCCGTCCCTGCGGGCCGGACGCTGGAAACGCCCAAGACACCGGAAGTGATGGAAAAACTGCTGGGCAACTATGCCAGCGGACGCCCCGGTGCGCGCCCGCTCTCGCCCTCGGCCCTGAACGCCTATCTGGACTGCCCGCTCAAATTCTACTACCAGCAAATCGCACGCATCCGCCCGCCACAGGACCTGCAGGATGGACTAGACGGCGCCATGTTCGGCACCATCTTCCACGAAGCCGCCCAACTGGTCTACGAGAAACTGACGGAGCGCAACCCGGTGGTCCGCCGACAAGACATAGAACGGCTGATGGAAGGCAAAGAGGCAGCCCTGTTGCCGTTCGTGGAGGCCTCATTCCTGAAAAACTATTTCGGCAACGACCCACAGGCGGTGGCCTACAACGGCCAGTTGCTCATCGCACGGAAAGTGGTGGCCGCCTACCTGCGGCAACTGCTGGCCCACGACGCCCGCATGGAACAGTTCGTCATGCAGGAAATGGAGAAGGAACACCGGCGCAGCGTGCAGGTGACATCGGGCGAACGGACGGTGGCCATCGACATCGGCGGAAAAATAGACCGCATAGACACCGTCATGAGAACGGACGAAACCACCGGTGAGGCCGTGGAAACCCTTCGCATCGTGGACTATAAAACAGGGGGGACGCCGGAGAGGGCGGTCAAGCTGGAGCTGCTGACCACGCCTTCGGACAAACGGCCATCGTACATCTTCCAGATTTTCCTCTACGCCTGGGTGCTGTCGGAAGAACAGCAACGCCCCGTGTCGCCCGCCTTGTTCTTCGTCCATAAGTCGAACTCGGAGGACTACGACCCTACGGTGGAACTGGGCGGACAAAGAGTGACAGACTTTGCCACTTACAAGGAAGATTTCCGCCGGTTGCTGCAAGGCGTGCTGGAGGAACTCTTCGACCCCGAAATCCCCTTCCGGCAGACATCTTTTGCCTCAATCTGCGACTATTGCGACTATAAGTTGCTCTGCGGAAAGTGATCGGCAGAAAAAAAGCACACATCCGGCTTGCAAATTTGGAAATAAACCCCTATCTTTGCAGCCGATTTAAGGTCGGTTCCGTAGCTCAGTTGGATTAGAGCAACGCCCTTCTAAGGCGTGGGTCTTGGGTTCGAGTCCCAACGGAATCACAAACGGGGAACTACAACCCCTTGGAAAACAGCAGAAACGGCTCTCCCATCCACCAAAGAGGAGAGCCGTTTCTGTTTCTCATGACGACAGCACAAGGCATCGGCGCGCGCCGCAGCCAACAAACTTTTCCCAACCTTGCAGCCGGCAGGATGCGACCTCCCAGAGCGGGCAGGAAAACGGTTACCATTGTTTTTCAAACCCTTCCGCACAGAAATCCGACAAAAAATTCTTCTTTTACCGACCTTTGTTGTATATTTGCACTTAGCAAAGAAGAACATACGCCAATAATGGGAAGCTGGAGCGAAACACAAGAGAAGAAGAAAGAAGGCAAGGAGAAAGAGAAAATGAGCCGAGAAACACTTGGCAAATATTTCTATGACTTGTCAAAACTGTCATTCACCGCCTTAGTACTAAGCATGTCGGCATCTCTCATTACAGACTATTTGAACACAAATTATTGGGTCCTATTTACCTTTGGAGTGTTCTCTTCTACTATATTTGCATACATTGGTTACAAAATCATGAACAAGTAAAAGCATGGACGGATTAAGTATTTTATTCATCATCACAAGTGTGATAGGAGCAGCAATTGCCATTTGGCTGAATACCAAATCCGGCAAAAAGTGGTTGTCTAACCTATAAACAAGTATCCAGCGGGGCAACATGCCCCGCTTTTTTATGTCCGGACGGCCCAACCGGGAAACGTGATGCGCAAGGTCAAATCGTACTCTGCGGCAAGTACTCGAGTACTTGCCGCAGAGTACGATGCAATACAGCGCACGACACCGAGCGAGAATACGGAAAAATCATCCGCACAATCCTCAAAAAAACTTCTTTTACTGTCACAAAAGTGCTACCTTCACGTACTATAAGCAGAAAACCACGATAAATGGAGGCAGAGACTTTTCAGCAAGAAGCCACACGGTTGCGACCGCGCCTGCTCCTCCTCGCCCGCCGCTATGTCGGCTGCGAGGAGGAAAGCGAAGACATCGTGCAAGATTGCCTGCTGAAAATGTGGACGATACGCGACCGACTTTCACTGCCTTTCGATGCCCTGGCCGCCGCTATCGTCCGCAACCTTTGCATAGACAGGCTGCGCTCCCGCCGCTTTAACGTGGACATGGAAGACGCGGAGGGCCGCACGACCGAGCAGGACGACAGCCAGCAGGAACGCATCGACCGAGTGATGGACATCGTGCGCACCCTGCCGGACATGCAGCAGGTCATCCTGCGCCTGCGCCATATCGACGGGATGGAAATGAGAGAGATTGCCCAACTGACGGGCTGCACGGAAGTGGCCGTCCGAAAGGCCCTGAGCCGGGCGAGAATGGCCGTCAAGACACAATATATGAGGAGGAAAGAGGAATGAACGCAAAAACGGACAATGAAATAAGGATGCTGATGGAACGGTTCTTCGAGGGCAGGACCACCTTGGAAGAGGAGCAAAAGCTGTATGACTTCTTCCGCAAAGAAAACTTGCCGCAAGACCTGCTCCCCTACAAGGACATGTTTCTGGACTTCTCCGCCCTGACGCTCACCGGGCAAGAGGCTGCCCTGCTCTCACCCGACACGCTTCCTTCCCAGCCGGCCACGAAAGACATCACGGCACGTCCCGCTCCCATCAGACAGAGAAGGACTCGCAGCATCTACCTGAAATACAGCATGGGAATTGCCGCAACCCTCCTGCTCGCCGTCCTCATCGGATGGGGAGTCAACACCAGACAGGAACGGCAACTCGCCGCCTTGTATGAAGGCAGCTACATGATAGTAAACGGCAAAAGAACGGACAAACTGACCCGCATCCGCCCGGAAATAGAACGGACACTGGCCAAAGCCGAAAAAATAGAACAGGACCTGTCCGCCGAAGCTCTCATCCAAACGGCAGAAGAAGAAATCCTGAACGGTATAGAAGACAAAGCGGAACGCGAACGCATCCGACAACTCATGGAATAAAAAACTGAAAAGATGAACCGCAATATGAAAAAAACAGCTTGCATCCTTCTGTTCCTCGCCGGCATGGCGCTTCCAGCCATGGCGCAGAACAGCATCGACCGGATGGTGAAGCAACATTCCACCACGGGAAAGTCGACCTTTACCTCGGCCGTGGAACGGGATCCCGCCACACGGAAAGTCGTAAAAGTGGTAAACATATTGAAATCCAAGGACATGGATGCACAGCCTTTCAAAAAAGCTTTCGAGAAAGAGGCGAAAACGGCCGATAGCAAACTCACCGTCTCGAAAGACCTGACCACCCTCGTGCTCACCACGGAAAGCCAAGGCAATCCGCGCATCTATATGCTAAAATATGACCCGGACAATGCCATAGGAGTAGAAGTAACCATCATCGTGAACTATAAAAAACAATCTAAAACCTCGAAACAATGAAGAAACTGTTAGTCTTGCTGATGCTCATGGGATGCATGTCATCAACAACCCTCAAAGAAGACGGAAACACCCGCACCGTGAACATAAAAGATTTCAACGCCATCCGCTGCGAGTACTGCGCCGACATCCAATTCAAGCAGGGAAAAAAGTATGCAGTGACGGCCAGCGGTTCGGACGAGAGCATGAAAATGCTGGACATCTACAAGGATGGGACGACCCTCGTCATCGCCCGAAAAGAGCTTAAAAAAAAGAAGAAAAGCGACAAGGATAAGGTGTATCTCCAGATTACCGCTCCGGAAATCAATAAGCTGGATATCAGCGGAGTGGCCGACTTCCGCACTGAAAAGATGAAGGTAGGCGACTTTGAAGTGGAGGTGAAGGGAGTGTTCGACTTCAAATGCAAAGAACTGACCTGCAAGGATTTCAATTACTACATCAAGGGAGTGAACAAGGCTAAGGCTCAAATAAAGGCACAAACGGCAAGCATCTACTGCAAAGGCGTGGACACCTCTGAATTCCAGATGGATAGCCCGGAACTTCAACTCTATTGGAAAGGCGTATGCAACATGGACTTGGACTTCAAAGGCAAGGAAGTCAGCATCTGGAACAAGGGCGTAGGCACTATCCGCGCCAAACTGGACTGCACTTTACTCAAGGCACAGAACAAGGGAGTGGGCAAACTGTACCTCTCCGGCACCGCCGACCAAACGGAAATCAATTCGGACGGCGTGAACAATGTGGATGCCAGCGAACTGAACCAATTCTGATAGTCATCATCGAAACGAACGTGATATATTGCCAGTAATCAGGGCTGCCATGGCAAGGCTGCGGACTCATTTCATCGCGCCTCCGCCATGGCAGTTTTTCGTGTTCCGCCCGGCATTTCTCTCCCGCCTTCTCTATTTGAAGCCAAAATGCAAACATAAAATATCGCCACGCAAGCATCCATTTAATTACATTCCGTCACAAAATAGAAAAAGAAGAAGGAGATAAGATTTCAAAAAGGCAATAAAACGCCAGTTTCGACAAGCAAAACGTCAAAATCTAAACTCGCGAGAATCGCGCAGAATCTCCCATTCGAAGGATTGCACGCAAATACAGAATTCTCGCGGCATTTGAGAACGCAAGAAAGTCAATCAACGGAAGCTGCCTTCCACACACGATCGGCCAAGTCCAGATACGACTGCTCGGCCCGTCGCCCAAAGCTTACGGCATACAACCGCATGCCCCGTTGCTTCAACTCGTCCACATACTGCACCCACACCGGCGAGAGCGGTTCCATCTCGAAATCCGAAATCCACAAAAGATCGGCATAACGGAAATCTTCGCGCATCAAGGCCGTCACGGCATCGCGCATGGCACACCCCATGTCGGAACCACCATGGAACGTGAGGCACAAGAAGGTTTCCAGCGAAGGCAAGTCTTCATACAAATTTTCCAACTCGACTACTTCCGTTTGGTCGGAAAAGAAAACGATGCGGCAGGGACGGCGCAAGCGGTCCGCCATCAGCGCCAGACTCAGCACTATGGCCTTGGAGAATACCTCGCGCTCGCCCTCCATCGAACCGGAAGTGTCCACACAGACCACAAAAGGCCCCTGCCGACGATGCCGCTGCATGTCCCGCCCCCTTCGCGACGAAGCGTCAACGCGCTCTATCCGATGCGACACGGAATCGAACACTGCCAGCTTCCTTTCAGCGTAACGGCGGAAGAAAATCGGCTCCAATGCGGGATCCGACAAGTAACAATACTCCACAGGAAGCAATGCGTTCAGGTCGTTGCCTTCCGTGATACCAACAATGTCGGAATGAGCAGCCGGCAGGCAGAGCTCCACCGGACTTCGCCCACGTACTGCCTGATACAGACGCTGTTCGTCGGCTTTCTTCCGTCCCAATGCCTGATTCAACTCCCCAATTAACCGACTCTTGCGAACCACTTGAGAAAGTTGCCTGATTTTTGCCCGGAGTTCCGGAGACACGGTCATCTGCAGCCAAGCCAGACGGGGCGACAGGCCGTCGCCTGCTTTTCCGGCATTCTGCAGCATGCGGGCCATGTCCGACGCTATGCGGAAATATTCTTCACAAAGGCGGGCTATGTGTTGCTCTTGGTAGCGCTCCTCACGCCCTTCCAACAAGCGCCTCCATTTGTCCATGAAATGTCGCCGGAGCGTCTGCCATCGGTCATCCGTCCGAGGATAACGCACCATTTGTTCGGTATAGAAAGTAACATCCAAGTCTGATGGCGCATAAAGACGGGCAAAAGCCGACCGGGCCTGTTGCAACATGGGCAGAAAGTCTGCGTCCGAAGCAGCTTCTACACGGTAGAAATAATCCCATTGTTCAGCATAATAAGAATACACATCCTGCAAGCCCGATTTCTTCCTGGCAAAATAACGCTGGATTTCCGCCTCCATCTCTTCGGGACGAATGGCGCCGGAGGACAAACCGGTTGCATAGACACTTCCGGCAATTTCGTGCAAACGCTGTAAAAAGAGAGCGGACAGCCGCTCCACACGCGACTTTGCGCCCCGCTTATCCTCGTGCCGCGGCATGACAGAGTTCCTGTATTTCGATTTGCATGGAGGCGATGTCCGCTTTCACGCGACGCATGACATTCTTCAGGATATTCCGCTGGGTGTCAGCCAGGAACAAGTGGTTCGCCCCCCACTCTTCCTCGTGCCGTTGCCAGGCTTCCATCCGCCCGGCAACCTCCGACAACTCGGCTTCAACACGCCGGCACATCTCGGCGGAAAGGGATGACGGTGTGGACGGCATTTCCTCACCCGACATCTCCGTCGCTTCATCGGCAGGGGCGCGGAGCAAATCGTAAGGCCGGCCATTCACCTGCAGGCCGGAGGACGTGCGGACCACACGAAGCAAATCCTTGGGAAACACTCCGGGATAGCGGCTCTTGTCGTACTTGCGCAGAATCTGTGCGCCCGTCTTCTTCCGGTCGTCCACCAAAACGAACGGCGTCTCCTCGCCGGCCTTCAAGTCTTCATACTCAGTCTTATAGACCAACACCGTCCGTCCGGGATAGAAAGACTGCAACTGATAGAAGAACGCCTTGACGACCTTGAATGCCACGCATGGAACAGCAACTGCCTTGGCCGCCTCCTTCAGGGCGGAAAGGCGCTCGGCCAACAATGGCAAACCGGCATGCTCCCCGCAAGCATCGACAAGGGCATCGGTCAGCAGGCGCACAATCACCGGCTCCTGTGCAGGAATATCCCACAAGGCATGTTGCGACAGCAGCAAATCGGACAGGCAGACTTCCGAACGGCCGTTTAAGAAAGCCGACGTGCGCCACAGGTGCACCAACTTCTTCCACCGACGGTCCGACACATAGATGGCGCTGCCGCCTTCATGCTCTCCCGACTCGTTATAAGCAGCCAGCAGACGACGGAAAACATGGACAAAGCCGAACACAAAACCGGGAAGCGCCACCACGTCTATCCCCTCCGCCCAAACGGCCAGTTCGTCGGCCGACAAACGCAAGTCGTCTGGGACAACCGGCTCGCCGCCTGCCGGTGCGGCAATCATCCGGTTAAACAAATCGGGGTCGGCAATGCCGCCCACCACGCAACGAACAAGGAAGCGATCCCACAAGGCTTCCAGATTTTCGCCCTCGGCGGGCAGCTCGTTGGAAGCCGCCACAACCAACTTGAGCGGCAGCCTCAGCTCCTCTCGCCCGTTCAGGAACAGCTTCTCGTTCAACACCGTGAGCAAAGCGTTCTGGATGCTCGGGCCTGCCTTCCAAAGCTCATCGAGGAAGACCACATCGGCCGTGGGCAAATAGCCCTCCGTCATCCGCACGTAGCGGTCTTCATCCTTCAGGGCCGAAACAGACACGGGGCCGAAAATCTCATCGGGCGTGCTGAAACGCGACATAAGATATTCGAATGACCTGCCGTTGCGAAAGGCATGCTTCATCCGCCGCGCCAGCATGCTCTTGCCAGTCCCCGGAGGACCTAACAGGAAGACGGACTCGCCGGCCACTGCCGCCAACAGCGCCAACGACAGCACATGGCCTTTCTCGAAAATGCCCTGTCCCAGCGCGTCCAACAACGCGGCAATACGCCCTTTGTCCATCACTACGGCCATCCTCTTTTCACTTCCTCAACACCCGAAAATAGAACACGGCATCAAAGACGTATTCCGCCACTAAAAAGATGAGAAACAAAACGGCCGTGAAGGATGGTTGGGCCGACAAAAAGAAACAAATGAAATAGCCTGCCGCCAACGACACTAACAACCGCATGACAGCCTTGACCACCAAAGAACTGCGGAGCTGCCCGCCCGAAGCATCCATCTCTTTGCACGCCAGCAGGAAGTCCAGCATCTCCCACAGGAAAAAGAAACCCACGATGAAATAAAGGGGCAAAGACTCCAAGTAGTTGTGGGGATAAAGCCAAACACGCAACACCACGGAAACAACCAGCAGGAAACTCAACAGGATGACCTGCGAGAGCGTGAAAGCCAAGATGTTCTTCTTGAAGACAGAATTGTTTATCGACATAATGCTTTATTCAAAACCGGCTCACCTGATGAAGGAATCAATTAGGAAATAAACGCCTAAACCTGCCAGCCAGCCGACGAAGACCTTTCCCGAAACATGGCGGAGATACCACCAGATGGACACTCCCTCGGTCTTCATCAGGGCGTAGCCTGCCGTGGAACCGATGGAAAGCAGGCAACCGCCGATGCCGCCGCTATAAGCCACCAACTGCCAATACTGCCCGTTCAGGGCAAACGACCGGACATAATCGGCATCCATCCCCGGGACGGCCTGGACCACCTCGGCCACATCGTACATGGAAATGCTGGTGAGCACCAGCGCCACGTTGTCTAGGAAAGCGGAGATGACGCCCAACACCAGGCTGTAGACATATATATTATGTATGTATTGGTCCAGCCACATCGCAGCCGTGTGGAGCGCGCCGGTCTCCTGAATGGCCGAAATGGCCATGCTCACCCCGATGAAGAACAGAATGTTCTGGATGCTCTCCGACTGCATGAAGCGCGGGGTGGGACGGAAAAACGGCTGGTCGGACTTGATGAGCTTGCGGTTGCACAGCTCGTTCACCACGCTGAACAAGGCCAAGACGCACAACGCCCCCACGAAAGGCGGCAATTCGGTCAGCTTATGAAACGTGGGGATGAACCACAGACCGCCAATGCCGACAAAAAGCATCAGGATGCGCTGCCAGCGGGTGAGCACCGTGTCATCGCCCCGATAGCGGATGCGCGGCGTGTTGATAGGAACCTGTTCGGGGAGTTCCCGGGAAATCAAATAAGTGGGTATCACCAATGCCACCAGCGACGGCAGGAACATTGCTCCCGAAAAGCTGGACGGCGTGACGGCCTCCTTGATCCACAGCATCAGGGTGGACACGTCGCCAATCACCGTCAGGCAGCCGCCCGCACAGGCCGCAATGACAATGACGGCCCCATAATACCTGCGGAAATGGCTGTTGGGCAGCAACTGGCGCATGATGGCGAACATCATCACGGCCGTGGTCAGGTTGTCCAGATTGGCCGACAAGCCATAGGTGATGAAAGCGACCATCCACAACAGCCGCCGGCTGCTGCGCGTCATGATCCATTCACTGATGAAGTCGAAACAGCCGTTGGCGTTCAACAGATCCACGATGGACATGGTGGCCAACAGATAGAGCACGACCTGACATATATCGGCTACATGGGTGATGAAGACATGGCTTGCGATGAAATCCTTGAGCGTCCGGGCAGTGGAAGCCGTGCCGTCAAGAAATTCGGCATAATCTTCCGCATGCAACAACTCCACATACTGCTTGCCCGCCACCATGTAGAGCATCCACACCGTCACGCCCAAGAACATCGCCACCGCCGCCTTGTTGATATTGGTGATATGCTCGGTGGCAATGGCACAATATCCTAAGAACAGCACGATGACAATTGCAATGGTCATGAACAAAAACAGTGGATAAGAGAGCGACAAACGGGACTCGAACCCGCGACCCTCGGCTTGGGAAGCCAATGCTCTACCAACTGAGCTATTGTCGCAAATCGGATACAAAGGTACGGCTTTTATTTGAAACCGCACCTTGTATCCGCATTTTTGTTTGTTTATTAATACACTTTAACCTTTTCGGCCAAGTTCTTGCACTTATCGCGCAAAGCAACCTGGTCGGCCCCCAACTTGTCCCAGCAAACCACGACTCCCATGCGGCGCCCCACATGGGCCACCGGTTTGCCGAAGATGCGCAGATAAGTGTTCGTGGCCGCACAGACCTCTTCCTCGCCCGAATAACGGGGCTGCCCTTCGGTCTCCACTCCCGACAAGATCACCGCGCTGGCTCCCATGCGCTCTTGCGTGATTTCGGGGATGGGCAACCCCAGCACGGCGCGGCAGTGCAATTCGAATTCCGACAGGTTCTGCGTGCCGGCCAGCGTCACCATGCCCGTGTCGTGCGGGCGCGGGCTCAGTTCGGAGAAGATGACGCCGTCCTTGTGGCTCAGGAAGAACTCCACGCCCCAGATGCCGGCCCCGGTCAAGGCGCGGGTGATTTTCTCCGCCATGTCCTGCGCTTCCTTGAGCATCTCGGGCGAGATGGCCGCAGGCTGGAAGCTTTCGCGGTAGTCCCCGCCCTTCTGCACGTGGCCGATGGGCTGGCAGAACAGCGTGGGGCCGTTCTTCTGGGTCACCGTCAGCAGCGTAATCTCACTGTCGAAGGGGATGAACTGCTCCACGATGACTTCCTTCACGTCGCCCCGCGCCCCGGCACAGGCATAGTCCCAGGCATGCTCCAGCTCGGCGGGAGAGTCCACCTTGCTTTGCCCGTGGCCGGAGGAGCTCATCAACGGCTTGATGATGCAAGGGAAGCCGATCACGTCTGCCGCCGCCTTCAACTCGTCGAAAGTCTTGGCATAGCGGTAGTTGGCCGTCTTCAGCCCCAGTTCCGTATGGGCCAGTTCGCGGATGGCCTTACGGTTCATCGTGAAGTTCACCGCCCTTGCGCTCGGCACGACCTGGATGCCCATCTTCTCGCAGTCGTACAACTTCTCGGTACGGATGGCTTCAATCTCGGGCACGATGATATCCGGCTTGTGCTTTTCCACCACGGCCATCAAGGCATCGCCGTCGAGCATGTGGAACACCTCGCACTCGTCGGCCACCTGCATGGCCGGCGCGTGTTCATACGAATCGCAAGCAATCACGTATTGCCCCTTGCGCTTACAGGCAATCACGAATTCCTTTCCCAGTTCTCCAGAACCTAACAATAAAATCTTTTTCGTCATGACAATATATTATAATCAAACAAAAATAGTTCACGGACATATCCCCCGATGGCGAAACCTCGCCTTCCCGTCCGGCCGCTTCTCCGTGGGAAGCGGGCAGACGCCTTGCGGAGTACCGAATCGTACTTTCCGCGAAGTACTCGAGTACTCTGCGGCAAGTACTCGAGTACTCTCCGCAGAGTACGCTGACGGCCTGCGCACGGCCGTATGCCGCCCTACGCCCCGCCATCGCCTCTCCTACTGATGTTGCTCGCGCAGGAGGTCGTTCACAGTCTTCACCGGATTGAAGGTGCTGAGGGGCACTTCCACGAACACGGTGTTCCAGTCGCTCATCGCGCCGTTCCACAATCCCGGCAGCTCCAATGCCTTGAGCTCCTTCCCGCTCTTGCTCTTGTATGAGATGAAGCCCGTATTGCGGTCCACGTAGTCCGGCAGGTTGAACTTGCGGCCCTTGTAATCCTTCACGGCGCAGACCAGATCCACGGGGTTGAAGTGCGTCCCGTTCTTGAACATCGCCATGTATTCCGGATTCTGGGTGTCAATCTGGCTGCTTTCCAGGATTTGCAACGAAACGGTGCCGTCGCTGTTGTAGGCCAGGAAGGGGCCTCCGCCCGGTTCGCCCACATTCTTCACCACGCCGCACACACGCATCGGGCGGTTCAGCTTCTTGCGCAGGTATATCACCAGTTCCGCGTCCTCCAGGTCTTTCACGTCCTCCCTGCGGCAGCAAAGCTCCTGCTGCACGAATCGGATGATTTCCTCGATGTCCGCATGGCTGTAGTCGCCGCTGTCCAACTTGCGCAGGTAAGCGAACGCGCGCTGCTGCAGTTCCACCAGCACTCCGGCCAGCACTTGCTTGTAGCTGACCGTGTCGGCTTTCAGGCGGTCCGGCACCACGTTGTCGATGTTCTTCACGAAGACGATGTCGGCCTGCAGGTCGTTCAGGTTTTCAATCAGCGCCCCATGGCCTCCGGGACGGAACAGGAGCTTGCCGCCCACGCGGAACGGTTCGTTGTCCATCGTGGCCGCCACCGTGTCGGTCGACGGCTTCTGCTCGGAGAAAGTCACGTGGAGCGTCACGCCGAACTGCTTTTCGTAGCGGGGCAGTTTTTCTTCCACCAAGGCCTTGAAGAGCGCCTTGTGCTCCGCGCTCACCGTGAAGTGCACCTCGGCCTTCCCTTGACTGGCCGCATACAAGGCCGCTTCTACCAGATGCTCCTCCACCGGGGTGCGCGCCCCGTCGGCATAGCGGTGGAACTTCAACAAGCCTTTGGGCAGCTGGCCGTAGTTCAGCCCCTGCGCCTGCAGCATGTTCGCCACCACCTTTTTATATTCCCCGGCAGCCATCAGGGCGTCCACGCCTTGGCCTTCGTTCTTCAGGCACGCCGCGTCCAAGTCCTCGAAGAAGGCAAACCGGTGGATGCCGGCAAAGAATGCCTTCTCGAACTCGGTGGACGGCTCGTCGTAACTGGCGTCGAGGAATTCAAACATGTTCTTAAACATGCGGCTGGCCGCACCCGAAGCCGGCACAAACTTGGTGATGGCCCGCCCTTGCGCCTTATAGGACATCCATGTTTCTTCATACTGCTTCACCTTTTCCGGCGAAAGCGCCAGAATGCCATTGGCCAACGAAGCGGCGGCTTTCAGTTTCAAGAACGGGAATCCCTTCTTGAATGTTTCCAACTGGGCTTCTATCTGCCCCTCCGTGATTCCCTTCGCGGCCAACAAGGCCTTGTCTTCTGCTGTCAACATATCTATAACATTTTTTTAGTTCCGCGGAAAATAATATTCAAATATAGGCATTTTTAGGCAAAAGGGTGAGCATTCAAGCCAAAAAAATGCTACCTTTGACTAAAAATCTGTGAGACATGGAACAAAACGCTTTCTTCTCCAGCGAAGAAAAAGTGAGGCTGGCACAACTCTACAGGGAGCTTCTCAAACTCTCCGGCAACATACTCTATCGCGACGATTGCAAGAAACTGAAAACCTTCCTGGTGGAAGCCGTGCAGCGCAACCTCGTGCGGAGAAACGCATTCGGCATGAACCCCATCATCAACGACATGGAGACGGCCCTCATCGTGGCGTCGGAAATCGGACTGACGCGCGGCGCCATCGTGGGCATCATGATTCACACCTGCGTGCGCTGCGGGTATTGCAGCCCCGAAGACGTGGAAAAGGAATTCGGAGAGGACGTGGCCGGCATCATCCGCGGGCTGAACCGCATACAGGAACTCTATGAAAAGAACCCCAGCGTGGAAAGCGAGAACTTCAGGAGCCTGCTCTTGTCCTTTGCCGAAGACATGCGCGTGATTCTCATCATGATTGCCAACCGCGTGAACGTCATGCGGCAAATCAAGGACACGGAAAATAAGGAGGCGCAACGGCGGGTGTCGGAAGAAGCGGCCTACCTGTACGCGCCACTGGCCCACAAACTGGGACTCTACCGCCTGAAGAGCGAATTGGAAGACTTGTCGCTGAAATATCTGGAACACGACGCCTACTACCTGATTAAGGAAAAGCTGAACGCCACGAAGAAATCGCGCGATGAATACATCAAAAAGTTCATCGGCCCCATCGAGCAGAAACTCCAGCAGGCAGGACTCAAGTTCCACATCAAGGGACGCACCAAAAGCATACACTCCATCTGGCAGAAGATGAAGAAACAGCACTGCGGAGTGGAAGGCATCTACGACTTGTTCGCCATACGCATCATTCTGGACTCTGCCCTTGAAAAAGAGAAAATGGAATGCTGGCAGGTTTACTCCATCATCACGGACATGTATCAGCCCAACCCCAAACGGCTGAGAGACTGGCTCTCCATCCCGAAAAGCAACGGATACGAAAGCCTGCACATCACCGTGCTCGGACCGGAAAACAAATGGGTGGAAGTGCAAATCCGAACGGAACGCATGGACGAGATTGCCGAACGCGGACTGGCCGCGCACTGGCGCTACAAAGGCATCAAAAGTGGGGAAAGCGGAGTGGACGAATGGCTCAACAACATACGCAACGCGTTGGAAAACAACGACGACATGCAACTCATGGACCAGTTCAAAATGGACCTCTATGAGGACGAGGTGTTCGTGTTCACCCCGAAAGGCGACCTCTTCAAGCTGCCAAAAGGCGCCACCGTGCTGGACTTCGCCTACGCCATACACACCAACGTGGGCGACCACTGCATCGGCGCAAGAATCAACGAGAAGAACGCTCCGCTGCGACAAGCGTTGAACAGCGGCGACCAAGTGGAAATCCTCACGGCCAACAACCAGTCGCCCAAGCAGGACTGGCTGAACTTCGTGGCGACGGGAAAAGCCCGCACCAAAATCCGCCAGGCCCTCAAGGAAATGCAGGCCAAGCAAGGCGCTTTTGCCAAAGAACTGTTGGAACGCAAATTCAAAAACAGGAAAATTGAATACGACGAGCCGACCATGATGCACGTCATCAAGAAACTCGGCTTCAAAGTGGTGACTGACTTCTACAAAAGCCTGGCCGACGAAACGCTCGACGCCAACGAAGTCATCGACACTTACCTGGAACTGCAAAAATATGAAGCCGGACTGGCTGAACACGCGCCGGCTCCCAGCGCAGAAAACTACAACGTGCCTTCCGAAGCCGAACTCAAGGCACGCTCAAACGACGATGTGCTGGTCATCGACCAAAACTTGAAAGGACTGGACTTCACCTTGGCCAAATGTTGCCAACCGATATATGGCGACGACGTGTTCGGCTTCGTCACGGTGAACGGCGGCATCAAGATCCACCGCTGCGACTGCCCCAACGCGCAAGAACTGCGCAAACGCTTCGGCTACCGCATCGTGAAGGCGCGCTGGGCCGGCAAGCGAGGCAGCCAATATCCGATTACACTGAAAGTCGTGGGCAACGACGACTTGGGCATCGTGAACAACATCACGTCCATCATCAGCAAGGAAGAGAAAATACTGCTGCGCGGCATCAGCATCGACTCCCACGACGGACTGTTCTCGGGCACGCTCACCGTCATGCTCGACGACACAGGCAAGCTGCAAACGCTGATAAAGAAACTGAAGACCATCAAGGGTGTGAAGCAAGTGTCGCGCAACTGACGCGGCACTTGCTCCCGCCGGCGGGGGTCAGCCCGCCAACTCGTCCAGCTCCAGCCAGCGTATGGACTTCTCGTCCAGTTCGTCGTTGAGCAAAGGAAGGCGCTTGGACTTCTCCGTCAGTTCCTCCACGGAAAGCGTCCCGCTACACAAGGCTTCCTCTATGTCCTTCTTCTCCTCTTCGAGTGCGGCAATTTCTTGCTCCAGCAATTCCATTTCCCGCTTCTCCTTGAACGTCAGCTTGCGTTTCTGTCCGTTTTCAGCGGCACGCGGTTTCTGAGCTGCCGCCGCTTCCTTCGGCTTATGCGTCACAGCCTTTTGCTGTTCTCGTTCAAACCGTTCTTTTTCGTCCTTCCACTCGCGATACTGCGTGTAGTTTCCGGGAAAGTCGCGCACGTCGCCCTGCCCTTGGAACACCAACAAGTGATCCACCACCTTGTCCATGAAATAGCGGTCGTGACTGACCACGATGACACAGCCCTTAAAATTCCGGAGATAGTCTTCCAGCACCTGCAACGTGACGATGTCCAAGTCGTTGGTCGGCTCGTCCAACACCAGGAAGTTCGGATTCTGCATCAGCACCGTGCAGAGATAGAGGCGGCGGCGCTCTCCGCCGCTCAACTTGTAGACGTAGTTCTGCTGATCCTTGGGCGAAAACATGAAGTGCTGCAGGAATTGCATGGCCGACAAATGGCGCCCTCCGCCCAAGTCGACATACTCCGCGATGTTCCTCACCACGTCAATCACTTTCATCTGCTCGTCAAAAGCCAGCCCTTCTTGCGAATAATAACCGAACTTCACGGTTTCGCCTACCACCACTCTTCCGCTGTCGGGCTTCACCAACCCCAGCAGAATCTTGATAAAGGTGGACTTCCCCGTGCCGTTGTTTCCCACGACTCCCATCTTCTCGTAGCGGGAGAAGTTGTAGAAGAAGTCCTTCAATACCACTTTCCCCGGTCCGAAACTCTTACTGATATAGTCGGCCTCGAAGATTTTGCTGCCGATGTAGGCCGACTTCACCTCCAGCGCCACGCTTTTCTCCTCCGTGCGGCGCTTGGCCACCTTCTCCAGTTCGTAGAAGGCATCTTCCCGGTAGCGCGCCTTGTGGCCCCGCGCACAAGGCATGCGGCGCATCCAGTCCAGTTCGCGGCGATAGAGGTTGTTGGCCCGGGCCACCTCGGCGTTCGAAGCGTCGATACGCTCCTGGCGCTTCTCCAAGTAATAGCTGTAGTTTCCCTTGTAGGCATACATTGTTTCATTGTCCAGCTCCAAAATGACGGAGCAGACACGGTCGAGGAAATAGCGGTCGTGGGTCACCATGAGCAGGCTCAGCTTCGACCGCTTCAGGTAATCCTCCAGCCATTCAATCATCTCCAGATCCAGATGGTTGGTCGGCTCGTCCAGGATGAGCAAGTCCGGCTCCGTGATGAGCACATTGGCCAGGGCCACCCGCTTGAGCTGCCCGCCCGAGAGGGTGGCCACTTTCTGGTCGAAGGCCTGTATTTTCAGTTTCGAGAGGATTTGCTTGGCCCTGCTCTCATAGTCCCACGCCTTCTCGCGCTCCATCCGGTCGAGAAGTTCGTCCAAGCCCGGGTTTCCCGGCGTGGCCATGCACTTCTCATACTCCCGAATCAGGTTGGTCACGGCGTTCCCGTGGTGGAAACAAGCCTCAATGACGGTAAACTCCGGCGGATAGGCAGGCGACTGCTCCAAGTAGCCCACTTCCACGTCGCGCCGGTAAACGATGCGGCCTCCGTCGTGGCCTTCCCTCCCGGCCAATATATTTAATAAGGCGGACTTCCCCGTGCCGTTCTTGGCAATCAGCCCCACATGCTGCCCCTCGGCGATACCGAAAGAGACGTCCTCGAACAGGACCCGCTCGCCGATGCGCTTGGCCAAGCCGTCCACTTGTAAATAAGGATTCACTAATGCCATAATTCTTTTCTGGAAATTGCCCGCGAATATAACCATTAATTACGAAACTAACAAAAAGAAAGCCGGCGGGAAAAAACTTTCCCCGGAGAACGAAAAAAAAAGAGCGAACTTGCATGCCTTTTGAAAATTATTCATTACTTTTGCAGCATCAAAACGCAAGGATGGCTATCCATACATAGCATCCTTTCTTTAATCACAACGAATAATCCAATCAATAACACAAGCCTTGCATTATTTTACAGCATCATGCCGTATAATAGGAAGGAAAAGGACAACACATACTTAACATGCACAAGAAAAGCGAATTAGAGAACATGTCCCAGGAAGAACTGATGGACATCGCAAAGGAACTGGGCATACAAACGCCCGGAGAGGGTGACCGCATGGGCCTGATATACCAAATCATCGACGAAGAGTCCATCCAATCGGCATCACAAAAGGCCGCCCCGGCCAAAACACCACGCAAACGCATCAAGGTGGTCAAGAAAGAAACCGACCGCGTGTATAGCGCCTCACAAGGAAACGGAGAAAACTTCGACATCAAGAAACGAGATATCAACCGCGCCAACCGCGTGGAAACGACCGTTGCTGCTGAAAGCAGCGCCACGCCGGCCATAGCACCGGCTCCGGCAAGCACGGACACCACGGAAACAGAGGCGGCGGCTCCCGAAGCCACGCCCGAAGCGCCCGCACCCAAGAAGAGGGGGCGCAAGTCGAAAGCCGAGAAAGCCGCCATGGAAGCTGCAGCGAAACTGGCTGAAGAACAAGCCCAAAGCGCGGAACAGGAAGAGGAACAGCAAACCGAACCAGCCAACGACGCCATCTCGGACGTCCCGTTGGACATCCTGCAAGACTCCACCCCACAACCCGCCGAAGAAAACGACGGGGAAACGCCGGCCGAAGAAACACAAGACGCCGGAACGCAAGACGCCACCGCCAATCCCATCGAAAAATTCTTCTCCGCGGACGAGGAGGACTTCGTCATCGTGGAAGACCTGCCGATTCTCAACCCCGGACTCCCCATGGACGACAACTACCTGACTTACCCCAGCCGGCAACCCGACATCACCTCGCAAGGACCGGCCGACAACTACGCCGCAACCATGCCCGCCGCCATGCAGGAAAAGGCGACCCCGGCGGCCAAAGGACCGGAACGGGCTTACGACTTCGGCGACATACTGACGGGCGAAGGCGTGCTGGAAATCATGCAGGACGGATATGGCTTCCTGCGCTCCAGCGACTACAACTACCTCTCCTCGCCCGACGACATCTACGTGAGCGCATCGCAAATCAAGCTCTTCGGGCTCAAGACGGGCGACGTGGTGGAAGGCCCCGTCCGGCCTCCGAAACCGGGCGAGAAGTATTTCCCCCTCATCCGCGTGACGAAAATCAACGGCTGCTCACCGGCCGACGTGCGCGACCGCGTGCCCTTCGAGCACCTCACGCCGCTCTTCCCCGACGAAAAGTTCAAGCTCTGCAAAGGTTTCAACGACAACCTGTCCACCCGCATCGTGGACCTCTTCGCGCCCATCGGCAAGGGGCAGCGCGCACTGCTCGTGGCACAGCCCAAAACCGGTAAGACCATCCTGATGAAGGACATCGCCAACGCCATCGCCGCCAACCATCCGGAAGCCTACCTCATCATGCTGCTCATCGACGAGCGCCCCGAGGAAGTGACCGACATGGCCCGCACGGTGAACGCCGAGGTCATCGCCTCCACCTTCGACGAGCCCGCCGAGCGCCACGTGAAAATCGCCGGCATCGTGCTCGAGAAAGCCAAACGCATGGTGGAGTGCGGCCACGACGTGGTCATCTTCCTCGACTCCATCACCCGCCTGGCACGCGCCTACAACACCGTGTCGCCCGCCAGCGGCAAAGTGCTCTCCGGTGGTGTTGACGCCAACGCCCTGCACAAGCCCAAACGCTTCTTCGGAGCGGCCCGCAACATCGAGAACGGCGGCTCGCTCACCATCATCGCCACCGCGCTCATCGACACGGGCAGCAAGATGGACGAAGTCATCTTCGAAGAGTTCAAGGGCACGGGCAACATGGAGCTCCAGCTCGACCGCGCACTGAGCAACAAGCGCATCTTCCCGGCCGTGAACATCATTGCCTCCAGCACACGGCGCGACGACCTGCTGCACGACAAGCAGACGCTGGACCGCATGTGGGTGCTGCGCAAAATCCTGTCGGACATGAACCCCGTGGAGGCCATGACGTTCCTGAAGGACCGCATCGAGCCGACAAAAAACAACGAGGAGTTCCTCATGAGCATGAATTCCTGACGCACGGCCGCACACGGCCTGCAACACATAGCGTCCCGCCGAGGCACGACAGCCTCCGGCGGGACGCTCTTTTTTTCCTCCACCCATCTTTCCCCGCCCCAAAACCTCCTTCGCCGCCATGCCGGCAGCCGCCAAACGGCCGGAACCGCCCGCATCATCCGGCAAAACCGTGCGGCATTCGGAATCGTACTTTGCGGGAAGTACTCGAGTACTTGCCGCAGAGTACGCGAATACTCTCCGCAAAGTACGCTGCGGGCATGCGGCACGTCGACCGCGCCAACGCGCATCCGGCCGACCGGCCTTGCTGCCGGCACATTCCCCCGAAGGCACACGCAACTCGGGCCGCAGGGCATCGTCCCCCGGCCGCCTCCGCCGCCCGCCAAACCGCGCTAACGCTTCGAGCGCAGGCGGTATTGCTGTGGCGACATCTGCTTCATGCGCTTGAAAAAACGTCCGAAATAGGATTGGTCCGGGAAACCGAGGCCGACACTGATTTCCTGTATGCTCGAATCATTCTTGTCCAGCCGCTTCATGGCTTCCTGCAAGAGGGTCTCGTCGATGATCTGCTTGGGCGTGCGCCCAATCATCCCCTTGGAAATCTGGGTGAGATACTTGGCCGAGATGCAAAGTTTCCCCGCATAGAACTGCACCTCGTGCTCTTGTTCCAGATTTTCATGGAGCAAGTCCATAAAATTCCGGAATAATTCCCGCGAGCGGGACGACTCCACGGCGCTTTCGTCCAGCTGCACCGTGCCGGCCAGTTCGTAGAAACCAAAGACAAGGCCTCCCGTCAGGTTCAGCACCAGCTCGCGCGTGAAACCGCGCCCGTAGCCTTCCACCGCAAAGCGGTACAGCTCGATGAAATGGCGGGCCAGCTTCCTCACCCGCTCCTCCACGTTCCACACCATCTTGGAAAAAAGCAACAACATGAAACGGGGCTCCAGGCGCTGCGCACAATCCCTGAGCATGTAAGGCGGAAAACCGGCTATCGAGACAGAAAAGTCTGCCGAAGAGCGCAACTTCCTCATGCGCAATTCCGGACGAAGGAACAACACCCGCCTGCGGTTGACTTCATGCTCCTCCTCCCCCAGCAAGAGGACTCCCCTCCCCCTTTCAACCACCACGAACAAACATTTGTCCATGCGCCACTCCTTCTCGGCCATCCAGTCCAAGGAACTCCTCAAGTAGAAACATTCCTGGACAAGCACCTGGTTCTTCTCTCTCTCCATGCAAAAGAAACTTTTGTTAATAGAAACCAAAATTAAGTAGAATATTCCTAAAATGCAAGGTGACTTCCCAAAATGAACAAAACAAAGGTACTTTTAACACTCGTAGTCTCGCCCACATTGCGTATTTTTGCAGCAATTTTGAGATTATATATTTATTAAGTGTTATGAATAGAGGTATTAAGACTGTTGCAACTTCAGCTTTCTGCTGCTTAGTTGCGTTGACTGGTTGCAAAAAGCAACAGCAAGCAATGGACATGGGTTCCTACAAGACCATGACCGTGAAGACCGAATCCAGAGAACTCCAATCCCGCTACAGCGCGAGCATCAAAGGCCGCCAGGACGTGGACATCTATCCGCAAGTGAGCGGCACGCTCCAGAAGCTGTGCGTCAAGGAAGGCGACCGCGTGACGAAGGGACAAACGCTGTTCATCATCGACCAAGTGCCTTATCAGGCCGCCCTCAACACGGCCAAGGCCAACCTCGAAGCAGCAAAAGCCGCAGAAGCCACAGCCGACCTGACGCTGAAAAGCACCCAGCGCCTGTTCGACCAGAAGGTGGTGTCGGACTTCGACCTGCAGACGGCCAAGAACAACTTGCTGAGCGCCAAAGCCGCCGTGGCACAGATGGAAGCACAGGTGGTGAACGCGGCCAACAACTTGTCGTACACCGTGGTGAAGAGCCCGTCGAACGGCGTGGTGGGCGAGCTTCCCTACCGCCAGGGAGCATTGGTAAGCAGCGCCATCCCGCAACCGCTGACCACCGTGTCGGACAACAGCGAGATGTATGTCTACTTCTCCATGCCCGAGAATGACGTGCTGAGCCTCGTCCGCCAATACGGCTCGCTGGAAGAAGCCATCGCGAAAATGCCGAAAGTGCAGCTCATGCTGAACGACGGCACGCTCCTGCCCGATTCCGGCCGCGTGGAATCCATCAGCGGCGTCATCGACCCGAACACCGGCTCCTCGCAGCTCCGCGCAGCGTTCCCCAACACCTCGCACCTGCTCCACACCGGCTCGAACGGCAACGTCATCATGCCGGTATACTTTAACGACGTCATCGTCATCCCGCAGGCCGCCACGTTCGAACTGCAAGACAAGGTGCTGGCCTACAAGGTGGTGGACGGCAAGGCCCAGAGCGTGAACATCCAAGTGGCCCCGCAGAACAACGGCACGGAATACATCGTGACGGGCGGACTGAACGTGGGTGACGTCATCGTGGCCGAAGGCGCAGGCCTCCTCCGCGAAGGCACGCCCATCAGCACCGGCGCAGCCGCACAACAGGGTGCGGAGAAGCAAGGCGCGGAAAAGCAAGGCAAATAAAGGATAACCAATTAATCAGAAACAATGAAAGGTAACATATTTATCAAACGCCCGGTGATGGCCTTGTCCATCTCCATCCTCATCCTTATCGTAGGATTTATTTCACTGGGCACCCTGCCGGTCGAGCAGTACCCTGACATTGCTCCCCCGACCGTGCACGTGTCGGCCACCTATACGGGTGCCAGCGCCGACGCCGTGATGAAGAGCGTTGTCCAGCCGCTGGAAGAGAACATCAATGGTGTGGAAAACATGACCTACATGGAGTCCACCGCCACCAACTCCGGTTCGGCCAGCATACAGGTATACTTCACCCAAGGCACCGACCCCGACATGGCGGCCGTGAACGTGCAGAACCGCGTGAGCCGCGCGCAGGGCTTGCTGCCGGCCGAGGTAACCCGAATCGGTGTGACCACCAACAAGCGCCAGACGAGCTTCTTGCAGATTGGTTCGCTCTATAGCCCGAACGACCGCTACGACAAGATCTTCCTGGCCAACTACCTTGACATCAACGTCGTGCCGCAAATCAAGCGTGTCGAGGGCGTGGGCGACGTGATGGCCATGGGTGATACCTACAGCTTGCGCATCTGGCTGAAGCCCGACGTCATGGCACAATATGGTTTGGTACCATCTGACATCACCAACGCCTTGGGCGAACAGAACTTGGAATCACCTACGGGTTCATTGGGCGAGAACTCGCCAAACACCTTCCAGTTCACGATGAAGTACAAAGGCCGTCTGACCGACATCTCGCAATTCGAGAACATCGTGCTCAGTTCGAAGGAAGACGGTCACGTATTGCGTGTAAAAGACGTGGCCCGCGTGGAACTGGGAACGCAGTCCTACGCATTCGACAGCAACGTGGACGGCCATCCGAGCTGTACGTTCATGGTGTTCCAGGTGGCTGGTTCCAACGCCACGGAAGTGAACGCCCGCATCTCCGAACTGCTGGGTGAATTGTCTGAAGACCTTCCCGAAGGCACGGAATTCATGACCATGATGAGCTCCAACGACTTCTTGTTCGCCTCCATCCACGAGGTGGTCAAGACCTTGGTCATCGCCATCATCCTCGTGATTCTCGTGGTGTACTTCTTCCTTCAGGACTTCAAGAGTACGATCATCCCGTCCATCTCCATCATCGTCTCCCTCGTGGGTACGTTCGCAGCCATGCAGATAGCCGGGTTCAGTATCAACATCCTGACGCTATTCTCGCTCGTGCTGGTCATCGGTACGGTGGTGGACGACGCCATCATCGTGGTCGAGGCCGTGCAAGCGAAGTTCGATGCCGGCTATAAGTCGCCTTACCTGGCCACGAAAGACGCCCTCTCGGACGTGACGATGGCCGTAATCTCCTGTACGTTCGTGTTCATGGCCGTGTTCATCCCCGTGACCTTCATGGGCGGAACGGCCGGTATCTTCTACACGCAGTTCGGTGTCACCATGGCCGTGGCCGTGGGTATCTCCTGCTTGAACGCCCTGACGCTCTGCCCGGCCTTGTGCGCCATGTGGATGCGTCCGGCCAGCGGCAACAAGGGCAAATACAACATCAACACCATCGTGCGCAACGCCTACAACGCTTCTTACAACGCCTTGCTGGCCAAATATAAGAAAGGCGTGATGGCCTTCATCAACCATCGTTGGCTGGCCTGGGGCACGGTTGTCGTGTCCTGCGTCCTGTTGGTTTACTTCATGAAGACCACCAAGACCAGCCTTGTGCCGCAGGAAGACCAAGGCACCATGATGATGAACGTGAGCATGGCACCGGGCAGCAGCTTGGCCACCACGGACAAGACGATGAAAAAGATTGAGGGCATCCTCAAGCAGATTCCCGAAATCGAGCACTACTCCAAGATTTCCGGTTACGGTTTCATCGCCGGACAGGGTACGTCTTACGGTTCGTTCATCATCCGTCTGAAGGACTGGAGCGAGCGCAAAGGCGAGGGCCAAGACGCGAACTCCGTACAGAACAAACTGAACTTCATGCTCCAGAGCGTGAAAGAAGCGCAGGCCTTTACCTTCCAGCCGGGTATGATTCCGGGTTACGGTATGGGTAACAGCATCGACCTGCACCTGCAGGACCGCGTGGGCGGCGACTTGGACACATTCTTTGCCAACGCGCAGAAGTTCCTGGCCGCTCTGAACCAGCGTCCGGAAGTGGCCATGGCCATCACCACGTTCAACCCGAGCTTCCCACAATACCAGATTGACGTGGATGCAGCCAAGTGCAAGCGCGCAGGCATCTCCCCGTCCGAAGTGCTGAGCACGCTGGGTGGCTACTGCGGTGGTATCTACGCGTCGAACTTCAACTTGTTCTCGAAGGTGTACCGCGTCATGATTCAGGCCGACCCGAAATACCGCCTCGACGAAGAAGCCTTGAACAACATCTTTGTCCGCGTCAACGGCAAGATGGCTCCCATCAGCCAGTTCCTGACGGTGAAGAAAGGCATGGGACCTGAGGTCACCAACCGCTTCAACCTGTTCGATGCCATCAACTGCAACGTGAACCCTGCTCCGGGTTATTCATCCGGCCAGACCATGCAGGCCATCGAAGAGGTGTTCGAGCAGACGATGCCCAGCCGTTACAGCTACGAATACGGCAGCATCTCGCGTGAGGAACGCGAAACGGCAGGTTCCAACGACACGGTGTTCATCTACGTGCTCTGCGTCGTGCTGATCTACTTGATTCTGTCCTGCTTGTACGAGAGCTTCCTCGTGCCCTGGGCCGTCATCCTTTCGGTGCCCTGCGGCTTGATGGGTTCGTTCCTCTTCGCCAAGCTCTTCGGACTGGAGAACAACATCTACCTGCAGACGGGTGTCATCATGTTGATTGGTCTGTTGGCTAAGACCTCCATCCTTATCACCGAGTACGCCTCGGAGCGCCGCCGCCGCGGCATGGGCATCGTCGAGGCCGCCTACACGGCCGCACAGGCCCGTTTCCGCCCCATCATGATGACGGTGCTGACGATGATCTTCGGTATGTTGCCGTTGATGTTCGCCACGGGCGCCGGTGCCAACGGTAACAGTTCTCTGGGTACGGGTGTCGTCGGTGGTATCACCATCGGAACTCTCGCCCTGCTCTTCATCACGCCGGTGTTCTTCATCGTCCTGCAATACCTGCAAGAGAAGATCCGCCCGGCCATGCACGAGGAGATGGACCCGCAAATCCGCGCCGAGCACGAAAGGAACATGCAGGAAAAGAGTGCGTTTAACAAAGAAAAAGATAAGAAATGAAAAAGATAATCATGACCATGACCGCGGCTGCCCTGCTGAGCAGCTGCGGCCTATACAAAAGCTACGAGCGCCCGGCCGACATTCAGACTGACGGGCTCTATCGCAGCGAAAACGTACAGGGCGGCGACTCGCTGGGCTTGGCTGCCCTCGGATGGACGGAAGTGTTCACTGACCCGAAGTTGCAAGTCTTGATTGAAAGGGGATTGGCACAGAACACCAACCTGCAAAGCGCGCAGCTGCAGATAGAACAGGCCGAAGCCTCGCTCAAGGCTGCCAAATGGGCCTACATTCCCAGCCTGGCGCTCGCGCCACAAGGCTCGCTCGCCGGAGTGGACTGGGGCAAGGCTTCGCAGACTTACACCATCCCCGTGACGGCTTCCTGGCAGTTGGACATCTTCGGCAGCCTGCACAACGCCAAGAAGCGCGCCAAGGCGCAACTGGCCAACAGCGAAGCCTACCGCCAGGCCGTGCAGTCGCAACTGATTGCGGCCATCGCCAACTACTACTATTCGTTGGCCATGCTGAAGGACCAGCTGAACATCAGTATCGAGACGGAAAAGCTGTGGAAGGAAAACGTGACGACGACCCGCGCCTTGATGGAAGCCGGACAGAGCAACATGGCCGCCGTGTCGCAGACCGAAGCCAACTACTACAGCATCTGCACGCAGATTACCGACCTGAAGCAGCAAATCAGCGACCTGGAGAACGAATTCTCCGCCTTGCTGGGCGACGCACCGCAGAAATACGACATCGGCACGATGGACGGATGGACCGTGCCCGCACGCCTCTCGGCCGGCATCCCCGCCGCAGCCTTGTGCAACCGTCCGGACGTGAAGCAGGCTGAAACCCAACTGGCTGCCGCTTACTATACCACGAATGAAGCCCGTGCGGCCTTCTACCCCGGCATCAACCTGAGCGGAACAATTGGTTGGACCAACGACCTGGGCGCCGCCGTGGTCAACCCCGGCAAGTGGATCTGGAACGCGCTCGGTTCGCTCACTCAACCGCTCTTCCAGAACGGACGCCTCCGCGCCCAATACAAAATCTCGAAAGCCCAGCAGGAACAGGCCAAGCTGACCTTCCAACAGACATTGCTGGACGCCGGGACGGAAGTGAACGCGGCACTGACAAAGATACAGGCCACGGACGAGAAGAGCGGCCTCTACGACAAGCAGGTGGCATCGCTCGAAACGGCCGTGAAGAGCACGCAGGCCTTGATGATGAACTCATCCGTCAACTACCTGCAAGTGCTGACCGCACAACAGACCTTGCTGACGGCGCAAATGTCGCAAATCAGCAACCAGTTCAGCCAGATACAGGCCGTCATCGAACTGTATCAGGCATTGGGCGGCGGATACACGAACTAACCAGAGGCCGAGACGACCTCGCTCGCATAGGGGCGGTCCCCCGGGAAGATTTCCCGGAGGGCCGCCCCCGGCTTTTCCGGCCTGCCGCCCCGATGCCCCCCCTCGCCCCCGCAACGCCGCGCGGACGACAGCCGCAGGACGGACGGCCTGGCGCAATACGAAACAGTACTTGCCGCAAAGTACTCGAGTACTCTCCGCAAAGTACGCCGGCGGCATGCGGAAGCCGCGGCCCCGTTTTGCGCTCCCCCGCCCCACGGTTTCCACCCCGCCCGTTTCGTCCGGACACGGAGTGCCCGTCGCCCGGACGAAACAGAGAGAGGCGGCCCCGCGGGAGAAATCCCGTGAGGCCGCCTCTCTGCTTCGCGCCCGCCGTCCTGGCGACGGGCCGGCAAAGGCATCAGAACGGAAGGTCGTCCGTGGAGTCGCCCTGCGAAAAGTCCACCGGAGCAGCATCCGGAGCGGGCGGGAACGGCACGGGCTGCGCCGGGGCAGCAGCCGGATCGGCCACACGCTCCACCTTCCATGCGCGGATACTGTTGTACCAACGCCCTTGGTATTCACGGGCGTCGATGTCGAACGACACCGTCAAGTGGTCGCCTATCTTGATGCCGAACTGCGCGATTTTGTCGGCACCGAACACGTCGAAACACATTTTCCGGGGATATTGCTCCTGCGTCTCCAACACATATTCCTGCACTTTCCACTCCGACCCCGTACGCTGCGAGATGCCCCCACGTTCGGGCAACACCGCGATGATTTTTCCTGTTATCTCCATATTTCTATCTTATCTGGTAAGTGACGCGAAATTACAACTAATTTTCTACTTTGTCGAATTTTAATTTATTTTTTTTGTTCCGTTCTCCCGAATTGTGTAATTTTGCTCGTTATAAACTAAAAACTACCGAACCATGAGATTTATCGTATCAAGCTCTGCGCTCTTAAACCGCCTGCAGACTGTCGGCCGCGTCATAAGTTCCAAGAACACTATCCACATCCTGGACTGCTTCTTGTTTGAAATACAAGGCAACATGCTCAACATCACGGCCTCCGACAGTGAGACCACCATGATCACCAGCATGGAGCTCGTGGAAAGCGACGCCGACACCCGCTTCTGTATCAACGCCAAGACCATACAGGACTCCATCAAGGAAATCGCCGAGCAGCCACTCACGTTCGACATCAACCCCGACAACATGGAAATCACGGCCAGCTACCAGAACGGCCGCTTCAACATCGTGGGCCAAAGCGCCGACGAATATCCCGACATGAACCTCGCACAAGACGGCATGGATGCCTTCGTGATGCCCGCCGAAACCATGCTCAACGGCATCAACCGCTGCCTCTTCGCCACGGCCGACGACGAACTGCGCCCCGTGATGAACGGCATTTATTTCGACATCCAGCCCGACAACCTCACTTTCGTGGCCACCGACGGCCACAAGCTGGTGCGCAACAAATTCTATCACCTGAAGGACAACCAGCCCGCCGCCTTCATCCTGCCGAAGAAGCCGGCCACCATCCTGAAGAACCTGCTGCCCAAGGAGACGGGCGACGTCACCCTGAAGTTCAACGCGCGCAACGCGTACATCTCCACCGAGTCCGCCCGGCTCATCTGCCGCCTCGTCGAGGGACGCTACCCCAACTACAACTCCGTCATCCCGTCCAACAACCCCTACCGGGTGACGGTGGACCGCCTCACGCTGCTGAGCGCACTCAAGCGCGTGCTCATCTTCTCCAACCAGAGCAGCGCCCTCATCAAGCTGCACATGGAGGACAACCAGCTCGTCGTGTCGGGACAAGACATCGACTATTCCACCTCGGCCGAAGAGCACGTGCCGTGCGAATACGCCGACAACCCGATGAACATCGGCTTCAAGGGCACGTTCCTCATCGACATACTGAACAACATCACGGGCGAAAACGTGGTCATCGAACTGGCCGACCCGAGCCGCGCAGGCGTCATCGTGCCGGCCGAACAGGAAGAGAACGAAGATTTGCTCATGCTGCTCATGCCCATGATGCTGAACGATTAATGACAAAAGAATGAAACTGAACCTGAAAAATCCGCTCGTCTTCTTCGACCTGGAAACGACGGGCATCAATATCACCGCCGACCGCATCGTGGAACTGTGCTACATCAAAGTGCATCCCAACGGCAACGAAGAGTCGAAAAGCATGCGCATCAACCCCGAAATGCACATCCCCGAAAGCTCGTCGGCCATACATGGCATCTACGACAAGGATGTGGCTGACTGCCCCACCTTCAAGCAGATAGCCCGCGAACTGGCCAACACCATCAAGGGCTGCGACTTCGCAGGCTTCAACTCCAACCGCTTCGACGTGCCCATGCTCGTGGAAGAGTTCCTCCGCGCGGGCATCGACATCGACCTGCGCAAGCGCAAGTTCATCGACGTGCAGAACATCTACCACAAACTGGAGCGCCGCACGCTCAGCGCGGCCTACAAGTTCTACTGCGGGAAGGACTTGGAAAACGCCCACTCCGCGCTGGCCGACACGCGCGCCACCTACGAAGTGCTCATGGCGCAGCTCGACCATTACCCCAACGACCTGACGAACGACGTGGCTTTCCTGTCCGACTTCTCGCGCATGACCGACAACGTGGACTTCGCCGGGCGCATGATCTACGACGAGAACCACGACATCATCTTCAACTTCGGCAAATACAAGGGGAAGAAAGTGGTCGACGTGCTCCGCACCGACCCCGGATACTACAGCTGGATTCTGCAAGGCGACTTCGCCCGCAACACCAAGCAGATCCTGACGCAAATCCGACTGGAAATGAACAAATAGCACAACGATAAATGGAAATCCTGAACGGAAAGAAAATAGTATTGGGCATCACGGGCAGCATCGCCGCCTACAAAGCCTGCCTGCTCATCCGGGGCCTCGTCAGGAAAGGCGCCGAGGTGCAAGTGGTCATCACTCCGGCGGGCAAGGAATTCATCACGCCCATCACTCTCTCTGCCCTGACCAGCAAACCGGTCATCAGCGACTTCTTCGCCCAACGCGACGGCACGTGGCACAGCCATGTGGCCCTCGGACTCTGGGCCGACGCCATGGTCGTGGCGCCCGCCACGGCATCCACCATCGGCAAGATGGCCAACGGCATCGCCGACAACATGCTTGTCACGACTTACCTCTCCATGAAGGCACCCGTCTTCATCGCACCGGCCATGGACCTCGACATGTTCGCCCACCCCTCCACACAGCAGAACCTGCAACGCCTGCGCAGCTACGGCAACCACATCATCGAGCCCACGAGCGGCGAACTGGCCAGCCACCTGGAGGGAAAAGGCCGCATGGAGGAACCCGAAAACATCATCCGCGTGCTGGAACGGCACTTCGCCGCCACGCAGGACTTGGCCGGAAAGAGGGTGCTCATCACGGCCGGCCCCACCTACGAGCGTATAGACCCCGTGCGCTTCATCGGCAACTATTCTTCGGGCAAGATGGGCATGGCCCTGGCCGAAGCCTGCGCCCGCCGGGGAGCGGAGGTCACGCTGGTATGCGGCCCCACGCCGCTCCGGTGCAGCCACCCCTCCATCCGCCGCGTCGATGTGGAATCGGCCGAAGAGATGTACAGCGCGTCCACGTCCGCCTTCGACGCGATGGACGCGGCACTGCTTTGCGCCGCCGTGGCCGACTTCACTCCGGAACAAGCCGCCGACCGCAAAATCAAACGCGAGTCGGACGACCTCGTCCTGCGCCTCAAACCCACACGCGACATCGCACAGGCCTTGGGGCAAATGAAACGCGAGGGACAAATCCTGGCCGGATTCGCCTTGGAAACCCACGACGAGGCGGCACATGCCCGCGAGAAACTGGAACGCAAGAACTTCGACTTCATCGTGCTCAACTCGCTGAACGACCCCGGCGCGGGCTTCCGTCACGACACCAACAAAGTCACCATCATCACGCGCACCGGCTCCACCCCCTATCCGCTCAAGGACAAAAAGGAAGTGGCGGAAGACATCGTAGACCGGCTCGCATCTTTCTTCTAAAAAAACTTCCACCATGCACCAGTCCCCACACGCATTCATCCAAAGACTCAAGGCCGCGGCCTTCGCGGCATGCTGCTTCGCCGCCCTGCCGGCCGGCGCGCAGGAACTCAACGCGCGGGTGACCCTCAACCGCCAGCAAATCTCCAACACGACGGAAGCGGTGTTCGAGGCACTGCAAAACTCGCTGACGGCTTTCATCAACGAACAGCAGTGGACGGGCATGCAATACGAAGAGGAAGAGCGCATCAACTGCACCTTCAGCATCACGCTCAAGACTTACAGCGAGACCGACAACTCGTTCACGGGGTCCATCCAGGTGCAGAGCACACGCCCGGTCTACAACTCCAACTACACCACCACGGTCTTTAATTTCCAAGACGAAAACTTCAACTTCAACTTCCAGCAGTTCGACCAACTCGAATTCCGGCCCGAGCAAGTGGACAACAACCTCACGGCTGTCATAGCCTACTACGCCTACCTCATCATCGGGCTGGACATGGATACGATGGCCCCGCTCGGCGGCACCGACGTGCTGCAAATGGCCATGGACGTGGCCAACAACTCCCAAAACCTGGGCTATCCGGGATGGAAAGCCTTCGAAGACGACCGCAACCGCTTCGCCATCATCAACGACTACCTGGACGGGGCCATGGAACCGTTCCGCCGGATGGAATACGAATACCACCGCCAGGGGCTGGACCGCATGACGGAGAACACCGACACGGCGCGCGCCGCCATCACGGCCTCCATCGAACTGCTCAAACAGGCCCGCGACCAGAAGACCATGAGCGCCCTGCCCGTCATCTTCACGGACATCAAGCGCGACGAACTGGTCAGCATCTACAGCGGGCACGGCACGTCCGACGAGCGCGAAAAGGTCTACGACATCGTCTTCGCCATCAACGCCTCGCAAAGCAACTACTGGGAAAAATTGAGGAAATAAGACATGCTTAAATCTTTATTCATCCAAAACTACGCCCTCATCGACACGCTGGACATCCGCTTCGAGCCCGGATTTTCCGTCATCACCGGAGAAACCGGCGCGGGAAAGTCCATCATCCTTGGCGCCATCGGCCTGCTCCTCGGACAGCGCGCCGACAGCAAAGCCATCAAGAACGGGGCGGCCAAGTGCGTCATCGAGGCCTTCTTCGACCTCAGCGCCTACGGCATGGAGGAATTCTTCAGCCGCAACGACCTGGAATTCGACGGCCACGAGTGCATCCTGCGCCGCGAAATCACCGCCGCGGGCAAGAGCCGCGCCTTCATCAACGACACGCCGGCTTCCGTGGCCCAACTCAAAGCCTTGGGCGGCATGCTCATCGACATCCACTCGCAACACCAGAACCTGTTGCTCAACCAGGAAGACTTCCAGCTGAACGTCATCGACATCCTGGCGGGCGACAAGGAAGAGCTGCGCCAATACGGCGCCCTCTTTGCCGACTACAAGCAGGCGGAAAAGGCGCTGGCCGAAGCCCGCAAGGAGGCCGAAAGCGCACGGGAAGAGGAGGACTACATCTCCTTCCAGCTGGAACAACTGGAACAAGCCGCGCTCGAAAGCGGCGAGCAGGAACGGCTGGAACAGGAAGCCGAAACGCTCGCCCATGCCGAAGACATCAAGCAGGCCCTCTTCCAAGCCGGCAACCTGCTCGACGACGAGCGCGGCATCATAGACGCCCTGAAAGAGGCGCACCATCTGGTGGACAACCTCGGCCGCGTCTACCCCGACGCCAACGAGCTGGCCGCGCGGCTCGACTCTTGCTACATCGAGCTCAAGGACCTCTCCGGCGAAATCGCCGGACGGGCCGAACAGGTGGATTTCGACCCCGAACGCCTGCAATTCGTCAACGAAAGGCTCAACACCCTCTACGACCTGCAGCAGAAACACCGCGTGGACAGCGTGGAAGCCTTGCTGGACATACAGGAGAATTACCGCCGCAAGCTGGAAGCCATCACGCACAGCGACGAACGGCTCGACGCCCTGCAACGCCTGCGCGACGAGGCGCTGGCCCGCGCCACCGGGCAAGCCGCCCGCCTCACGGCCCTGCGCCGCAAGGCCGCCAAGCTCGCAGAGGAGCAGATGAAGGAGAAACTCATCCCGCTGGGCATCCCCAACGTGCAGTTCCGCGTGGAGCTGACCCCGAAGGCCGCACCGGACGAGACGGGAGCGGACAGAATCAACTTCCTCTTCAGCGCCAACAAGAACGGCCAGCTCCAACCCATCGCACAAGTGGCATCGGGCGGCGAGGTGGCCCGCGTCATGCTCTCGCTGAAGGCCATGATTTCGGGAGCCGTCAAACTCCCCACCATCATCTTCGACGAAATCGACACGGGCGTGTCGGGCAGCATCGCGGAGAAAATGGCCCACATCATGCGCGACATGGGCAACCACAACCGGCAAGTCATCAGCATCACCCACCTGCCGCAAATCGCCGCCATGGGCACCACGCACTACAAGGTGTACAAGGAAGACCACGCCGAAGGCACCAGCAGCCACATCGTGCGCCTCGACGGGCAGGGCCGCGTGGAAGAAATCGCCCACATGCTGAGCGGCAGCACACTGACGGAAGCCGCCGTGAACAACGCCAAAGAACTACTCAATCACTCCAAAACTCTCTGAAATGAAAAAAACGATTCTCATACTGGCCGGCCTGATGGCCTTCGGAAACTATCTGGCCGCACAGAACCCCAAGTGGTTCAAAAAAGCATCGAAAGCACAAATCACCATCGTCACCATGGACGAACAGGGGCAAATGCTGCAGTCCGGAAGCGGATTCTTCATCGGCGAAGACGGCACGGCGCTCGCCGACTACCAGCTCTTCAAGGGAGCCAGCAAGGCCAAGGTGGTCAGCGGCGAAGGAAAGGAATACGAAGTGGACGCCATCATGGGAGCCAGCTCGCTCTACGACATCGTAAAGTTCCGCGTCAGGACGGAGAAGAAGACCCCGGCACTGGCCGTTTCCGGGCGCACGGGCGTGAAACTGGAAGAAGTCTACGTCCTGCCCTATCCCACGAAGGAGAACCACGCCTGCCTGCTCGACACGCTGCACGACATACAGAAATTCGAAGGGCAATACGCCTACTACACCTTGGGCCGCGCGCTCGACGGCAAGTACCTCAACACGCCCGTCATGGACGAAGAGGGCGAAGTGCTGGGCATGATACAGCGCAAGGCCGACAACTCCGACGCCACGTCCTACGCCATCAGCGTGGCCTACGGGCAATCGCTGGCCACCAGCGGCATGTCGGCCGGCGACAACGACCTGAATGCCATCGGCATCCGCAAGGCCTTGCCCGCCGCACAGGACGACGCGCGCACCTTCCTCTTCATGGCGGCATCGCGGCTGGACTCGGCCACGTATGTACGCTATCTCGACGAATACGCCACGCTGTTCCCCGAGAGCAGCGAGGCCTACACCCAGCGGGCCGACTTCTATCTGGCGCACGGCAACTATGCCTTGGGCGAGGAGAACATGGAGCAGGCGCTCAAGGTTGACGAAAAGAAAGACGAAACCTACTATACGTACAGCCGCCTGGTCTACGAACTGAACCTGAAACCAGGCTACGTCACCTACAAGGACTGGGACCTGAACAAGGCCCTCGCCCTGGCCGGGGAGGCCTACAAACTCAATCCCCTGCCGCTCTACACCTTGCAGGAGGGGCACATCCTCTACGCGCTCAAGGACTACGAGCAGGCCGCCGGGAAATACACCTCCTTGAGCCAGACCAACATGCGCTCGGCCGACATCTTCCTCTACGCCGCGCAGTGCAAGCGCATGGCCGGGGCCGACACGCTGCAAATCCTGGCCCTCCAGGACAGCGCCGTGGCTTGCTTCGACAAGCCCTACACCCGCGAGGCCGGCCCCGCACTGCTGGAGCGCGCCTCCACCCTGCTCTCGCTGGGCCGGTATCGCGAAGCCGTGGTGGACATGAACGACTACGAGCACCTGATGGGCAATGAGCTGAACGCCAACTTCTACTATCAGCGCGAGCAGGCCGAAATGCAGTGCCGCATGTTCCAGCAGGCCATGGACGACATCGACCGCGCCATACGCATGGACGGCGACGAACCGCTCTACCACGCCGAACGCGCCGTGGTGCTCTACCGCATAGGCGAACCGGCCGAGGCCGCCAAGGCCGCCCAACGGAGCGTGGAACTGGACCCCGACTATGCCGAGGGCTACCGCCTGATGGGCCTCTGCCAAATCAGCGCGAAGCAGCGCGAGGAAGGGCTGGCCAACCTGCGGAAGGCCGCCCAGATGGGCGACGAGGCGGCCAAGGAACTGTTGGCTGAAGAAGAGGGGAAGCAGTAACGGACTGCCATATAGCCCCGTTGTCCAAGCCGTCCCCCCACGGCGGAAACAAACACATAGCGACCGCATCGCCCTCAAGCGGCGCGGTCATGCCCCGCGGGGAAGTTGCAAAGACCGTCTTGAAGGCCTTGACAACTTCCCCGCGGGGCTTTTTTAATGATTCATCCAAAGACTTGTCCCATGCGCGCAAGCGCCCCTTCGCAAATCAAATCTGTCAGACGGAGAAGGAGGGCATGGCTCCGTCATGCCGGGAAACGTGGGGCGGGCATGCTTGTCGGCATCGCCTTCCTGCAGCATCAACTCCCCACCTGCCCCCTTAACGGTCCCCACCCCGTTCCGGCGAGTTGGCAACTTGCCGTGGCCAGACACAGGGAGCTACGGCCCGATGAAGCGTACCGCCTCACGGGCCGCGGCAAGAAGAGGAAAATGGCTTACAAGAACAGGAACGGGGCTTTATCGGACTGAAGATGTCCACATTCTGCAGCCCTTGGTGATGCCCCCGAGAGAGCGGAATGCCTCCGGGCGTCTTTCTCTCTTCGCCCTTCCCCAAAAACGCGGACGGGCTACCGCAGTCGCGGATTGTACTTTCCGCAAGGTACTCGAGTACTCTGCGGAGAGTACTCGAGTGCTTGCCGCAGAGTACGCCGACGCGCTCCGCAGGGCCTTGCCCCCTCTCCTGCACGCCTCCCCCGTCCCGACAGCCCGGTTAACGCCTCCAATGCGTTAAATAATGTTTATGTATACGCATTTTCTATTCGAATCGCTTTCATTCTAAAGTTTTAGTATTACATTTGCAGTATTAAAACTACAAGAATATGAAAAAGGACAATTCTCTGACAAAATCCGAATTCCAAGTCATGGAGGCCTTGTGGAGCCTGCCGAACCAGAAAGGCTTCATCCCCGACATCATCAAAGCCTACCCCGACCCCAAACCGGCCTACACCACCATGTCCACCTTCCTGAAGATTCTCAAGGAGAAGGGCTACGTCAAGTCGGAAGTGTTGGGCAAGATGCTCTACTACACCGCCCTGGTGAAGCGCGACGACTACACGCGCACCTACATGACGGAAGTCAAGAACAAATTCTTCGGCGGCTCGCTCGCCTCCCTCGTCAGTTTCTTCGCCGAACGGGAGAAACTGAGCCAGGAAGAGGTGGACCAACTCGTGGACATCATCAAGAAAGGCAAAAAGTAACCCCCAAATCTCCAAGCCATGAACCCTACATTCCTCAACGACCTGCAGCTCGACGCGGGCTTCTATCCGCTCGCTTCACTGCTCACCGGTGCCGTGCTCTACGCCCTCTACCGGCTCTTCGTCCGCATGCGGTGCCGCAGCCGGCAGGCACAGGCCTTCCTGACCTTCGGGATATGCCTCATGACCGCCTCCCTCTTCTTCCGGCTGACGGTGTGGACCGACGCGCCCGCGGCCGCCACGGCCGTGGAAACCGGAAAGGCCGACGCGGCGCTGACCACCACGGCCGGCAGCGCCGGGGCTGAAAGCGGACCGGGCTTCACCGAACGCTTCCTGGACGCCATCGCCGTGGCATGGGACTACACCTGCTCCCACTCCTCGCTGGTCTACGCCGCAGGCTTTGCCCTGCTCTTCCTCTTCATGGCCGTGCAGTTGCTCCAACTGGGGCGCATCCGCCGCAAATCCATGCCGGACAGCCGCAGGGGCGCCATCCGCGTCTTCCAAAGCCCCTACGACGTGCCATTCTCCTTTGGCTACAACATCTTCTTGCCCGGCAGCATCGAGGGGCGGCAGCGCGACTTCGTGCTGGCGCACGAGGAAAGCCACATCTGGCACCGCCACTTCCACAAGCTCCTCATCCTGCAGTGCCTGACCATCGTCAATTGGTTCAACCCCTTTGCCTACCTGATTTTCCGCGCCATCAAGGAACTGCAGGAAATGGAGGTGGACCGCGACGTGATAGACAACGGCTTCGACCGCGAACAATATCAAATCAACCTTGTGCTCACCTGCACGGAGCACAAAGAGTGGATCTGGACGCAGTCCAACTACAACTATTCTTCGCTGAAGGAGAGAATCCTCTTCATGAACAAGAGCGTCAAGGGATTCAGAAGCGGGGTCCTGGTCTTCGCCGCCGGATTCTGCTTCGCCGCCCTCCTCGGCCTCATCGGCATGCAAACCCTGCCGCGGCCGGCCCAAGCGGCGACCACCGGTCCCGATGCCGCGGGGCCGGAGAGCATCAACCCTCTCAACAAGGAAATTTTCAACGCCCCGCCCACGGCCCGGCGGTTCGTCCCCCTGCGCGGATACAACGCCCGCGGCGGCTGTTGGTACAGGCACTTCAGCGGCGATTCGGCCTATCTCCACCACAAGCGAATAGCAATTTCTGACTACAAGTTCTTTGGCCACAGCGCCACACTGACCGTCTCCCTCCGCGGACGGGGGCAGGAAGTCGGCGGCATGACCATCGAAGGGGCCACGGCCAACTACATCCAGCTGTCGGACACGCTGGCGTGGGAAGGCGGCAACTTCCGGCTGCGCCGTTGGGCCGACTCCCGGCACTTCGACGACACGTGGAAGGACGTCCATCAGCTCGTGCCCTTCATCCCCTCGCAGTGGAAAACGGAAACATGGGAACGCATCACCCCGCCCGAACACGTGAAGAGCATCTTCCGGCCCTGCCGGGAATGCCTGGAGCGCGACGACAGGCTGAAAGGCGTGTGGAAGCAGGAAACCGACAAGGGTACGCTCTACAACTTCTTCGGCAAGGATCGCTATGTCTACCTGAGATTCACGCCCGTCGACCCGGAAAACTTGTCCTATAGGCTATGGGGCAGTTGCGCAGAATTTTGGAATCATGGCGACTCCATCATATCCAAATTTTTTCTGGGTCTCAGAATACACTGGATTGACGAAAACAGTTTCCAAAGCGTAAACATCGACACGGGGCAGCCGGCGGGCATCTACACCCGCGTAGAGATGCCGGATTTCTTCCGCAAGATACTCGAGGGCAGCGGGTTGTGGTGACCGCGCCTGCCCCACCCTTCATTCCATAAAGACTCAACATCAACCCCTGCATCGGGAGTTGCCGGACACGCTCCGGCAGCTCCCCAGGGAATCCTCGTACCTAAACGAAACAGCCATGAAACCTTCGAAAGTCAAGAAAACAGCCACAATCATCATCCCTGCACCGGGCATTGCTCCACGCGATACTTTTGTGTAAAAATTGCCCTGCTGTGAAAGAAATACACTTTTGTGTCAGGCCTTTTAAAAGTCCTTTCCTTACATTTGACGGTGCAACGGAGCAAGGGATGACGAAAGAAAACTGAAATATTAATCTTTAAATATAGGACTATGAACAAAATGAAGAAACTCTGGTGGACCATGTTCGTGCTCTGCTTCTGCTGCACAGGGGCATCCGCGCAGAAGACCATCGATCTTGTGGGAGACATCATAGACGAATTTTTGAATGTCCCGCTTACAGGCGTGAAAATATCTGTGCTGAATCCGGAGGACAGCACCGTGGTGGTAGACTCGGCCAATATCAGCCATGTGGTGGACCGGAACGGCAAGTTGCTGCAAGTGGTATTCTCTGCTCCCGTAAAGGCGGAGAAGCGCGACTATCTTGTGCGAGCCACGCGTGCGGGCTACAATGAGGTGTGGCAACCGATTACCATACATAATCCCGATTTGATAGACAAAGTCCGCGTTCCGACTATCAAATTGCGCAAAGAACGTGAACTTGCCTTGAATGAGGTGAAAGTGACGGCCACCAAGGTGAAGATGTACTACAAGGGCGACACGCTGGTCTACGACGCTGACGCCTTCAAGCTTCCCGACGGTTCCATGCTCGACGCCCTCATCCGGCAGCTTCCGGGCGTGACGCTGAACGATGCCGGGGAGATTTTCGTGAACGGCAGGAAGGTGGACGAACTGCTGCTCGGTTCGCGCACCTTTTTCCGGGGCAACAACAAGGTGTTGATGGAGAACCTGCCTTATTATACGGTGAAGAACCTGAAAGTTTATGAGAAGCAGACTGATAAAAGTGAAGTGCTGGGCTACGACGTAGAGCCCCGCCGCTTCGTGATGGACGTGAACCTGCGTCCGGAATATAGCCAAGGCTACATCGCCAATGTGGAGGCGGCCGGAGGAACGGAAGAGCGCTGGCTGGGCCGCGGCTTCCTGCTGGGATTCACCGACCGGTGGCGGTATTCACTGCTGGCCAATCTCAACAACGTGAACGAAACGCGCCATGTGGGAGAACAGGGGCACTGGACGCCGGCCCGCATGCCGCAGTCCATGATTACCACCCGCAGTGTGGCCACCGACCTGGACTACCAGTCGAAAGACAAGAAGACGTCGAACACCTTCAATGCCGACTTCACTTCTACGTCCAACCGGCAAGACATGCGCCAGCGTTACGAGCAGTTCCTCGAAGGCAATACGCCGGTTTCATTCACCGAGTCGGCAAACCGTTCGGGTAACAGGCGTCTGAACCTGCACAACAGTCTGAGTTTGAAAAAGAACTATTATTTCAGCATGTCTGCGGATTTCAATTACGCCAACCGTGACGGTTCTTCCCATTCGGCCTTCCAACAATGGAACGACACACTGGCAGCTGACATGCGCACCGTGGGAATGAGCGAAGGAAAGCAGATAAACGGACAAGTACAAATGGACCTGTCTTTCAATGTGGGACATCGAAAAGGACAACAGGGGGAGCAACAAGGTTACGACTACTGGAAACAAAACATGTCTTTCAGCCTCCACGTCTTCCACGAGAACAACCAAGCGGAACAGGCCGGACGTTACACCACCCGTCAATATTCCATGCCGTCGCAAGAGCTGCGCCACAATGCCAACGATTATGAGAACAAAAACACATGGGGACTGTTTTCAATGAGATACGACGCCAACAATGATAAGCGTCTAAGTGTAATCTTAGGGAACACTACATATTTCATTGCCCAGAATACTCATGACTACCTTTATCATCCCGACACGCTGATGCTCGCTTCGCAACTGGACGCACTGTCCGCCATCACCGACCCCGGCAACTCCTATCGGGGACAGTTCAACGTGGTGGACAACAGCTTCAGCATTACCCTCTGTACCAATGACACATACAGAATCAGTCCGGAACTTCCCTACCTTATCCATTACTCCCCTTGGAGAATCAACGTAGACTTCACTGTCCGTCATGACGGACTTGATTACCAGCGCGGGCTTATTGACACGCTAATTAGCAAAAATAGTTTTTTTGTCAATCCATCCCTTTCCTATCGCTACATGTCGGAAAATGGCAAGCGTGATTTCCGGTTGGACATCAACCATACGCGTTCCTCTGTTTATCTGTACGACCTCATAAACTACCGCGACGACAGCGCGCCGCTCGTGATAAAGCTCGGCAACCCGCACCTGAAAGGCAATGCGTCGTCCACGCTCAGCGCCGACTACACCGACCGCACGGGAAGGCACATGCAGCAATACCACTTCGGTGCAGCGTTCAACTACCGCCACCGCAGCGTGGCGCAGTCCGTCACCTACGACCCGGTGAGCGGCGTCTACACCTACAAGCCCATGAACGTGAGCGGCGCCTACACCGTGGGCGGCAAGGCGGACTTCTCGCGCGGGCTGGACAAGAACAACCGCTGGACCTTCCAGACCAATGCCGACGCCACCTTGGACCATGCCGTGGACCACGCCATGTTCGCGGGCGAGACGGAAAGCCACGAGAACATCGTAAACACGCTGACCTTGCACGACAATACCTATATACAATATAGCAAAGGGTCGTTCAACGTGCGCGCCACGGGCGACATCACCTGGCGACGGAGCGAAGGCCGGATGTACGACTTCTCCCGTCTCAGCGCCCTGGATTACCGCTACGGCCTCTCGGCCCGCTACACCCTGCCCCGCCTGAAGACCACCCTCTCGGCCGACGGGACGATGTACAGCCGCCGCGGATACGGCAGCGCGGACCTGAACACCGACGACTTCGTGCTCAACGCCTCGCTCAGCCAGCCCTTCCTGAAGGGTAAACTCATCGCAAGGATAGAAGCCTTCGACCTGCTGCACCAGCTCTCCTCCACGCAATACTCGGTCAACGCCCAGGGACGCACCGAGACGTGGTACCGATCGCTGCCCCACTACGTGATGTTCCACCTCGTCTACCATTGGAACCGTAACCCGAAGAGGCAATAACCTAAATCAAACGCTGTTTTTCATTTCCTTGGGGGCGCGTCCGTCCGGTACGGATGCGCCCCCGCCGTCATTCCCCACACCCGGCCGGATGAAACGGCACCGCCGTCGGGAAAACGAAGGGACGACAGACGGAAAATGAGGCAAGGCCTTGCGGAGCGGCGAATTGTACTCTGCGGCAAGTACTCGAGTACTTTCCGCAAAGTACGCTGACGGACTCCGCAAGAGGTTTCAATAAAGCCAGGTGAAACGCGACCCGCCCCGCAGCATAATAGGGAACCGTTTCTTATTTCCCGCAAAAAAGGCTCTATCTCACTTTTTTGTCGTACCTTTGCCCAGTTTTTACACCAAACCCCAAGAAACGAGATGAAAATCGGACACATCGTTTGCTTTATCTTCTCCGTCATCGGCCTGCTGGCCCTCGTGGCCTACTTTTTCCCGCAAGAGGGCGTGGCCGTGGGCGGAGTGGAGTTGCGCTTCCCCACGCTGGCAGAGGTGCTCCAAACCGAGGAAGAAGAAATCCCGGCGGACACCATACCCGAGGACACGCTCACCACGGAAGAGCTGATGCAGCTGCGCATGGACGCGCTCAAGGCGGAAAAGGAAAGCGAATTCCTCGACTACTGCCGGACCAACCCGGCGCGCATCTACATGCCGGGCGACAGCATAGGCTACCTGGACCCCTTCTTCGACGCCCTTGAGGCGGCCCGCGAACATCCCATGCGCATCATGCACTACGGCGACTCGCAGCTGGAGGGCGACCGCATCACGTCAGTGCTGCGCGAAGCTTTCCAGGAACGGTTCGGCGGAAGCGGCGTGGGCCTGGTGCCCGCCGTGCAGACCATCGGCACCTACACGCTCTCGCAAACGGCAGAACCGGCAGAACCGGCTCGCCACCTCGTCTACGGACCAAAGACCATGCGGCTCGAAGGGGGCGACTACGGCCCCATGGGGCAGACGGCCACCGTGGACGGACAGGCCACCTTCAGCTTCACCACCCGCATGCGGGACACCTACCCCAACGCCTCGCGCTTCAGCCAACTCACGCTGATGGCCGGCGCGCCGGTGGACGCCCGCGCCATCGTGGGACAAGACACGCTGCGGCTCACCCCGGCGCAAGGCAGCGACAACCTTTACTTCTACACCGCCCGGCTGGGCGGGGCGCGCACCACGGCCACCCTGACCGTGGAGGGGCAAGCCGACCTCTACGGCATCCTGCTCGACGGTGCGGGCGGCGTGTCGGTGGACAACATCCCCATGCGCGGCTGCTCGGGCACGGTGTTCACCAGCATCAGCCAGGCAACCCTCGCCCCCTTCTTCCGGCGGGAGAACGTGCGCCTCGTCATCCTGCAATACGGCGGCAACTCCGTGCCCTACCTGAAAGACCAGAAGGGCATCGACGCCTATATGAACGGGCTGAAACGGCAAATCAACTACCTGCGGAGGCTGCAGCCCGAAGCCTGCTTCCTCTTCATCGGCCCGTCGGACATGTCGACGTCCATCGAGGGAAAGATGCAGACCTATCCACTGCTGCCCCGCGTGGTGGAGGCGCTGAAGCGAATGGCCAGCGAAAGCGGCGTGGCCTACTGGGACCTCTATGCGGCCATGGGTGGACGGAACTCCATGATGAAATGGGTGGACAGCCAGATGGCCGGACCGGACTACGTGCACTTCACGCCGAAAGGCGCACGCCACGTGGGCAAGATCCTGTACGAGACATTGGAATTCTATCATAAGTTCTACCGCTTCCGCACGGGAAAAGACCGGCTGAAGCTGAGCGCGGACAGCACGGAACTGGTGGTGGACACGGCGGCCAGCGCCCCCACCCACGTGGCGGCCGACACGGCACACGCCCCGAAACGGACTGCCGCGGACAGCGCCGCGACGACACGGACGGGACACAAAACGCAGACGGCCACAGACAGCACACGAGGCCACCGGAACAACCCGATATAAAAAGGTATGACCATCGCGAAACCCACACAAACGAAGAAGGAAACATGCAAATGAAGAAATACAGCACCCTGGCCGCCTGCCTGGCGGCATTCATCCTGCTGGCCTCATGCCTCATGAAGCCGGAAGCCGCACTGGGAGAACGGCGGGCCACGCTGCGCCCCCTGCCCACCTACCCCTTCATCCGCTATGATGAAAACGCGCTGCAGTTCCCCGGCGGACACCTGCGGTTCGACACGCTGTACCAACGGCTGGACACGCTGCTGCAAACCGGGAAGGGACGCATCTCCATCGTACACATCGGGGGCAGCCACGTGCAGGCGGGCTACCTGAGTCACCAGCTGCGCACGGACTTCGCCACGCTGGGAGACTCCATCGTGACGGAACGCGGACTGGTGTTCCCCTTCCGCATCCTGCGCACCAACGCACCGCAAAACTACCGCATCACCTACACGGGCCGCTGGGAAAGCACCCGCTGCATCAAGCCCAACGGCACGGACACCCTGGGACTGGCCGGAGCAGCCGCCAGCACGCGCGACAGCGCTGCCTCGCTCTCGCTCACGCTCAACCTGCGCGACTCGGTGCCGTTCCACTTCACCCGACTGCGCCTGCTGGGCTATGCCACCGACAGCGCGGCCGTTCCCTACGCCCTGCACCGGGGCGAACGGCTCACGGCGCGCCCCGACACGGCGGCCTGCGGCTACGTGATAGACTTCCCCGAAGCCTGCACGGAAGCAGACATCCGCTTCAGCCTTCCCGCGGAAGCACGGTTCACCCTAACGGGCATCGTTCCCGAAAACGGGCGCGACGGCATCACCTACCACGCCACAGGCATCAACGGAGCCGACGTGCCGGCCTGGCTGCGCTGCGGACACCTGGAGCGCGACCTTCGGCTCGTCCATCCGGACCTGGCCATCTTCGGCATCGGCATCAACGACGCCAACGTGCCGCCCGGCCGTTTCGACCCGGAAGCGTTCAAAGCCAACTACCGGCAACTCATCGCCCTGTTCCAGGCGGCCAATCCGCACTGCGCCCTGCTCTTCGTGACCAACAACGACTGCCTGCTCAACCTGGGTCGCCGCTACGGCAAGCGCACCAACCCCAACACGGCCCGCGTGGCCTTGGCGATGAAGGAACTGGCCGCGGAATACGGCGGAGCCGTGTGGGACCAGTACGCCATCATGGGCGGCTCGCGCTCCTCGGCCCTGTGGCGCGGCAAAGGCCTGATGCGCCCCGACCGCATACACTTCACCGCCGAAGGCTACCGGCTCGTCGGCGACCTGCTCTATAACGCCCTGATTACTGATTACTTGGAAACCAATGGAAATTAAAGAAAACCTGACGATGCTGTGGGAATACCTGAAGACGGTGTTCTCCTTCGACCCCGAAAGCCCGCTGCTCTTCACGCAGTTCCAGTTCTGGGCGTTCTTCGCCATCGTCTTTGCCGTGTTCGCGCTCTTCCGCAACAAGCGTCTGCTGCGCAACACCTACCTGTTCTTCATCAGCGTCCTGTTCTACTACAAGACGAGCGGGCTGTTCTTCGGCCTGCTGCTTTTCGTCACCCTCAGCGACTTCATCATCGCCCAGTTCATCCACGCCAGCCGGGCGCAGTGGGCCAAGAAACTGTTCCTCATCCTGAGCGTGACGATAGACCTCTCCATCCTGTGCTACTTCAAATATGCCTACTTCTTCGCCGACCTGGTCAACACGCTCTGCGGCACGTCGCTCGAAGTGACAAACATCCTGGCCGAAGGCTTCAACCGGGCTGTGGGCGAACCGGTGTTCAGCATCGACCGCATCATCCTGCCGGTGGGCATCTCGTTCTACACCTTCCAAATCATCAGCTACACGGCGGACGTGTATAAGGGGGAAGTGAAACCCGTGCGCAACTTCTTCGACTTCGGATTCTACGTCACCTTCTTCCCCCAACTCGTGGCAGGGCCCATCGTGAAGGCCAGCGACTTCATTCCCCAGCTCTACCGGAAATACTGCCTGAGCCGGCTGCAGTTCGGCATGGCCGTGTTCTGGATTCTCAACGGACTGCTCAAGAAAGTCATCCTGAGCGACTACATCGCGGTGAACTTCATCGACCGCGTGTTCGAAAACCCGATGCTCTTCTCCGGCTTCGAGAACCTTATGGCCCTCTTCGCCTATTCGCTGCAGGTGTATGCCGACTTCTCGGGCTACACGGACATCGCCATCGGCCTCTCGCTGCTCATGGGCTTCCACCTGCCGCGCAACTTCAACTCGCCATACAAGGCCCCCAACTGCAGCAACTTCTGGAAACGCTGGCACATCTCGCTGTCGCGCTGGCTACAGACTTACCTCTACATTCCCTTGGGCGGCAACCGCAACTCCACCTTCGGCACGTACTTCTGGATTCTGACCATCACGCTGGCCGCCTTGGTGCTGTCGGGCAACCCCTACATCGCCGTGGGCGTGCTGCTGCTAGCTGCCGCCGTGGTCTACACCGGTCTGCGCTACCCCGACCGGCGACGGAAAATCTGGGCCAACCTGAATTCCATGATTACCATGCTGCTGGGCGGACTTTGGCACGGCGCAAGCTGCAACTTCATGGTGTGGGGCGGCCTGAACGGCGTGGGCATGATTGTCTACAAGTTCTGGCGCGACTTCCGCCCGTTCTACCAATTGCTTTGGGCGCTGTTCTTCCTCGGCCTCGTGTGGGTGTTCTCGGTGTTCTATCCCGCTCCGGTGTGGAACATGTTCCTCGTGTTCATGCTCTTCATCGCGGGCAGCGCGCTCATCAAGTTCCTCTACGTGGCCAGCAAGGTGCGTTGGCATGTGGGTTGGATAGGCCATGCGTGGGCCGTGTGGGTCACGTTCGTGTTCATCACCTTCACCCGCCTGTTCTTCCGTTCGGGTTCCAACCTCGACCCCGCCGTGGCCAACGAGACGGCATGGCGCATCGCCTCGGAGATGGTGAACCAGATAGGCTCGGCCTGGAACGCCAACGTGGGCGACATCATCCTGGCCTACAACAAGGTGTTCGGCCTCTTCCTGCTGGGCATGGTCATCCATTGGCTGCCCGACAACTGGAAGCGCCGCTACCGCATCTGGTTCGCCCGCACGCCGCTGCCGCTGATGGCCCTCCTCGTGGTGGCCGCCGTGTTCGTCCTCTACCAGTTCGTCACAGCCGAGATGCAGCCGTTCATCTACTTCCAGTTCTAAGCATTCAATCTGCAAAAAAGGAAAAGAAATATTTGGAAACGTCGAGTTTTTGACCCATCTTTGCACCCGCAAAAGAAGAGACGTTTTGTAATCCTCATCGGAGGGCAATCGAAATGCCGGACAAGATGACTGGGTAAAACCAATCAGCTTGTCCGGCATTTCCGGTTGCAGGCAACGACTCATAATATAACATGTATATGAAAGAACTCGACTTGACGCAAGGAAGCGTGCCTAAAGTGTTGTTGCAGTTCGCGCTGCCGTTCCTGCTGGCCAACCTGCTGCAAGCCCTCTACGGCGGGGCGGACCTGTTCGTGGTGGGCCTCTATGACGACGCGGCCAGCGTGGCGGGCGTGGCCATCGGAAGTCAGGTGATGCAGACCGTCACGGGCATCATCCTGGGCCTGACCACGGGAACCACCATCCTCATCGCCATCGCCACGGGAGCCAAGGACGACCGGCAGACGGCACGCACCATCGGCACGTCCGTCTGGCTTTTCGCCCTCGTGGGATTCGCACTCACGCTCGTCATGGTGGCGTTGCACACTCCAATCGCCCGACTGATGCACACTCCCGCTGAAGCCATGGCCGACACACGGCACTATCTGCTGATTTGTTCGGCGGGCATACCGTTCATCATGGGCTACAACGTGGTCTGCGGCATCCTGCGCGGATTGGGCGACTCGCGCACACCGCTCTACTTCGTAGGGCTGGCCTGCACCATCAACATCATCCTCGACTTCCTTCTCGTGGGCGGCTTCCACCTGCGGGCAGCCGGAGCGGCCATCGCCACCGTAGCCTCGCAGGGCATCAGCTTCGCCACCGCCTTATGGTTCCTTCACCGACGCGGATTCCACTTTGCCTTCTCCCGCCGTGACATCCGGCTCGACGGCCCGCTGTCCCAACGCATCGTGAAGCTGGGCGCCCCCATCGCCCTTCAGGACGCACTCGTCAACGTGTCGTTCCTGCTCATCACCGTCATTGTCAACCAAATGGGAGTCATTGCCTCGGCTGCGCTCGGCGTGGTGGAGAAAATCATCACGTTCGCCATGCTGCCGCCCATGGCCATTTCTTCTGCGGTAGCCGCCATGACGGCACAAAACTACGGCGCGGGCCTCATCCGCCGCATGAACCTCTGCCTGCGCTCGGGCATCGGCATGGCTCTGGTGTTTGGCGTCAGCGTATGCGCCTATTCCCAGTTCCTGCCGGAAACGCTGACGGGCATCTTCACCCACGACCCTGCCGTGGTGTCCATGGGAGCGGACTACCTGCGCGGCTACAGCATCGACTGCATCATAGTCAGCTTCGTGTTCTGCATCAACTCCTACTTCAGCGGGCAGGGCAACTCATGGTTTCCCATGGTGCACAGCCTGATTGCCACCTTTCTGTTCCGCATCCCGCTGTCGTGGGCATTCAGCCACATTGACCCTTCTTCTCTCTTCTGGATGGGGTATGCTCCACCGGCAGCCACCTGCGTGTCGTTGCTAATCTGCTTCTGGTACCTGCGGCGACAGGCTCAGAAACAAGCTCAGTAGGAATACAGTGAGGACGGCCGTATATTCCAGCGATTCCGGGAAGGGAAGAAAGACGGCCCTCGGAAACTCCCTGGCCTGTTTCGGTGGCGCCGGCCGCCTCCTGTCGCGAAGGCGCCAAAAGAGCTGCGGACGGCAACAAGTCCCCAAATGACACTTTGTCAAAACGTCAAGACAGCCCCTGCGAGAACCGCACAAACGGACGCGAGACGGGAACAGGACGGAAATGCGCGAGCCTAGCGCGCCCAATGGAATGCAGGATGAAAGCCGAAAGCCGGTTTCCGCTACATTTTGCCGTCCGCCGCGGAACGCCGTGCGGCAGGCCCCCTTCCCCCGCGTCAGCCCCGCAAGGGGAATGGCTTGCAAAAGGACAAACGGGATTTGCACGCAGACGGACTCCAGCCGGAACGGGAAAGGCCTTCCTAAACCCCGTTTTTCCCGTCTTCCTTCACCCGCAGGAACTGCCTTGCGGCAAAAAAGTTTCGTCTTTGCGGAAGGCGGTTCGTTTCTTTGCGGAAGGCGACTCTGTTTTTACCGCGAAAAAACAAGCGCAGGGACAGAGAAATGCTCCATACAAACAGTTTCTCCACCCGGTTTTTAACACTCCGGCTCCTGCTTGCGGCCGGCCGTCCTGCCACGGAAACACGGAAGCGGAAGGAAAACCTTTCTTCTTGGCAAGAAATGCCGTAGTTGAGTGACAATCCGACACGGGCTTTGTTGCAGGTCCCCACTGAATTTCTACTGAGCCCAGAAACAGACAACGTGAAAAAAGTAATAAGCCCCCGGGGATGCTCTCCTCGGGGCTTATTACTTTCAATAACTCTTCCTTGGATGAAGAACTATCCGCCGAAGTTATCGTACATGATGGATTCAGGATCTACGCCCAAGCCATCGAGCATGTTGACCACGGCATTCGACATCGGGCCGGGGCCGCACATGTAGTACTCGATATCCTCGGGAGCCTCATGGTCCTTCAGATAGGTATCGTACATCACCTTATGCACAAAGCCCGGAGTGTACTTCACGCCGGCAGCATCGGCTGCGGGGTCCGGACGGTCCAAAGCCAAGTGGAAATGGAAGTTGGGGAACTCCTTCTCCAAGTTCAGGAAATCGTCCAAGTAGAACACCTCGTTCAGGGCACGTGCGCCGTAGAAGTAGTGCATCTCGCGGTCGCGCGTGTTCAGCGTCTTGGTCATGTGCATGATTTGCGCACGCAACGGAGCCATACCGGCACCACCGCCGACCCAAATCATCTCCTTCTTGCTGTCGAAATGCGGATGGAAGTCTCCGTAGGGACCGCTCATCACCACCTTGTCGCCCGGCTTGAGGGTGAAGATGTAAGACGAAGCGATACCCGGGTTCACGTCCATGAAGCCGCTGCGGTCCGGCTTGAACGGAGGAGTGGCGATACGCACGGTCAACATGAACACGTCGCCCTCGGCCGGATAGTTGGCCATGGAGTAGGCACGGACAGTCGGTTCCGTATTGACACACTTCAACGGGAAGAGGCCGAACTTCTTCCAAGCGGGCAAGTACTCGTCGCCAATGAGGCTCTTGTCGATGTCCTTGTCGTAATCGATGGTGAACGTCGGTATCTTAATCTGAGCATACGAGCCGGGGAGGAAGTCCATGTGGGCACCCTTGGGCAACTGCACCTTGAATTCCTTGATGAACGTGGCCACGTTCTTGTTGCTGATGACGGTACATTCGTATTCCTTCACGCCCATGACGGATTCGGGCACCTTGATGGCCAAGTCGCCCTTCACTTTGCACTGGCATCCCAGACGCCAATGGTCCTTGATTTGCTTGCGGGTGAAATGTCCCTTCTCAGAGTCGAGGATTTCGCCACCGCCTTCCACCACCTGGCACTTGCACTGGCCGCAAGAGCCCTTGCCGCCGCAAGCCGAAGACAAGTAGATGCCTTGCTCCGAAAGAGTGGAGAGCAGGCTGCTGCCCTGAGCCACAGAGATGACCTTGTCGCCATTGATAGTGATGTTCACGTTTCCGCTCGGAGACAAATACTTCTTGGCTACAAGCAGGATGATGACCAAGAGGAGGATTGTAACGAGGAATACGCCAATGCTCGCATAAATAAAATTCATATCCATTGTTCTATTCCTTTCCTTTTAAATACTTAAACCAGAGAAACACATAAAGGCCATCGCCATCAGGCCCACGGTGATGAACGTGATGCCCAGTCCCTGCAAGGGCTTCGGCACGTTGGTGTAGGCCATCTTCTCGCGGATGGCAGCCAAAGACACGATGGCCAGCATCCAGCCGATACCCGAACCCAAGGCGTAGGCGATGGAATCCCACACATTGGAAATGGCCTGCGTGCTCGTGGCCGGATCCATCGAGATGCGCTGCTGCATGAAGAGCGACGCACCCATGATGGCGCAGTTCACGGCAATCAGCGGGAGGAAGATACCCAACGCGGCATAAAGCGAGGGAGAGAAACGCTCCACCACCATCTCCACCAACTGGGTAATGCCCGCAATCACGGCGATGAACAGAATGAACGAAAGATAAGTCAAGTCTATGCCGAGGATGCCGTCTTCAGACAGCACCTTGGTCTGCAACAGATAATCCACGGGCACGGTCACCAGCAAGACGAACGTCACGGCGATACCCAGCCCGAAGGCAGTCTTTACGTTCTTGGATACGGCCAAGTAAGAACACATACCCAGGAAGAAAGCGAAAATCATGTTGTCCACAAAAATCGAGCGGACGAACAAACTCAAAAAATGTTCCATATTGTCTTTCTATTTTAGGTTGTGGTTCGTTTACTTCTTCTCCTTCTTCTCATTGTACGCGCGGTGAACCCAAATCACACATCCCAAAAGGATCAAAGCCATGGCCGGCATGGTCATCATACCATTGTTCATGTAGCCCATGTCGTAGAAGCTTTGCGGAATGATCTGGAAGCCCAGCAAGGAACCGTTGCCCAGCAACTCGCGCACGGTGCCCACGACAACAAGCACAAGGGCATAGCCCAAACCGTTGCCCAGACCGTCGAGGAAGCTCTCCCACGGACCGTTCATCATGGCGAACGCCTCAAGACGCCCCATCAAGATACAGTTGGTGATAATCAGACCCACATAAACCGACAGCTGCACGCTCACGTCGTACGCGAAAGCCTTGAGCACCATGCTTACGATGGTCACCAAAGCAGCCACGACCACCAACTGCACGATAATACGGATACGGTTGGGAATGGTCTTACGGATGATGGAAATAATCAGGTTGGAGAATGCAGTAATCACAGCCACGGAAAGTCCCATGACGATGGCAGGCTGCATCTGCGAAGTGACAGCCAAAGCCGAACAGATACCCAAGACCTGGACGGCAATCGGGTTGTCAAGGTTGAGGGGAGCGGAAAACACTTCCCGGTTCTCCTTAGAAAATAACTTGCTCATATCTTGCCTCCTTTTATTCGTTAGTAGTTAAAAATGTCATGTAACGGGACAAGCATTCCTGAAGCATGTTGTGCACGCCATTGGTCGTCAGCGTGGCGCCCGTCAGTGCATCGCAACGGTTGGCATCGTCCAGACCTACCACGGTCTTGCCTTTCTTCACCACGCTCAAAGCCACGGCCGAGCCGTCAGCGCTGAGCAACTTCTTGCCTTCGAACTGCTTCTGGAATTTCTCATACTCCGTGATTAAAGCGCCCAAACCGGCCGTCTCGCCCTTGTGGGTGAAGTAGACGCCGTAAACGGTGTTCTTGTCAGCATTCAGGGCCACATATCCCCAAATGGCATCCCACAATCCCTTGCCGGTCACGGGAATGACATACTTCGTCTCGCCGTTCACCTGGCAGACATAAAGAGGAAGACATTCGTCGGAGATGTTCTTGTCCTCCACGGCAAAACCGTCCTGATCCTTCGACTTGCCATCCTTCACCACGTTTCCGTCTTTGTCGATGACCTCATCGGCCACCACCACCTCGGCGTAAGTGTTTTCCACATCGGCTTTCTCCACGTCGCGGAGGTTCAGGGCTGCCAGGATCTGGCTCTTCTTGTCAATGCGCACATTGGCCATCGACTGCGGTTCGAGCACCTTGGAAACGAAGGCCAACAAGAACGCCACGATAATGACCACGATGCAAGAATATATGATCGTATAGGTGTTGCCGTCCGTGTTCAAGCCCTTTTTCGCAGGCTTCTCCGCCGCCCCTTCCGTGATTTCCTCGAACTCGGAAGCGGGAGCCTGGCACACCGGGCACTTTTCGGGAGCTGCGTCCCCCTCGTGTATGTAGCCACACACTTTGCATTTGAATCTCTTTGTAGCCATACTTTCCTTATTTTTTAATCGCACGTTTCGCGCGCTTGTCGATATTATTCTGAATTACACAATAGTCTATCAGCGGGGCGAACAAGTTCATCAACAAGATGGCCAGCATCATGCCCTCGGGATAACCGGGGTTCAACACGCGGATGATGATAGCCATGGCTCCGATGAGGAAGCCGTAAACGAACTGGCCGGGAGCCGTGCGTGCCGAAGTCACCGGATCGGTGGCCATAAACACCGCACCGAAGCAGAAACCGCCCAATGCCAAATGCTGGTACCAAGGCACCATCGCACCGGCGTTGCCTTCGGGTCCCCATTGGTTGAAAATCCAAGCCAACAACGCACCGCCGACAAACACGCTCAGCATCGTACGCCAGCTGGCAATGCCCGTCCAAAGCAAGATAACCGCACCGATAGCAATGGCCACAACGCTGGTCTCACCGATAGAACCCGGAATGAAGCCCCACACCTGGTCCCAAGAGAAAGCAGGCACCGTGCCCGTGGCCACCTCGCCAAGCGGAGTAGCCATTGTGAAGGCATCGGGCAGGTCGTTACCCAATCCGCAAATGCTTTCCTTGGCCACCCAGCAAGCATCGCCGCTCATGGCCGTGGGATAGGCAAAGAAGAGAAACGCACGGGTGATCAAAGCCACATTGAAAATGTTCATACCCGTACCACCAAAGATTTCCTTGGCGAAAATCACGGCGAACGCACAGGCAATGGCAATAATCCACAGCGGGCAATCCACCGGCACAATCATCGGGACAAGCATACCCGTGACCAAGTAGCCTTCCTGGATTTCCTCATGCTTCCACTGGGCCACGATGAACTCGATGCCGAGACCGACTACATAGGAAACGATGATTTTGGGCAACACGGCCAACAAACCGAAGCCGAACATCTCCCAAAACGTGCCGTCCACACCGGCCGCAGCATAATTCTGGTAACCGATGTTGTACATGCCGAACAAGAGTGCCGGCATCAACGCGATGACCACAAATATCATGATGCGCTTGCTGTCAATCGCATCGTGTACATTCACGCCCGACGTCGACGTGGTGTTGGGCACGAACAGGAACGACTCGAAGCCCTCAAACACCGACCGGAAAGCGTGAAGCTTGCCCCCTTCTTCGAAAGAAGGCTTAATCTTATCCAGATATTTTCTTAACGCATTCATTATTATTATTCATTTTATTGCGATAAAACATATTTAAGCCATCTCCTTGCGAAGCATGTCCAAGCCTTCGCGCACAATGCGCTGCACTTCCAGTTTCGAAGAATCCACGAACTCGCAAAGGGCGAAGTCTTCGGGAGCCACTTCATAGATGCCTAACGCCTCCATGCGGTCGATGTCACCCGTGATGATGGCCTTCACCAACTGCTCGGGGAAGATGTCCATCGGGAACACGCGGTCGTATTCTCCCGACATGATCATGTGGCGTTCGCCGCCTTTCACACGGGCGTCGAGCGCATACTCTTTCTTGCCCGAGAGCCAGCTGCAATATGCCCGGCTTGTGGAATAGTCGTTAAAACGCGGCATGATCCAACCCAGCATCTCGTGCACGTCGTCGCCTTCGGGAATCACGTTCACTTCCGTGGCATGGGCAGCCAGGAATCCGTCGGCCGTGGTCTTCACGCCCGTCATCACATTGCCGTTCACCACACGCAAGGTGCGGCCTTCCGTTACGCGGCCTTTCACCAAGGTGGACAGTTGCTGGCCCACGGTCATCTTGCAATAAGCCGGTTTCTTCACTTCCGAACCGGCAAAGGCAATGACGCGCGTAAAGTCAAGCTTTCCGGTGTTGAACAAATGACCGATGAAGATCACTTCTTCCGCGCCCAGCGTCCACACCGTCTCGCCCTTGTTCACCGGGTCGATGTGGTTGATTTGCACGCCCACGTTGCCAGCCGGTGCCGGTCCGTCGAACACGTTCACCGTCACGTTCTTGGCTGCCGTGAGGGCCGTTGCGCTCTGCTTGGCGCTCACACCGAGGTTTGTCTTTGCGATTTTGGCCAAAGCGTCGAGTCCCGTCTGGAAATCCGCCTCACGCCCCTGCAGCACGTACTCAAAGTCGGCCGCCAGCGGCATGGAGTTGAAAGCAGACACGAAAATAGCCTTCGGCGCCACTGCCGGATCGGGCACCACGTCGTAGGGACGCTGTTTGAAGAATCCGAACAATCCGGTTTGCAGAAGGAAGTCCTTCACTTCCGCTCCGGTCATCTGCCCTACGCTCTTCTTCCCAAAGTCCACGCACTGCTGCTGTCCGTCGGCTTCCACGCGCACACTCAGCACCTTGCGGCGCTCGCCACGCTCCACCATCGTCACTTTCCCGCTCACGGGAGAGACAAACTTCACTTCCGGGCGGGCCTTATCCACAAACAAGGCATCACCCACCTTGACCGCGTCACCTTCTTTGACCACCACCTTGGGCTTCGTCCCTGTAAAGTCGTCCGGCATCAAAGCATACATGCCGGAACGCTCCACTTGGAACTCCTCCTTGGCGGCCTTGCCCTTGAGGTTCACGTCAAGACCTTTACGTAACTTAATTACATTTGCCATTATAATAGGATTAAATAAACTGGTTTTAATTAAAACGTGGCAAAATTACATTAAAAATATGACAAAGTGAAGAAATCTAAAAAGAAAAATACTAATTTTGCTCACAAATAAGGTTCACGCATTAAACGGCTAAGGAAAATAATCAGAATCCTCGTAGGTGTCGTCATTGGCATCTACCTGCTCTTGGTTGCACTGCTCCATATCCCGGCAGTGCAGAAGGGGATTACTGACATCGCTTCCGGAGCATTGGAAGACCTTTTACACACCGACGTGACGATCGGCCGTGTGGACTTAGGGTATTTCAACCGGGTCATACTCGACGACATCCGGGTCAAGGACCTGAACGACAAAGACCTTCTCCGGGCCGCCCGTCTGTCTGCCAAGATGGAGCTGACCGCTTTGCTGCACGGAAAAATCTCCATCTCTAACATCCAGTTCTATGGTTTCGACCTCCAGCTCTACCAACAGGCGGAAGGCGGGAAACCGAATTTCCAATTCCTCATCGACGCTTTCTCCAAAAAGGACAGCGCACCGTCGCGCCCCAACCTCCGCATCAACTCCATTCTCATCCGGCGCGGGCGGCTATCGTGGCACCGCCAATACCAGCCATCGACCGCAGGGCGCTTCAATCCCGACCACATCGTGATGGACAAAATCAGCGCCACCCTTTCCTTGAAGCACTACACGGCCGATTCCCTGAACATCAACGTAAAAAAGATTGCTTTCGAGGAACAGTCCGGCCTGCAGCTCAAGCAATTGTCATTCCGCTTCACGGCCAACGACCAACGGGCCGTGCTCCGCAACTTCCTCATCGAGCTTCCCCACTCCCGTCTGTCGCTCGCCCCCGTGTTCCTGCACTACCGGCGCACGACGGACAGCCAAGGGAAACCGCGCTATGAGGATTTCAGTTTCCGCGGAAGCCTGCGCGAGGGGACGCTGGCCGCATCAGACTTCGCCCCCCTCTATCCCCTCTTGTCGCAAGGGGCCTTGAAGGAACTGCCGCTGCTGCATTGGGAAGCAAAGTTCAGCGGCGACCTCAAGCACATCCTCGTAGACCGCTTTGCCCTCCATGCCGACGACTATAGTTTCTGGCTCGACGCTCCACTCAGCATCAGCCAGTTGCAGGACCGTTCTTTCCGCACCGTCAAGGCGCGCATCGAGGAACTTGGTGTCAGTCCCGAAGGTATCAGTCAACTGGCAGAATGGAGCGCAGGCAGGAACAAACGATTGGGCGACTATCTCAACGCCTTGGGTTCACTGCGGGCCTACGGCACCGTGTCCTACGGCCAAGAGGAACTCAAGGGGCAACTGGAGTTGCACACGGCGCTGGGCAGCCTTGCTGCGTCCGGCTCTTTCTCCGGCCGCCGCGACATCACGGCCGAAGCACGCACGGAAGGATTCAACCTGGGCTTGTTGCTGGGGCGCGAGGAGGAACTTGGCGATGTGGCGTTCCACCTCTCGGGCGGCGGTTCGCTGAACCAAGGCAAGCTCCCTTCGCTCTCGTTCGAAGGCACGGTCGACAGGCTATTATATAAAGGATACGAATATCAAGGCATCCGGGTGGACGCCGACTACAAACGCGGCGGTTTCGGCGGCACGATAGCCATCGACGACCCCAACGTGTCGCTCACTGCGGCCGGGCAATTCAACGTCCAGTGCGCCATGCCTTACATCAAGGGCCGCACCTCCGTCCGCCATTTCAACCCGCACGCCCTCGGCCTCACCCCGAAGTACGACGGCACGGCGTTCCAAGGCGGACTGCACGCCGACTTCCAAGGCAACGACATCGAAAACATGGAAGGCGTCATCCGCCTTGACAGTTTCCGCATGTCCACCGCCGAAGAGACCTATGCCCTGCGCCCCGTCGTGTTCGAAGCCACGCAGGCTCCGGGCAACCGCACCATCAGCCTGCACAGCGACTTCCTGCAGGCACGGATGGAAGGCAATTTCCGTCTGGCCACACTGATTGCCCATTGCCGCCAACTGCTCCACGGCTACCTGCCCTCTTTCATCAAGGAGCCCCGCATACGGAAGGACCTCCCCGACGAGGTGGCCTTGCTCATGGACATCCGGAGCACCGAACCACTCGAAAGAATCCTGGGCGTCCCGCTGCAAATCCCGCAGCCCGGACACGTGAGCGGTTACTTCAACAGCCACACGGGCGAGTTCGACTTCAACGCCGCCATCCCCTCGCTGAACTACAACGGGCAGCAACTGGACAGCATCATGGTGCTGGCCGGACTGGTGAACGACTCCGTCGTCTGCACGGCCGATTTCAAGAAAGACATCGGCAAGTCGCCCGTCGACTTCCGCCTGCTGGCCCGCGCCGCCTACGACCATGTCCACACCGGCCTGTCGTGGACCAATCACGGCGAGAAGGCCTACAAGGGCAGCATCGCCGCCGACACCCGCTTCGCGCAGGATGCCGGACAGAAGATGCTCACCTACATCCAGTTCCACCCGTCGAGCATCATCATCAACGACTCGGTGTGGAACGTGCATGCCTCGGACATCCATATCGCCCCGGGGCATGTGGAAGTGGACAGCTTCACCATCGACCAAGGCGACCGCCACCTCATCCTCGACGGGAAAGTGTCGGCCAACGCCACCGACTCCCTGACGGCCGACCTGAAAGACATCAACCTGGAATACGTGTTCAACATCGTCAACTTCCACACGGTGGACTTCGGCGGGCTGGCCACCGGACGGGCCTACGCCGCCAACCTCATGGCCCATCCCGAAGTGGACGCCCGGCTCCACGTGCAGGACTTCACCTTCAATAGCGCCTACCTGGGACAGATGAACGTACTCGGGGGATGGTCGAAAGAGAAAAACGCCATCACCCTGGACGCACACATCAACGACCCGGCCAACAGGAGCATGACGCGCGTGGAAGGAAACATCCGCATCGGTGCCCCGCCCAAAGGCGGCATCGACCTGACCATCAACACCGAGAACATAGACCTGGCCTTCCTCAACCGCTACACGGAAGGCATCTTCAGCGGCCTGAACGGGCGGGCCTCGGGGTGGACGCGTGTGTTCGGCCCCTTCAAGGGCATCAACCTGGAGGGCGACATGCTGGTGCACGAAGGCGGCATGAAGGTCATCTCCACCGGGGTGGACTACCACTTGGTGAACGACTCCGTCATCCTCCGCCCGGACAACATCTATTTCCACGATGCCAGAGTCTACGACCGGCACGGCGCGCCCGGCAAGGACGACCACTACGCCGTGGTCAACGGGGTGATGCGCCACACCCACCTGTCGAACATGAGCTACGAGTTCGACATCGAAGCGCGCAACATCTTGGGCTACGACATAAAGGACTTCGGCGACGAAGTGTTCTGCGGCACAGCCTATGCCACCGGCCACATCGGCTTCAACGGGCAGGTGGGACGGCTGAACGTCGACATCGACGCCCGTCCGGAAAACGGCACGGAATTCACCTACAACCTGGCTTCGCCCGCCACGCTCGACGACGACCTCTTCATCACCTACAAGGCACCGCGCGACAGCACCGGCGCGACAACACCATTGCTGCCCCCGGCCCCGGAAGAACCGGAAATCGACATGGTCATCAACTTCCGCCTCGACCTGACGCCGGACGCCACCATGAAGATTCTCATGGACCCCAAGGCGGGCGACTACATCGCCCTGAACGGCCACGGCAACATCCGCGCCACCTATTATAATAAGGGCGACTTCACCATCTATGGCACCTACACCATCGACCGCGGCATCTACAAGCTCTCGCTGCAGGACGTCATCCGCAAGGACTTCGTCTTCAACCCCGGGGGCACCATCATCTTCAGCGGGCCGCCCACCGAGGCCGACCTCAACCTGCAGGCCGTCTACACCGTGCCGTCGGTGTCGCTGAACGACCTGAGCGCCCGCTCCACCTTCAGCCAGAACAACGTGCGGGTGAACTGCCTGATGAACCTCGGCGGAAAAGCGATGGCACCGCAAATCAGCTTCGACTTCGACATCCCCAACGTCAACGAGGACGAAAAGCAGATGGTGCGCAGCCTCATCAGCACGGAAGAGGAGAAAAACATGCAGGTCATCTACCTGCTCGGCATCGGGCGCTTCTACACCTACGACTACAACAACGCCGACCAGAGCCAATCCTCGGTGGCCATGAAGTCGCTGCTCTCCTCCACGCTCAGCGGACAGCTCAACCAGATGTTCTCCAACATCCTGGGCAACAACAGCAACTGGAACATCGGCACCAACCTGAGCACGGGCGAAGTGGGCTGGAGCGACATGGACGTGGAGGGACTCCTCTCGGGACGGTTGCTCAACAACCGCCTGCTCATCAACGGCAACTTCGGCTACCGGGACAACAACACGACATCGACGAGCAACTTCATCGGGGACTTCGACCTGCAATGGCTGCTCACCCCGAACGGGAACGTCAGCCTGAAGGCTTACAGCAAGACCAACGACCGCTACTTCACCAAGTCGTCGCTCACCACGCAGGGCATCGGCATCGCCGTGAAGCGCGACTTCGGCTCCTGGCGCGACATCCTGCGCAACTTCGTCCCCAAGAAACGCCGGCAGGCCGCCAACGCCGGCGATACCGGCCGCCCGGCGACGACATCGCACTAAACCCTAAGATATGGAACAAAAAGACTTCATGCGAAAAGCCATCGGGCTTTCCATCGAAAACGTGAAAAACGGCGGCGGTCCCTTCGGCGCCGTCATCGTGAAAGACGGCGAAATCATCGCCACGGGCACCAACCGCGTCACGGCCAACAACGACCCCACGGCCCACGCCGAGGTGAGCGCCATCCGCGAAGCCTGCCGCAAGCTGGGCACCTTCGACCTCTCGGGATGCGAAATCTACACCTCCTGCGAGCCGTGCCCCATGTGCCTCGGCGCCATCTACTGGGCCCGCCTGGACAAGATTTACTACGGCAACAATAAGGCCGACGCCGCAGCCATCGGTTTCGACGACTCGTTCATCTACGACGAACTGGCCCTGCCCCGCGACCGGCGCACGAAGGCCATGGAAGAACTGCTGCCCGAAGAGGCCATCAAGGCTTTCAGGCTGTGGCAGGCGACCGACGACAAGACGGAATACTGACCCCGCGCCCCGCAAGACACGCGGCGGAAAGCCCTGCGCCCGCTCCCGGGCCGGGATTTCCGCCGCATATCGTTTTTTACACACAAATTCTTACCGTTTTTTCCATTTCTTCCGAAAAATTTGTCTAATTTTGCCCACGTGATGCCGTTGCGAAGCGTCGCGGCGCACCCTCTTTGTGGGTATCGAATTGCATTTGCTGCATATTCTTGTCAATGTTGAAACCTAGGAAATTTCAAACAGAAGTACGATGAGAACGTGCGAGTGGATGCCTGTGTCATGCGCAGGCTTCCTGTTTCCGCCGTTTCCGTACTTCAGGTTTTCCTAGGACCTCAACATTAGAACGTCGGGATGAGGTCTGCGCTTTTTATTCCCATAACCTTGCCGCCTTTCTCCCCCGTGTTCACAAGTCCCACATGCGAAAAAAAAACAAGAAAACAACTTCATACTAACTTAACAGAAACAGATGGAACATGTCAAAAACATCATTTCGCGGATATTCGCCACGGGGAAAAAAGAAGGAAGCGACCGCGAGCCCCGCAACGGAACTTGCGGGGAACAGGCCCGCTGGACACTGGACCCCACCACGGGCGAACTACACATCAGCGGCTCCGGACGCCTCTACGACTTCCGGGGCGACAAGAAAATCCCGTGGGAAAAGCACCTGTCTATCATCCGGAAAGCATACATCGACGATGGCATCACCTACATCGGCTTCCAGGCCTTCGCCTACGGCACGGCCCTGACCGAGGTGCGCCTGCCGTCCAGCCTCGCCGCCATCGGGGTGCAAGCCTTCGCCTACTGCAAGTCGCTTTCCGCAGTGCGGCTGCCCGAAGGCGTGGGCAGCCTGGGCGACTACGCCTTTTCCCATTGCTACGGCCTGCGCGAGGCGGTGCTCCCCTCCTCCCTGCGCCACATCGGCAAGGGCGCCTTCTGCTCCTGCCAGAGCCTGCAACGGGTGAGCCTGCCCGACGGCATCACCGAAATAGGCAGCCAGGCATTTGCCGACTGCAAGCACCTGTCCGAGGTGGAACTGCCGCCCCGCCTGACGCGGCTGAAGAGTTATTGCTTCTCCGGCTGCTCTTCGCTCGCGTCGCTCCACCTGCCGCCATCGGCAGCCCACATCGGCGATTACGCCTTCTCCGGTTGCTCGGCCCTGACGTCCGTCAGCCTGCCCGAAGGGGTGGCCGACGTGGGCGTACAGGCTTTTGCCGACTGCCGCTCCCTGCGGCAAGTCGCCTTCCCCGCCTCGCTCCACCGCCTGGCTCCCCGCGTCCTCGCCGGCTGCCGTTCCCTCTGCTCCCTGTGGCTGCCCTTCCCGGGCAGCGGCACCGCGTCGGCCTTTTCCTGTTTCGGTGAGCTCTTCGGCACAACGCCCGACACCGAGATGCGGCAGACGCCGCAAGAGGCAGACGAGGGGAAGGAAACCAACTACTACCTGCCGGCATCGCTCACCGAACTGCACATCCTGGAAGGCTGCGAAGTCATCCCGCCCCGCTGCCTGTCCCACTGCTACTGCCTGCACGAGCTCCACCTGCCGGCGTCGCTCTACCTTGTCGGGCATCGCGCCTTTGCAGGTTGCGCCGGGCTGACCGCCATCTTCAGCCATGCGCCAGAACCGCCCTCGATTCATGCCGACACGTTCGAAGGCGTCCGCCCCAACGCATGCCAGGTGCACGTACCCGCCGGTTGCGGCGAAGCCTACCGGCAAGCCCAATACTGGAACAGTTTCCCGCACATCGAAGAAACCAGCGCCGGCGGAGCGGGAAGTTAGCCTCCGTCCGGCGGAAGCCCCTTGGTTTTGTTCCCTCCCTTGCAACGCGGTCCGCAAGCCACTTACGACCGCTTCCGCAAGGGAATTTTTCGTAGCACGCGCCGCCCTCCTTCCCCTTGAAAAAACTCAACCCCTCCGGCAAAGGAAGATTTCCCCTGCCGGAATGCGGAAGCACGGCATGCGGAAAACGACGCAGCACTTTGCGGAAAGCATTCGAGTACTCTGCGGCAAGTACTCGAGTACTCTCCGCAGAGTACTACACGGTACTGCGGAAGTCTCATTTCCGCCCGCAGGAAGAATTTTTTTCATTTGGCTGAAATTTGTATACGCTTGGTTTTTGGAACTTCCGCCCGAATGCGCTTATTTTGCAGCCATCGAACGGCCATCGCATCCGCATGCGACCGAAAAGAAGACAAGAATGAAAGAACTCGTGAAACGCCTGCGCGCCGTCCTCGCCACAGCCTGCCTGCTGGGGCTCTCCCCGTCCTGCACCACCCCGCCCCAAGAAGTGGTGGAGGGGATGGACTTCGCGGCCCTCACGGAAATGGCCCGGGCCGACGGACAAAACTTCTGCATCGCATTGGTGGACACCACCGACATCACCTCGCAAATCTACCTGCGGCGACTGAAGGAGACGGCCACGCCGGGACGCTTCTGCCTGGTCTACAAGGACTTCACGAAGAGCAATGCCTACGAGCAATGGCTCTTCTCCAACGCCGCGCCCGTCACGTGCGTATTCTCCCCCCACGGCCGACTGATTGACATCATCCCCGGGGCGTCCCGCAAATGTTTCAGCTGCATCGGGCAGGTGGTCCGGACGGGCAAAATGACGCAGGAACTGGCCTACTACAACAACTTCGGGGCAGAGAAACAGGAACTCATCCCCCTGCTCGACGAAGTCATGCAGGCCAGGCTCCGATTGGACCGCGGCGAAGACGCCACCGAAGAACTGCGGAAGGCCAAGCGGCAGATGGACTACCCCTATCTGGCCTACCTCGACATGCAAAACGCCTTGCGCAACGGCTGCCAGGCCCGCGCCGACTCCCTGGCCGGACGGCTATTGGACTGCGAGGGCGACTTGGAGCTGGAGCTGTATCCCGAGCTCCTCATCGCCGCCCTGCGCACCCTCCATCCCGAACGCGACATCGCCCGCGAAGCGCGGCTGGAGGCGCCGTCCGTCGTCCGCTTGGGCGACTGCGAGCAGGGCGTGCCCCGCCCGTTCCGCCTCCCGCTCACCAACGCGGGGCAGCAAAGCCTCAGCGTGGAGGGAATCGAAATGAGCTGTTCGTGCCTGGAACTGTTCGACGACATGGATTTTACCCTGGCCCCGGGGGAAACCAAGGAACTGGAAATGGAATTCACCGCAGACCAGGAAAAACGAATCGAACGGGAAATCATCGTCCGCAACAGCGGACTCTTCCCCGTCAGACGCATCAGAATCATAGCCAACGGACGGCCGCCCGCAAAACCGGAACGGCACAAGCGGGAGCCGGCCGCGAAGCATCATAACCCATTTATCCACTTAAAACCACAACAGCAATGAAAAACGTAAAATCCATCCTCGGACTGAGCCTCATGGCCGGAGCTTTCGCCCTGGCTGGCTGCAACAACAAGACTGCATAAGAAAGCAACCTCACGCCACAAGAACAACAACTCGACCTGCGCGCCCCCAGCGGTGAACAGATTGCAACGGACGTGGCGGAACTGAAAGAACTGATGGTCCCCCACGTGGAAGCCACCCAACAGGAACACAAGGACTTCGTCATCGACGAAATCCGCTACCAGCTGTGGGAAAAAGGCTACATGGCGGAGGTCATCTATACCACGAACGACGGCGCCTCGAGCAACGTGGTGTTCGTCCAGCAGCCGGCGGGACTGAAAGTCACGTCGGGCGATGAAACGTCCGGCGAGTCGGGCAAGGCGTCCTATTCCTGCATGCCCAACGAATCCGAGACGTGCTCAGGCGGCAGGCTGGCCATAAGCCCCGAAGGCGATTTGTCCTGCGTGTGCGACAAAGGGCAGACCGAAGGCTGCTCGCTGCACGAAATCAAGTACTGAAACAGGCGGCGCAATGACAGGCTGACATTCATCGCGCTCCTCAAAAGCCGGAACCTCCCGGGAAGGCCCCGAAAGGCTCCGGCTTTCATCCGATTCAAAACAACAAAAGACGACGGAAACATGAAAAAGATCATTTTGCTCCTGGGAATCTTAGGCTGCACAGCCTCGTTTTGCCACGCACAAGACGTAGAGACATGGCGGGTGGACGAATCCACCATCATGGTCCGGGCCGACACCATCCTGCACTTCGACGCGTCGGGACATCCCCTATCCATGGAAGCCTTCAACGACTCGCTGCAGACCGGCAAATACATCATCACCAGCAAAGAACGCGGCCGCACGATGACCGACTACCTGACACCCAAGCATCCCACGGCGGAAACCCTCATGGGGCAGCAGCTTCCGCGCACGACATTCACCGACATCGACGGAAACAGGGTGGACGTGGACAGCGCGGGCCTCACCGTGGTGAGCGCGTGGAACAAGACTTGCGGCATCTGCATCGCCGAACTGACCGCGCTGGACATCATGGCGGACGACTTCCCCGGCGTGCAGTTCGTGGCCTTGGCGGGCGACCCCGAAGCCGACACGCGCCAATTCCTGGAACAGGCACGATGGAAATGGCAGGACATCATCGTGGTGCCCGACCCCGAACGCTCGCTGATGCAGTCGTTCCACATCTTTACCGAACCGGCCAACTTCATCGTAGACCGCCGCGGCACCGTCCGGGCCGCCCTCTTCGGTGGCGACGTCCGGCGCCTCGTGACCACGCTGGACCGCCTCTGCCGCGAAATCCTGCCCGCCCCGGACGAATAAGGCCGCCCCGCCCGCTTTTTTCCGCCCTCAAGGGAACAAGCCTCGCGGAAAATCGCTATTTTTGCCTGCAAATAGCAAAACAGGAAATGAAAAAGAAAGAACTCTACGAGCGCGTGGCCGCCTATTTCGAGGAAGCCATGCCCGTGGCCGAGACCGAACTGCACTACCACGACCCGTTCCAACTGTTGGTGGCCGTGGTGCTCTCCGCACAATGCACCGACAAGCGGGTCAACATGGTCACCCCCGCGCTCTTCCGCGACTATCCCACGCCGGAGGCCATGGCCGCCGCCACCCCGGAAACCCTCTACGAATACATCCGCAGCGTGAGCTACCCGAACAACAAGGCCAAACACTTGGCCGGACTGGCCCGCATGCTCGTGGAGGAGTACCACGGGCAGGTGCCGTCGGAACTGAAGGAGCTGACCCGCCTGCCGGGCGTGGGCCGCAAGACGGCCAACGTGGTGCAGGCCGTGGCGTTCGAAAAAGCCACCATGGCCGTGGACACCCACGTATTCCGCGTGAGCCGACGCATCGGGCTGGCCCCTTCCACCTGCACCACGCCCTACAGCGTGGAAAAGCAACTGACGGCCCACTTCCCCCCGGAAATCATCCCCAAGGCGCACCACTGGCTCATCCTGCACGGCCGCTACACCTGCACGGCGCGCGCGCCGAAATGCGACACGTGCGGACTGAAAATGCTATGCCGCTACTACCGGCGCAACAACGGGAACCCCACGCCCGCACCGGACGCATAGCCGCTGCGCGGCGCGCACGGCGGAAAAGCCCGAGGATTTCCGCAAAATAAAGCCCCGGCTTTCTTGGAAAATTAAACCAAAAAACATAACTTTGCAAGGCTGAAAAAACAGTCGTGGTTGATGAATCTAACTACAAGACCTTTAAAATAAACATTAAAAATGATGACTATTGACAATTACAAGTTTGCCGGCAAGAAGGCAATCGTACGTGTGGACTTCAATGTCCCCTTGGATGAAAATGGCAAGATCACGGACGACACTCGTATCCGCGGCGCACTGCCCACGTTGAAAAAGATTCTCGCCGACGGCGGGGCGCTCATCATCATGAGCCACATGGGCAAGCCCAAAGGCAAGGTGAACCCGAAGTTCTCCTTGGGCCAGATTGTGGACGCCGTGTCCGAAAAGCTGGGCGTGCCCGTGAAGTTCGCTCCCGACTGCGCCAAGGCAGCCGACGCCGCCGCAGCCCTGAAGCCGGGCGAAGTGCTCTTGCTCGAAAACCTGCGCTTCTATCCCGAAGAGGAAGGCAAACCCGTGGGCATCGACAAGGAAGACCCGGGCTACGAGGCAGCCAAGAAGGCCATGAAGGAGTCGCAGAAGGAATTTGCCAAGACTCTGGCTTCATACGCTGACTGCTACGTGAACGACGCCTTCGGCACCGCACACCGCAAGCATGCCTCCACCGCCGTCATCGCCGACTATTTCGACGCCGACAACAAGATGTTGGGCTACCTGATGGAAAAAGAAGTTCAGGCCGTCGACAACGTGCTGAGCAACATCAAGCGCCCGTTCACGGCCATCATGGGCGGTTCCAAAGTGTCGACCAAGATCGGCATCATCGAGAACCTGATGGACAAGGTGGACAACCTCATCCTCTGCGGCGGCATGACTTATACCTTCGCCAAGGCACAGGGCGGAAAGATTGGTAACTCCATCTGCGAAGACGACAAGCTCGACCTGGCGCTCGACATCATCGCCAAGGCCAAGGCCAAGGGCGTGAACCTCGTGCTGGGTTCCGACTGCGTGGCCGCCGACGCTTTCTCGAACGATGCCAATACGCAAATCGTTCCGGCCAACGACATACCCGAAGGCTGGGAAGGCCTGGATGCAGGTCCCGAAACGCAGAAGGCTTTCGCCGAAGCCATCAAGGGCGCCAAGACCATCCTCTGGAACGGTCCTGCCGGCGTGTTTGAATTCGACAACTTCACGGCCGGTTCGCGCGCCATCGCCGAGGCTATCGCCGAAGCTACGAAGAACGGCGCCTTCTCGCTCATCGGCGGCGGCGACTCAGTGGCTTGCATCAACAAGTTCGGCATGGCCGACCAGGTATCTTACATCTCCACCGGTGGCGGCGCTCTGCTCGAGGCCATCGAGGGCAAGATTCTGCCGGGCATCGCAGCCATCAAAGGTTAATCCGTCCTAACGGACTTTCTGACATACGAAGGGCGACTTGTGCATACGGGTTGCCCTTCTTTATTCCGTAACTCATGAAACATTTACTCTCCATCGCTCTTGCGGCGCTCCTCATCTCCGGATGCCACTCCGGCGGAAATTCCGCTGCGCCCGACACGGAAACGCAAAGGCGGGCCGACTCGCTGGCACTCAAGGTGGCCCTGATGCCCACGCTGGATTGCCTGCCGTTCTACTACGCGGAACGGTGCGGAATGTTCAAGGAACTGGGACTGGACGTGCGCTTGCAGACTTTCAAAGCACAGATGGACTGCGACACGGCTTTCGCGCGCCACCACGCCGACGTGTGCTACACCGACCTTGTCCGGGCCGCCTTGCTGCAAAGCAAAGGCACGGGGCTGTACGTCATCATGCAGGCCGACGGGCATCATGAACTGGTAGCACTGAAAACACGGCGCATCCGCCAGGCACGCCACCTGAAGGAACGGACGGTGGGCATGGCGCGCCACTCCGTGACCGACTTATTGCTGGACACCGTCATCGGGCAGGCGCGGCTGGATGCCTTCACGGTGTACCATCCGCAAATCAACGACATCAACCTGCGGTGCGGCATGCTGCAAAACGGCACCATCGACGCGGCCTTCCTGCCCGAACCGTACATCACACAAGCCAAGACCGAAGGGCATAACAGCATCTACGACAGCCGCAAACAAAACATCCGGCTCATGGCGTTCATGGCCACGGCCGAAGCCGCTACCGACAAACGGAAACAGGAACAAATAAAACTGCTGCTGCAAGCCTACAACAAGGCAACGGAACGCATCAACCACAAAGAACTGACAGACAGCATCCGGCGCATACTCCTCCAATATCCGGTGTCGGCCGCAACCATAGACTCGCTCCGGCTCCCGGAATACAAGAGGGCCGAAAAGGCTCAAGCCGACCAAGCGTCCACCGCCATAGGCTTCCTGAAACGACGGGAACTGATTCCCGCACAATACACGGGGGACACACTTATCACGACTTCATTCATCCCATAAAAATATGGACATCAAAAGCTTTGAACTCCTCTACCAAGACGCCGTAGAAGCATTGGTGCAACGCCGGCTGCAAGACGCATTGACGTGCATACAAGGCCTGACATACAACTGCGACAGTCCGGAACTCAACAGCGAGCTCGACTCCATACGCCAGGATTATGGCATGATGCTCGCCTTCATGAAACAAGGCGGCGTCGACCCGCAACGCGCCTTCGTGCACCGCACCTTGAGCATCCGCGCCTTCGGCGTGCTCGACAAGGCAGCACGGCTGTTTCATGTCCGCAACGAAAAAGACTTCTACACGCTCACATTCAACCGCTACCACGCCACAGGTTCCGAGAACGGCAAGAAACTGTATGACACCGCCGACCTGCTCCGCGAGAAGCGGGCGGAAGACCGCGGAGCGCATGCCGCGCAGTCGTGGAGCGAAGAAGAAGAGAAGCTGTTCTACGCCACATACGACAACTTGTTCGAATTCCTTTGGACCTCCCCCCTTCTCCACCCCTCGGACGCGGAAGAGTTGAAATCGTTCCTTGAGCGACAGGAAACAGAAGAACAAGCATTGCTGCTGAGCGCCGTCATGCTCAGCGCACAGCGCTTCTTCGACCCGCAGAAATACCGCGTACTGCTCCACTTCTGCCGTTCAGCAAAAGCGGAAGTGCGGGCGCGGGCGCTGACTGCCGCCGTGTGGGTCTATATGCAATACGAGAACCGCTTTGCCTGCTATCCCGACCTGGCCGAAGGGCTGTCGCTGCTGGCACACGATGAAAGCCTCAGGCAAGAGCTTGCGCTGCTGCAGCGGCAACTGCTCATCAGCCTTGAAACAGCCAAGGCGGAAAAGAAGCTGCAAAACGAAATCTTCCCCGACCTGCTTAAGAACCGGAACTACCAGCGCAACCGCATGGGACTGGAACAAATGGAAGAGGATTTGGCCAAAGCCTTGCGCGGCGAACCGAACGCGGAATGGGAACAAACAAAAGGAAACCGGCAACTGGCCGACAACATGAAGAAAATCATCGCCATGGGAAAGGAAGGAATCGATATCAACATCAGCACGTTCTCCGCCCTGAAAGGCTTCTCTTTCTTCCAGACCCTGAGCCACTGGTTCGCCGCCTTCAATGGCCATCGGCCGGAAGTGGCGGGCATACTCCCCGCAAACGCGCCGCACAACCCTATCCGCATACTCATGGAGGCCGGAAACTTCTGCGACTCCGACAAATATTCGCTTTGCATGATGCTCAGCCAGATTCCCGCCTCGCAGCGTGAAATGATGCTGACACAAATCGGAGCGCAAGTGAGCGGAAGCGAAGAACAGCTAAAAGACGCGGTCAGGGAAAACGCAACCACCGCTTCGCTCTACCGCAACTACCTGCAAAACCTCTACCGCTTCTTCAAGCTGCACCCGCACAAAGCGCAATTCAGCGACCCGTTCAGGCTGGATTTGCTTTTCTCCCGCTATCCGTTGCTGGACGGCATCCTCAAGACACCGGACTACTTGCGGGAAATGGCATCGTTTCTCATCAAACGGGAATGCTACCAAGACGCCATTGACAGCATCGAAGAACTGCTCAAGGAAGAAACGGCCGACGCGGAAATGCTGCAGAAGATGGCCTTCTGCCACCAGCAACTGGGGCAACCCAGCCAAGCCATCTACTACTACCAGCAGGCTGACTTGCTCAATCCCGACAACGAATGGATTCTGAAACAAATGTACTTGTGCTACTCCGCCTTGGGCCGGTACGAGCAGGAACTGGAATGCCTGAAGAAGATGGAGAGCATCAATCCCGGCGACGCGCGCCTGATTTCGGAGACGGGGCTGTGCCTGATGCAGCTGCAACGCTACGAAGAAGCCGCACGGCGATTCTATGAACTGGAATACAAAGGTGAAAGAGTGCTCTCGTCGTGGCGCGCCATTGCGTGGTGCAACTTCAAACTGAAACGCTTGGAGCAAGCCGACAAGTACTATAAGAAAATCCTGCAACAGGAAAAGACGACGTGGGAAGACTTCCTCAACGCCGGGCACACCGCTTGGTGCCTGGGACAGACGGGCGAAGCCATCGCACACTACCAAGACTATATCCGACTGTTTGGCACACAAAAAAAGGATGCCGCCGAGTCGCCCCTCCGACCTTTCGACGACGACCGCGAAGAACTGACCGCACAAGGCATCGAGCCATTGGACATCAGCCTGATGCGCGACATATTGCAACCGCAGGGCGAAGCCTGACGAGACGACTTATATTAGAGGAACAAGGAAATGATAAAACCACCCCATGAAGCGGCGCCCGAAGGAGCGCCGCTTTTTCCAATTCTCGGGCGTGAGCAGGGTGGAGCGCTCCTTGTCGGCCTCGAAGATGGACTGCAAGCTGCGGGTCGTACAAGAATCGATGATGAAAGCGTTCACCTCGTAGTCGTATTTCAGGCTTCGGCTGTTCAGGTTGGCCGACCCCACGGTGCAGAACGAGCTGTCCACCATCATGACTTTCGAGTGATGAAAACCGTCTTCATAGTAATAAATGTCTGCGCCCCGCTTCATCAGCCGCTTGGCATGATAGGCCGCCACGTCGGGCGACACCTTCACGTCGCACTTGGTGGAAAGCATGATTTCCACCTTCACTCCGCGTTCCAAAGCCCGATACAGGGCTTTTTTCACGCTGGGCACCAGAGTAAAATACGGATTCACTATTTGGATGCAATGCTGCGCGTTGTCCATCGCGTCGATGTACGACCGCCGGATGACTTTCGGACTCCTCCGCGGCTCGCGGTTGGCCACGCCCAGCAAGATGTCGGCAGAGTCACCGCAATCGCTGGGCTTCAGCCCCCGGAACGGGAATTGCCGCGTGAGGCTGTCCGGCAAATACTCCGTGCTGTCGATTTTCTCGCCCGTGCAACGCTCCCACATCCGGCAAAAGATGTCGCGATATACCGGTACGGCGCCTCCCTCCACGCGGATGTGCATGTCGCGCCATTGGCCAAACTCCGGCCGCCCGTGAATGTAATAGTCGGCCACATTCATGCCGCCGGTATAAGCCAGCCGGTCGTCGATGACCACGATTTTCCGATGGTCGCGGTGAAAAGCATGGTTCAGCCAAGGAAACACGACGGGGTCGAACACCTCGACGTCGATATGCCGGCTCTTCAGTTGCCGCAAGTGGCGCTTCCGCAACGGGCGGTCGTTGCTCACGTTCCCGAAGTCATCGTAAATCACCCTGACCTTCACCCCTTCGCGCTCCTTCCGGTCCAGCAAGGTGAACAGCGCCTTGCCGATAGAGTCGTTGCGCAAATTGAAGTACTCCAGATATACGTATTTGCGCGCCTGCTCTATGGCCCGGAACAAGTCGTCGAACTTCTCCGTACCGCTCGGAAGTAACGTCACGCGGTTGTCCGGCGTGAAGTGCACGCCGTTCTCCTTCAAATCCTCCACCGTCAGCGAGTCGCTCCCGCCGGCCCGTGCCACAAGGGCAGCCATGGCCAGGAGCCACACCCAACAAAATCTCAATCTCCACTTAAACATAACCTTCATTCTCTGCCCTTGCCATTGCCGCAAAGGCATGCTCACATATCAGGCCGGCCCACAAGGCCACCCGTCAAAACATACAGCTGAAATGGTCCACCACGCCCAGCAAATGGCGCTCGTCGTCCACCACCAGCACGGTGTGTATTTTATTATTGTGCATGATGTCCTGTATCCTGGCAATCTTGGTCTCGGGCGAGACGCACTTGGGCGTGCGTGTCATCACCTGCTCCACCGGCACGTTGAAGAACTTGTCCTGCAGGCTCTCCATAGCCCGCCGCACGTCGCCGTCGGTAATCAGCCCCACCACCTTGCCGTCCACCTCGGCCACGCACAAGCCCAGCTTGCCCTTGCTCACGTGGATGATGGCCTCGCCCAACTTCATCCCAGGCGGTATGACTGGGAGGTCGTTGCTGCGCATCACGTCGCGGGCCGTGGTCAACAGCCGCTTCCCCAGCGTTCCGCCGGGGTGGAACTGCGCAAAGTCCTTTGCCTGGAAATGACGCATCTCGATGAGCGCGCAAGCCAGCGCGTCGCCCATGGCCAGGGCGGCCGTTGTGGACGACGTGGGCGCCAAGTTCAGCGGGCAGGCTTCCCGGCTGACTTTCACGTTCAGATGACACGTGGCATACTTGGCCAACAACGAATCCGGATTGCCGGATATGCCTATCAAAGGAATGCGGTGGTCCAGCAGATAGGGCACGAAACGAAGCAATTCGTCGGTCTGCCCAGAGTTGGAAATGGCCACCACCACGTCGTCGGCGGTCATCACCCCCAAGTCGCCATGGAAGACATCCAAGGGATTGATGAAAAAGGCAGGCGTCCCGGTGCTGGACAGCGTGGCCGCCATCTTGGCCCCGATGTGGCCGCTCTTCCCCACGCCGGTTATAATCACCTTCCCCTTGCAGCGTAAAATCAAGTCCACCGCGGCATCAAAGTGATCGTCCAGCTGCGGTATCAAGTCCAATATCGCCTGCGCCTCATCGCGGAAGCACTTGGCCGCAATCTCCTTCACCTTGCTCATAACAGCGATGCGATTACGTTCTCCAAATCTTTCAAGTAGAGCATGTTCGGGCCGTCGCTCAAGGCTTTTTCAGGGTCGGGATGCGTCTCGAAGAAGTAGCCGTTGGCGCCGAAAGCCTTGGCCGCCAAGGCCATGGCAGGCACGAACTCCCGGTTGCCGCCCGTCTTTCCGCCCGCGGCGCCGGGGCGCTGCACGGAATGCGTGCAGTCCATGACCACGCGGGAAGCGAAGCGCTTCATGTCCGGAATGTTGCGGAAATCCACCACCAGGTTATTGTAGCCATACATGTTCCCACGCTCGGTGAGCCACACGTCTGCCGCCCCAGCCTCGCGGGCTTTCTCCACGGGATACTGCATGTCGAGCCCGGAGAGGAACTGCGCCTTCTTGATGTTGACCACCTTGCCCGTCCGCGCGGCCGCCACCAACAGGTCGGTCTGCCGGCAGAGGAATGCCGGAATCTGCAACACGTCGACCACCTCGCCCGCCGGAGCGGCCTGGCAGCTTTCGTGAATGTCGGTCAGGAGCTTCAGCCCGTGCTTCTCCCTCACGTCGGCCAGCATCTGCAACCCCTTCTCCAGCCCGGGGCCACGGAAAGAGTGCACGGAGGTGCGGTTCGCCTTGTCGAAGGAGGCTTTGAAATAGATTTCTATGTTGAATTTCTCGCGCAAGCGGACCAGTTCGGCGGCCACCTCGTCCAGCAAACTTGCCGACTCGATGACGCACGGCCCCGCGATAACGATAGGTTTCATTCCCATTTGTCTTTAGTGATACATTTGCGCAAATATACGAAAAAAAAGAAGAAAAGCCCCTGCCTGCGGTAAGATTCTGCCATCAAATGGGAAAGGAAGGACGCTTTTGCATGGATTCCAGCGGTCGGGAAGCGTTTTTTCCTGTTAAAAAAATCCATCCGGCTTGTCCGACAAAACGCCAAAGCGTAACTTTGTCATTCATTTATCATTCAAATCTGACACACACCATGAAACAGAAAAGAATCCTCGCGGTGCTGGGCTTCTGCACCCTGACGTGCGCCCCGCTCGCCGCGCAAAACCTGTTTGAGAAAGGAGAAACCACCACCATCTATGTCGGCCGGGCGGAAAAAGACGTCGTGCAGACCGCCGTGGGCATCCTGCAAAAGGACGTGGAGAACGTCTTCCAGGCCCGGTTGGAAAGGACGTACACGCCCGCCGGCGAACCGTCCATCGTGGCCGGCACGCTTGGCGACCCGGTGTTCCGCGCGTTCCTCGCCCAAAAACGAGTGGACGCCTCCGCCATCGAAGGCCAATGGGAGGCTTTCCAAATCAGCAAGCCCAACCGCGGCCAGGTCGTCGTGGCGGGGAGCGACGCCCGCGGGCTGGCCTATGGCCTGCTCGAGATATCGCGCATGATCGGTGTGTCGCCTTGGGAATGGTGGGCCGACGTGCGCCCCGACAAGCTGGACCGCTTCCCCGTGGCCCGCGTGAAAGAGGGGCGGCAGTCGCCCTCCGTGCAGTTCCGCGGCATCTTCCTCAACGACGAGGACTGGGCGCTGAATCCCTGGTCGACAAAGAACTTCGAGCCGGAGGCGAAACCCGTGAGCCCGCTCAACCGGAAATTCAACGGACAGGTGGGGCCGAAAACCTACGCCAGAATCTTCGAACTGTTGCTGCGCCTGAGGGCCAACACCATCTGGCCGGCCATGCACGAAGTGACCGTGCCCTTCTACTTCATTGAAGGCAACCGGGAAACGGCCGAACGCTACGGCATCGTGGTGAGCACCTCGCACTGCGAGCCCCTGATGCGCAACTCGGCCACGGAATGGGACCTGGCCGGAAAGGGGCAGTACAACTTCCTGCAAAACCGGCAGGCCGTGGTGGACTATTGGGCCGACCGGCTCGCCGAACTGGGCCACTCTGAAAACATATTCACCATGGGCATGAGGGGCAAACACGACGGACGGATGATAGGCGTGAAGAACACCGAGGAATACAAGAGCGCCCTCGCCGAGGTGCTGCAAACGCAAGACAGCCTGCTACGCCGCTACATCGACCCGCAAAGCCAAGACATCCCCCAGCAGTTCGTCCCCTACAAGGAAGTGCTCGACGTCTACCGCGCCGGGCTGGACGTGCCCGACCACATCACCCTCGTGTGGCCGGACGACAACTTCGGCTACATCCGCCACTTCCCCACGCCGGAAGAACGGCAGCGCACGGGCGGCAACGGCGTGTACTACCACACGTCGTACTGGGGCGAACCGCACGACTTCCTGTGGCTCGGCATCGTGCAGCCCGCACTCATGTACCAGCAGATGAAGCTGGCCTACGACCGGGGCATGCGCAAGGTGTGGATTCTCAACGTGGGCGACATCAAGCCCTCCGAATACCTGACGGAACTGTTCCTCGACATGGCCTGGAACATCGCGCTGCCGGGACACGAGGCCGGAAGCGGCGTGGTGGACTCGCACCTCGAAGACTGGCTGTGCCGCAACTTCGGGCGCAAGGCCGGAAAAGGCATTGCCCCCATGATGAAAGAGTTCTACCGCCTCTCCCACATCCGGAAGCCGGAATTCCTGGGCAACACGAGGGTGTACGCACGAGGACATGAGCACATCACCGACCTGCCATGGACGGCCGCGGACATCGACCGGCGGCTGACCGGCTTCAAGGCTCTGGCCGACCGGGCGGAAAGGTGGGCCAAAGACGTTCCCGACAACCGCAAAGAGGCTTATTTCGAAATGATACAATACCCCGTGCAGGCTTCCAACGAGATGAACAAGAAAATACTCTACGCACAACTGGCCCGCCACGCGCTGGCGGACAGCACCGCCTTGTGGGAAAAGTCTGACGCGGCATACGACAGCATCGCCGCACTGACACGCAGGTACAACTCGCTGCTGGACGGCAAGTGGAACGGGATGATGGACTTCCGCCCGCGGCGCCTGGCCGTGTTCGACCGGGTGCCCCGCACAACCGCTGCCACCCCGATGAAGGAAGAAACGGAATGCACCGCGCAATGGAACGGAACGGAATACGCCTCCGCCTCCGGCGGACACACGGCCATCGACGGGCTGGGACACGGCGGGAAAGCCATCTGCCTGGCGAAAGGGGCCACGGTGGAATACAGCTATAAAAACCACCCGGGCGACAGCCTGACAGTGGAGGTGAGGCTCGTGCCCACCCACGCCGTCGAAGGGGGCAAACTGCGCTTCGCCGTTTCCGCCAACGGGGCGGCCCCGCAGGTGTTCGACTGCGAAACGGCAGAATACAGCGAAGAGTGGAAACGCAACATACTGCGGGCACAGGCCATAAAGACCGCCACATTCCCGACGGATGGCAAAAAGGGACACATACGCATCCAAGCCTTGGACGAAGGCATCGTCGTTGACCAGATAAGGATGACGCCCGCCCGATAAGGCCGGAAAAGGCACGCAACCGCGAAGCGCCTTGCGGAATCCAGAATCGTACTCTGCGGAGAGTACGCGAGTACTTGCCGCAGAGTACGCCGGCGCACTC
>CALULQ010000015.1 GCA_944321525.1 uncultured Paraprevotella sp.
GAACGCCACGCCTACGACGAGCACCTGAATGCCGTCATGATTCAAAACGACGTCTTGAACACGGCGAAAATGGAAGGCCTTGAAGAGGGGCGTGCGGAAGGGCATGCAAAAGGACTTGAAGAAGGACGTGCTGAAGGGCGTGCGGAAGGCCTTGAAGAAGGCCATGCAAAAGGATTAGAAGAAGGTCAACAGGAAGAGCGAACAAGGAATGCCCGCAATCTAAAGAAACTGGGCGTGTCGTCCGACGTCATAGCCCAAGCCACGGGGCTCAGTTTGGAGGAAATAGCCAAGCTTTGACATCCGGCACCATAAAAGTATCACTGCATAAGATTCCATATTACAACGAGAGAGGCGCATCACTTTGATGCACCTCTCTCGCTGTATATTACCCTACGAATGCCGCGCTGTCACTGCACCCTGTAAACGGTTTCTTCCACCTTGAACTTTTTCGTCTTCACCTCTTCCTTCTTCACGCCCTCACCCGTCACCTTCACGATGGCCACGCGGTTCTTGTCGTTTTCGGCAAAAGGTTGCACAGTGTCGCCCTTATAGTCGGACGTAATGATGCCCTTGGGCACTCCGGCTTCTACCAAGGCGGCCACCACTTTTTCGGCACGCTGCTTCGAGTATTGCAAGTTGAGTTCCGGTGTTCCCGTACCCTTGTCGGCGTATGCCGTCACTGCCACCTTGCAATTCTTGTGCTCTCTCACGAACTTGGCTATGGCTGCCACCTTGGCGGCAGGCTCCGGCTCACTCATGCGTATCTTATAATAAATGTTCTCCTCATACGCCACCTGCTCGGGCACGTCCTTGTAGGTCACATCGTCATACCACACGGTGTCCATGCGTGTGGCCCATTGCTCCGGCAATGCCGCCCCTGCCTCTTTGGCGGAACGGGCAGCCTTTTTGTGACCGAACTTGAACACCAGCCCCACGGCCGCAGTGGCACTCCAGTCGTCTTTCCCACTCGTTTTGGAGTTGATACGGTCGGACCTGTTGTTGGCGGCCAGCTCCATGTTCATCCCGAAGTGTCGGGCTATGTTGAAGTCCAGTTGCACGCCCAGCTTCAGATTGTGCGACAACCGCTTGTCGTCCCAAGCGAAAGGATATTTTTCCGGCGCCCGCTCCGCCAAGGCATGGAAGTCGTCGTTGTCCCATGCCCCGGCCATGCCCACGCCACCGAAAACGATGAAGTTGAACGGTTTGTCCTTATCGTCGCGAAACATGTTGGTCACGTTCAGCAACAAGTCCGCGGTTCCCGCCACCGTGTTGAAATCATAGGTCTCGTCCAGCGAAGGCAGTCCGCCCCGGTTCCACAATCCGCTCACGTGCAGCCTCGCTCCCAACACGGGAGTAAAGAAAGCACCGACCTGCATTCCCACATCCTTCGTGATGAGCTTCCCAAAATCATAATTAGTGAACGACACCTGCGCTCCCCCGTCCACTCCCACGAACACATGAGGATAAGGGCGGTAATCCTTGCCGCCGTCGCCGGCAGCCAAGGCCACACCCGTGCCCACGGCCATGGCCAGGCATGCGGACATCATCTTTTTCATTTTTCCCATTTCCTTAAATTTAGTTTGTCCCACAATCATTTAGGGGACAAATATAAGCCTTTTGCGCCCATCGGGCAAGTTTTTTGCTCTTCCATTCCTCAAAAAAAAGCCCGGCAGAGAAAAGTGGGCCGGAAAACCAAGGATATTCTTAAAAAAAAGACTATATTTGCATGTTTATAACGACAACACATATTGAAGACTTATCTTACAACATGTCTGCAGTAACCATCAAGAAAATATCCACGCGCCACGAACTGAAAGCCTTCGTGCGCTTCGACTACGAGCTTTACAAAGACTGCCCGTACGCCGTGCCCGACTTCCTGGAAGACACGCTCGACACCTTCAACCCGCGGAAAAACGCGGCCTTCGACTTCTGCGAGGCCGACTTTTTCCTCGCCTATCGCGACGGGAAAATCGTAGGCCGCGTGGCCGCCATCATCAACCACAAAGCCAACAAGACCTGGGGGACGAACAACGCCCGCTTCGGATGGATAGACTTCGTGGACGACGAAGAGGTGAGCCGCGCCCTGCTCGAGACCGTAGAGGCCTGGGGGCGTGCGCGGGGATGCGACAAGCTCGTGGGACCGCTCGGATTCACCGACATGGACCCCGAAGGCATGCTCACTTGGGGATACGACCAATTGAGCACCATGTCCACCACATACAACTATCCCTACTATCCCGTCCACATGGAGCACTTGGGCTACACGAAGGAAGTGGACTGGGTGGAGCGCAAAATCCTCACCCCGGAAAAAGACCATCCTGCGCACATGGACAAATACTTCCGCGTGGCGGAAATGAGCGCCAAGCGCTACAACCTGCACGTGAGGAAGTTTAAAAACGCACGCGAGATACGCCGGGGAGGATGGGCGCCGAAAATCTTCGACGTGGTGAACAAAGCCTATGCCCCGCTCTATGGCTATTCGGAAATGAACGAACGGCAGATTGCGCAATACGTGAACACCTACATGCCTTTCCTCGACATGCGGCTGGTGACGGTGGTCGAGGATGCCGAGGGCCGCATCGTGGCCATGGGCGTAGGCATGCCCTCGCTCTCACGGGCGCTGCAGAAAGCCAAGAGCCGGCTTTTCCCGTTCGGATGGTATCACTTGGCCAAGGCGCTTTTCTTCCATCATGCTGAAATAGTGGACCTGTTGCTTGTGGCCGTACTGCCGGAATACCAGAACAAGGGAGTGAACGCCATGCTCTTCGCCGACCTCATCCCCATCTGCCAGCAAATGGGCTTCAAGTTCGGCGAAACCCACCCGCAATTGGAAACCAACGAAAAGAGCCAAGGACAATGGGCCTATCTGGACGCCGAAGTGCACAAGCGGCGCCGCTGCTACCAGAAAATGCTCAAATAGGGAAAAAGGACACACTACATGACTGAAGATGAATTGCAAAGCGGGACAGCCCCGCAAACGGAATACACGGAAGACCAAATCCGCCACCTCTCGGACATGGAACACATACGCACCCGCCCCGGCATGTATATCGGCAAGCTGGGCGACGGGTCGCATGCCGAAGACGGCATTTACGTACTCCTCAAGGAGGTAGCGGACAACAGCATCGACGAATTCAAGATGGGAGCCGGGCGGCGCATAGAAATCAACGTGGAAGACAACCTCCGCGCCAGCGTGCGCGACTACGGACGCGGCATTCCACTGGGCAAACTCGTGGAAGCCGTGAGCATGCTCAACACGGGTGGGAAATACGACTCCAAGGCTTTCAAAAAGAGCGTGGGACTAAACGGCGTGGGCCTGAAAGCGGTCAACGCCCTCAGTTCGCGGTTTGAGGTGCGCAGCTACCGCGACGGGGAAATGCGCCGCGCCACTTTCGAGCGCGGACAACTCACATCCGACACCACCGAACCCACGGAGGACGAAAACGGCACCTACGTGGGCTTCGAGCCCGATGCCGCCTTGTTCAAAAGCTACGCCTTCCGCACGGAATTCATCGAAGCCCTGCTGCGCAACTATACCTACCTCAACACGGGACTGACCATCATGTTCAACGGGCGCCGCATCCACTCGCGCAACGGACTGGCCGACCTGCTCGACGACAACATGACGGGCGAAGGGCTCTACCCCATAGTACATCTCAAAGGCGAAGACATTGAAATCGCCTTCACCCACACCAGCCAGTATGGCGAGGAATACTACTCCTTCGTCAACGGGCAGCACACCACGCAAGGCGGCACACACCAGAGCGCCTTCAAGAAACACATCGCCGAGACCATCAAGGAATTCTCGGGCAAGAACTTCGACTACGGAGACATCCGCAACGGCTTGGTGGCCGCCATCGCCGTCAACATCGAGGAACCGCTCTTCGAAAGCCAGACGAAAATCAAGCTCGGATCGCTCACCACCGTCCCCGACGGCGGAGTGAGCATAGACAAATTCGTGGGCGACTTCGTGAAGGAACAGGTGGACAACTACCTGCACAAGAACCCCGACGTGGCCGAAGTCATCATACAGAAAATCACCGAAAACGAAAAGGAACGCAAGGCCATCGCCGGAGTAACCAAACTGGCGCGCGAACGGGCCAAGAAGGCCAACCTGCACAACCGTAAGCTGCGCGACTGCCGCGTGCACCTGAGCGACGCAAAAGGCGACCTCAAGGAGGAAAGCAGCATATTCATCACCGAAGGCGACTCGGCCAGCGGCAGCATCACCAAAAGCCGCAACGTGGAGACACAAGCTGTGTTCAGCCTGAGGGGCAAACCCCTCAACTGCTTCGGACTGACCAAGAAGGTGGTCTACGAAAACGAGGAATTCAACCTGCTCCAAGCCGCACTCGACATAGAAGACGGGCTCGACGGCCTGCGTTACAACCGCGTCATCGTGGCCACCGATGCCGACGTCGACGGCATGCACATCCGACTGCTCATGATCACCTTCTTCCTGCAGTTCTTCCCCGACCTCATCAAGAAGGGGCACGTGCACATCCTGCAGACACCGCTCTTCCGCGTGCGCAACCGCAAGAGCAAAATCGGGAAAGAGCGGCTAAAAGCCATCGGGGAAGAAGCCAAAGCCGCAAAAGGCGACTTCATCACGCGATACTGCTACAGCGAAGAGGAACGGCTGGCCGCCATCGACGCACTCGGCCCCGACCCTGAAATCACGCGATTCAAAGGGCTCGGCGAAATCTCGCCCGACGAATTCAAACATTTCATCGGACCGGACATGCGACTGGAGCAAGTGACCCTGCAGAAAGGCGACCAAGTGAAGGAACTCTTGGAATATTACATGGGCAAAAACACCATGGAACGGCAGAACTTCATCATCGACAACCTCGTGGTGGAAGAAGACCGTGCCGAAAGCGACGAACCCGCCGCACAGGACACCCTTTTATAATAAAGAATAGAGAAGCACTCGAATGGAACGAATAGCCATCTTTCCCGGAAGTTTCGACCCTTTCACCAAAGGGCACGAGTCTTTGCTCCGAAGAGGGCTCACGCTCTTCGACCGCATTGTCATCGGCGTGGGCATCAACCAAAGTAAGCAAGCGCTCCAAAGCACGGACCAACGCATCGAATCCCTGCGCAAACTTTTCGCCGGCGACCCGCGCATAGAGGTGGAAGGATACTCCGACCTGACCGTCGACTTCGCGCGCCGCCACCATGCCCGCTTCATCCTGCGCGGCATACGCTCCGTCAAAGACTACGAATACGAAATGAACGTGGCCGACCTGAACCGCAGGCTCTCCGGCGTGGAGACCGTCATTCTCTTCACCGAACCCGAACTGGCCTTCATCAGCTCCACCATCGTGAAAGAACTCAAGCACTTCGGCAAGGACATCTCGCCCTACATACCCGATGGGCTGGAATACGAATAACCATAACAACATTTCCCGACATCATGAAAAAAACATTATGGGCCGCACTGCTGCTCTGCCTCCCGGCGTTCGCCAACGCGCAAAAAAAGAGCGGCATGTCTGAAATAGAACTTTCCATGCGCAAACTTTCCATGGCCCAACTGGCCATCAGCAGCCTCTACGTGGACAGCGTGGACACGGAAAAGCTCACGGAAGACGCCATCAACGGCATGCTCTCCGAGCTCGACCCCCACTCATCGTACACCGACGCCGAAGAAACCCGCAAGATGAACGAACCGCTGAAAGGCAACTTCGACGGCATCGGCGTGCAGTTCAACATGCTGGAGGACACGCTCATGGTCATACAGCCCGTCGCCAAAGGACCTTCCGAGAAAGTGGGCATCATCGCGGGCGACCGCATCGTGAGTGTGAACGACACGGCCATAGCCGGCGTGAAGATGGCCCGCGACGAAATCATGCGCCGCCTGCGCGGACCGCGCGGCACGACTGTCCGGTTGGGCGTGATGCGCGGGCCGGCCAGGGAGCGCCTCGAATTCAACGTCACGCGCGACAAAATCCCCGTATCCACCGTCGACGCAGCCTTCATGGCCGCGCCCGGAGTCGGTCTCATCCGCCTTTCCAGCTTCGGCAGCACGAGCCACGATGAAATGCAGAAGGCCATCAAAGACCTGCAGGCCAAAGGCATGAAGGACCTTATCCTGGACCTGCAGCAGAACGGCGGAGGATACATGGACGCTGCCACCAACATCGCCAGCGAGTTCCTGCCCAAGAACGACCTCATCGTCTACACCAAGGGCCTGCGCACGCCATACAAGGAATTCCGCGCGCAGGGACAAGGATTGTTCCGCGAGGGGCGCATCGTCGTGCTCGTGGACGAATATTCGGCATCGGCATCGGAAATCGTCACCGGCGCCATCCAAGACCAGGACCGCGGCCTCGTGGTGGGGCGCCGCACCTTCGGCAAAGGCTTGGTCCAGAAACCGTTCATCCTCCCCGACGGCTCCATGATCCGCCTCACCGTGGCACGCTACTACACGCCCAGCGGCCGGTGCATCCAGAAACCCTACACGAAAGGCGACAAGAAGGACTACGACATGGACGTCATCGACCGATACAACCACGGCGAACTGACCAACGCCGACAGCATCCATTTCCCCGACTCGCTCAAGTTCAAGACCCTGCGCAAGGGCCGCACCGTCTACGGCGGAGGCGGCATCATGCCGGACTATTTCATCCCGCTCGACACCACACGCTACACCCGCCTCCACCGCGAACTGACCGCAAAGGGAGCCATCGTCAACGCCGACTTGAAGTTCATCGAGAAGAACCGCAAGAAGTTCCAACGCGAATATCCCACCTTCGAGCAGTTCAAGGCGGACTTCGACACGCCTCAGGAACTCATCGACCTCGTGCTCGCGGAAGGCGAAAAAGCCGGAGTGAAGCCCAAGGACGACGAGGAACTGCAACAAACGCTGCCCGAACTGAGGCTACAAATGAAGGCCCTCATCGCGCGCGACATCTGGGACATGTCGGAATATTTTGCCGTCATCTACGAAAACAATCCCTGCGTGCGCAAAGCCCTGGAACTGCTGAAATAGATGATACCTCTCCCAATACAGCGGGAAGGAAGCCCACACACGAGGGCCTCCTTCCCGCTGTCTTTTTAAGCCCCCGCGGAGAGCACAGTTCCTGCCGCCGCGATGAGGAGCACCACGGCACGGCATGCGGAAGGCGTCAGCGTACTCTGCGGCAAGTACTCGAGTACTTGCCGCAGAGTACAATCCCGGACTCCGCAAGGCACCGGCCCGCCTTCGGCAACGGAAGGAGCGGAAATGCGGACGGCGCTCCGCCGCACGGGGGATTTCCGCGAACCACTTCCGCCCGGCTACAAATGTGCCCGCCCGTGCTTGCATACCTCAATTTAAAAGGCTATTTTTGCACGAAGAAACCGCCCCGGTGCGACCGGCGCCCCGGAACGGTGGAGAAGCGGTTATAGTCGCGGCTAACTGCTTCCTTAATATAATAAGGAATAGACAAGAATAACGCAAAAGAACCATAGCAATGATACAATTCCTACAAGCGACAAAAGACAGCGTCAACGTGACGAAAGAAGTGGTCACGGCCATCGAGACCGGACACACGGAGCAGATCATCGAGAAACTCATAGACTTGTGCATCAGCGCGGGCAAGAACATCCTGATTGCCATCGTCGTCTACTTCGTCGGGCGTTTCCTCATCTCGCTCCTGCAGCGCCTCATGGCCAACATGCTGGAGCGCCGCAAGGTGGAGGTCAGCATCCAGATTTTCCTGAAAAGCACGGTGAGCATCCTGCTCAACGTGTTGCTGATCATCTCCGTGGTGGGCGCGCTGGGCATCAACACCACGTCCTTCGCCGCCTTGCTGGCCTCGGCCGGCGTGGCCATCGGCATGGCGCTCTCGGGCAACCTGCAGAACTTCGCCGGGGGGCTCATCATCCTCTTCTTCAAGCCCTACAAGGTGGACGACTGGATTGAGGCACAGGGCGTCTCGGGCAGCGTGACGGCCATACAAATCATGCACACAATCGTCACCACGGCAGACAACAAGGTGGTCTACATCCCCAACGGGGCCATGAGCAGCGGCGTCATCACGAACTACAGCCGCATGGACACGCGGCGCGTGGAGTGGATCGTGGGCGTGGACTACGGCGAGGACATCGACAAGGTGAAGGGCGTGGCGGAAAGCCTGATCCAGAACGACAGCCGCATTCTGAAAGACCCCGCGCCCATCGTGGCCCTGCACGCCTTGGACGCCAGCAGCGTCAACGTGACCATCCGCGTGTGGGTGGCCAACAAGGACTATTGGGACGTGTACTTCGAGATGAACAAGAAAATCTACGAGGAGTTCAACCGCCAAGGCATCAACTTCCCGTTCCCGCAACTCACCATCCACCAGTCATAACCAGCCGGCAAAGACATCAGACCATGATACAGCAAACAGAAATCACATTGCGCGAAAGACCGCGCGGATTCCATCTCGTGACGGGGGAAATCAGCGGCCAGCTGCCCCCGCTCCCGCAGACGGGGCTGCTGAACCTGTTCGTCAGGCACACCAGTTGCGCGCTTTCCATCAACGAAAACGCCGACCCGGACGTGCGCTCCGACATGGCACGGATTTACGATCGGTTGGTGCGCGAAGGCGAACCCTACTACGACCATGTGCTGGAGGGCGCAGACGACATGCCGGCCCATGCCAAGTGCAACCTCACGGGAGTGAGCCTCAACATCCCCATCACGCGCGGCCGCCTCGGGCTGGGCACGTGGCAGGGCATCTACCTCTGCGAATTCCGCGACTACGGCGGCCCGCGCCGCATCACGGCCACCATCATAGGAGACTGAGCGGATGATCGACAGAGCTACGGTGGACCGGATATTGGAAGCGGCGCAGATTGTCGATGTCGTCTCGGACTTCGTCACGCTGCGCAAGGCTGGCGTCAACTACAAGGGCTTGTGCCCTTTCCACGACGACCGCACGCCCTCGTTCGTGGTATCCCCCTCCAAAGGCCTGTGCAAATGCTTCGCCTGCGGCAAGGGCGGCAACGCCGTGCACTTCATCATGGAGCACGAACAGCTATCCTACCCCGACGCGCTCCGCTATCTGGCCCGGAAATACAACATCGAAATCAAGGAACGCGAACTCTCCGACGAAGAAAAACAGGCACAGAACGAACGCGAGAGCATGTTCGTGGTCAACGAATGGGCCAACCACTTCTTCCAGGAACAACTCAGCAACACCGTGGACGGACGGGCCATCGGCATGGCCTATTTCCGTTCGCGCGGATTCCGCGACGACATCATCAAGAAATTCCAACTGGGCTACAGTCCGTCGCAAAAGGACGCGCTCGCCCGCGAGGCCAAGGCACGGGGATACAAGCCGGAATTCCTGCTTTCCACCGGGCTGTGCCTCCAGCGCGACAACGGGCAGCTGGTGGACCGTTTCCACGGCCGCGTCATCTTCCCCGTACACACGCTGAGCGGGAAAGTGGTGGCCTTCGGCGGACGGGTGCTCGACGCCGCCACCAAGGGCGTCAGCGTCAAGTACCAGAACTCTCCCGAATCGGCCATCTATTCCAAGAAGAAAGAGCTCTACGGCCTCTATCTGGGCAAGCAGGCCATCGTCCGCCAAGACCTCTGTTTCCTGGTGGAAGGCTACACCGACGTCATCTCCATGCACCAGATGGGGGTGGAGAACGTGGTGTCGTCTTCTGGCACGGCGCTCACCACGGAACAAATCCGCATGATCCACCGCTTCACGGAGAACATCACCGTGCTTTACGACGGCGACGCGGCGGGTATCAAGGCCTCGGAGCGCGGCATCGACATGCTGCTGGCCGAGGGGATGAACGTGAAACTGCTGCTCCTGCCCGACGGCGACGACCCCGACAGTTTCGCCCGCAAGCATAACGCCACGGAGTATCAGGCTTACCTGAAAGAACATCAGGTGGACTTCATCAAGTACAAGACCGACCTGCTGCTGCACGAAGCCCAAGGCGACCCCATCAAACTCTCGCGCCTCATCAGCAGCATCGTGCACACCATCTCCGTGATTCCCGACGAAATCACTCGCTCCGTCTACACCCGCGAAACGGCCGGTATGCTCAACATGGAGGAGCGACTGCTCGTGGCTGCCATTGCCAAAGAGACGGCAAAAGCCAAGGAAGAGCGACAAAAACAACGCGACAACGAACGGAACCGCAAGGCCACGCAGGCCGCACCCGCCGCTCCCGCCGACGGCACGCCGCCCGACGCACCGCTGCCCGGAACGGCCGACGCATCGGCCGAAGGCGGAATGCCCGGGCCGCCGCCACCGCCGCCCGAGGAGATTCCCGCCGGAGAGGCGCCAGAAGCGCCCTCCTTGCCCGACTACCTTCCCGCCAAGGGCGCGGAAGAAATGCTGTTCTACCAGAAAGAACTGTTGCTCGTGCAGGTCATCATCCGCCACGGGGAGAAAACCGTATGCTATGCCGAGGGGGAACAGGGAGAGGACGTGCCGGTGAGCGCGGCCGAATACATCCACTACGCGCTGCTCGAGGACGGGCTGCTCTTCCGCACTCCCCTGCACAAGCGCATCCTGCAGGAAGCCATCGAACACGTGCACGACGAAGGCTTCTGCGCCGAACGCTATTTCCTCAACCACCCCGACGCGGCGGTCGGTTCACTGGCCTTCGAACTTTGCGACGACAAATACCAGCTGAGCAAATACCACTCCAAACAACAAAAGATAACCACCGACGAGGAGCGACTGGCCGAACTCGTGCCCCACCTGATATCCGACTTCAAACTGGCCGTAGTGGACGAGGAACTGCAACAAATCCTTCTCAAGCTGCGCCGCCCGGACATCCTGTCCGACAAGGAAGAGTACATGGAAATCATGAAGCGCTACAAGGAAATGAAAGACATAGAGCGCACCTTGGCGCGGGAACGGGGCGACCGCGTCATCACGTAAGAAAAGCCTCCGACCGGAAGCATCCTGACATAAAAAAACAAACTGGATATGAAAAAAACGACTCAATACTTATGGCCCGTGGCCCTCTGCCTCATCGTGGGCTACGCCGCGTCCCTCTTCCAACGGGACGCCCTCATCGAATGGTATCCCATCCTCTTCAAGCCGCAACTCACGCCGCCCAACGCCGCCTTCCCCATCGTCTGGACCATCCTCTACATCCTCATCGGCGTTTCGCTGGGACGCATCTGGGGCCGGGGCTTCAAGGCGAGCGAACGCGAATGGTGGGTCCAGCTGGCCCTGAACTTCTGCTGGAGCATCGCCTTCTTCTACTTGCGCGAACCGCTGTGGGGCATGGGCGTCATACTGGTGCTGGACGTCGTGGTGCTGGACTACATCCTCATCACGTTCAAGAAAGACAAGCCGGCAGCCCTTTGCTTCGTCCCCTATCTCCTGTGGTTGCTCTGGGCCACTTACCTGAACGCCTACATTTACATTTTCAACTAAGCGGGCCACCGTGCTGCACCCGCGGAAGACGGGAAACGGAACGGGCGGGAAACGCTCCCGCTTATTCCAGTTTCACGGCCGTTCCGCTGCAAGTCACCATCAGCATGCTGCCGTTCGCGCCGATAGTCTCATAGTCCAGGTCAATGCCCAAGACGGCATTGGCCCCCAGCCGTTCTGCTTCTTCCGCCATTTCCCTCATGGCCGTGTCCTTGGCCTTGCGCAACACTTCCTCGTAAGACCCTGAGCGCCCGCCGAAAAAGTCGCGCAGCCCGGCAAAAAGGTCACGTATGGCATTGGCGCCGATGATGGCCTCGCCCGTCACCACGCCATAGTATTCCGTCGCATGTTTGCCCTCCACCAGGGCCGTAGTAGTCATCAACATATTCTTTCTCCTTTCTGTGATTGGTTATCTTCTTTTCCCACCGAACATCAGGCTGTCCAGCGAATACTTCCCGGGGCCGGCCAAGAACATCAGCACAAACACCACAAAATAGATGAGCGCCAGCTCGCCGGCCTTCACGTTCCCGCCATGGACGAGGAAAAACGCCACCCCCATCGTGGCCATCATGGGCAAAAGGCTCAAACGGTATAAAAAGCCGAAGATGAATGCCACAGAGCAAAACAACTCGGCAAACACGGCCAGCATCAGCGAATAGAGGCTGCCCACGCCCAACGGGTCGGGGAAAGACGCTTCCATCGCGGAGAAGCCCGTCAGCTTGGCAAACCCGTGGGTCACCAACAATGAACCGAACAGCAGACGCATCACCAATAAAAAAAGGGAAACATTCGTCTGGTACGCCTTTCGCGGAAACAGCAATGCTTTAATCGTCATATCTCTCTTCTATCGTACATTACGGCGGTGCCAGCTCAGCGGCAACCGCCTTGTTTTGCTGCCAAAGATACAAATTTTAACCGCCCCAAAAGCCGCTTTTACATTTAATAACTTCATATAACTTTGCTTTCCTGCCACATACGCGCAAATTTCCATATCTTTGCCCGGATTGAAACAACAAACCATTTGAAACAAACATCTGCATTATGGAAAAAATCTATCATTCGTTGGCAGAACTGATCGGCCACACTCCATTACTGGAAATCAGCCATATAGAGAAAGAAGAACAGCTTAAGGCGCGCGTCTTGGTGAAGCTGGAAAGCTTCAACCCCGGCGGGAGCGTGAAAGACAGGGCCGCCCTCAGCCTGATTGAAACCGCCGAGCGCGACGGACGGCTCCGCCCCGGCGGCATCATCATTGAGCCCACCAGCGGCAACACGGGCATCGGACTGGCTTGGATTGCCGCAGTGAAAGGCTACCGGCTCGTGCTCACCATGCCCGAAACCATGAGCATCGAGCGCCGCAAACTGCTGAAAGCGCTCGGGGCAGACATCGTGCTCACCCCGGGAAGCGAAGGCATGGGGGGCGCCATCCGCAAGGCACAGGAACTGCAGGCCGCCCACCCCGGCTCGTTCATCCCCCAACAGTTTGAGAACCCGGCCAACCCGGAAGCGCACGTGCGCACCACGGCTGAAGAGATCTGGGACGACACGGACGGAAAAGTGGACATCTTCGTGGCCTCCGTAGGCACGGGCGGCACCCTCAGCGGAACGGCGCGCGGACTGAAAGCCCACCGGCCGGACCTGAAAGCCGTGGCCGTGGAACCGGACGCATCGCCCGTGCTCTCGGGCGGGAAAGCCGGGCCACACAAAATACAGGGCATCGGCGCGGGCTTCGTCCCGGGCAACTTCGACCGTTCGCTCGTGGACGAAATCATCCGCGTGACGGACGACGACGCCATCCGCGCGTCACGCCGCCTGGCCCAGAGCGAAGGCGTGCTGGCCGGCATCTCGTCCGGCGCCGCGCTGCATGCGGCACTGGAAATCGCCCGCCGTCCGGAAAACGAAGGCAAGACCATCGTGGCCGTGCTCCCCGACACGGGCGAGCGCTACCTCTCCACCGTGCTCTATGCCTTCGAGGACTATCCGCTCTGAGGCACCCACACAAAAGCCCTCAAAGAAAGGCGCAAAACATCGCGCCTTTCTTTGAGGGCTTGACAAAATGCACTATCTTTGCTCTCGGAAAGCCGGGCTTCGGCTTCAATGTATCAAACTTTAAAGAAGACAGAAAATGACATAGAGATAAAGGAAACATATTATTCATTGCGTTTGCTATTATTCGATATACTCTGAAAATTTGGCGATTAGATTAGTATAGACACGGATAAGTTCGGTAGACGCCTGCGCCATGCGCGGGTGGAACTTATGTCTATACGGGTTACGCCAAATACCTCAGAGTGTGATAAGTGAAGCCTGCGCTTCTTTTGTATCCCGCCCTGAGGTGTTTGTGTAATGGCCCGTATCATCGAGGATAGTCCGCGCACAAACCAAGCGTAGATGACAAGACATTCTTTGCCGAAAGGAAGCATATCCGCGATATGCTTCCTGACAGGGTGTTTTGTGCCCGTATGCGCACAAAGCACCATGACGGACAGCCTCTCGCTGCCGCCACGATCCGAGGCCTTCACCGACCACACCCACCACTTCAAGCTCAAGGAAATGCTGATTCCGGCCGCCGCATTCGGAGCATCCGCCGCGTTCGTGGGCAACGGATGGGGCTCAAACAACGGGAAAACATTCAAGACGTGCTTTCCGCCAACGGAAGACACAAGTTCAAATGGGACGACTACATGCAATACTCCCCCATGGTGGCCGCGTACGTCCTGGACCTGACCCGGCTGGAAGGCCAGCATGGCTTCAAGGACAAGACCATCATCCTGGCCATGTCATACGCCACAATGGGCATCTTGGTCAACGCCATGAAGTTCTCCGTCAAGGAAAGGCGCCCGGACAGCCATGCCCGCAACTCCTTCCCCTCGGGGCATACAGCCACGGTATTCATGGGCGCGGAGTTCCTCTACAGAGAGTACAAGGACGTTTCGCCATGGATAGGCTATGCCGGCTATGCGGTCGCCGCCACAACCGGATACCTGAGAATCTACAACGACCGTCACTATTTCAACGATGTGATTGCCGGTGCCTGCATCGGCATCCTGAGCACCAGACTGTCCTACTGGCTGTATCCGAAACTCTTCAAGAAATCCCGGTGTCACACCCGCAAGGACATCATGGCTGCCGGTCTGCCCTATTGTTCTTCGGAGGGAGCGGGAATCAATTGCCGCATTTGGTTTTAGCATTATAAAAGAAGGAGGAAAGGGCCATCACCGGACTGTCCGTCCCGAAGGCGAAAAGCTGCAAGCCCGAATGACAAAAAGGAACCGGCATCGGGAAAACACTGTCAAAAATGACATGCCACAGTGTTTTCCCTGACAGACAGACAATGCGAAACTTGTGAAACAGGAAGCCAAGCGTTAAAAAATGGGCCGGAGAACTGCCGCATAAGAGCATTTCTCCGGCTTTTCCCGTCATTCTCAACCGCACAAAACGAGATTTCTTTGCGGCAAAACGCTTTCTCCTTGCCGCAAGGACGAAAACGTCTTGCCGCAAAGCGGAGAAAGCCACCGCTGAAAAGGGGAAAAATCCAAGCTCCGGCCGACTTTTTTTCTCTATCCGGACCGCCTGCGCATACAGCATCCACCTGACAGATTGCAAGCATATCCCCCTCCGCCGCCGGCACGCCCGACAGCGTCGTGCGCACGACCTCCCGCGCTTCCGGCCAAAAAGAAAGCGGAATCCCCGCTTTCGCCGTCATCCTGCGTCTCGCCGACCCGCAAAATACGCGCGAATTTCCGGCCCGCCCGTCCATCGGGGCGGAATACGCGATTCTCGCCCCCTCCGCCCTGACGTTTTGACAGCATGCAACAAGGATGCCCGTGGGCGCTGTTGAAATAAGGCGTGTCAGCAGGCCGGCCTGCCATCCATATATCCCAACAGATGCACTCCAGGCTCAATGCCCGGCCTTGTCCCTTTTTCCTTTTAGCCCCCTCGTCAGGCATGACGCTATGGCAAAACAGGTATAATCTGTGGGATTCTACTCTGGCTGAATAAAGAAAATGTTTTTCTTTAGAGAAGGGGCGACAAAACGGAATCGAACATCCGCCCTATTCCGACTTCGTTTCATCCCCCTCAAATCTCAACGACATACGACTGCATCGTGCGCAGGTCGATGGTCCACAAGCGGCCGTCGAGCACGTCGCCGTAGCCGCACACCAGCTTCAACACCTCGTGGGCCTGAACGCCTCCCACCACGGCTGGCGTCATGCCCACCACGCCTTTCGAGGCCAAAGCCTGGCGGGCGGCGGCATCTTCTTCCGGATACAGGTCGCGATAGGTGCGACTGCCGGCGGTGCGGCAAAAGACGGCCACCTGCCCGCAAAAGCCCTCGACCGCACCGTAGACGTAGGGCCGGCCCAAAGCCACGCAGGCGTCGCTCAGCAGGTAGCGCGTGGCATAATTGTCGCACGCATCCACCACGACGTCATAGCGCCCCACCAATTCGCGCACGTTTCCGGCCGACAGGCGGCACACGTGCGGCTCCACCTCCACGTCCGGGTTCAGCGCCCGCAAGCGGCGGGCTGCCGCCAAGGCCTTGGGTTGCCCCACCTCGTCCTCGGCATAGAGCACCTGCCGGTGAAGGTTGCTCCGCCCCACCCGGTCGTCGTCCACCAGTCCGATGCGCCCCACGCCCGCACCGGCCAGATAAAGCGACACCGGAGAGCCCAGCCCTCCGGCGCCCACAATCAGGACTCGGGCGCGGCGCAGGCGTTCCTGCCCCTCCGGCCCGATTTCCGGTAACATTGTCTGGCGGTCGTACCGCCCTTCGTGTCGTTTCTCGTCCATACGGCGTGTGCGGGTTCAAGCGCGACGAAAAGCCTTCAGGTCGAAACTGGCGTCCCAATCCTTCCACACGGGTTCGCGTCCGGCCCGTTTCAGCGCCTTCTCCACCTCCACGGCCGTGCGCTCGTCGCTCACGTGGAACTGCTCCAAGGCTTGAGGATAGGTGAAGTAGCCGCCCGGCTCGGTCTTGCTCTCCGCGCTCATCGTGGTCACGCCCAGCGTGGCCATGTGGTCGCGTATGGCCGCCGGCTCGCGGGTGGAATAGGAGATGTCCACGTCGTGGTCGAAGATGCGCATGGCAAAGGTGACCTGCGCCAGCTCGCGGTCGGTCATGACCACGTTGGGCTGGAAACCGCCGTTCTCCGACGGGCGCATGCGGGGGAAGTTCACGCTGTACTTCGTGCGCCAATAATGCTTCTGCAGGTAGCGCAAGTGATGGGCCATCATGGTGATGTCCGTGCGCCACTCCTTCTCCAGCCCGATAAGCACGCCCATGCCGATGGAATGCACTCCGGCCTGCCCCATGCGGTCGAAACCGTTGAGCCGCCACTCGAACTTCGACTTCATGCCGCGCGGATGGTAGATGTTGTAGTGCGCCTTGTTATAGGTCTCCTGGAAGCAGATGACGCCGTTCATCCCGTGCTTCATCAGTTCCGCATACTCCTCCGCCTTCAGGGGCATCACCTCTATCTTCAGGTTGCTGAAGTAAGGCTTGGCCAGGTCGAGGGCACGCGCCAGATAGGGCACGCCGGCCTTGGCGGGGTTCTCGCCCGTCACGATGAGCAGGTTTTCAAAGGGGGCCAGCTTCTTGATGGCCTTGTATTCGTTCTCGATTTCCTCCTCCGTCAGGATGGTGCGGCGCATCGGGTTGCTGATGTGGAAGCCGCAATAGACGCACGAGTTGGTGCAGGAATTGGTGATATACAACGGGATGAACATGGACACCGTCTTGCCGAAACGCTCCTCGGTGTACTTCCGGCTCAGGCGGGCCATGGTCTCCAGGTAAGGCTCGGCCGCGGGCGACACCATGGCCATAAAGTCCTCCACGTCGCAATGCTCTTTCGCCAAGGCGCGGCGCACGTCGGCGTCCGTCTTCGAAAGGATGCGCTCCGTGGTCTCGTCCCACGAGATTTTCTCTAATTCGTCAGAAAACATTTCGCTCCTCCTTCCTTATTCGTTCAAAAATGCCGTCAGGGGCGAACTGGCCTCCGCCACGAAACTGTCGGCCTGCAGGCCCAGCCCGGCCTCGTAGGCCATGCGGCCGGCCTCGACGGCCTGCCTGAAGGCCCGCGCCATGGCCACGGGGTCGCCCGCCACGGCGATGGCCGTGTTCACCAGACAAGCCGAAGCGCCCATCTCCATGGCCTCGGCGGCATGGCTGGGCGCGCCGATGCCGGCGTCGACCACCACCGGCACGTTGGCCTGCTCAATGATGATGCGCAGGAAGTCGCGGGTCTGCAGCCCCTTGTTCGTCCCGATGGGCGCGCCCAACGGCATCACGGTGGCCGCTCCGGCCTCCTCCAGATGCTTGCACAGCGTGGGGTCGGCCTGGCAATAAGGCAGCACGACGAATCCCATCTTCACCAACTGCTCCGTGGCCTTCAGCGTCTCCGTCGAATCCGGCAACAGATAGCGGGGATCGGGATGGATTTCCAGCTTCAGCCAGTTCGTGCCGAAGGCCTCGCGGGCCATCTGCGCGGCAAACACGGCCTCCTCGGCGTTTCGCACGCCGGAAGTGTTCGGCAGCAGTTGGATGTCCGGGCCCGCCACATGCCTGAGCATGTCGTCGTCCTTGTCGTCCAGTTCGATGCGTTTCATGGCCACCGTCACCATCTCCGTGCCGGAAGCCTTGATGGCCTGCGCCATCAGTTCGTTGGAATTAAACTTTCCAGTACCCAAAAACAAGCGGGACGTGAATTCGCGCCCGGCTATGACTAATTTCTCCATTGTCTTCTATGCTTTATTTTCCGTTTCAAACCCAAATATGCTTTCGCCCCTCCGGCTATCCGCCGCACGCCGCCTTGATGATCACGAGGCTCATGCCCTCAGCCAAGGCAAAGTCCGCCCAACCGGCACGGGGCACCATGCGGTTGTCCACCGCCACGGCCACTCCCTGGGCCGGAAGCGCCAATTCGTCCACCAAAGCAGCAATCGATGAAGCCGCCGTTTCCACTTCCTTGTTGTTCACCTTAATCTTCATGTCCGTATCGCATTTGTTATCATAACGAGGCAAAAACAAAGAAGCACCGCCCCTTGCGGCATAGAGCAGAAAAAAGAAATCCAATCCCTACGGCAGTACGAACTGCATCAGGTTCGAGGGTATAATCTCAGCCCCAACCCGGGCACCCCTTTGTCTTCACTGGCCACAAAGATACGGAAAAAAAGGAAAGGGTGTCACTCCGCGCCCCACATTTTTATCCCTCCGCGGAAACTTTCCGCCCCGCAGTCCCCCCAAGCTCCCGCCCGGACACCGGCCGTCCGGACTGTCCGCCACAGGATAGCAAGAGGGTAATCGTTCTGGCGGGTTTAAGAACCTGCAACCATCAAACACAAGAGGTTCACCCTTATCAAATATTCAGTTGGGTGATTTTCTACATGCCACCAACAGGAATGAGCCTTTTTAGAAATCCTGACCTTCAGTAACCTCCGGCTTTAAACCAGAGGAAACGGATGACATGTTCCATATCCTCTCATACTTTTTTAAACGCTGATTTAACCTGCCCGGTATATCTTCCATATCCTGATTGTCTGCGACATGAAGAAGATTCAGCGCTCTTTTGAAGAGACCGTCCTGATTAAATTCCAATATCATGTAGTCCGCGTAGGGATATAATCCAATGTTAGGAGTAAGGCAACTCTTGACAGCGAAAAAGAAATAGCGTGTTCCCGACACAATATAGCTGCACGGTGTCCACATTATATTCTTTGGCATGCAATCGCAATCAAGGGTGTCCGGGATAAAGTCGAAGCTGGCTGGAATCGGCAGTTCGGCATCCTGCCGTCGGATGAACAGAGAATCATTGGCATAGGGTTTGTTCCACTTTTCAAAACATGACAGGAACTGTTCAAATGTGATATGGTCGTCGCTTTCCTTTGCCCGTTTGAACTCCTTTTGAGGCGCACCGATTGGCTTATCTTCAATACTCCCTTCTGAGTCTATGATGAATTCATGGCTCCGGACGGTATAAGCAAGGTCTTTCTTGTACTGCAACAACAGACTACAATCATCCAACGAACCTTGTTCAGCCAAGAATCCCAGTGGGCGTTGAGTGGGCCGGATGCGGGTAAAGTATGCTTCGCCCCTATGCCCTATTACTTTGTGGTCCAAAACTTTCCCTTGAAGGGAATAGGTGATGAGCATATAGTCCGTCACAAGGTTTTCCATCAGCCACCGACTATTACCGTCCTGGTAATCCGGGCAATGCCTTTGCAACATAACAATCACAAAGTCCTCGCATTTCATGTAACCTCCTTGTTGCCAAAAGATGTCTGCTGGCTTACATAAACAGTCACTTGCATCTGAAGGCAGAAATTTCTCATACATATCCCCGTCGAGTGTCGAGGATATGGCACTATCCCCAAAAGACGCAAGTTCAATCCGGGCGCACATTTTGAACTCGGACAAGAAAGTTGAGAAAAGAACCGGTTGAGCTGTCACCTCAGCCAATGACAATAAGAAAAAGCAAAGAAATAAGCTACGTAAAAGCATAATGACTCCCAATTTGTTTTTTATCTAACAGAAGATCGGTTCTGTTAAATCCACATCCGGTCCTCTGATAAAACATATTTATATTATCAAGTCCCCCTTCCGGCGGATTTACCCACCCCATCACAACCAGATACAAAGGCGTTCAAACCACTTAATCCTCTTGTTTTGTACTCATATTGTTCCCTTAACCAATAAGGGCGAACCACCATCTATCAATTAAAACATTCACATTCAGAAAAAACCGTTTCAAACCAAATGAAACAGAAAACGCCCTTTTATCAAATAAACCTCCCGCTAACCCGCTTTGGGCCAACTGGATGTTGCAAAATTAAAAAAATATTTATTCGGAAGGTATAAAAGGCAAAGGCATTAACTTAAATTAATATAAAAAGAATGAGGAGCATGTCAGGCCGGAAACAGGACCCGAATGACAAGGACGGAGCACGCGGAAGAAGGGAAAGGGTGGAGCGCACGGGCGCATCCGGACAAGCGCACCGCCGGATTGTACTCTGCGGAGAGTACTCGAGTACTTGCCGCAAGGTACGCTGGCGGAGACCGCAGGAAGGCGACGGGACAAAGGGACGGACGGAAACCGACGGGCACGAAAAAAGGCACGCCCCGCAGGACGCACCTCTATGTTTCTTTGGCCGAAGGACGGCGGTCAGGCGCGCTGGCCCAACTTGTCGTCGATGAACAGGAGGGCGGACTTGCCGGCCTTGCGGATTTTCTCCACGATGCCTTGGGCCGTGGCCTCTTCCTCCACCTGCTCGCGCACGTAGTTCCACAGGAAGTCCTGCGAAGCCATGTCCTTGTCTTCCGAAGCCACCTTGACGAGGCTCTCGATGAGCTTGGACACGTTGCACTCGTGCTCGTAGACGTTTTCAAACACTTCCAACACTCCGTCCCACTGCTGGGGCACGACGTCTATCTTGTCTACCTTGGCCACTCCGCCGCGCTTGATGAGGTAGGCGGCCATGTCGTAGGCATGGGCCAGTTCCTCTTGCGACTGCTTCTTCAACCAATTGGCGCAACCGTCGTAGCCTTCTTTCTGCAAGAAGAATGACATGGAGAGATACAAGTTGGCCGACCACATTTCTGCCGTGATCTGGTCGTTGATGGCTTTTTGCAATTTGTCTGAGATCATTTTCGTATGAATTAAAAAGTTAAACTCCTATTGGGTATTCAACAACAACGATGCCAGAACGTGCGTTCCGGGCGGCCTTGTCAGCTATTAAATCTTAAAAAAGCGGTTTGTCAGGGCGCGGAGCGGTGGATGAGGTCGAGGAATTCCTCGCGCGTCTTGGCCTGGTTGAAGGCTCCGGTGAAGTCGCTGGTGGTGGTCACGGAGTTCTGCTTCTCCACCCCGCGCATCTGCATGCACATGTGGCGTGCCTCGACTACCACCATGACACCCAGCGGGTTGAGGGCTTGCTGTATGCACTCCTTGATTTGCAGCGTCATGCGTTCCTGCACCTGGAGGCGGTGGGAGAAAATGTCCACCACGCGGGCTATCTTGCTCAGGCCCGTGATGTAGCCGTTGGGGATGTAGGCCACGTGGACCTTGCCATAGAAGGGGAGCATGTGGTGCTCGCACAAGGAGAAGAAGTCGATGTCCTTGACGATGACCATGTGTCGGTAGTCTTCCTTGAATTTTGCGGAGTTGAGCACCTCGCCGGGGTCTTCGCCGTATCCGCGGGTGAGTGTCTGCATGGCCTTGGCCACGCGGTAGGGTGTCTTGAGCAGGCCTTCGCGGTCGGTGTCTTCGCCCAGCAACCGCAAGATGGCCTTGTAGTGGGCTTCCAGTTCCTGCTGGACGCCCTCCTTGCATTCGGTTTCTTTCATCAGTAAGGTATGAGTATGACAGATTTCACGATCAGGGCTTCGTCGAACTGCTTTGTGGCGCGCATTTCATGCAATGCCTGGTTGGCCTCCTCGTAGGTGCGGAAATCGCCCACGCGGCAAATCCACCGCGGGCTCTGGAAGTGCGTGTAGGTGGGCATGTCGCCGAAGTAGTCCTTCACTTTCTCTGCCATCCGCTGTGCCTCCTGCCGTGCCGTGCGCGAATTGCCTCCGGCATAGACTTGTATGCGGTAGCCCACGGCCTTCATCTTGCGTGGGGGCTTGACGGCGGTGAAGGGCGCCTCGGCGTCGGCCGCACTGTCCTTGGCTCCGGCCGCCTGTGTTCCCTTCGCGGCGGAGGTGGCGGCCTTGGTGCCGTTGACCAGGCGAGTGATTTCGGCGTCCTGAATCAGACGCACCTTTCCCTGCCCTTCCTCCGGCTTCACCAACTGGTCCACGAACTTCTGCTGGGCCCATGCTCCGGCGAAAGGCATAGCACATAAGCATAATGACAAGAGCAACTGTTTCATCGTTCTATCTTTTGAAAATCCATAAAAAAGAAGCCATTCCGGCCGGCGCGGGGCAAGCCGGAACGACTTTTCATATCCGTAAGGTCAAGCTTTCCAGGCGTCGATGATGCCCTTGAAGTCGGCACACTTCAGGGCAGCGCCGCCAATCAGTCCGCCGTCCACGTCGGGCTTGGCGAAGATTTCCTTGGCGTTGGTCGGCTTGCAGCTGCCGCCATAGAGGATGGACACGTTCTCGGCAGCCTCGGCACCGAACTTCTCGGCGATGGTGGCGCGGATGAAGGCGTGCATTTCCTCGGCTTGCTCGGCCGTGGCCGTCTTGCCCGTACCGATGGCCCATACCGGCTCGTATGCCAGGATGATGTTAGAGAACTGCTCTGCGGTCAGGTCGAAGAGCGATCCGGCCAGTTGAGCCTTCACCACTTCGTTCTGCTTGTTGGCCTCGCGCTCTTCCAGCACCTCGCCGATGCAGAAGATGACCTTCAGGCCGTTGGCCAAAGCCAGATTGACTTTCTCCTTCAGGATTTCGGCCGTCTCGCCATAATAGGCGCGGCGCTCGGAGTGGCCCAGGATGACGTACTGCGCGCCCGTGGACTTCACCATGGCGGCGGAAACCTCGCCCGTGTAGGCGCCTTTCTCCTTGTCGGCGCAGTTCTCGGCACCCAAGCCGATGACGCTTCCGTCCAAAACTGCGGCCACGGAAGCCAGGTGGATGAACGGCGTGCAGATCACCACATCGCAATTCGGCGCGTCGGCCGCCAAAGCATTCTTCAACTCAGTAGCCAAAGCTACACCTTCCTGCAGGTTCAGGTTCATTTTCCAGTTGCCTGCTACAATTTTCTTTCTCATTTCTCTTCGTTTTAAAAGGTTTATGATTCGGTTCTTATGCTTCATCTTCTTATACATTTTGCTGCCCACCCATATCCGGTCGGCCGAGACCAGGACAAACAGCGGGACGAGGAACCACAGGAGCACCCGCAGCGTGGTCATCATCCGCGAAGCCGACTGCAGCCGGCCCAATTCGCTCTCTTCGAGCGGCGCCTCCAGGTCGCTCTCTTCGGGCAGTTCATTGCATCCCCACTTGTTGTACACCGTGCCGCCCTTGAGCAACACCAGCCCGGGATTGGAGCGCACGACCGTCTTCAGGGTGATTTCGTCGGTCAGTCCGAAGGGATATTCGGCGCCCGTCAGGTCTTGCCAGCGGGCAATCTCGCCGTCGCCCGAAGCCGTCAGGCAATAGAAGGCATACCCGTGTTGCTGGCAAAAGTCGTAAAGCTCGTTGATGCGGTCGATATTGCTGTCGTCGGCCTGCTCCAGATAGGGCGCGACGAGCAGAAACGTGTACCCCGTGTCGGCCAACACCTGCTCCGTGACGTCCTCGCCCTCGGGCCACGTGGCGATGGAGAAGTCGTGCACCGGAGGCACGTAGCCTTCCTTGACGAGCACGGTCTTGCTGTCCACGAAGTGCCACGCCGTGTCTTCGGGATAGTCCTCCAACGAAAATTCACGCTCCACCCCGTCCTTCTCCAAGACAAAGGTAGTGGCATACTCCGGCTCTTCTTCCCCGGCAGGCACCACCATCCCTTGCGGCAGGTTGGCGCCGATGTGGTAAGGGCGGAAATCGAACACGGGAAGATAGTAGAGGCAAAAGCCCGACAACACGAAAGCAAAAACGATGGAATAAAGGGAGATGGTCCATTGGTTGCGCTCCGACACGAGACGGTTCATCAGCCGATGATAGCGGAACACAATGACCGACATGGCCAGCAACACGACATTCTTGCCGAATGTTTCCCAATTCGTCAAGGTCACCGCGTCGCCGAAACACCCGCAGTCCGAAACGGGGTCGGTCAGCGCCAGGTAAAGGGTCAGGGGCGTCATCGCCGACATGAACAGCAAGAAAAGCCACGAAGTCGTGCGCCGGCGGATGCCGAAAAACATGTAGATGCCAATGCAAAACTCGAACACGGCCAGCAGGACCGCCAGCCACAAGGGCAGGAAACCGGGCACCCAAGCCGACCAACCGAAGGCTTGGAAATAGTCTTCCAGCTTGTATTGGGTGCCATGCGGGTCCACGACTTTCACCAACCCGGAAAAGACGAACGTGAAAGCCAGCACCAACCGGCTGAAATTCACCAAAGCCCAACGCATCTTCTGTCCCGCCCTACTCACCAAACGTCAATTTTATCAGTCCGAACACAGCATAATTCAACATGTCCATATAGTTGGCATCCACGCCCTCCGACACCAATGTCCGGCCCGACAGGGCCTCAATCTGCTTGGTGCGGTAGAGTTTCATCAGTATCAAGTCGGTATAGGAACTGACACGCATGCCGCGCCATGCTTCGTCGTAATCATGGTTTTTCTTCAACATCAGCTCCAGCGACCGCGTCGCGTGCTTGTCATACAGCGCCAAGGCGCGCTCCGCATCCATGTCCTCCGCATCGGCATAACCCTGCTCCAGTTGGATCAGTCCCACGATGCTGTAATTCACGATGGCGATGAACTCCGGCCTTATGCCTTCGCCCACCAGCGACACGCCCTTGGTCTCCAGGCTGCGGATGCGGTTGGCTTTGATGAAAATCTGGTCGGTCACGGAAGAAGGCCGCAGGATGCGCCATGCCGCACCATAGTCGTGCAACTTCTTGGCAAAAAGTTCGCGACACTCTTTCATTATCTGCTCAAATTGTTCCTGCGTATCCATCTTTCCTCTGCTTGATGCCCTGCATGCCATGCAGGATTATCACTCTTCTTCGAACATTATAAAGAAGAGTTTGCCATTCGCATGACAAACTCTTCTCTTAAAAACTAATGCTTATGAATATTTAAGAATTTGCCCTGGACGAAGTATCGTCTTACGCGTAATTCCATTTAACTTGCACAAATTGCTTATCGTCGTGCCACACTTCTTCGCGATGACAGACAAGCTTTCGCCCGACTTCACGCGATGCACTTTCGTGCGCGGCTTGGCCGTAGGCTTCGGGCGCGTGGTGGAGCTCTTGGCCACCTCCGCCGCCTTGCTCTTGCCGGAACGGAAGATGTAATAATCGCCCGTCACGTCCTGCGCCACGAAGTCGAACATCTCGGCGGGATTGATGGCCTGCCCCAGGAAGCGCGTCTCGAAATGCAGGTGTGACCCCGTGGAGCGCCCCGTGTTGCCACCCAAACCAATAGGTTCACCGGCATGCACAATCTGGTTCTCTTTCACCAAATGTTTCGACAAATGGCCATAGATGGTCTCCAAACCATTGGGATGGCGGATTACCACATACTTGCCGTAGCCCTTCCTCTCGTAGTCTACGATACGCACTTTACCACTAAACGCCGAACGAATGGTATCCCCGATGTACACCTTGATGTCCAACCCTTTGTGCTGACGACGGAAACTGGCACGATAACCATAATTAGAGGTAATCCTCGTGCTCGGCGTCGGCATGCAGAAATGCCGCAAGTCTATCTTATATTCTTCCGGCAACTCTACATCGTACTTGTGGGCATACTGGTTGTTCCAATCGGGATAAAGACCAAACGCGGGGTTTTCAAGCTGCTCGTCACCCACCAAACGCTGCAGGGCGACAGAGTCCACGGCTCTCATTTTCTTGTCCAGCGGGGCTTGGCGGGCCAACAAGTCTTGTCCGGCAACCGGCAAGCTGAAAAGCGCCAACGCCACCACGGCTCCTGTCTTAAGTCTTTTGAAATTGGAAAACATTTACTTTTAATTATTGATTTAATAAGTTCTCGTTCTCTTTCAACGCTCGCCTGACGAGTATTTGAAACTCAGGGTAGCCGGTTCGTAACCGAAAATTTCTTCGCGCTTGAAGAAACGCGCCAACTCTATCGCGGCATTCTCCGGAGAGTCCGACGCATGGACGATGTTGTGCTGGTTACTCATGCAATAGTCTCCACGAATGGTTCCCGGAGCCGCGGCACGGCCATTGGTCGCCCCCGTCATGGCGCGCACCACCTGAACGGCCTCCACGCCTTCCAAGCAGCAGGCAATGACCGGAGTGGCCATCATGGAGTCCTTCAATTCCCTAAAAAATGATTTCTCGCGCAGATGGGCATAGTGCTCATCCAAAATCTCATCAGTGAGTTGCATCATCTTCATGCCAGCCAGCCTCAGTCCTTTTTTCTCAAAACGATTGATTATTTCTCCTACAATCCCCCTCTGCAAGGCAGAAGGTTTCAATAAGACCAAGGTTTGCTCCATGTGACTTTGCTTTTTTTAGATTCAACTTACTTATGGTGTCCATTAAACACTTACGAGCGCAAAGATAACCTTTTCGTCACAAAAGGCCAAGCAAATTAACAAAAATATGTATTATTTTCTCTATTCAGGTTAAGATATCGCACTCCAATCCACTATCGTCTTCCGCAATTTGGCCAATTGCTTCCAGAGAATCTCGTTCTTCTCGGCCGCACAATTGGGGTCCGCGTCGAGCACCGATTCCGCCATGTTCCGGGCCAACTGCACAATCTGTCCGTCGCGCGCCAAGTCGGCCAAGCGCAGAGAGAAGGCGACCCCGCTTTGCTGCGTCCCCTCCAAATCGCCGGGTCCGCGCAATTTCAGGTCTGCTTCTGCTATTTCAAACCCATCGTTGGTCTCCGTCATGATCTGGATGCGTTTGCGCGTGTCGGCCGACAACTGGAACTTCGTAACCAGAATGCAATACGACTGGTCGGCACCGCGCCCCACCCTGCCGCGCAACTGGTGCAACTGCGCCAAGCCGAAACGCTCCGCGTTCTCGATGACCATCACCGACGCGTTGGGCACGTTCACGCCCACTTCTATCACCGTCGTGGCCACCAGAATCTGGGTTTTCCCCGAAATGAAATCCTGCATTTCGGCCTCCTTCTCGGCCGCCTTCATCTTGCCGTGCACCCTGCTGATTTTGTATTCGGGCAAGTCGTGGCACAATTGCTCGTAGCCCTCCTCCAAGTTTTTGATGTCCATTTTCTCGCTCTCCTTGATGAGCGGGTACACCACATAGGCCTGCCGTCCTTGGTTCAGCTGGGCGCGAAGCCCGCGATAAAGGCTCTCACGGCGATTGTCAAACTGATGGATGGTCTGGATGGGCTTGCGGCCGGGCGGAAGTTCGTCTATCACCGAAACATCCAGGTCGCCATACAGCGTCATGGCCAACGTGCGCGGAATGGGAGTGGCTGTCATGACCAGCACGTGCGGCGGACGGACGTTCTTCGTCCACAACCGTGCGCGCTGCGCCACGCCGAACCGATGCTGCTCGTCTATCACCACCATTCCCAACGACTTGAACCGCACTGTGTCTTCTAACACAGCATGGGTTCCCACAAGAATCTGCACGTCGCCTTGTTCCAGGCCCTCCAATATACCCTGCCGACGCTTCCCCTTCACGGTGCCCGTCAACAATTCCACTCGCACCGGAAGTCCGGAGAGCATTTGACAGAAAGTGGCATAATGCTGTTCCGCAAGTATCTCCGTCGGCGCCATGATACAGGCTTGGAACCCGTTGTCGAGCGCAATCAGCATGCTCATGAGTGCCACGAGTGTTTTCCCGCTTCCCACGTCGCCCTGCAACAGCCTGTTCATTTGCCGGCCGCTCCCCATGTCACGGCGTATCTCGCGAATCACACGCTTTTGAGCACCGGTGAGCTCAAAGGGCAGCTTTTCCTCATAAAAGCCATGGAATAACGCCCCCACACGGGTAAACACATTGCCCCGATAGCGGTTGCGCCTGTCCCGCGTATACCTTAATATATTAAGTTGGATGTAGAAAAGTTCCTCGAACTTCAACCGGAAGCTGGCCTTGCGCAAGTCTTCCGCACAAGTGGGATAATGGATGTGGCGGAGCGCCTCGTCCAGAGAAACCATCTGGAGCGACTTCACCAAATAGGCCGGCAAAGTCTCGGGAATTTCAGACTTCAAGCTCTCGAAAAGCGTTGCCGTGAAATGCTCGATGGAGCGCGAATTCAGTCCCGCACGCTTCATCTTGTCGGTTGTGTTGTAATAAGGTTGCATCCCCATGGCATTCAGCCGCAGGCTGTCCGCCGGCTCCACGTCCGGGTGGGCGATGTTGATTCTCCCGTTGAAAGCGTTGGGACGCCCGAATACAATGTAATCCGTCCGCGTCTTATAAGCCGACGTCACATACTTTATCCCATTGAACCACACCAAATCCACGATTCCCTGCCCGTCCGTGAAGTGGGCAACCAAGCGGCGCTTCCTTCCCTCGCCTTCCACGTCGAAGCTCAGAATCTGCCCCCGAATCTGCACGTAAGGCATATCTGCCGTCAATTCATGCACGTAATAGAGCCGCGTGCGGTCAATATGCTTGTAGGGAAAGTAGTAAAGCAAGTCATGCAATGTGCAGACATGCAACTCATCCGCCAGGAGTTTGGCCCGTTTCGGTCCTACGCCCGGCAAGTATTTCACGTCCTGGTGTTCAAGGTCCATCATCTCTCTCAGTCGGATAAGAGCGCTTCGGCCACCTTTAAATCAAACGGAGTGGTGATTTTGATGTTCTCGCGATTGCCACGCACCAATTCCACCTCCACCCCCATGGCTTCCACCACCGAAGCGTCGTCGGTAAAAGCCGGAGAATACTCCTGTCCGTAGGCCTGCTTGAGCAACCGGGCTTGAAACACCTGCGGTGTCTGCACCAACCGATAGCATGCACGGTCCACAGTATGGCTTCCATTTGCCCCGTCGGGCTCCACGCAGCGCAGCGTGTCCACCACGTCCGCCACAGGAATGGCTGCCCCGCATCGCGAAGCCGCCTCATAACATGCCGCAATGACCTCCGCCGCCACAAAGGGGCGCACCCCGTCATGGACAGCCACTAAAGCTTCTTCCTCGCCTTCCGGCACCAAAGCCAATCCCTTTGCCACAGAGTGGAAACGGGTTTCTCCACCTTCCGCCAGACGGTGAGGCACAGCGAAGCCGTATTCCTTGCACAGCGCATGCCAATAGTCTTGCTGCGATGCCGGCAACACCAATATAATGTCCGTTGCCTTGTCGCAGCAATAAAAAGCCTCCAAGGTACGCATCAGCACGGGCCGGCCCTTTACGGGAATGAACTGCTTCGGGATTTCGCCTCCCATGCGCAGCCCCTTCCCGCCGGCCACAATGACCGCATATTTCCTCATCGGCCCACTTCGTTGTACAACATACCGTTTCTCACGGCATCCGCCTTGTCCTTCCCCACCAGTCTTTCCGCGATGGCATAACCGAATTCAAACACGGCTGCCGGTCCTTTACCGGTGATGAACTGGCCGTCCTTCTCCACCAACGCTCCGGTGTAGGTTGCGCCCTTGAGGTTATCTTCGAATCCGGGATAGCACGTGGCCTTCAGGCCCTTCAACAACCCCATCCGGCCATAGACCAATGGTGCGGCACAAATGGCTGCCAACGGCTTCCCTGCTTCATACTGCTGCATGATGCCCTTGGCCAGTCCCTTGTGCTCCGCCAAGTTATAAGCCCCGGGCAGTCCGCCGGGCAACACCAGCATGGCCGCTTTGGAATAGTCCACGTCATCGGCCAACATGTCCGCCTCCACGCGGATGCCATGAGCACCCGTAACCCACTTCTCGTCTGTGGCTGAAACTATACGCACCTCCACGCCGGCACGGCGCAAGATGTCGACCACCGCCAAAGCTTCCACTTCTTCAGTCCCTTCGGCAAAAAACAAATACACAGTTTCCATAATCTTCCTTATTTATAAGAGTCTTTCAAATCATTTCCTACCGCCCTTTGCACGTCCACTCCCGACGGGGACTGGAACACGCGCAGGCCAAACTCCGGTATCACCGCCAACACATGGTCGAACACATCGGCTTGTATGGCCTCATAGGGCACCCATTCCTTCACGGTGGAGAAGAAATACAGCTCCACGGGGATGCCCTTGTCCGTAGGTTGCAGGTGGCGCACCATGCAATGCAGTTCCGTATTCGTATAGGGCAGACTGTGCAGGTAAGCCGTCAGGTAGGCCCTGAACACTCCCAAGTTTGTCTGCCGCCTTCCGTTGACCTTCACGCTGTCGTCTATCCCCTTTTCCGCATTGTACTCCTGCAGCTCCTTTTCCTTTCCGTCAATATAGTCCTTCAGCAGGCTGATTTTGCGGAAACGGTCCAGCATTTCCGGCGTACAGAAACGCACACTGGTCATGTCGATGCATACCGACCGTTTGACACGTCGCCCTCCGCTTTCCCTCATGGCGTTCCAATTCTGGAAGGAGTCACTCACAAGGGCGTATGGCGGAATAGTGGTCACAGTGTTGTCCCAGTTGCGGACCTTCACGGTGTTGAGCGTCACTTCGGTCACGATGCCGTCGGCATCATATTTGGGCATCTTGATCCAATCGCCCACTTTCAGCATCTCATTGGCCGACAATTGTATGCCGCTGACGAAACCCATTATACTGTCCTTGAACACCAGCATCAACACCGCGGCCGACGCACCCAGCCCCGCCAGGAGCGACACGGGATCCTTATCTATCACCTCGCTCAAGATGACGATGCCGCCCACGAACCATATTACGACTTGGAGCGTCTGCAACATACTTTTCAGCGGGCGGTTGCGGAAGCTCTCCTTGTCGCTGTAGATGCTATAGACCGCATTAAGAAAGGCATGGGCGAAGGACAGGAACGCCAAGACTATGAACACAAAGCAGATGCGCTGCACGAAGTCCACCGCCCACAGCGTGGAGTCGGCAAACACCGAAGGAATGAACACGTAGATGACCACGGGCATCACCATGTGGCTGAGCCGCACCATCACCTTGTGGTCGAACACCACATCGTCCCACTTGGCTTTCGTGTGCCGCACCACTTTGGCCACGGCCTTCAGGACGATATGGCGACAAACCACATCGGCCACGCAAGCCACGGCCACCAAGATGAGCAAAGCCAGCAAATGGGCCACGACCGAGGCCAAAGCCGTCCCCGCTCCCCACGACAGCAAAGCGCCCGTTATCTGTTCCAGCAAATTCCAATCCTCCATGTTCTCACCTCACTTGCATTCCCCGGTCAGGTCAAGCATTCCAGATAGCGTCGTATCGTCTCTTCCAATCCCAGGTACAAGGCATCGCAAATCAGCGCGTGCCCGATGCTCACCTCGTCCAGTCCACCGATTTGGGCGTGCATGTATTTCAGGTTCTCCAAGCTCAGGTCGTGCCCGGCATTGACTCCCAGCCCCAAGCTCTTGGCCACGCGGGCCGCCTCCACGAAGGGGGCGATGGCCGCTTCCGGTCCGGCGGCATAAGCCGAAGCATACGGCTCCGTATAAAGTTCCACACGGTCGGCCCCGGCCTTGGCGGCATACTCCACCATCTCCGGGTCGGCATTCACAAAGATGGACGTGCGGATACCCTTGTCGCGGAATTCGCCCACTACTTCAGTGAGGAAAGCCAGATTCTTCTTCGTGTCCCATCCCGCATTGGACGTAATCTGGTCGGGAGCGTCCGGCACCAAGGTCACTTGTGTGGGTTTCACTTTCAGAACCAAATCGTTGAACTTGTCGATGGGATTACCTTCAATGTTGAACTCCGTGCGCAACACCGGCTTCAGGTCATACACGTCCTGATAGCGGATATGCCTCTCGTCGGGCCGGGGATGCACGGTGATGCCCTGTGCTCCGAACTTTTCACAATCCAGCGCCACTTTCACCACGTCGGGGTTGTTCCCTCCGCGCGCATTGCGTATCGTGGCCACTTTGTTGATGTTCACACTTAACTTCGTCATCTCTTTATATTCTCCTTATTTATTCTTTCTGCAATAGGACAAAGTTAGAAAAAAATACTATATTTGTGAGCGCTTTGCGCCACAGAAAGTCTTAATTAATCTTAGTTGAATGGAAGAAACGCTCAAATTCGCCCTTTTCGGCAATGTGTACCAAGCCAAAAAGTCGGCTTCGGTCAAGCAACTTATCTCCCTGCTGACGGCACGCGGGGCCGAATTATATGTGGAGTCGGGATTCTATGATTACCTTACCCGCAGACTGGGCATCAAGTTTCACCCCAACGGCATCATCACCGGCCGCGACTTCTATGCCGACATCGCCGTGAGCATGGGCGGCGACGGCACGTTTCTGGCCGCAGCCAGCCAGGTGGGCGACAAGCGCATCCCCATCTTGGGCATCAACATGGGGCGGCTGGGATTCCTGGCCGACGTCTCGCCCGAAGAAATCGAGGGGTGCATCGACGACATCTACAACAAGACCTATAAGATAGAAGAACGGAGCGTCATCGAAGTGCAGTACGAAGGGCCGAGGCTCTCGGGCTACCCTTTCGCCCTCAACGAGGTGGCCGTGCTCAAGCGCGACAACTCTTCCATGATTTCCATCCGCGTGGAAGTCGACGGGGAATTCCTGGCCACCTACCAGGCCGACGGCCTCATCATCAACACGCCCACCGGCTCCACCGGCTACGCGCTGAGCGTAGGGGGCCCCATCATCGTGCCCCAGTCCGGCACGTTCTGCATCACGCCCGTAGCTTCCCACAGCCTCAACGCACGCCCCATCACCTTGCGCGACCAGGCGCGGCTCACGCTGTCGGTGGAGTCGCGCAACCACAATTTTCTCGTGGCCATCGACGGGCGCAGCGAAGCCTGCACAGAGCACACCCGGCTCCACCTGAACCGCGCACCTTATAATATAAAGGTATTGCAACGCAAGAACCATTCGTTCTACTCCACCCTGCGCGAGAAACTCATGTGGGGCACCGACCCCAGGGAAGAGTCATGCTGAAGCCCTTCTCCGACACCCCGTCCCGCTACTCCACCGCCCGCCTGCTCAAATGGCTGTGGGGCATCCTGCGCCACCACCGGCTGCAGGCCGGACTGAACACCCTGCTGGGCTGCCTGACGGTATGCCTGGACTTCGCTTTCATCTGGGCCACAAAGCTGACCATCGACATTGCCACGCACCAGACCACAGGGCAGCTGGCCGCAGCCGCGGCCTTGCTCACCGGCATCCTGCTCAGCCAACTGGCCATCAGTTTCTCCTCCCGCTGGGTCAGGGCCATCCTGGGGGTCAAGGCACAGAACCACATGCAGCTGCTCTACTTCGACCGCCTGCTGCACAGCGAATGGAACGGCCCCAACCGCCGGCACAGCGGCGACATCCTCAACCGCCTTGAACGCGACGTGACGGACGTGGTCAACACCGTCACCGAAACCTTCCCCTCCATGATAGCCGTGCTCATCCGGCTCTGCGGCGCATTCCTTTTCCTCTATTCCATGGATGCCTCGCTGGCCTGCATGACCGTTGCCATCATTCCCCTCTTCATCCTCCTGAGCAAACTCTACATGAAAAAGATGCGGCGACTGACACGCGAAGTGCGCGACACGGACAGCCGCATCCAAAGCATCCTGCAGGAAACCATACAGCACCAAATGGTGGTGCAGACCTTGGAACAGCAACCGGCCATGGTGAGGCGCCTCGACCAGGCCCAAAGCCACTTGCGCGGACAGGTAAAGACGCGCACGCGCTTCTCCTCCGCCTCTGCCGCCCTGCTCAGCGCCGGCTTCATGGCCTGCTATCTCGTGGCTTTCCTGTGGGGCGCCAACCGCCTCTACGACGGCACCATCACCTATGGCATGATGATTGCCTTCATCCAACTGGTGGGACAAATCCAAGGCCCTTTCAGGGACATGACCCGCTTCATTCCCATCTTTGTCAACGCCTTTACCGCCGGCGAGCGCCTACTTCAACTGGAGGAAATCCCGCTCGAGGAGAAGCGGGCAAGCGTCACCTTCCCTTCCATCCCGGGCGTCCGTTTCAGCCACGTTTCCTTCTCTTATTCGCAGGAAGGGCGCATCATATTGCAAGATTTCTCACACGACTTCCCACCGGGCAGCCACACAGCCGTCGTGGGCGAGACCGGGGCGGGAAAAACCACGCTGATACGCCTGATGCTCGCCCTGCTCCATCCCACGGTCGGGGAAGTCTGCCTCTACGGCAACGGGACGCAGGTAGCCTGCAGCGCCGCAACGCGGTCGCACTTCACTTATGTGCCGCAAGGCAACACGCTCTTCAGCGGCACCATCCGCGACAACCTGTTGCTCGGCAACCCGCATGCCTCGGAAGAAGACATGCGGGAGGCCCTCAACGATGCCTGCGCCGCCTTTGTATTCCAGCTGCCGCACGGCCTGGACACCCGCTGCGGCGAACAGGGCGTGGGGCTGAGCGAAGGGCAGGCGCAACGCATCGCCATCGCCCGCGCCCTCCTGCGCCCCGGCGGCATCCTGCTTTTCGACGAGGCTACCTCGGCCCTCGACGCCCAGACCGAAAAAGCCCTCTGGCAGAACATCTGCCGCCGCTGCACCGGCAAGACGTTCATCTTCGTCACCCACCGCACGGAAGCCATCGCCCCCGGCACCCGCGTGCTGCGCATCGAAAAATAAACGGCCAAAACCTTGCCCATGCGGCAAAGAAGCGCTACCTTTGTCCCTCGTCACAGGTGTCCTGCCTGCCGACCGGCATCCAGGATGAAAAGGGAATCGGGTGAAAGTCCCGGACAGTCCCGCTGCTGTAATTTCCAAAACGCACCAAAAGGCATACCCATGCCACTGCCCCGCACCGCGCGGGACGGGAAGGCTCTTTTGGCGCGGGAATAAGTCAGAAAACCTGCCTGTGCAAACTGTGGTTTCCCGCTTCGAGGGTTAGGCGGGGATTCCTCAAAGGATTCTGTCATGGTCTCTTCCATATCGGCCGCCTCCACTTTCCGCCCGTAGCGGGAAGCGATGGCTTCGCGGCTTGGAAGAAAGACATGCGGAACAGGTCCGCCCCAGCACACGGTTGTCCGCACACGAAAGGCCGAAGCGATTCGCCCCGCGCCCGCCACACTTCATCTATCTGCTATCAATCAAACCCGGCAGGCGCAAGGACAAACGCACAGCGAAGGACAGGACACAGGAACCACTTTCAAGAGAAGCGGCATCCGGGACAAGACTCCTCCGGATGCCGCTTTTTCGCGAGAAAGAACCGGGACTACGCGAAAAAAGGCCACTGCATGGCGGATTTTCGCCCACGTTCCCTTCCCTCTCCGGATAAGATATCCTGCTCAGTGACAGGGGAGCGCCCGCCCCATGAACTAAGGAATTTCAGATGGCGTGTCATGCCAGCAAAAGCATAACGTCATTCAATTAATTCATCCATATCCTGCAGGTGTTTTTAATCAAATCATTCATATATCAACGCTTTTGTTGCATCCACGTTCTTTTTCAGGTATGGATTCCTTATTGATTGTTCTTCCAACCAAACAGGCTCACGTGTAATGCACATATAATCAAATTCTGATAAAACCCACCCCACCTGCCCCCTATCTTTTTATTCATCGCCCATAACCGCTTCCGCTTATCGGATTCCCTTGCTTCCGTCCCTTTCATCCGAGCCACAGGACTACGTCACGAGCCGGGAATCGTCTTTATTTACAGGACGAACAGGCCATCGGGCCATCAGAAGGAGGGTTGAAAGGGGGAAACTGGTACATGGCCCAGCTGCATCCCTCATACGCCGGACGGGGCAAACTGGCGGGCAGGACGGACAGACGCCTTGCGGAATGCAGAATTGTACTTTGCGGAGAGTACTCGAGTACTTGCCGCAAAGTACGCTGACGCACTCCGCAAGGCGCCGCAGGGCATCGGGCAAGGACCGGCACGTCCGTGCGCCCCGCCGTCCGGGCACCGGCCGACAAGGAGTCTGGGAAATGCCGATGGCAGAGCAGAACAAAGATTATTGGCATAAGTTTTTACAAAATGAAGATTCCCCGGCCAACATGCCGTTACCTGCCTGAACGGCAACGCAACGGCGGGACCGGACCGAAGGGAAGCTATCCGGCCAACCACCCACGCGAAAGACTTTATCGGGCAATAATGATTTTTTTGCAGCCGTCCCACAAGGCCGCATGAAATAAAAATTTTATATTTGTACCGATTTTACCGCAAAACGAAAAAGAAACACATCTAAAACCGGAATATCATGGACCGTCAATTTGTAGTAGGCCTCGGGGAAGTCCTGTGGGACATGCTGCCCGAAGGCAAGAAAATGGGAGGCGCACCGGCCAACTTCGCCTACCACGTGTCGCAGTTCGGACTGGAAAGCCGGGTGGCCAGCGCCATCGGGCGCGACGCCTCGGGCGACGAACTGCTGGACCACCTGCGGCAAAAGTCATTGCAAGGCGTGGTGGAACGCGTGGACTACCCCACCGGCTCCGTCGGCGTGGAAGTGGACGAGAAGGGCGTGCCGCGCTACGACATCCGCGAAGACGTGGCCTGGGACCACATCCCCTTCACGCCCCGGCTGGAGGAACTGGCGCGCCACACGCAGGCCGTCTGCTTCGGTTCGCTGGCCCAGCGCCACAGCGCGTCGCGCTCCACCATCCAGCAATTCCTCGACACCATGCCGGAGGAAGAGGGACGGTATAAAATCTTCGACATCAACCTGCGGCAGAACTTCTACACGCCGGAAATCCTGCTCAGCAGCCTGCAACGCTGCAACATTCTGAAAATAAACGACGAGGAGCTGGACGTCATCAGCCGGATATTCGGACTGCCGGACACGGGCGTGCAGAAGAAATGCCACGGCATGCTGGAGAAATACGACCTGAAGGCCTTGATTCTCACCTGCGGCACGCAGGGCAGCTTCGTGTTCACGCCCGACGACACATCGTTCCAGAACACGCCCAAGGTGGAAGTGGCCGACACAGTGGGGGCCGGCGACTCCTTCACCGCCGCCTTCACCGCCGCCCTCCTGACTGGCCGCGACCTGCATGAGGCCCATCGGCTGGCCGTGGAAGTGTCGGCCTACGTCTGCACGCAATCCGGCGCCATGCCCGTGCTGCCGCAGCGGCTGACGGAAAGGGCATAGCCTCCGCCGCCCCTTCAAAGCAAGGCATAAACCCTGATAAAAAGGGATGCGCCCCGACGGACGCATCCCTTTCATTTTATACCGATTCCACAAAAAAGCTTCGCTACTTCACTTCCCACTCAAACACACCGGCCGAGTTGTCGGCGGGAAGCTCCACTTCCAGTTTCATGGCCGAGGTCTTCACGGGTTCGAAATCCACGATGTTGGGCAGGCCCTTCTCGCACCCGTAGTCCCCCTTCGCCTTCACCGGCGTCCAGTTGCCTTGGCTGTCCTTATAATAAAGCTTCCAGGCTTTGGGCACGCGGCAACCGCCCCACGGGCCGTCGTCGAACCAGTAAACGGTGGAGGAAGAGACGGTGGCGGGCTGGGCGAAATCGTAGGTGAGCCACTCCGTGCCGCCCTTCTTGGGCCACCAATGGTAATAAGGCATGGAGCGGTCGTCGCCATCGGCCGGCACGAGGCGGTCGTTGATGGACGACAAGGCCGTGGTCTTCGTCGAAGCGTCCACGCGGCTCTCCGAGGCCAGCGTGGCCGGCAGGGCGGGCGTCGTGGCACTCAGTTCTTGCGGCAGCCACACCATCATGTTGCCCGCGCCGCGGTGTGCCCAGGCATAATAAGGAATCAGCGTCAGAGCCACGTCCTGCGGCCTCAGCATGCCTTGCGCGTCGTAGCCCAGCACCTGTGCCTGGGTCTGGATTTCCGTCAGTCCGTAGAGCAGGTCGGGCTTCTCCACCACCTTGAACTGCGGCTCGCGGGCCATCAGCAGGTTGCGGATGTTGAAGTCGTTGTCCGGCCACTCCGCGCAATAGACCACCGGGCCGCGCTCCACGGCCACACGCCCGCGGTCGGCCTCCACTTTGGAATTGGCCACCACCACGCGCGGCTCCATGTCGAAGTGCACCTCCACGCGGTCGCCCTTCTTCCACTTGCGCTCTATGGTGAAGTAGCCGTCCTGCAATTCGCTCTCCACCGGTTCGCCGTTCAGCTTGACGGAATAAGAGAGGCGCTTCCCGTCGTTATACCGGTAAAGGTCGCTCGGCACCACCTGCCCGCGCACCCATCCGGGAATGCGTATTTTCATGGCAAACGTGCCGGCCTTGTTCTTCTTCACCGCCACCGCGATGTCGCCGTTCCAGGGATAGCGGGTCTGCTGCTCCAGCACCACGTCTTTCTTGCCCACCTCCAGATTGGCTTCGTTGGACATGAAGAGGTTGACGTAGACGTCCTTGTCCTTCACCGCATAGACGTAGCCCGGCAACGAAGGGATGAATCGGCAGATGTTCGACGGGCAGCAGGCACAGCCGAACCACGGTTGGCGCTGGTGCTGCCCCATGCTCTCCAGCGGGTTGGGATAGAAGAATCCGCCGCCGTCCAGCGACACGCCGGAAATCAGTCCGTTGTAGAGCGTGCGCTCCAACACGTCGTAGTATTTGGATTCCCCGTGCAGGAGGAAGAGCCGGTAGTTCACGTAGACATTGCCGATGGCCGCGCACGTTTCGCAGTAGGCCGACATGTTGGGCAACTCGTAATTCTTCCCGAATGCCTCGCCGCTGGCCGTGGCGCCAATGCCGCCCGTGATATAGAGCTTCTTCCCGACGATGTTTTCCCATATCCGGTCGATGGCGTGGATATAGGCCGTGTCGCCGGTGAGCGCAGCCACGTCGGCCATGCCCGCGTACATGTAAGTGGCGCGCACGGCGTGGCCCACAGCCTCGTCCTGCTCCACCACAGGCTTGTGCGCCTGGCTGTATTCGTCGCGGCGCGAGGTGTGCCCGCGCTGGTCGAGGAAGAACTTGGCCTCGTCGAGATACTTCTTCTCGCCCGTCACGAGATAGAGCTTGGCCAGCGCCATCTCCGCAATCTGATGGCCCGGCACGCGGACCAGCTGCCCTTCGCCCGGCCCAATCTCGCGGCATACGCAGTCGGCATAGCGGATGGCGATGTCGAGGAAGTTGCGCTTGCCCGTGGCCTGGTAGTGGGCAATGGCGCCCTCCACCATGTGGCCCAGGTTGTAGAACTCATGGCTCAGGTCCTCCACCTTCTCCCAACGCTTGCTTCCCGCCCACTCGTGCGGGTGCTTGGGGTTCATGGTGCGGGCAGTGTAGAGGTATCCGTCGGGCTCCTGCGCGGGAGCGACTATCTCCAGCACGCTGTCGATGTAGGCTTCCAGTTTCTCGTCGGGATAGGTCTGCAACAGGTAGCTCGCGCCTTCGATGGTCTTGTACACGTCCGTGTCGTCGAACGAGAAGCCGCCCACCTTGTATTCCTCGCTTGGATGGGCCGCCTTGACAAAGTTCTCATAACGCCCCGTCTCCTCGCACTTGCTGAATGCCAAGGGAATCGTCACTTCGCGGCTCGCCTTCAGGCGCTGCCCCCAGAAGCTGTCGGTCACCTTCACGGACGTGAACGGCACGGGCGAGAACGGATAACCATGGGTCAGGTCCTTGGCCTGCGCGCCGCACACGGCGGAGAAGATGCAGACAGCCGTAAACAGTTCTTTCTTCATGATGATTTGTGATAATAGTTTTTATTAGGTTAAAGGAAAAGGAGGCACGCGCGGTTTCCCGCCCGGCATGCCTCCCGTAAACTTGCATGCTATTCCGTCAAGGCACGGTAGACCTCCCGCGCCATGATGCGCGCGCCGGCCTCGTTCGGGTGTATCTTGTCCGGGAAGAGGCCGGGCTTGTTGTCCAAAGCCGAATGGAGGTCTATGACGGGCAGCCCGTTCTTCCGGGCCACCTTCTCTATCTTGGGGATAATTTCGCCTGCGATGATGTCGTCGTTGATGTGGTCGCCGGCCAGATAGGCCTTCGAAGGATAGCACAGGTAAATGTCCGGATGCGAAGGCAGCGCCTCGAAAGCGTCCACCATGGCCTGCAGGTCTTTCTCGAAGTCTTTCTTGTGCTTCCAGTTGAACGACTTGCTGTCGTTCGTCCCCAGTTTGATGACCACGATGTCGGGGTTGAAGGCCAAAGCGTCGCGATAGGCCTGTTCGTTCATATAAGGCCAGTCGCCCTTGTTCATCAACGTCCGGGCGCTCACGCCGAAATTCTTCACCCAATAGCCCTCGCCCAGCATGCGTCCCAACACGGCGGGGTAACTGTCGCGCCCGGGATTCCTCAACCCGAAGCCATACGTGATGCTGTTGCCCACGCAGGCCACGCGGATGGCATCCTTGCGCGGCACCTTAAAGCTGGCGAGCCAGGACGTGAGTTCGTCGAGCATCTCGTCCTTGTACAGAAAACTTTCGCGGATTCCCCAGCCGTGGCCGCCCGACGGATAGACATGGAGCACGGCGGGAACACCTTGGCGGTTCAGGGCCAGGTAATAGTTCACCGCGTTGGCGGGCACGACCACGTCATCGTCGTCGCTACACACGATGAAGGCACGCGGCGTGTCTTTCGTCACTTGCCTTTCATTGGAATAGGCCGCCTCGTCTTCGGCAGAAGCATCCTTGCCCAGGAAGTTGTCGTGCGACCCGATATGGGTGTAGGACTTGTCCATCGTGATGACCGGATAAACGAGAATCTGGAAGTCCGGACGGCTTTCCCCGCGGGCGTGGGTCGCCACGGTGGATGCCAGATGGCCGCCGGCCGAAGATCCCATGATGCCGATGTCCCTCGGATTAAGCCCCCAAACGTCGGCACTGTCGCGCGCCATCTTCACCGCCGCTTCGGCATCCGAAACGGGCAGCGACCGGTCGCCGTTCGGCATCCGGTATCTGAGCACTATCGCCGCTATGCCTTGCTTGTTGAAGTAAGGCGCCCAGTCGTAACCCTCATGGTCGACGGCCAAATGGGAATAACCGCCACCCGGACAGATGACGACAGCACGCCCCGTGGCCAAATCGGGATCGGGAAGGAACACTCGGAGCGAAGGCTGCTCCACCTCGAAAGGAGCCGGCACTCCGGCGGCAGCCGCACGGCCCGCCGCCAGGCACCACATCCCCACAAGAAAAAGGGAGTAAAGAAGTTTGTTTCTCATGTTTGATTCATCCATTAATCGTTCTATCCACAAAGATAAGGATTTTGCACTTTTTCCTCTTCCTGCCGGATAAAAAAACGCCCTTATCATAGACTTATTTAACAAAACAGATTATCTTTGTACGGACAAACCCTAACGACATAAACCAATGAAGAACAAAAGCTTTTTCAGCAGGCTCTCCGCATGGGCGCTTTCCGCACTGGCTTTCCCCCTCACGGGGCACAGCCAGACCGACGTTCCCATCTTGGAAGTCCCTTTCACCCAAGTACGGTTCCAAGACGACTTCTGGTCGCCACGCATGGAGACGAACCGGACGGTTTCCATTCCCTCGGCCTTCAAGGAGTGCGAGAAGAACGGCCGCTTCGACAACTTCGCCATCGCCGGCGGACTAAAGGAAGGAGAACACCGGGGCGACTTCTCGTTCGACGACACCGACCCGTATAAAATCATTGAAGGGGCGTCTTACTCGCTCGCCGTGAAATACGACGCACAGCTGGATGCCTATCTGGACAGCGTCATCACCCTCATCGCAGCGGCGCAGGAACCGGACGGCTACCTGACCACGTGCGTGACCAACAAATGCACGCGGCTCTCCGGCTGGTGGGGCACGCACCGATGGGAAAAAATCAACAGCCACGAACTCTACAACTCCGGCCACCTCTACGAGGCCGCCGTGGCCCACTACCGCGCCACGGGGAAACGCTCGTTGCTGGACGTTGCCATCAAGAACGCCGACCTGGTGTGCCAAGTGTTCGGACCGGAGGAAGGACAGAAACACGTGCCCTCGGGCCATCCCATCGTGGAGATGGCGCTGGCCAAACTCTATAAGGTCACAGGGAACGAGCAATATCTCCGCACCGCGAAATATTTTGTGGAGGAGACGGGGCGCTGCACCGACGGACACGCGCCCAGCGAATACAGCCAAGACCACAAGCCTATCCTGCAACAGGAGGAAATCGTGGGCCATGCCGTGCGCGCGGGCTACCTCTATTCGGGAGTGGCCGACGTGGCCGCGCTCACCGGCGACACGGCTTACTTCCACGCCCTCTCGCGCATCTGGGAGAACATGGCCGGGCGCAAGCTCTACATCACCGGCGGCATCGGCTCGCGGGCGCAAGGCGAAGGCTTCGGCCCCGACTACGAGCTCAACAACCACACGGCGTATTGCGAAACCTGCGCGGCCATCGCCAACGTCTACTGGAACCACCGCATGTTCCTCGCCACTGGGGACTCCAAGTATGAAGACGTGCTGGAGCGCGCGCTCTACAACGGCGTCATCTCGGGCGTGTCGCTGAGCGGCGACCGCTTCTTCTACGACAACCCGCTCGAGAGCATGGGACAGCACGCCCGCCAGGCATGGTTCGGCTGCGCCTGCTGTCCGGGAAACGTCACCCGCTTCATGGCTTCCGTGCCCCACTACATGTACGCCACGCAAAAAAACGACGTGTTCGTCAACCTCTACGTGCAAAGCACGGCCGAAATCGAAACGCAGAAGAACCAACTGGAAATACGGCAAGAGACGGATTACCCGTGGGATGGGAAAATCAGCCTCACCATCGAACCTAAGAAGAAACAGACGTTCGCCCTGCGCCTCCGCATCCCGGGATGGGCGCAGAACCGCCCTGTGCCGACCGACCTCTATCACTACGTCGGCGAGGGAAAAGGCTTCACGCTGACGGTCAACGGGCAGGAAACGGACTACCGGATGGAGAACGGTTATGCCGTTGTGCGCCGGAAATGGAACAAAGGCGACCGCGTGGAACTGAACCTCCCCATGGAAGTGCGCCAGGTGGAAGCCAACCCGCAGGTGTTGGACGACCGCGGGAAGGCCGCCATCGAACGGGGCCCCATCGTGTACTGCATCGAAGACAAGGACCAACCGGACAGCACGGTGTTCAACAAATTCATTCCCATCGGAACCCCAATGGCCTCCGTCTGCAAACCGGAAACGCTCAATGGCATCGTCGGCCTGACCGGCATGGCCAAAGCCCTGTCCCGCAACGGCGACGTCACCGACGTGCCGTTCCACGCCATCCCTTATTCCGTGTGGAACAACCGCGGCAACAGCCAGATGGCCGTGTGGATTCCCACCGCCCCGTCGTATGCGCGCCCCGAGCCGCTCCCGACCATCGCCAGCAAGGCCCGCACGCTGATGATACAGGCTCCCATCCAGAAAGACGCCCCCGAGTCGGCCGCCACGGAAGCCTGGGCCTGGGGCGTGAACGACCAGTGGGAACCGAAACGCTCTTCGGACACGTCCAAGCCCTACCACTACTGGTGGCTTAGAAACGGAACGGAAGAAACGCTCGCCTATGAGTTCGACCAACCTTACGCCGTTTCGGGCGTCGAGGTCTATTGGCTCGACTTCGACCACTACGACGGCAACTTCCGTGTCCCGGCATCGTGGAAACTCTTCTACAAAGACGGGGACAGCTGGAAAGAAGTGGAAGCCACTACGCCCTACACCGTGGACAAAGACCGATACAACCGGCTCGACTTCAAGCCGGTGACCACCACCGGACTGAAAATCGCCGCACAACTGCAACGCGGGGAGTCGGGCGGAGTCATCGAATGGAAAGTCATCCCGGCAAAATAACGGACGGCACCGGCCGCCTGCCCCGTCTGCCCCAAACGCGGACGGGGATATTTTTTAACCCACAAAAGCAAATTCAAGCACAATGAAATTCATCTCATGGAACGTCAACGGCCTGAGGGCTTGTTGCGACAAAGGATTCAAAGAGGCTTTCACGGCCTTGGACGCAGACTTCTTCTGCCTGCAGGAAACGAAGATGCAGGCGGGACAGCTCGACCTGGAATTTGAAGGCTACCGCTCTTATTGGAACTACGCCGAGAAGAAAGGATACTCCGGCACGGCCATTTTCAGCCGCCACGAACCGCTCAACGTCTCCTACGGACTGGGAATGGAGGAGCACGACAAGGAGGGGCGTGTCATCACGCTCGAGATGGCGGACTTCTTCCTCGTCACCGTCTACACCCCCAACTCGCAGGACGAATTGCGGCGGCTGGACTACCGGATGCAATGGGAAGACGACTTCCGCGACTACCTGCTCCGTCTGGACGCGCAGAAGCCGGTCGTCGTCTGCGGCGACCTGAACGTGGCGCACAAAGAGATTGACCTGAAAAACCCGAAGTCGAACCGCAAGAACGCGGGCTTCACCGACGAAGAGCGCGCAAAATTCGGCGCCCTGCTGGAGAGCGGCTTCACCGACACTTTCCGCTTCTTCTACCCCGAGCAGGAGGGCATCTACTCCTGGTGGTCCTACCGCTTCCGCGCCCGCGAGAAGAACGCAGGCTGGCGCATCGACTATTTCCTCGTGTCGCGCAGGCTGGAAAGCCAGCTCAAGGGCGCGGCCATCCACACGGAAATCTTCGGCTCGGACCATTGCCCGGTGGAAGTGGACTTGTTCTGACCCGCCGGACAACCGGCCACACTACGGAAGAAGCCGCCCTGCATGCATTCCTGCTGCAAGGCGGCTTCTTCCGTAGTGCGTATTTCCTTTAGCCCAAAATCCGGCAGGCGCCCACGTAGCGGCGGTCGTAGTAACCGTCGGAAGAGGAATTGATGCAGATGCCCCCGCGGCCGGCATGGATGAACTCGAACTCACCCGTTTCGGCATCGACGCCCGTCACGATGCCCACGTGCCCGATGGTCTTCTTCGACCGCGTGCCGGTGAAGAACACGAGGTCGCCTTCCTGCAAGTCGCGCCGGTCGCTGATGCGCACCCCGTCCTTGATTTGCGTGCGCGAGGAGCGCGTCAACTGAATGTCGAGCGACTTGTAGACGTAGGTGGTGAAGCCGGAACAGTCGAAACCCTTCTTGGGATTCATGCACCCGTAGCGGTAGGGCACGCCGAGAAACTCCTTGGCCTTCTCCACGATGTCGCGGCCCGTCACGGAGTCTTCCACCGCCACACTGTCCGCCACGGACTGGGCACACACAGGAACACTACCGAAAAAGACACACAACAAAAGTAAAGACCAAAGACGTCGCATCCGTATTTTGAGTTTATGATTAAGGGTTCTACGTGAATTTGCCGCCGAAGTTACAAATATTCACGTAGAACCCCAATTTTATATACAACTTTTAAGAGCCTTTAAGACAGCGCAGGTCAGTGGACGGTCACCATCGTGGCCCCGAAGCCGTATTCGCGGAACGAGGCGTCCTGATAGGTGCACTGCTTGTAAGCGTGTTTCAGTTCCTTGATGATTTCGCTGCGGAGCACGCCCTCGCCCTTCCCGTGGATGAAGACGATTTTCTGCCCCTTGTTCTTCAGGTTCTCGTCCATCACGCGGCGGAACTCCTTCATCTGCACGCCCAGCATCTCCTTGTGCGACAATCCGTTGGTGTTGTCCAGCAGTTCCGTCAGGTGCAGGTCCACCTCGATGATGCCGTTCTTCTGCGCTTCCGGTTTGCGGGCGGGCTGCCGCGCGGGCCGCTCGTCGGCCGACTTCTTCAGCAGGGCGTCCTTCAGCTGTTCGGCATTGACAAACACCGTGCGCGCCGGCACGTCATCCTTCACCACGTCATAGATGAGCGCGTTTTCCTCAAAGAAGTCCGAGGGCTGGAACGTGTGGAGCTTGTAGAACTTCACCGTGTCGATGCGCAGTTCCACCTGCACGGCGGGTTTCAGCAGGAACGTCTTATCCTGCTTGTAGGCCATGCACTGCACGCAGACGCGCTCCATGCCATTGAGCGCCTCGCGGTCGAACTCCTCCATGAAGAGCTTGGTGTTGGGCTCCACCGTGCCGTGGAAGCGGACGCGCCATCCCGTACCCTCCACGCTCATGTAGAGGAAGTCCACGAAGTAGTTACTGTCGTTCACTAGGTAGGCTTCAAACGCCGTGGTGGTCATCTCCTTGGGGTTCATCGGCACGTAGGCCAGACAGACGTTCAGCTTTTCGCCCTCGCGGCGCTCCAGCGGTTTGGGGGTGAACGTCACGGGGCGGTCGTCGTCCTCGTCGTCGTCCCGGTAGCGTGCCGTGCCTTGCGGCTTTTCCAGTTTCTTCTTGTCGTGCGTGCCGGTGTTCACCTTGGCAATGTTGTAGTCGTCGGTGTCAATCACCACGCATTCGCGGATGGGCATGGGAATGTCGAACCCGTCCTCGTCGCGCACCAGCGCCGTGTCCTTGTCCTGGAAGCCGGAGACGATGCCGCCTCCCACTTCGCTCAGGAACCTTACTTTATCTCCTATCTTCATGTCTCTGCTTTTTTTAACCTTGCAAATATACACCAATCCGCGAGTTGTACAAAATCCGGCACGGTGGCTTTAGGCTTTTTTATCCCTCCATGCCGCCCGCGGCTCGGCAAATATGCCTAACTTTGCGCATTGCAAACGGAAAAAAGAAATGGAAGATACCAAACATATCCAGATTAAGGACTTCAACTACGAGCTGCCGGACGAGCGCATCGCCAAGTTCCCCCTGCCCGAGCGCGACCACTCCAAACTGCTGGTCTACCGCCACGGCAAGGTGAGCGAGGACGTTTTCACCTCGCTCCCGGAATATCTGCCCCAAGGGGCACTGATGGTGTTCAACAACACGAAGGTCATCCAGGCGCGGCTCCACTTCCGCAAGGAGACGGGCGCGCTCATCGAGGTGTTCTGCCTGGAGCCCGTCAGCCCGCACGACTACGCCCTGATGTTCCAACAGACGGGCCGCTGCAGCTGGCTGTGCCTCGTGGGCAACCTGAAGAAATGGAAGGCCGGCACCCTGAGCCGGCAGGTGGAAATCGGCGGGCGCACCGTCACCCTGACGGCCACACGGGGCGAGAACCGCGGGACGAGCCACCTGGTGGACTTCGAGTGGGACGCCGACGACGTGACGTGGGCCGACATGCTGGAGGCCGTGGGCGAACTGCCCATCCCCCCCTACCTGAACCGCGAGACGCAGGAGAGCGACAAGACCACCTACCAGACGGTGTACTCCAAGGTGAAAGGCAGCGTGGCCGCCCCCACGGCCGGACTGCATTTCACGGAACGCGTGCTGGCCGACCTGGACGCGCACGGCATCGACCGCGAGGAAGTGACGCTGCACGTGGGAGCCGGCACCTTCAAACCCGTCAAGAGCGAGGAAATCGCAGGGCACGAGATGCACACGGAATACATCTGCGTGCACCGCAGCACGATAGAGAAACTCCTGGCCCACGAAGGACGGTGCATCGCCGTGGGCACCACATCGGTGCGCACCCTGGAGAGCCTCTACTACATAGGCGTGGCGCTGAGCCGCAACCCCGACGCATCGGAAGAGGAACTGCACGTGCCGCAATGGATGCCCTACGACTACGCCGCGCAGACCCGCCCCGCCGGAAGTCCCGACGACGGACGCCCGGAGGCGCTCACCACCATGGAGGCCCTGCGCCACATCCTGGCCTACCTGGACCGCCACGACCTGCCGGCCCTGCACACCAGCACACAAATCATCATCGCACCGGGATACGCCTACCACATCGTGCGGATGATGGTCACCAACTTCCACCAGCCGCAAAGCACGCTGCTGCTCCTCGTGTCGGCCTTCGTGAACGGCGACTGGCGCACCATCTACGACTATGCCCTCGCCCACGGCTTCCGCTTCCTCAGCTACGGCGACAGCTCGCTGCTCATCCCCTGAACCCCTCATCCGACAGACATGATAGCCACTCAAAAGGACAATGAAAAAGAGATGTTCCCCCTCGTGGACGAGGACGGCAACATCATCGGAGCCGCCACGCGCGGCGAATGCCACGACGGGAGCAAGCGACTGCATCCGGTGGTGCACCTCCACGTGTTCAACAGCCGGGGCGACATCTACCTGCAGAAACGCCCGGCGTGGAAAGACATACAGCCGGGCAAATGGGACACGGCCGTGGGCGGGCACGTGGACCTGGGGGAAAGCGTGGAGATGGCCTTGCGCCGAGAAGCCGCCGAAGAACTGGGACTGACGGACATCGCCCCCGAACGCCTGCCGCACTATGTGTTCGAATCGGCCCGCGAACGGGAACTCGTATTCCCCCACCGCTGCACCTTCGACGGCGACATCCGCCCCAGCGCGGAAACCGACGGCGGACGCTTCTGGAGCATTGACGAGCTCCGCGAAAACATCGGACAAGGCGTCTTCACGCCCAACTTCGAGAGCGAGTTCCGCCGACTGTTCGGGCAGCTGTTGTAAAACGCCGAAGCCTGCTGCGGCGCAGGAAGCCTCATCCTCCGACGTCGCGAATCGTACTTGCCGCAAAGCACTCAAGTACTCTGCGGCAAGTACTCGAGTACTCCGCGGAGAGTACAAATCCGCGTTGCGCACGACTCTCCCCGCCTTTCCCGCCCCCGGAATCCCGTTCGGGGCGGGGAAATGTCCTGAATGCCTCCCGCATTTTCATCCTTTCCGGAGGACCTGTCCGGCACGTTCAAAGAAAAAATAATCCGACAAACGGGCGAAGCCATTCCCTGCGCACCTTTTCTTGATGCGCAGGGAATGGCTTCGCCCGCCAATAAGCTATGTTGTTTTCCTCCGTGTTCCTACACCGCCGCGTTCTCTTTCCGGTACATCCGACAGAAAATGGTGGTGGAGGTGATGCCGACGACCACAAAGCCCACGCCAACCAAGGCCGGATAGTTGTAGCTCAGGCCGTAGGTGATGGGCAGCCCGCCGCAGTAGGCCCCGACGGCGTTGCCCAGGTTGAAGGCCACCTGCACCAAGGCGGCCCCCATCATCTCGCCCCCTTTGGAGAAACGGAGCAACAAGAGCTGCTGCGGGGCCGACACGCCGAAGAGGCAGGCCGTGCAGAGGCACATCATCAGCACGGCCACGCCGGGATAGCGGGCGAAGAAGAACGTGGTGAGCAACCCGACCATCATGCAAAGTTGCACGCCCTGGATGGTGCGGCCCGGCGTGTAGCGGTCGGAAAGCCGGCCGCCCAGCAAGTTGCCCACGCACATGCTGCCTCCGGCCAGCACCATGAGCATCGTGATTTCCGACGGGCTGAAGCCGGCAATCTGGTTCATCAGCGGACTGATGTAGCTGTACCAGCAGAAAATGCCGCCGTTACCGAACATCGTGGTGGCGATAAGCAGCCACGGGGCCGCGCTCCGCAGGAAGCTGAACTGCCCCTTGAGCCCCGTGTTGGGAAGAGGCGCCATGCGGGGTACCAAGCGGTAGAGCAAGACGAAGGTGAGCACGCCCCAAGCGGCGTTGAACAGGAATATGGCCCGCCACGAGACGAGGTCGCTCAACCACGTCCCCGTGGGGATGCCAATGAGGTTGGCCACCGTCATGCCCGAACTCATGATGGCGATGGCCAGCGAACTCTTGCCACGGGGAGCCAACCGGTCGGCCACGATGGAACCCACGCCGAAGTAGGCACCATGGGGCAACCCGGAAACGAACCGGAAAAGCACTCCCAGATGCAGGTCGGTGCACGAAGCCATCAAAGCATTTCCGACAAGGTAGATGAGGATGAGCCCCAACAGGATTTGATGGAGCGGGCGCTTGCGGGCTATCAGGACTACCGACGGGGCGCCCACGCAGACTCCGAGGGCATAGGCCGAAATGAGGTGGCCGGCTTCGGGGATGGTGCAGCGCAGCGACTGGGCCACGTATGGCAGGATGCTCATCATGGCGAACTCTGCCATGCCCAAGGCGAACGTACCGAACGCCAGGGCTATCAAACTCTTTTTCATTGTGTACTGAATCTTTTTACCTTATTATAATATATGCGTAATGTCTACGGCAAACTGTTGCGATAGCGGACGAAGGCGTCGCTGATGCTGCGCGCCAGCCGTTTTTGCCCTTTCCGCGACTTCATGAAGCGCTCTTCGCGGCGGTTGGAGATGAAGCCCAGTTCTGTGAGCACGGCCGGCATCCGCGTGCCACGCAGCACGGCGAAGTTGGCCGTCTTCACCCCGCGGCTCTTCCGCCCGTGCTTCACGTACTCCTGCTCGATGAGCCGGGCCATCCGCTCGCTGCGACTCCCGCGCGCCGAGGGATGGATGAAAGTCTCCGTGCCTTCGGCCCAGCCCCGGGCCGAGTTGGAATGGATGGAGATGAACAGGTCCGCTCCGAAGAAGTTGGCCATGCCGGCCCGGTCATCGAGCGTGACAAACTCGTCGTCGGGACGGGTCTGTATGACTTCCACTCCCTTGCATTTCTTTCGGATGCGCTTGCACACGCGCCGCGCCACTTTCAGGTTGATGTCCTTTTCCAGCGAGCGACGGCCTGCCGCTCCTTGGTCGTTCCCACCATGGCCGGCGTCGACGACCAGGACAAAAGGCTCCCGCCCGACAGAGCGCGACGACCGACAGCCCGTCGCCAGGCACAGCACGGCAAGGAGCAACAACGGCCAGCAGAATAAATGAGACTTTCGCATGCCTGTCTACGGATTGTGGTGTTGGTTTTCCCCGGCCGCCAGCTTCTGTAGGCCCAGTTCGTGGGCGTCCAGCCGCGCCTGGCATCCGGCTATCTGCACTTGGATGCGCTCCCGTTCGCTCTCCAGCCGTGCTATTTCGGTGTTCAGCGCGGTAGTGCGGTCTTCCTTGTCCTGCCCCTGCGAGAGGGCATTCACTTGGTGCGCGGCCAGCGCCACCCGCGCTTCTTCGGCCCTCGCCTCGGCCAACATGTTTTGCAGCGTCAGGTCGCGCGCTTCGCGCCGCAGCGCATTCCAGTCCATGGCGCTGCTGAAAGTCTGTTCCAGTTCAGGGAATTGCACGGGCGAGTGATGCGCGTTGTATTTTCTGATCCACACGTCCAGTTTCGAGCGTTCCTCGGCAATCTGTGCGTCGATGTCCTGTATGGTGTCGGCGGCATGCTGCCCGTAACCTTGCGCGTGGGCGGCCAGCGCGTGGGCCTCTCCGGCCTGCCGGAAAGCGTCTTCCATCTCCTCTTCTTGTGCGCACAAGGCGGCGAGCAGTTTCTTGTGCGCAGCGTCCACGTCGCCGTCCGGGAAGGCCTTGAGCAGTTGTCCGCGCGTCATGTCGCGCAATTCCGCCAACTGCTCTATTTTCTCGTTGACGAAATCGCGCTGTTTGGCCAGCGATTTTGCGTGCTGCTGGGTCATTTCCCACTGGGTCCGCAGCCGTATGATGTTGTTTTTGGTGTCTGCCATTTCGCGCATCAGCTTGAACCACCGCTCCATTTGCTGCTGTATGTAGATGCGCAAGGTCTCCGGATTGTCGTTCCACACCTTGTGCCAGTTGGAGAGCGTCATCATCTTGTCTATCTCTTCGAAGAGTTCGCCGTACTGCCCGTTGGTGCGCGACAAGTTCTGTTGCAGCTCCTCCACCCTGTATGCCACGACCTGGCATCCGGTGTTCACCTCGTTCAGCCTCACGGCAATCTCATCCCTTTCTTGCTCTTTCAGGGCGATTTTTTCATTGAGGGCATTGATGCTGGCTTGATGTTGGTTAAAGACGTCCAGTTCCTGCCGCGCGCCCTCGGCGTCCTGACCGGTTTTCTCCAGAAGCTGTTGCAGCATGATGCGCCGCCCTTCGAAGTTGGTGCTGCCGGAACAGTCCTTGAACGAGCGGTCCAGTTCTACGAAGTTTTCCCAATGTTCCACATGGTCCTGCAGGATTTGCTTGTACGTCTCCAGCACCTTGTGGCCCACTTCGATGTGGCCTTCCTCAACGGCCTGTTCCCTTTTCAGGTCGTCGAGCGCGGCTTGTTTGTGTTTCAGCTCCGTGGCGGTCTGTTCGAAATCTATTTTTATCTCACCGATGATCTTGCTCTGTTCCAGCAACGTGTCGGAATGGAAGGGATGGTGCGTGGCGCCGCACACACTGCAACTTACGCCCTCCTGCAAGTCCTTCCGCAGCTGCATGACATCCTGGCTCTTGCTGAGCGTATAAGCGTACTTCAGTTCCTCGCATTGGGTCTGCAGCCCGGCCACTTCCGGCTCCAGTTGTGCGATTTGCTCTTTCAGGGCGTCATTGTGGAGCTTCATCCTCATGATTTCCTGGCCTTTCTCGTCAACGCGCGCATATCCTTCCGAAATCTGTTTCCACAGCGCGATGGCGTTCGCCAGCATTTCCTTTTTGCTTTTCAGGTCCATGGCGCGCTGCTGCAGGTTGTAGCTGTTCTGGCCCAATATGCTTTTCTGGTGCACTTGCAATTCGCCTTGGAGTGTATTGATCTGCGCGTCGGCCTCCTGCGAAGTGAGGAAGAGCTTATTGAGTTTTTCGTCCTGCTCGTGCTGTTTCCTCTGCATGCGTTCCAAGTCGGCCTGCAACTGCTCCCTGTGTTTCTTGAGCATTTGCAGGAATCCCAGCCTCACCTGTATGACGTCTCCCTTTTCCAGCATTCTTTGCTGCGATTCCATGTTCTGCCTTGTCTGCTGTTGCTGGGCGGCCGCGTCCTCGTTTTTCTTCAGTTCCTCCCGGGTCTCTTCTCCGCTTTTGCGCGCAGCCTCCAGCGATTTCTCCACCCGGGCCTTATAACGCGACAGTTCTTCCACGTAGCTTTCGTAGAAGGCCAATGTGGCTTGCGCGCGGTAGGCTTCCGCCAGGGCCTTCCTTGCCTGCTGCGCCTGTTGCAAGGTTTCCTTGTAACGTTTGTTGGCGGCTTCCGCCAGCTTGCGCTTCTCCTTGTCCTTGTCTTGTGCCGCCGCAAGCTGTTCGGCGTGTTGCGATCGGCCATCGTGCAAGGCGCGCACCACAGCCTCTTTCACCTTGATGCGCTGGTAGTCGCCCTGCACTTCCTCGAAGGCTTCGAAGCGCTCCAGCTCCTTGATTTCCTTCAGGTGGGCACTGTAGTTTTTGTTGCTGGCAAAGAAAGCTTGCCGATACTTTTCCAGCGTCCCGTTCAGTTCCTTGAACTTGTGAAGCCAGTTCTTTTGCGACTGCAGCCCTTCCAACGTCTGTGTAATGTTGGCCAGCTTGGTCCTGTAGAGCCTGATGCTGTCTTGTATGCGTTTCAGCTCGTTGTCGTCGAGCAGGTGTTCGCCCGCCTTTTGCCGTTTGGCTTCGGCTTGTGCAAACTGTCGGAACATCCGTGCCACCTCGTCAGGCATGTCTGTTCCGAAATGTTCGGAAAACCATTGCCTTGCCGCCTCTTCGGCAGTCAGAGGCCGTGCCGGCTGGGCCGTCGGAGCCGCGGGAGGCGGAGTTTCCGTGCCGGACGGCTGTGCCGTTTTCTCCGGTGTGGATTTGCGAAAGAGCTTCATACGCGTCAATGTTTATAATCTCGTGCAAAGTTATGAATAAAAATGTTTCCGGACGATATTCCGCCACATTATCTCCGCCCCGCATGCCCGCTCGTTGGGAAAAAAAGCGTAATTTTGCGCCGGAATCATCATAAAAACAAGTTATATGGCTACAAAACCGGGAATTCCCAAAGGGACGCGCGACTTTTCGCCCGTGGAAATGGCGAAGCGCAATTACATATTCGACACCATTCGGGGCGTGTATGCGCTGTATGGTTTCCAGCAGATTGAGACGCCCGCCATGGAGAACCTCTCCACGCTGATGGGCAAATACGGCGAAGAGGGCGACAAGTTGCTCTTCAAAATCTTGAATTCAGGCAATTTCCTTGCGGGAGTGCAGGCAGAGGAGTTGGCCGAAGCGAACACCAACCACCTGGCGGCACGATTGTGCGAGAAGGGACTGCGCTACGACCTGACCGTCCCGTTCGCCCGCTACGTGGTGCAGCACCGCGACGAGCTGGCCATGCCTTTCAAGCGCTACCAGATTCAGCCGGTGTGGCGGGCCGACCGGCCGCAGAAGGGGCGCTACCGCGAGTTTTACCAGTGTGACGCCGACGTGGTGGGCAGCGACTCCCTGCTCAACGAGGTGGAACTGATGCAGATTGTGGACACCGTGTTCACCAAATTCGGCGTCCGCGTGTGCATCAAGCTGAACAACCGCAAGATTCTCACCGGCATTGCCGAAATGATCGGGGCGGCCGACAAGATTGTGGACATCACCGTGGCCATCGACAAACTGGACAAGATAGGGCTGGACAACGTGAACGCCGAACTGGCGGCCCACGGCATCGGCGAAGAGGCCGTGGCCCGGCTGCAACCCATCATACAACTGAGCGGCACGAACAGCGAGAAGCTGGCGGTGATGAAGGAAGTGCTCGCCGGCAGCGAGACCGGCATGAAGGGCATCGAGGAGTGCGAGTTCGTGCTCGACACGCTGGCCGGATTGGGACTGCACAACCCGATGGAGCTGGACCTGACCTTGGCCCGCGGCCTGAACTACTACACCGGCTGCATCTTCGAGGTGAAGGCCCTCGACGTGGAAATCGGCAGCATCACCGGAGGCGGGCGCTACGACAACCTGACCGGCATCTTCGGCATGCCGGGCGTGAGCGGAGTGGGCATCTCCTTCGGAGCCGACCGCATCTTCGACGTGCTGAACCAGCTTGACCTTTATCCCAAAGAGACGGTCACGGGCACGGAACTGCTCTTCGTGAATTTCGGTCCGGCCGAAGCCGCCTATTGCCTGCCGGTGATGGCCAAAGCCCGCCAGGCCGGCGTGCGCTGCGAAATCTATCCCGACAGCGCGAAGATGAAGAAACAGATGAGCTATGCCAACGCCAAGGCCGTGCCCTTCGTGGCCATCGTGGGCGAGGACGAGATGAAGGCGGGCAAAGTGACGCTGAAGAACATGGCCACAGGCGAGCAGCAGCTCGTGACGCCGGAAGAAATGGTAAATATCCTTAAAAAATAAGCCTCAAGGATGGGATATTGCGGTCTTTGTTGCTACCTTTATAGGGTAGCAGCAGAGGCCGCTTTTTTTGTATCACCTTATAAAGATGTATGCCTATGAAGTCTAAGTTTACCTTTTTGCTTTTCGTGGCCTGGGCGTGCAGTTTCCGGCTCGCGGCGCAGACCGAACTATCCCGGACGGGGACGCTATGGTATGTGGCGAACGAGGAAGACAACCTCTTCGGGCACAAGGACTATTACACCAGCATGGACGTTTACCGCTTGGGCAGCGACACCGTGATGGACGGAGAGGCGTGGAAACTATTGTACTTCAACGGGAAACCGGACGGCACCATCAGGAAGGATGGAGGCGAAGTGTGGTACAACCCCCTGTCGGACGACGGGCCGACAGGCCATAAGCCCCGGTTGCTCTACGACTTCTCCATGCAGGCGGGCGACCGTTTCTACCAGACGGGCTACTTAGAAGGCGGGAATGTATTACTACCGCTTGGAGCTGAAGGGATTGGAGAAGACCGTGGCCGGAAGCCTGCTTGTACGATGAATGTGTGACCCAAGAGAAAGGAGGAAGATATGAAGCGCAAGAAGATTTTTTTGTCCGCAGCGGCCTTTTGGGCCTGCCTGCCGGGATTGTCCGCCCAAGAGGCGCGGACCTTTGATGCCGACAGTTTCAAGGTGGCAGTGACGTATATGATGCCCGTGTCTTATCCGGCACGCATGCTTTCGTTCGACTTCTCGCTGGAGGTGCGCCACGATTCGGCCTTCGTCTACCTGCCCTACATGGGGCGGGTCTACCAACCGGTGATGAACTACGACGGACTGGATTTCGCCCTCCCGCTGAAGGACTTCAAGAGCAAGACGGTGGGCAACTCGGCAAAGCGCGTGGAGTTCCGCCTCCAGAAGCCGCCAGTGTTCTATAAATTTACCATCACGGCATACGACAACGGGAAGGCCGACATCATCCTCATCCCCAGCAACGCGCAGAGCATCACCTACTCGGGCAACTGGGACTGGGGCGCATAGTCCGCATGGCGGGCATACCGCCGGTGCCGCACTGCCGTGCGCCAAAAGCCATCGCCCCCGGTGCTGCCGCGCGCCCCGGCCTCCGCATCCCCGCGCAGTACTCTGCGGAGAGTACTCGAGTACTTGCCGCAGAATACTCGAGTGCTTTGCGGCAAATACTTTTTCGCCGTGCGCATCTCCCGCCACGTCGCCGGGCAGGCCAGAGGCATGGATTCCACGATGCACGAGTGCGGCGTGTATCCGCCGAAGGCAAGATGGAAGCAGGAAAGCGCAGAGACATCCCTGCGCTTTTTTGTTTCGTCCGGACGCGGACGGATAAAGTTTTTGTTTATCTTTGTGCTCGAAAACAGCAACATAAAAGGAACCATGAAGAAAGAGATAGAGAAAATGCGCGGACAGGAGTTGTACTGCTTCTCCGACCCCGAGGTCATGGCAAGCCTGAACCATGCCGGAGCACTGTGCCGCAAGTTGCGGGACATGGGCACGGAAGACGCAGACTACCGTTCCACCATCGAGGAACTGATTCCCGGCATACCGCCCACATCCACCGTCTGCCCCCCGTTCATGTGCGACCACGGGCACGGAGTGGTGCTGGGCGAGCACGTGTTCATCAACTACAACTGCACGATGCTCGACGCAGGCCTCATCCGCATTGGCAAACACACGAAAGTGGGCCCCAATTGCCAGTTCTACACCCCCCAACACCCGCTGGACTACGAGGAACGGCGCAAGCCACAGGAAACGGCCTATCCCATCACGGTGGGCGACGACTGCTGGCTGGGCGGCGGCGTGGTGGTCTGCCCCGGAGTGACCATCGGCAACCGCTGCATCATAGCGGCGGGAAGCGTGGTGACCCGCGACATTCCGGACGATTCGTTGGCGGCAGGATGCCCGGCCGTGGTGAAACGCAAGTTGAACGGCGACGGCGAGAATGCCGTGGCAACTGGCATGGACGGGAAATGACGAACAGTGAAATCAGGGACTTCTTGGAGGCCCATGCCGATGCCCGCTATGCCGCCTTCTCGGCCTCCCTCGTGCCGGGCGCGCAGCGGCTGCTCGGCGTGCGCCTGCCGGTCCTGCGCGCGTTGGCACGCGACATTGCGAAGGAAGACTGGCGGACTTACCTGGACGGGGCGGCGGACGACTCGTTCGAGGAAACCATGCTGCAAGGGCTCGTAACGGGGGCGGCGCGCATGCCCTTCGCGGAACAGCTGGAGCGCGTGGCAGCCTACGTGCGCAAAATCGACAACTGGTCGCTTTGCGACTCTCCGGCCACGGGGTTCAAGTTCGTCCGCAAGCACCGCGAAGAGGCATGGCAGTTTCTCCAGCCCTACCTGCACGGAGACGACGAGTTTGCCCAACGCTTCGCCTGGGTGATGCTGTTGGCCCATTTCGTGACCGACGAGTTCATCGGCCGCGTGCTGGACGCCTGCACGGCAGTGCCCCCTTCGGGCTTCTACGCCATGATGGGCAAGGCATGGCTCGTGGCGGTCTGCTTTGCCAAATATCCCGCCCCCACGCGCCTTTTGCTCGCCGGGGGACGGCTGGACGACGAGACGCAAAACCAAGCCATCAGGAAAATCACGGACTCCTTCCGCGTGACGGAAGAGGACAAACGCTGCGTGCGCACGCTCAAGCGTGCGGCGGCGCGCAATAAATAAGAAATATATAATGGGAAAGAAAAGAGGAAACATGAACCTGAAAATGCTCATAGGCGGCCTCGCGGCCGCAGCAGTGGTATTGGCCGGAGGATACGACCGCTTCCGGAACTATGTGGAACAATGGACGGGCGGAAACTTCCTGCCCCAATCCAACGTGGGGCACGTGCTGGGCAGCAGTCCGACCGCCACGCCGGCGATAGCGGACATGGGGCTGCCGGAATTCGACGGGGAGAGGCGCAGCCAGATTATCCATCATGTGGGGTACACGGTGTCCTACAACGCGGAAACAAAAATCCCGAACTACGTGGCCTGGACCCTGACGCCCGAGCGCTTCGAAGAAACGGTGAGCCGCACGGACAAGTTCTTGCCCGACCCCGAAGTGGCCGACCCCGTGACGACGGACGACTACAAACGGTCGGGCTACGACCGCGGCCACCTGTGCCCCGCGGCGGACAACAAATGGAACGAGCAGGCCATGGAGGAAAGCTTCTACATGACCAACATCTGCCCGCAAAACCATAACCTGAACGGCGGGGACTGGAAAGAACTGGAGGAAGCCTGCCGCGACTGGACTATGGAATGGGGGAAGCTCTACGTGGTGGCCGGCCCCATCCTGCACGACGGGCAACACAAACGCATCGGCGAAAGCCGGGTCGTGGTGCCCGACGCCTTCTTCAAGGTGGTGCTCTGCCCTGCCCCGCTCAAGGCCGTGGGCTTCGTCTACAAGAACGCGGCCGGCAGCTGCCCCATGGAAACGTATGCCCGCACGGTGGACGAGGTGGAGCGCATCGCGGGGATGGACTTCTTCACCTCGCTGCCCGACAGCCTGGAGACCGCGGTCGAAGCCGAGTGCGATTGGGCCGAATGGCAGTTGCCCCGACACTGAGCGACGGCACGCCTTGCCCGCCGCGCGTCATGCCCGGTGGACAGGCGGCTGTGGCTTGGGCCGCCGTTCACGAAGAATCGCCAACAATTGCTGGAACAGGAACAAGGCCCAGAACATGCAGAAGAAACACACGCCCGAAATGGCATTGTCCAACCCGAGGGGCGCGAAAGGAATGGCGCAGAAGGAGTAAAGCAGGCAGTAGGTCAGCAGCTTGTGCTCGCGCGAAATGCGCCAGAGCCTTCTCCGCCTCTTCCGCGACGAGAGGAAATAAATCGTGAGCAGAGTGGCAAAAATGAACACCTTGGTTTCCCAAAGTTGGGCAAACCCGTCGGCCGTCTGCGTCGACAGCGCCGTCAGGTCGCCCCACGCCGCCGAATTCCAATAAGCCGACTGCAAGAGAGTGAGCGTGGTGCCGATGGCGAACCCTATGACCATGGGCCAGCAAGCCAGACGGAACAGCCGGTCGCGCTGCAAGTAGGACAACGTGAGGAAAGCCGCACAGAGCGGTATGGTGATGCTGTCGTGCGTATAGCTGCAGAAAATGCCCATCAGCAGCATCAGGAAATAGCCGTACTTGAAATTCTTGTTCGAAATGCGCGTGTATTGCGAAATGAAGAACGGCACGATGCACGTGGACGACAGCTCCACGACGGCCGTTTCGTCGCGGTTGAAAAAGTGGCGGGAGTCGGGACAGAAAAGCAATATGAAAAGCGCCGTGCACAAAATGCCCGTCACGCTCTGCGTGGAATGGGCGATGCGCCCGGTGAGATAGACCAACAGCGTGAACAGCAGGGCCGACAACGGATTGATGATTTCCGCCTGCCAGATGTAGCCTCCCGTTTTGGGAAACAGGGCGAGCGCGGAAAGCATGACCGCAAAGATGGCTAAATAAGTGAGGTAGAGTTTCATCATGCCTTATTTTTGCAAAAATACACAATAAAATCCATTCCATGCGCTTTTCTGCACGATTTGATGGCAAAAAACGCAAACCGGCGGCTTGGCAGAAAGTCTGCCGTTTTATTTCCTGCGCCTTCCCAATGTATGCCAAACTGGCAGAGCGCCCCGTTTGGCATGTTATTCGTAGAAATAGTGGTAGAAAACAAAAAACGTATAACCATAAAATATATCTATTATGAACATTAAACCATTGGCAGACCGCGTGCTCATTGAGCCGGCCCCCGCAGAGACAAAGACAGTTGGTGGCATCATCATTCCCGACACAGCGAAGGAGAAACCCTTGCAGGGTACGATTGTCGCAGTAGGGAAAGGTACGAAGGACGAAGAAATGGTGCTCAAGGAAGGAGACACCGTGCTGTACGGCAAATACGCCGGAACAGAACTGGAATACGAAGGCAAGAAGTATTTGATTATGCGCCAGAGCGACGTCGTGGCCGTCTTGGCTTGACCCCCGTGCGCGAAATGTTATATTATAAATAGGTAAAGAAAGGAAAAGATCATGGCAAAAGATATCAGATTCAACGTGGAAGCCCGCGAGGCAATGAAAAAAGGCGTGGACCAGCTGGCCAACGCCGTTAAAGTAACGCTCGGCCCGAAGGGACGCAACGTCATCATCGAAAAGAAATTCGGCGCACCGCAAATCACAAAGGACGGCGTGACCGTGGCCAAGGAAATCGAATTGGCCGATGCTTTTGAGAATGCAGGCGCACAACTTGTGAAGAGCGTGGCCAGCAAGACCGGCGACGACGCGGGCGACGGAACGACAACGGCTACCGTCTTGGCTCAGAGCATCGTGAGCGTGGGCCTGAAGAACGTGGCCGCCGGTGCCAACCCGATGGACTTGAAGCGCGGCATCGACAAAGCCGTGGCCAAAGTGGTGGAGCACATCAAGTCGCAAGCCGAACAGGTGGGCGATGATTACAGCAAAATCGAGCAAGTGGCCACTGTCAGCGCAAACAACGATCCCGAGATAGGCAAGCTGCTGGCCGATGCCATGCAGAAAGTCAGCAAAGACGGCGTGATCACCATCGAAGAGGCCAAGGGACGCGACACGACCATCGGAGTCGTGGAAGGCATGCAGTTCGACCGTGGTTACCTCTCCGCATACTTCGTGACCGACACGGAGAAGATGGAGTGCGTGATGGAGAACCCGTACATCCTGATCTACGACAAGAAGATTTCCAACCTGAAGGATTTCTTGCCCATCCTTGAGCCGGCCGTACAGACGGGTCGCCCGTTGCTGGTCATCGCCGAGGACGTGGACAGCGAGGCTTTGACCACATTGGTGGTTAACCGTCTGCGCAGCCAGTTGAAGATCTGCGCCGTGAAGGCTCCGGGCTTCGGCGACCGCCGCAAGGCCATGCTGGAAGACATTGCCGTGCTCACCGGTGGCGTTGTCATCAGCGAGGAGAAAGGATTGAAACTGGAACAGGCCACCATCGAAATGTTGGGCTCTTGCGACAAGGTGACCATCACGAAGGACAACACGACGATTGTCAACGGACATGGGCAGAGCGAACTCATCAAGGACCGCGTCAACCAGATTAAGAATGAAATCGCCAACACCAAGAGCGACTACGACAAGGAGAAGCTCCAGGAGCGTCTGGCCAAGTTGAGCGGCGGCGTGGCAGTTTTGTACGTCGGTGCTCCGAGCGAGGTCGAGATGAAGGAGAAGAAAGACCGCGTGGACGACGCCTTGTGCGCCACTCGTGCAGCCATCGAGGAAGGTATCATCGCCGGTGGTGGCGTGGCTTACATCCGCGCCACGAAGGTGCTGGACGACCTCAAGGGCGACAACGCCGACGAGACAACCGGCATCAACATCGTGAAGAGAGCCATCGAAGAGCCGTTGCGCCAGATTGTGGAGAACGCCGGTCTCGAAGGTTCGGTTGTCGTGGAGAAAGTGCGTCAGGGCGAGGGCGACTTCGGTTACAATGCCCGTGAGGACAAATACGAGAACCTGAAGGCCACCGGCATCATCGACCCGGCCAAGGTTACGCGTGTGGCCTTGGAGAACGCCGCTTCCATCGCCGGCATGTTCCTCACCACGGAATGTGTCATCTGCGACAAGAAGGAAGAAAAGCCCGAAATGGGCATGGGCAACCCCGGCATGGGGGGCATGGGCGGCATGATGTAAGCCCGTGGGCAAACGAGAATAAGTAGAATCAAAGCTGGAAGGAGGCTTTCCAAGGCCTTTCCTTCCAGCTTTTTTTATGTCCTTACCGCAACCGCACCGGCGGGATGTTGGCAGGCGTTTTGGTGAAAATCCGGATGATGGAGAAAGGCGGAAGGCCTTGCAACGATTCGAAATCGGCAGAGGACACCACCTGCATGTCGTAGACGAAATTCTCGTCCACTTTGTAGGACGCGACGTCGTGCGTAATGAAGTTCCGGTTGATCATGAAGATGTACGGGCCTTTCAGGTCGGGGAAATGCTTCTCCTTCAGTCCTTCCAGCGAAGCCAGGCGGACGTCCTTGAAGTTTTTAAGTTCGAGCTGCACCACATGGTCGTATTCCACGCCGTTGATGGTGAACGGATGTTCACGCGGGTCTTGGGTGACCACGAGGGAATCGTGCCGGGCGTTGATGTCGCGGATGACGAAGGGCAGTTTGAGCTCTTTGTAGACCCGGCACACCGAATCGACATTGATGCCGACTTCGTCCTTCACGAAAACATTGCCGTTCAGGAGGATGGCCCCACGTTGGGCGTTGAAGTCCTTGTCGGACACAGGGTCGATGTCCCAGCTGCTGCGGTTGGTGATGCCATTCGGAAACGACGGATTTTGCCCGGGCTGTTCTGTCCGTCCGTTTGCATTGTCCGCGTCACCGCGGAGGCTGCCGGCCGGCGTGGCGGCTTGCACCGCGATTTGCGTGGCGAACACGCAGGCCATCAAAAGGGGCTGTCTTTTCATTTTTTCCGTTTTTTAAGGTTAAAGAAATCCGTGGACACCCGTCCGCGTGCAAGGCGTCCGCCTTGTGTTGCAAATATACACTTTCCCAAAAAGTTTTTCACAGCGTTTTAGGTTAAAATTCCATAAAGAAAAAATCAGATGCTTCTGTAGCGGAAAAACGTGGTAACTTTGGAGTTGCAAAAATGAAACGGCAATTATGGGATATGGAAAATGGATAGGCGGCTTCATGGGATTCATGACCATGGGGCCTTTGGGAGCGCTGGCCGGATACTTCATCGGCTCGTGGTTTGACAAGAAAACCGGCGAAATGCAGTACGACGACGGGCCGGACGGCGAAGGGCAGCGCCACGCCCAAGGCCAACGGAACAGTTTTTTGTTTTCGATGCTCGTCATGGCATCCTACGTGATTCGGGCCGACCGGAGGGTGATGCACAGCGAGATGGAGTTCGTGCGCCGCTTCCTGCGGGCCAATTTCGGTGAAGAGGCCGTGGCGGAAGGCGAAGACATCCTGCTCAAACTCTTCGAGGAGGCCAAACGGCTCGACCAAGCCTCGCCCACGGCCTACCGCGACATGATTTTCGACTGCGGCGGACAGATGGCCGTCCACCTGAACTACGGCGAGCGGTTGCAGCTGTTGGACTTCCTCATCAAGATAGCGCAGAGCGACGGCTCGGTGTGCGCGGAGGAAATCCGCGCGCTGAAGGACGTGGCGCAGGCCATGCGGCTCAGCGGCAGCGAGGTGGACTCGATGCTGAACCTGAAGGGCGACTCGCTGGCGGATGCCTACAAGGTGCTCGAGGTGGACCCCTCGGCCACCGACGACGAGGTGCGCGCCGCCTTCCGCAAACTGGCCCTGAAGCACCACCCCGACCGCGTGGCCACGCTGGGCGAGGACGTGCGTCGCGCCGCGGAAGAGAAGTTCCAGCAAATCAACAACGCCAAGGAGCGCGTCTACAAGGCGAGAGGCATGAAATGATAACCTAAACAAAATATGTGACATGACGAAAAAGAGCTTTTTATGGTTGGGCTTGTGGCTGTGCTGCCTGACGGCGGGAGTGAAAGCGCAGCAGTTGGAACGCATCTCCCCGGGCCAGGAATGGCCGGACAACAAGGGCGAGCACATCAATGCCCACGGCGGAGGGTTGCTGTTCGACGGAGGAAAATATTATTGGTATGGCGAGAACCGGCCCGCGCGGGGATTCACCACGGAAGTGGGCGTGGAGGTCTATTCGTCCACCGACTTGATGAACTGGACCGACGAGGGCGTGGCACTGGCCGTTTCCGAAGAGGCCGGAAGCCCCATTGAGCGCGGGTGCATCATGGAGCGCCCCAAGGTGGTGCGCAATCCCAAGACGGGGAAATACGTCATGCTCTTCCACCTGGAGCTGAAGGGCCAGGGCTATGCCGCCGCACGGGTGGGCTTTGCCGAGAGCGACTCTCCCACCGGGCCGTTCCGCTTCATCCGCTCGTTGCGCCCCAACGCGGGCGTATGGCCGGCCGACTTTTCGCGCAAGGACATACGCGAGGCCAAAGCGCTGAAGGAGGAAGACTACAAGGAATGGTGGACCCCGGCGTGGCGCGAAGCCGTGACGAAAGGCTTGCTGCTGGCCCGCGACGTGCCGGGCGGACAGATGAGCCGCGACATGACGGTGTTCGTGGACGACGACGGCAAGGCTTACCACATCTATTCGGCGGAAGAGAACCTGACGCTGAACCTGGCCGAACTGACCGACGACTACCTGGACTACACCGGAAAGTATGTCCGCATCGCCCCGGGCGGACAGAACGAGGCGCCCACCATCTTCAAGCGCGACGGCACATACTGGCTCATCACGAGCGGCTGCACGGGATGGGCGCCGAACGAGGCACGGATGTTCAAGGCCGAATCCCTGTGGGGACCGTGGGAGCAGCTGCCCTCGCCCTTCGTGGGGAAGGACGCGGACAAGTCCTTCCACACGCAAGGCACCTATATATTTAAGGTGGAAGGCACGGACGACGGCTACGTATTCATGGCCGACCGCTGGAATCCACGCAGCCTGAAAAACTCGCGCCACGTGTGGTTGCCACTGGAGTTCAAGGCAGACGGCACGCCGGTGCTCCGCTGGGTGGACAGCTGGTCGCCGCGCGAGCTGTTCGATTAACCCGGGAAGCACGGCTGGACTTCAACATCCTGACGCTGGCTGATGGGAACACAGGACGGAGAGTTGTTCCGGGCGCAAGCCCTGGACAGCCCTCCGTCCTGTGTTCCCATTTTTTGTTCCGACTCGCCTTTCCCGCCTTCGCCGGGAAGTATCCGGGGAACAACATCCGCACAAATTATTCCTGACACCACCGCGGCGCACGCGACAATGCCCCAGGCGACAGGCCGAGCGCCCGCGGCCTTGCCCGGAGCCGCGCAGCGCCAGACGGAGGCCGGCACCGTACTTTGCGGAGAGTACTTGAGTACTCTGCGGCAAGTACTCGACTACTCTCCGCAAAGTACAATCCGGCACTGCGCACGCCGTTTTCCCGTTTTCCGCCCCAGACTATTTTTAAAGCCGGCCCCGCATTCCCATCAGAGAAGCGGAGCCGGCTTTAAAAACGGGTTCGTCGCAAACGGTAAATTTCAGGACACTTATTTGAACTTCTCAACTTTCCGCGTCATGGATTGCAAGGCCTTGACGTCGGTCGTCGTGTCGAGCACCTGCCGGGCTTCGGCCAGCAGCGCCGGACGCCGCTCCAGCTGTTTCAGCGTCAGGGTCGGCACGGGGCGCGTGCGCAACCTTTCCACCGCGATGCTGAGGGCCGACCACGCCTCGAGCCGCTCTCGCTCGGCCGCCGATATGTGCATCACCGATCCGTGCCGGGGGGTGAAGTCGCCGTGCGTCTTGGTGTTCTGCACGAAAGTGAAGTGCTGCAGGTCGTTGCTCTTGCAGAACTGGTAGAAGCCTTGCGCGTAGCAATCGTACATCAGCACATACTCGTCCGAACCGATGAGGGGGAACACGCTGGAGCCCTCCACCGGATACTGCCCCTCCTTCTGCAGGTGGCGCCATTCGATGCTGTAGGGCCCGGTGAGCCGTTGGCTGGTGGCGCGCATCACGCCCTGCCGCGTGCGGAAGCCTTTGTTCATGACCGAGCGGCCCTCGTCCTTGAAGAAGAGCACGAACTCGCCGGTCTTCGGGTTGCGCACGATGTCGCCGTCGATGGCCGCCGTGCCGAAGTCGAAGAGCAGTTTCGGGGTGGTGATGTCGGTGAAGTCCTCATTCACGTAGGAATAAAACAGTTTGAAGTGGGGCTGCTTGAAGTTCGGGTCTTCCGTGGGATATTCCCAGTCGTGGCGGCCGATGGAGTAGTAAATCATGTATTTCCCCACCTCGTCGTCCCAGATGACCTGCGGGGCCCACACGGCGTGCAGGTTCTCCCGGTCGAATCCCGCGAGGTCGGGAAAGCGCGTGGGGAAGTCGATGGCCGTGTGTTGCCAGTGGATGAGGTCGCTGCTCTTCATCAGGATGAGTCCGTCGTTGCTCTGCCATCCCTCGTCCGACCGCATGTCGGTCATGACCATGTAGAAGGTCTTGCCGTCCTGACCGCGGGTGATGTAGGGGTCGCGGATACTCTTTTTCAGCGCGACCGTGTCGGAGGCCACCACGGGGCGGCCCTCGTTGAGCGACGTGTAGTTGAAGCCATCGTCGCTCAGGGCATAGCGGATTTGCTCGCCGTAGGGCGAATTGTTGGAGAAAAAGGCGAAGAGATAGCAACTGTCCGTTGCCGCAGCGCCGCCTTGCGCAAGGGCCGGGGCGGCCGTGCCGAGCAACAGGGCGGCCATGCTTGCCGCCGTCCATTTTTTCATTTTCATGATGAGATATGTTTAAAGGTTTCTATTCTGTCAGGTGCAAATATAGTCAGAATAAAATTCCCAAAGAAGCCTTGACGCCATTTTGTAAGGCCCGCCAAGGCTTCAGCCGCATTTTTTCAGGTGACGCGGCCCCGTGCTCCCCCCGTCGCGGCCGGCCCGTCCTCCCCCGGACCGGCATGCGGGAGAGGACGGGCCGGCAGGAAGCGTCAGCACACGTCAGACAAAGCGCCGGATGACTTCCACGAAATCTTTCCCGTACTTCTGCTTCTTGAAGTCGCCGATGCCGCTCACCATGCCGAACTCTTCCACCGTCGTGGGACAAGCCTCGCACAGGCTCTGCAGCACACGGTCGGACATGACGATGTAGGGCGGGAAACCTTGCGCGTCGGCCAACTGCTTGCGCAGGGCCCGCAGGGCCTCGAACAGCGCCTGCCTGCGCGGGGCCTCCGCCGTGGCCGCCGCCCGCTCCCGCTCGGGGAAGCGCAGGACGGGCTCCGCCGGGCGCGCCACCTTCCGCCCCCTCCGCTGCGGCTGCTTCTCCTCGCGGCGGACGACGGCCAGCTGCACCCTGCGCCCCTCGCGAAGCACCTGCCACCCGGCTTCGGTCAGCTTCAGGTGGTTGCCTTCCTCGTATGCTATCTCGAACAGCCCGTTCTGCAACATCTGCATCAGATAGTCCTGCCAGTCGCGGCCCGGCACGTCGCGGCCCACGCCGAATGTCTTCAGCGCCTCGTAGTGCCCCTTCAGCACTTCGGGACTGAAACTGCCGCGCAGGATGTCGACCACCACCCGCAGGCTGGCCTGCTGGCTGGCCCTCGCAATGGCGCTCAGGGCCTTCTGCGCCAGCACCGTCCCGTCGAAGCGCTGCGGCGGGTTCTTGCACACGTCGCAGTTCCCGCAGTCGCAGTCCGTGTGCTCCCCGAAATAGTTCAATAAAATGCGCCGGCGGCACACGTCGGACTCGGCGTATTCCTGCATCCGCCGCAGTTTCTGCATGTTGATTTCCCGCTGGCCGCTCTCCTGCGCGAATCTGGACAGCTGCACCAAATCGCCCAAGGAATAAAACAAGACCGTCTCGGAGGGAAGCCCGTCGCGCCCGGCCCGGCCGATTTCCTGATAGAAGCTCTCGATGCTCTTGGGCAGGTTGTAGTGCACGACAAAGCGCACGTTGGACTTGTCGATGCCCATGCCGAAGGCCACCGTGGCACACACCACTTGCACGCGGTCGTGGATGAAATCGTCCTGCGCCCTTTCGCGCTCCTCGGCCGACAGCCCGGCGTGGTAGGCCACGGCCTGCACGTCGTGGTCGCGCAGCATCTCCGCCACGCTCTCCGTCGTCTTCTTGCTCATGCAATAGATGATGCCGCAATCGTCCCGGTGGCGGGCTATCAGGGCCAGAATCGCCCGGTCCTTCTCTTTCTTCTGATAGCCCCTCTTCACCTCGAGGCTCAGGTTCGGGCGGTCGAAGGAGGAGATGAACACCGCGGGGTCGGACAATCCCAGCAGCTTCTGTATGTCCTCCCGCGTCAGGCGGTCGGCCGTAGCGGTCAGGGCCACGATGGGCACTTCGGGAAACGTCTGTCTCAACACGCCCAGCTGGGCATACTCCGGACGGAAGTCGTGCCCCCACTGCGAGATGCAGTGCGCCTCGTCGACGGCAAAGAGCGACACCTTCATGTCGCGTATTAAATAAGGTATCTCCAACACCAGCCTTTCGGGCGAGATGTAGAGGAGCTTCAGTTCGCCCCTCATGCACGCCGCCCTCACCCTCACGTTCTCCGCTTCGTCGTTCAGGCTATTCAGCGCAGCGGCCGGAATGCCGTTGGCCCGCAGCCCCTCCACCTGGTCCTTCATCAGCGACAAGAGGGGTGAGACCACCACCGCCGTTCCCTCCATCATCAGCGCCGGCACCTGGTAGCACAAACTCTTCCCTCCGCCGGTGGGCATGAGCACCACCACGTCGCGCCGTTCCAAGATTTTAGAGATGATTTCCTCCTGCAAAGGACGGAAAGTTGAAAAGCCGAAATAGCGTTTTAATACGTTCTGCATATTTATTCACTGTATTTTTCCCGTAAAACGCTGCAAAGATACGCCTTTTTTGCATCTTTTAAATGAATACTCTTGTACAAGAAATAAAAAAACACGATTTTTGCAAAGGCAAAGAGAACCAATGAATAATTATATCCGGCGAAGGGGCAACAGACGGGGAGGTTATTCAATAATAAACAAACCGAAGTATGGGAAAGTATAATTTAACTGAAAAAAAAGAGAAGAATGCGGCCTACCGCTCGTTAGTAAGAGCAGAACTGGTAGACGAGTTGTATGAGAAGATCTTAAAAGTTTTCGTTGTAGACAAGAAGTACCGCGACCCCAACTATTCCGCCAAGAAGCTGGCCGAGGAACTGAACACGAACACGCGCTACATCAGCGCCGTGGTCAATATCCGGTTCCATCAGAACTACTCCAGCCTGGTGAACGAATACCGCATCAAGGACGCGCAGTACCTCCTGACAGACAAACGGTACATGGACAAGACCATGGAGGAAATCTCCGCCATGGTGGGATTCGCCAACCGGCAGTCTTTCTACGCCGCATTCTATAAGATATTAGGGATTACGCCACGCAGCTACCGCATGTCTTATCTGGCAAAAGAGAAGGAAGCCGCAAAGGCATAACCTGACATTATCACTAACACAAAGGGATACATCCACGAGATATATCCCTTTTTTTCTTTCATATACTTGAATGCAGACAGAAACTTTCTCCTATAACGACGAACAATTCGCCGACTTGCAGATGCTGCGCTACCGCGTGGACGGCTTCGAAAGCCTCAGCCTGGCGCAAAAAAAACTTATCTATTATCTGTCGGAAGCCGCACTGAGCGGACGCGACATCCTCTGGGACCAGAACGGGAAGTACAACCTCAGGATTCGGAAGACGCTTGAAGCCGTCTACACCCTCTACGACGGACCGCGGGACAGCAGGGACTTCGCGGCCTTCACGACCTACATGAAAAGGGTGTGGTTCTCCAACGGCATCCACCACCATTACGGGTGCGACAAGTTCCAGCCCGGGTTCAGCGAGGACTTCTTCCGCAAAGCCGTGGGACAGCTGCCGCCCGACAGCCTGCCGCTCGACGCCGGACAAACGCCCGAAGGCTTGTGCGACATGCTCGTGCCCGTACTCTTCGACCCGGCGGTGATGCCCAAAAGGGTGAACCAGGCCGACGGGGAGGACTTGCTGCAGACCTCAGCCTGCAACTACTACGGCCCGGACGTGACGCAAGCCGAAGCGGAAAACTTCTATGCCGCAATGAAGAAGGCCGACGACCCGCAACCCGTCATGTACGGCATGAACAGCCGACTCGTGAAGCGCGGCGGACGGTTGGAAGAACTGGTATGGAAGGCCGGCGGACTCTACGGGGCAGCCATCGACCGCATCACCTACTGGCTGGAAAAGGCCGCGGCAACGGCCGAAAACGAAAGGCAGGCCGCCGTGCTGCGCAAGCTCATCGAATTCTACCGCACCGGCGACCTCAAGACGTTCGACGAATACACCATCCTCTGGGTGCAGGAAACCGAAGCGCAGGTGGACTTCACCAACGGGTTCACGGAGACATACGGCGACCCGCTCGGCCTGAAAGCCAGCTGGGAAGGCTATGCCAACTTCAAAGACCTGGAAGCCACGGCGCGGACAGAGAAACTGAGTGCCAACGCGCAATGGTTCGAAGACCACTCGCCCGTGGACGCACGTTTCAAGAAGACCGACTGCAAGGGCGTGTCGGCCAAAGTCATCAAGGCGGCCATCCTCGGAGGCGACCTCTATCCCGCGTCGGCCATCGGCATCAACCTGCCCAACTCGAACTGGGTGCGCGCCGCATACGGCAGCAAGAGCGTCACCATCGGCAACCTGACCGACGCCTACAACAAGGCCGCGCATGGCAACGGCTTCCAGCAGGAATTCGTCATCGACGCGGAAACCCAACAGCTCCTCGACCGCTATCAGGACACGTGTGACGACTTGCACACCGACCTGCACGAGTGTCTCGGACACGGCAGCGGACGCTTGCTGCCCGGCGTCGACCCCGATGCACTGAAAGCCTACGGGGCCACCATCGAGGAAGCGCGCGCCGACCTGTTCGGCCTCTACTACCTGGCCGACCCCAAGCTGGTGGAACTGGGTCTCACGCCCGACGCCGAAGCCTACAAAGCGCAGTACTATGGCTACATGATGAACGGACTGCTCACCCAAATGGTGCGCATCGAGCCGGGCAAAGACATCGAGGAAGCCCACATGCGCAACCGCGCCCTCATCGCCCGCTGGGCCTACGAACAGGGAGCGGCCGAAAAGGTGGCGGAACTCGTCGAGCGAGAGGGCAAAACATATATCCGCATCAACCATTACGACCGCTTGCGGCAACTCTTCGGCGACTTGCTGCGCGAAATACAGCGCATCAAGAGCGAAGGCGACTATGCCGCGGCGCGCGACTTGGTGGAACGCTACGGAGTGAAGGTCGACCCCGTGTTGCACCACGAAATACTGGAGCGCTACCGGGCATTGCACCTCTCGCCCTACAAAGGATTCATCAATCCGGTCTACACGCCCGTCTACGGCGCAGACCACGAAATCACCGACGTGCGGGTGGAATACGGCGAAACATACGACGCGCAGATGCTGCGCTACAGCCGCGACTACGCCACCCTGCCTTACAACAACGAATAAATGGACTTGCAAGAAACACTCAGAAGAATAAAAACCGAGCTGCGCCTCTCCATGAACGGCGTGGCATCGGCCTACATGCGCCAAAACGGAGTGGAATACAAACTGAACTTCGGCGTGGAACTGCCCCGGCTGCGGGAAATCGCCGCCGGACTCCCCATGGACCACGACCTGGCGCAAGCCTTGTGGAAAGAGGACATCCGGGAATGCAAGCTCCTGGCCGCCATGCTGCAGCCCGCGGAAACCTTTTATCCCGAAATCGCCGACATCTGGATGGACAACATGCCCAACGCGGAAATCGCGCAACACACCGTGATGAACCTCTTCTGCCGCCTGCCCTACGCCTCGCAGAAAGCCTACGAATGGATTGCCGCCGACGACGAAATGCGGCAGTTGTGCGGCTACCTGCTACTGGCACGGCTGTTCATGAAAGGAATGGTGCCCAACGAGCGCTCGGCCAACGAGTTCATCGACCAGGCCCGCACGGCCCTGCATGCCTCGGCCCCCGTGCGAAGGGCTGCCGTTTCCGCCCTCCAAAAATACCAGGAACTGGGCGAAGAAGCGTTCCGCGCAGGGGAAAAAGTGCTGGAAGAAGCCGGATTATGAGACTTAATTGAAATTAGCAGGCACAAAGTTCCGCATTTAAAGAAAAAAAGGTTAACTTTGTGCAGTTTGAAAGAACTAATGATTATATAAGATTATGAAGAAAGGAAAAGTCGACGCCCTGTTGGGAATAGTTTTCGGAGATGAAGGAAAAGGAAAAGTCGTGGACGTGTTCACTCCGAATTATGACGTGGTCGCCCGCTTCGCCGGCGGCCCGAACGCGGGACACACCATCATCTTCGACGGCAAGAAATTCGTGCTCCGCTCCATCCCCTCGGGCATCTTCGCCAAAGACAAAGTGAACATCATCGGAAACGGCTGTGTCATCGCGCCGGACTTGTTCATGGCCGAAGCCAAAGAACTCGAAACCGCAGGATACGACTTGAAAGAGCGCCTGCACATCAGCAAAAGGGCACACCTCATCCTGCCCACGCACCGGGTGCTGGACCGCGCCTACGAAGCCGCAAAAGGCAAAGCCAAAGTGGGCACCACCGGAAAGGGCATCGGCCCAACATATAGTGACAAGGCCGCACGCATCGGCCTGAGAGTAGGAGACATCCTTGACCATTTCGACGAAAAGTATGCCGCCCTGAAGGCACGACACGAACAAATATTGAGAGACCTGCACTACACGGACTACGACATCGCCGAAGAAGAAAAGCTTTGGCTGGAAGGCGTGAAATACATGCGCGGGTTCCATCTGACCGACACGGAGATTGAAATCAACCGCTATCTGAAGGAAGGCAAAAGCGTATTGGCCGAAGGGGCGCAAGGCACCATGCTCGACATTGATCATGGCACTTATCCCTTCGTCAGCTCGTCCAGCACCACCAGCGGCGGCGTCTGCACCGGACTGGGCGTAGGCCCGACGGACATCGGCGAGGTATTCGGCATCTTCAAAGCCTACAGCACACGCGTCGGTTCCGGTCCCTTCCCCGTAGAGCTGTTCGACCAGACGGGCGACACGCTCCGCGAAGTGGGGCACGAATATGGCGCCGTGACCGGACGTAACCGCCGTTGCGGCTGGGTGGACTTGGTGGCCCTGAAGTATGCCATCATGATCAATGGCGTAACGCAGCTCATCATGATGAAGAGCGACGTGCTCGACGGGTTCGACACCATCAAAGCCTGCGTGGCCTACAAGAAAGACGGCGTGGTCATGGAAGACATGCCCTTCGAAACGGAAGGCTGCGAAGCCGTATACAAAGAACTGCCGGGATGGAAGGAAGACTTGTCGGCGATGACGGACGAATCGCAATTCCCACAAGCATTCAAGGACTACATCCGCTTCTTGGAGACGGAATTGGAAACGCCCATCACCATCTTGTCCGTAGGTCCCGACCGCGCACAAACCATTATCAGGAAGAGATGACTCTCTGCCTGACCAACTCCTGAGTCAGCCCCTTCATACTCAGGCTACGCCCCGTTCACTAGGCCTTTCCCGCCTATAGGACGGGGTTTTTTATGTCCCCTCTCCTCTCCCACCATGCAGTAAGGGCTCAGTAGAAATCCTATGGGGACAGCTGTATATTTCAGCGATTCCGGGAAGGGAAGAAAGACGGCCCTTGGGAACTCTCTTGCATGTTTCGGTGGCATCGGCTGCCTCCTGTCGCGAAGACGCCAAAAAGCCTGCGGACAGCAACAAGTCCCCAAATGGCACTTTGTCAAAACGTCAAGGCAGCCCTTGCGAGAACCGCGTAAACGGGCGCGGGACGGGAACGGGACGGTAATACGCTAACCTCGCGTGCCTAGGAAAATGCAGGATGAAAGCCGAAAGCCGGTCTTCGCGACATTTTGCCGCCCGCCACGGAACGCCGTGCGGCCGGAACCCGCTCCCTGCGTAAGCCCTGCAAAGGGAATAGCTTGCAAAAGGACAAACGGGATTTGCACGCGGACGGGCTCCATCCGGAACGGGAAAAGCCTTCCGAAGCCCTGTTTTTCCCGTTCTTTTGCACTCGCAAGAACTGCCTTGCGGCAAAAAAGTTTCGTCCTTGCGGGAGGCGGTTCGTTTCTTTGCGGAAAGTGATTCTGTTTTTACCGCGAAAAAACGGCCGCCGAGGTGGAGAAATGCTCCATACGAACAGTTTTTTCACCCGCGTTTTAACAGTCCGGCTCCAGCTTGCAGCCGACCGTCCCGTCATTGAAACACAGAAACGAACGGAAAGCCTTTCTTCCTGACAGAAAAATCCGTGCTTTAGTGACAATCCGACACGGGTGTTGTAGTTAGTTCCCCCACTGAATTTCTACTGAGCCGAAAAAACGCTCCGCTCCGCAAGGGAGAGCGTAGCAACTTAACCGTACGCTTCACCCCCAAGGGGCATGGCTACAGCATGCAATCCGTCATGGTATACCACAACCAATCCCGCTACCCGTCAAGACTCACTATAAGGGCCGAAGTGAAATGAACCCTCAACGGAGCTCGTGGCGCATGGAAGCCACGTCGTTCGGGTTGGCACCCAGTTCGAGCGCCTTGTCCAAGTCGGCGCGCGCCTCTTTCTCCCGTTGGGTCTCGATGTAGAAAGCGGCACGGTTGAGCAGGTAGTCAATGTTGCCCGGATCCAGTTCAATGGCTTTCGTGAAGTCTGCTTCGGCGGCTTCGTAGAGTTTGCGCGTCTGTTCCAGTCCGGCACGGATGGCATAGAGCACGGCATGGTCGGGCGCGGCGGCCACCATGGCGTTAATCTGGTCCATGGCCTCGCGCGGGCGGTTGTCTTTCTCGTTGAGCAGCACCAGTCCGATGCGGGCTTCCTCGTGCGCGGGATTCAGCTTGATGAGCGCCTCGTAGTCGGCACGGGCTTTCTTATACAGCCTCTTTCCCGTATAGATGTAGGCGCGCATGAAAAGCGCCTCTTGGTTGTCCGTTTTCCAGTCCAGCACGTCGCTGTAGTCCACCAGCGCCTTGTCTTCGTTGCCCATCTCCATGTAGAGCCGGGCGCGCGCCAACCTCAAAGGCAGCACGTGAGGCGCCACGTTCAGCCCCATCGTGTAGCTCTCCAAGGCTTTTTTCGGTTTTCCGCGATGCTCCTGCAAGCGACCTATCTGGTAGTAAATCATGGCATTGGAGCGCTGGGCCGGCTCCGCCTTCATGGCCTGCCGGAAAAGTTTCTCGGCTTCCACCGTGCTGTCGGCCGCGATGGCCTCCAAAGCCCTCCGCACGTACTCCTTATACGTGGCCTGCGACTGCGCCCATGCGGTGGCCATGCCGACGCACAGGCATAACATACACAATATTCTTTTCATCTGTTCCTCCTTTTTGTTTTTACTGCAAAGGCATGGCATTCCGGCACATCCTTCACGGCAAAGGTAAACAAAAAACAGATTTCCCCAACGATTTCCGGCAAGAAAAAAGCATACGTCCGTTAAGTTTCCTGCCGCGGCGGCCACTCAACCGCCCCTCAAGGTGAAAAGACGACGTGGTCCGGCTGCGGGACTTCCACAACCGGACCACGTTTGCTCTTCGCCTTGGAGGCAACGCGTACGCCGCATGCCCGGGCTCTGCCGCGCGCTTATTTCTTCAGCGTAATCACCGTGTAAGAATAGCGCGGGAAGGTGTATTTGGCATTCTTCTTGGCAATCTTGGCTTTCGAAGGCTTGAACACCACGTTCTCCTGGTTCTCATACGTGTTGGATTCCGTCAGGTCGCACCCGCCGATGGTCTGCACCTCGGCGCTGGTCTTAAACTTGAATCCGTCGATGTTCAGCACCGCGTCTTTCGCCTCATCGCTCATGTTGGCCACGTATATCGTCATCTCCGTCTTCCCGTCGTCGACCTTCGCCGTGATGTCGAGCGCTTCGTCGCTGCTGCTGGTCTGCACCACGTTCGGCTTCCAGGTCTTCATCATCATCTCGTCGATGCATGCCGAGGGTTCAAACCACATCGCGTCGGAAGTGTAGTGGATGCGCCCCTGGTCCCACATGTAGTGCAGTCCGTGGGGCTGGAAGGTGTTGGCCGTGCCGAGCATCTTGAAGCAGTCGCCGTAGCGCTGCAGCGTGTTCCAGTTGCTGGCGTGCGCCAGTCCGCGGTCCCAGTCGCACCGACTGCCGTTCTCCTCCATGGGGTGCAGGTTCAGTTTGAATCCGGGATGGTCTTTGGCCAGCTCGCGCTGGAGCACGATGCCCATTTCGTTCTCAAACCATTCCTTGTCGTCGGCAAATCGGCGGTCGCCGCTGTAGTGCGGGTCCCAGGCAAACTTGTCGCCCTTGCCCTGCTCGATGAACCATCCGGCCAGTTTCGTGGCCCTGTCGTAGGCGTCCGTCCCGCGCTTGTAGCCGTTGCGCCCGATGTTGAGCGACACCATGATAGACATTTCCGGGTCGGCCTGCCAGGCCGCCGTGGCAAACTTCTTCACGCATTCCGCATAGCCCACCGAGAGCCCGCGCTCGTTGTCCACCTCTATGTATTTCAGCCCGTAAGGTTCGGGATGCCCATGCTGCGCACGCAGCGCGCCCCACTTCGTCGTCACCGGACCGTTGACATACTCCACGAAGTCGCGGATGTCCTCGGCCGTCTCGTCCATGCTCATGCCGATGATGGCCTCCGCGCCCACGGCTTCCGCAGCCTGCAGCATTTCGATGAAGCCGAAACTGTGGGTGGCATAGAGGTTGAAGCCCGTGCGAAGGGTCACCCGGCGCTCGTCGATCGGGCCTATCATCTTCTTCCAACGGTAGAGGTAGGTGTCGGCGCCCACGTCCACCATCGAACCGTTATAGCGGAAGGCGGCGATGCCCTGCCGCTTGAGCGCGTCGACGAACTGCTTGCGGATGGGATATCCGTTCACGCGGCCCCACTCTCCCGGCTCGAGGAAGGCGAAGCCCAGCTCCAGCCGCCCGGGACTTTTCAGCGCGATGCCGAAGCTGCCCTGCTTGGCGTCTTCGCCGGCCACCAGTTCGAAGGCCACTTTCTCATACGTCCCGTCGCCTTTCAGTTCATACCCCTTCTCGGCTATGACCTGTCCCGCGTCGTTGCGCAACGAGAGGTAGACCGTGGCCGGCTTGTCGGACTTCACGCGCAGCACGCCGTCATACGGTTTGTCTTTCTGGTAGCAGATGCCCATGCGGTACAGGCCGTGGTTGGTCAGCCCCACTTCGCCCGTGCCACCCTCGAAACAGATGGTCTGCGTCTGGCGGCCGATGTAGGCCTTGCCGTCGCGCACCAGTTCATAGCGGTATTCCGGGTTTCCCGTCACGGCCTTGCTCCAATACTTCGAGATTTGCTCCTTGCCGTCGAGCCGCTCAAGCATGATTTTCTGGATGTTGCCGGGCAGGGAGTCGAAAGGCAGGAAACGCCCCCAGAACCGCCACCCAGAAATCACCATCGGGTCGCGGAACGGCCGCGAGTCGTAAACGTCCTTCGAATTGCAATCGTACTTCTCGCTGCGACTGTTCCAGCTGATGCGGTGGTAGATGTTGGCCTGCTGGATGAGGTGCGGCAAGCGCCGCTCGTCGAGCACCACGTAGACCTTGGAATAGTCGCCGCGGTCCAGGTTCAGGAAGTCCACGTCCATGTTTTCCTCAAACGCCTCGCCGTGGAGCAGCTGGCTGAAGATGCCCCCGTTCGTCTGGTTGTTCAAGTCCTCGATGTTCGTTCCGTTGAACAGTTTCGTCACCGTGGCAATCTGTTGCCCGGCATCCACCTGCAACTGCACGGGCTCCGTCTGGGCATAACCGGCCAAGCCGGCGGCCCACAAAGCCGCCGCAAAAGAAATTCTCTTGAATGCTTTCATGATCATTAAATTTAGAATTAAATGCTTTGACAAGATTTCAAACTGACACAAAGTTACTTCTTTTTGTGTAAAAAGCACACTGCCGCTTACTTAAAATTAAAGCATGATTTTTTAAAAGTGATTAACGCACCCATTAGGCCACGACGACGCCGACAAAAAGGCAGAAGACGGACGAACGGAGGGCGGAGCCCGCCGGCGTACTTTGCGGAGAATACTCGAGTACTCTGCGGCAAGTACTCAAGTACTTCCCGCAAAGTACGCCGACGCGTTCCGCACGGCAATCCGCAGTCGCGGGCACGGCAGTCCGCCGCCCCGCGCACGCAGGCAACTTCGGCACGGGCAGGCAAAATAAAAAAAGAGGAACACCCGAGTTTGTCCCCAGGCATTCCTCCCCTTGATTAAAATTATAAAAGATGAAAAAATCAAGCCTTTTTGATGTAATCCACAATCCACTGGCCCACTTCGATGGTGCCGTAGCGCTCGCCGCCTTCCACCTGGATTTCCGGCGTGCGCACATTGGCGTCCAACGAGGCGTTGACGGCCTTGCGGATGAGTGCGCCTTCCTCCTTCAGGTTGAAATACTCGAAGAGCATGGCCACGGAGAGAATCTGCGCCAGCGGGTTGGCGATGTTCAGCCCCTTGGCCTGCGGCCACGAACCGTGAATGGGCTCAAACACGGGCGTGTGCTCGCCGGTGGAAGCCGAAGGAAGCAGGCCCATGGAACCCGTGATGCAGGAGCCTTCGTCGGTCAGGATGTCGCCGAAGGTGTTCTCCGTCACCATCACGTCGAAGAAGCGCGGGTCTTGAATCATGCGCATGGCTGCGTTGTCCACGAACATATAGTCGGTGACCACTTCGGGATACTGCGGGGCCATCTCCTTGGCCACTTGACGCCACAGACGGCTCGAGGCCAGCACGTTGGCCTTGTCCACCACCGTGAGGTGCTTGCGGCGGCGCATGGCATATTCGTAAGCCACCTTCAGGATGCGCTCAATCTCGGGACGCGTGTAGGCGTTGGTGTCGTAAGCCTTCTCGTCGTCCTGATACTTTTCGCCGAAATACATGCCGCCGGTCAGCTCGCGGATGCAGATGAAGTCGGCCCCGCGCACCAGTTCGTCCTTCAGCGGCGACTTGTGAATCAGGCAGTCGAACGTCTCCACCGGACGGATGTTGGCAAAGAGGCCCAGCTTCTTGCGCATGGCCAGCAGGCCCTGTTCGGGGCGCACCTTGGCGGTGGGGTCGTTGTCGAACTTCGGGTCGCCCACGGCCGAGAAGAGCACGGCGTCGGCGTTCATGCAAATCTCAAAAGTCTCCTCGGGGAAAGGGTCGCCCACCCTGTCGATGGCGTCAGCCCCGCAAAGGGCGTATTGGTAACTCACATTGTGGCCGAACTTCTCGCACACGGCGTTCATCACGGCCACTCCTTGTTCCGAAATCTCCGGGCCTATTCCGTCTCCCGGCAACACGGCAATCTTCAAATCCATAATCTTTGTCGTTTTTCCTATTTTTGATTTACTTTGTTTTTGATTCAAAATCCCCCTCGATGAGGTTGAGCAACTTCACCGTGGCCTTGATGGCCGCTTCCGTCTGGTCGGCGTCGAGTCCGCGCGTGCGGTAGGTCTTGTCGTTCCAGTTCCACGTGATGACGGTCTGCACCAAGGCGTCGGTGCGCCCGCCGGGCGGGATGCTGACACTGTAGTTGGCCAGCCACGGGAAGGGGCGCGACAACTTGTTCTTGTAAATGTGCCGCGCGGCGCGCATGAAGGCGTCAAACTGTCCGTCGCCGGACGCGTTCTCCTCGTAAGCCTGCCCGTTGACCTCCAGCTTCACCGAAGCCATCGGCTTCAGGCCGTATGCCGTGGTGACCACGTAGCTCAGCAACCGGACATGCTCCTCGGGCGTGTCGTGCTTGAGCACGTCGGACACGATGTAGGGCAAATCCTCCTGGGTGACAATCTCCTTCTTGTCGCCCAACTCGATGATGCGGTCGGTCACGCGGCGCGCCTGCTCGGGCGTCAGCTCCAGCCCCAGCTCCTCCAGGTTGCGCAGGATGTTGGCCTTGCCGCTGTTCTTGCCCAAGGCATACTCCCGCTTGCGCCCGAAGCGTTCGGGCAAGAGGTCGTTGCAGTAGAGGTTGGCCTTGTTGTCGCCGTCGGCATGCACGCCGGCCACTTGGGTGAAGACGTTCTCGCCCGTAATCGGACGGTTGGGCGGGATGGAGATGCCCGAATAGCTCTCCACCATGCGGCTCACCTCGTTCAGGCGGCTCTCGTCGATGCTCGTCAGCACGCCCATTTGGTCCTTCAGGATGGCCTGCACGCTGGCCAGCGGCGCGTTTCCTGCCCGCTCGCCCAGCCCGTTGACCGACGTGTGTATGCCACGGCATCCGCCCAGCACGGCGGCCAGCACGTTCGAGATGGCCAAGTCGTAGTCGTTGTGGGCATGGAAGTCGAAGCGCAGGCCCGGATAGCGTTTCACCATCTTGCGCATGTAGCCCAGCAAGTCCAGGGGATTGAGGATGCCCAGCGTGTCCGGCAACATGAAGCGGTCGATGGGCTCGTCCTTCAATGCGTCCATGAACGCGAACACATAGTCGGGTGAATGCTTCATGCCGTTACTCCAGTCCTCCAGATAGACGTTCACACCGATGCCCAGTTCACGGGCGTAGGCCAGCGACTGGCGGATGTCCGCCACGTGTTGCTCCAAAGTCTTCTTCAGCTGGTTCGTGCAATGGTTCTCCGACCCTTTGCACAACAGGTTGATGTGCCGGCAGCCGCTGCTGTGGATCCAGTCGAGCGACGTGCGGCCGTCCACAAAGCCCAGCACCTCCACGCGGTCCAACCGCCCTGTCTGGCGCGCCCATTGGCAGATGCTGCGCACGGCCTTCCATTCCCCGTCGGACACCCGGGCCGAAGCCACCTCGATGCGGTCCACGTTCAAGTCCTGCAACAAGGCTTTGGCAATCATCAGCTTCTCATGGGGCATGAAGCTCACGCCGTTAGTCTGTTCACCGTCGCGGAGCGTCGTGTCCATGATTTCAATCTTCACGGGATTCGTGCTCATTCCTTTTTCCTCCCGTCGTCAGGCGTTCTTCCCTTCCCAAGCCTCAATCTTGTCCTTGTTCTCGAGCAGGAAGTCGATGTCGTCCAAGGCATTCATGAGGCAATACTTCTTATATCCGTTGATTTCAAAGCGCTCGCTGCGCCCCGTGGCTTTGTTGGTCACCGTCTGGTACGGCAGGTCTACTTCCACCAGCGTCTTCGGGTCGGCCTTGATGGAAGCGAAAAGTTCGGCCAAGAAGTCGTCGCTCACCACCACGGGCAGCACAAAGTTGTTCAGCTCATTGTTCTTGTGGATGTCGGCAAAGAAGCTGCTGATGACCACGCGGAACCCATAACCGGCGATGGCCCACGCCGCATGCTCGCGGCTGGAACCGCTACCGAAGTTCTTGCCGGCCACAAGGATTTCGCCCCCATACGTCGGGTCGTTCAGCACGAAATCCTTGTTCAGCGTGCCGTCGGCATTGTAGCGCCAGTCGCGGAACAGGTTCTCGCCGAAAAAGCTTTCTTCTCTCGTAGTGGCCTTCAGGAAACGGGCCGGAATGATTTGGTCCGTGTCCACGTTCTCCAAAGGAAGAGGCACACAAGTGCTCGTTATGATATCAAATTTCTGTTTCATGTGTCAAGTCTGGTTTACATTAATGTTCGCGGATCGGTTATCACTCCTGTCACGGCAGCCGCTGCGGCCACCAACGGACTGGCCAGGACGGTGCGGGCACCGGGCCCCTGGCGGCCTTCGAAGTTGCGGTTGGAAGTCGACACGGCCAACTTGCCCGCCGGAATCTTGTCGTCGTTCATGGCCAGGCAGGCGGAACAGCCGGGCTGGCGAAGCTCAAAGCCGGCTTCTTCCAGCACTTTATCCAAGCCTTCGGCCTTGATCTGGTCGGCCACCATCCACGAACCGGGCACCAGCCACGCCACGACATGCGGCGCCTTCTTGCGTCCCTTGGCGATGGAGGCAAACGCGCGGAAATCCTCGATGCGCCCGTTGGTGCAGGCTCCGAGGAACACATAATCCACCGGCGTGCCCAACAGCTTCTGCCCGGGTTGGAAGCCCATGTAGTCCAACGACTTCAAGTAGGAAGCGCGTCCGGCTTCCGGAATCGTTTCGATAGAGGGAACGGTTTCCGTGATGCCGATGCCCATGCCGGGATTGGTGCCGTAGGTGATGCGGGGCTCGATGTCGGCGGCCTGGAACGTGAGTTCCTTATCGAACACGGCGTCGTCGCCGCTCTTCAGCGTCTTCCAGTAGGCCACGGCCTTGTCCCATTCCTCACCCTTGGGCGCGTATTCACGGCCTTTCAGATAAGCGAACGTCACTTCGTCCGGCGCGATGAAACCGCCACGGGCACCCATCTCTATGGAGAGGTTGCACAGAGTGAGGCGCCCTTCCATGGAAAGACTGCGGACAGCCGAGCCGGCATACTCCACGAAATAACCCGTGGCGCCGGAAGTGGTGAGCTGCGACATCAGGTAGAGGGCCACGTCCTTGGCCGTCACGCCCTGAGCCAGTTCACCTTCGATGTTGATGCGCATCGACTTGGGCTTCTGCTGCAGGATGCACTGCGAAGCCAGCACCATCTCCACTTCGGACGTGCCGATGCCGAATGCCACGGCACCCACGGCGCCGTGGGTCGAGGTGTGGGAATCGCCGCACACGATGGTCATGCCGGGAAGCGAGAGGCCTCGTTCCGGTCCCACCACGTGGATGATGCCGTTCTTGGGGTTCATCATGCCGAAGTGGGTCAGCCCGAAATCGGCCGCGTTCTTGGCCAGCGTATCCACCTGCGCCTTGCTCACGGGGTCTTCAATCGGCTTGTCCTGGTCGTGCGTCGGCGTGTTGTGGTCCGGCATGCAATAGATGTGGTCGGGGCGGAAACATTTCAACCCGCGCGCCCTCATGCCGGCAAAAGCCTGCGGGCTGGTCACTTCGTGGCAATAGAGCCTGTCGATATACAATTGTTGCGGCCCGTCCTCCACGTACTGGACGACGTGCTTGTCCCAAATCTTGTCAAAGAGTGTGTTTGCCATTATCTTATTTTGTATTTGTTACTTCTTAAACTTGTTGATGCAATCTATGTAAGCCTCCACGGAAGCCGACACGATGTCGGTGTTGGCGCCGAAGCCGTAGTACACATGCCCGTCGTATTCCACCTGCATGTGCACCTTGCCCACGTCGTCGGAGCCTTTGCTGATGGCCTGAATCGTGAACTCCTTCAACACCATCTGGCGCTTGATGATGTTCTTCAGCGCCTTGATGGCGGCGTCCACCGGACCGTTTCCGCTGGCCGATGCCTCGAACTTCTCCCCTGCGATGTCCAGACCGATGCAGGCCACGGACTTCACACCCATGCCGGTCGTCACCTGCAGGTAATCCAGTTTCACCGCATGCGCGGCCGCGCGGTCGGCTCCCGCCAACATCAGTATGTCGTCGTCGTTCACCTCCTTCTTCTTGTCGGCCAGCTTCAAGAAGTCCTGATACGTGGCATCCAGGCGTTCGCCTTCCATCTCAACGCCCAGCACGCTCAGGCGGTGCTTCAGGGCAGCCCTTCCGCTGCGGGCCGTCAGCACGATGGCATTGTCGTCGATGCCCACGTCTTTGGGGTTCATGATTTCATAGGTCTGCACGTTCTTCAGCACGCCGTCCTGATGGATGCCGCTGGAATGCGCGAAGGCGTTGCGGCCCACGATGGCCTTGTTCGGCTGCACGGGCATGTTCATCAGGCTGGACACCATACGGCTCGTGGGGTAGATTTTTTGCGTGTTGATGTTCGTGTCGATGGCGATGCCTTTGTGGCATTTCAGGATCATGGCCACTTCCTCGAGCGACGTGTTGCCCGCCCGCTCGCCGATGCCGTTGATGGTCACCTCGGCCTGGCGCGCGCCGTTGAGCACGCCGGCCATAGTGTTGGCCGTGGCCATGCCCAAGTCGTTGTGGCAATGCGTGGAGAGGATGGCTTTCCCGGCAGAAAGCCCGTCAACGTGCTCCATCAGGTATTTGATTTTCTCGCCGTATTCCTGCGGCAGGCAATAGCCGGTGGTGTCGGGGATGTTCACCACGGTGGCCCCGGCCTTCACCACGGCTTCCACCACTCGGGCCAGATACTCGTTCTCCGTGCGCCCGGCATCTTCGGCATAGAACTCCACGTCCTCCACATAGCGCTTGGCATACTTCACGGCAGCCACCGCCCGTTCGATGATTTCTTCGCGGTTGGAGTTGAACTTGTATCTGATGTGCGGGTCCGAAGTGCCGATACCCGTGTGGATGCGCTTGTGCTTGGCTTCGCGCAAGGCGTCGGCCGCCACGTCGATGTCCTTCTGCACGGCGCGGGTCAGGGCGCATATCGTGGGCCATGTCACGGCTTTTGAAATCTCGATGACTGAATTAAAATCGCCCGGGCTGGAGATGGGGAATCCTGCCTCTATCACGTCCACCCCGAGGGCTTCCAACTGTTTGGCCACTTGAATCTTCTCGACCGTATTCAACTGGCATCCGGGAACCTGCTCGCCGTCCCGCAATGTCGTGTCAAAAATAAACAACTTGTCACTCATATCTTCTCATTATTTGTTTCTATAAAAAAGAAGCCTTTCTCACCAAGAAAGTGGGAAAGGCCTCGTATATCTTACACACAACTACTACGCACAGACCACACTTTCCACCACGTTCCGCAGTCGAATGTCCAACAGGGCCAATAATGTAATCGTAGCATTCATTGTATGTTCATTTTGTCTGTTTCGGATGCAAAGATAAAAGAAATCGGGGAATCAAACAAATAAATTAAAATGAAAAATGCGCCTATTCTGCGATTTTATCAGGATTCCGGGCGGGAAACAAGCTCTTTCTTCCGCACGGAGGCCGACAGAGCGGCCGAAAAATCCAAAAGACAGACGGCAAAGCCATGGAGCATGCGGCGGAAAAACGCGGAAGGACATGCGGTATGCGAAACTGTACTCTGCGGCAAGTACTCGAGTACTTGCCGCAGAGTACGCTGACGGACTCCGCACAGCGCGACGAAAAAAGGCGCAACGGCGGAGCCGATTCTCCGCCGACAGACGGGAGAGCGGGCTTCCCCGCCCCCGAAAGCGCCTTATTCCGCAACCTGCCTTTCGTTCGGCGACTCCTCCATGAAAAGGTAGCTCCTCTCGTAACCGCCACAATCCACCACTATCTTTTCGAACACGATGCCCGGATCCAACGGCTTCAACGTCAAATCCAGCATTCCGTCGGCAGAAGGCGTGACGGGAAACTTTATGGTCTTCTCCACCACACGGCGGGCCACCGTGGGATAGAACACGCGATAGATGTTCTCCGGTTCTTCGTTCAGGTCTGAATTGAAATTCACCACCTTCTCCTCGCCGTCGCCCAACTTCACCGCGTAGGCGTGGCCGTCCGCATCATGGAATGCAAGCGTCGACTTGACGACTACATGCACCTCTACCTCCGTAACTCCCTCGGGAACAGAAAAACGATAAGTGAGCGACGCGCCCTCCACGGCTTTCGTGTAGGGCATCAGGGCCAGGCCGCTTAGCGTGCGCCCCAAATAGGGGATGACCGTCCATTCCGTCCCAGCCGCCGGCACGGCACTAAAATAATGCTCGGCCTCCATCGACACCACGCCGTGACGGGCCGTGAACACGTAGCCGCCTTTCTGGAGCTCGGGATGCTCCAACCGGAACACCTTGGGCATGGTGTCGGCACGGAAGTTGTCGTTCCACGAACGGTAACCGATATGCTTCTGAATCATCATGTTTTTCCACTTCCCGCCGGACATCACGTTGTTGTAGTCGTCACAAAGCAACGAGTCGCGCCTGAAGGCTTGCGCCACCTTGTCGGCCCAAAAGTTGGCCTGCGGGTTGCGCTCCGCATAAAGTTTATGGTTCATGGCCTGCGCGTAATACATCTCGTAGAGGTTGGCCATGGCCTGCACGGGGAAGAGAATCAGTTGTTTGTAAGCGTCGCGATACTCCTCCGGCAACGAAATGTATTGCCGCAGGGCATCGGCCTCCAGCACGCGGTACTCGTCCGAAACTTGCTTCCACTCGCCGTTCTCCACGTTGTAGGTGCGGGCATCCAGCATCTCCGGCGTGACACGACCGTTATATTTGCTATAAAGGTTGAGAATGCGCATGGCTTCGTCCGCCTGTTCCGCCCCGAATTGCTGCGCGCAGAAACCACGGGCATGCTCCAGCAGGTTGGCCGCCGTATAGCGCTTCGGGTTCCAGGCCATGTCCAAAAACAAAGTGATGGGATATTCCATGGGCTTCAGGTCGCCCACGTTGAGCACCCACAAGCGGTCTACGCCATAATCATACGTCAGCTGCAACTGCTCCCAAATATGCTGTATGGGAGTCACGTTCAACCACTTTGAATTCCTCGGCGCACCGACATAATCCACATGGTAATACATTCCCCATCCTCCGGGATGCTTGCGTTCGTCCCCGCGGGGCAGGCGGCGCACGTTCCCCCAGTTATCGTCGCTGAGCAGCATGATGACGTCGTCCGGCACGCGCAGACCCATGTCGTAATACTTCTGCACCTCTTTATAGATGGCCCACACCTGCGGGGTCTCCTTGGCCGGACGGCCCGTCACGTCCTTGATAATCCGGCGCTGGTTCCTGATGATTCTCTCCAGCAAGTCCAAGTTGGCTTTGTCGCGCTCTGCCCCTTGGTCTTCCCCCTCCTTGCCTCCCATAGGTGCATCGCCATCTCCGCGCATGCCAATCGTAATCAGGTCCTCCGCCCCCATCGCGCGCTCTATCCCCTCGCGGAAGAAACGGTCGATCACTTTCTGGTTCGTCACATAATCCCACGCGCCATACTCCCTGCGGTGGCGCGCCCATTCCTGATGGTTGCGCGCCATCGGCTCGTGGTGGGAAGTCCCCATGATGATACCCATGTCGCGGGCCGTACGACTATTCTCGGGGTCATCCGCATAAAAGCTCCACGACCACATGGCCGGCCACAGGAAGTTGCCCCTCAGGCGCAAAATCAGTTCAAACACACGGGCATAGAAGCGATGGTCGCCATAATTCGTGCCATACGTGTGCTTCACCCAACCCGTAAGGCAAGGCGCTTCGTCATTCAGAAATAGCCCGCGGTATCTTACGGCGGGCTCCCCGGCAGAGTATGTCCCACGCGCCATGGACAGGTTTTGTTTGGGAACGACAGGCACGTCCGCCCAATCATACCACGGGGAGACGCCGATTTGCTCAGACAGTTCATATATGCCATAAATCGCACCACGCTTGTCGCTTCCGGCAACGACCAAAGCCTCGCTCACACCGTCGAAAGGCTCTTCCACCATCGTCATCACATATTTCTCGCGCTTCCCCTTCAACGCATTCTCCTCTATCTTCCCGGCATCCAAAAGCATACGGACAAAGCGGCTTCCCATCGTGCCCACCACAATCAGCCGTTTCCCCGCCGGCGCATGAAGGAGCTCAGGCGGAGTGCCCGCCACCTTGCCAAAGTCAGACTGCAGGTTTAGCGCCGCGATAGAAACGCCGACATCGTCCTTCTCATCTATTAATATAGGTATAGCTTGCCCACTTTCAATCAAAGTGAAGCGCTCTGCCGCGAGTTCATCAAATACAATCTCCACGTGGTCCAGCGCTCTTGCCGGTTGCATGCACCCCAAAACCCAAAAGAATAAAACCAATTTCTTGACCATATCTTTCCGTATTAAAAAAGCCGGATACTAAACACCGGATTTTACGTTACAAAGAAACAAACAATATGGATAAGCCCCTCTTTGGAAGTATAACAAATATTTTCGCCCATGTTACAAGCCAGACGATTGCCGGGCTTCTGCACTCCCAAATTCCCCCTGCCGCATCGTCCGCCGCGGGAAAGCTCGGAAGCACGCATAAAAAAATTCCCGCCCGCGAGGTTTTCACTTCGCGGGCGGGAAACCCTATTAT